>CAMNTQ010000001.1 GCA_946558695.1 uncultured Lachnospiraceae bacterium
GGTCGATGATATAGATACCATTTCTCTCTGTGTAAATGTACGGAGCCATCTTAGGATTCCATCTTCTTGTCTGATGTCCAAAATGAACACCTGCTTCTAAAAGTTGTTTCATTGAAATAACACTCATATTATTTCCCTCCATTGGTTTTTACTTCCGCATATGTATAAGCCGTTGAAACTAGTCTAAACAAGAGCCAGCACCATCTCGGGCAAACGTATGCGTGTTTATTGTAACAGTACTATGATAGCATAGTCATTCATTGATTTCAAGCCTTTTTAGACAAAACCTCCTGACAAAATTCTGACATAAAAGCAGGCCGACGACGACCTGCTTTTTTAATCCATATTAACAACAAACAACCATAATCATCTTACCTACCAGTATCTCCTTACAGCCAGTACGGTACGATAATTCGCTGGTGATGAAATCTTGATACCGCCTCTTGGATACGGTGCACTGTTAGATGCATGCACAATCTTATTATTTCCTATATAAATAGCTACATGACCGCTGTAACAAATAACATCTCCCGGCTTTCTGTCCGCATAGCTTACAGATTTACCGCTTCGCCGGATCGCACCTGACGTCCGAGGTGTAGAAATACCGAATTTCCTATGTATCTGCTGAACAAATCCCGAGCAATCAATACCATTAGTCAGGCTGCTTCCGCCGTATACATACTTATTCCCGATATAGTTACATCCCATATCCGCGATCTGCTGCCCTAACGAAGCATTACTCGGCTTTGAATCTGCATCATCCTGCTTATCATTGCTGTCCTGTTTATCTTCATCCTTCTGCTTATTACCGCTATCTTGTTTATTTTCATCATTCTGTTTTGTGTCGTTGCTTTGCTTATCTCCGTCGTCCTGTCTGTCATCATTCTGTTCCTGATCATGCTTTTCATCATCATTATCACTGCTTGATGATTCCGTTGGTTTCGATTCAGAAGCGTCTCCTTCACCATTGGAAGTATCTGATGAATCTGAGACAGACTGATCATTAGACTGCTCGTTATCTTCTGCCTGCGCTCGGCGCTCAGCTTCTGCCGCTTCCTGTTCCTCTCTTGCAGCCGCTTCCGCAGCCTCTGCTGCTGCCTGCTCTCTTGCGGCCGCTTCCGCAGCCTCTGCCGCCCGTTGTTCTTCCTCAATACGTCTCAGCTCTGCTGCCGCTGCTTCCTTCGCCTGCACAAGCTGGCTATCAAAGTCTTTAATCTGACTCCTCATCTGTGTTAACGTAGTCTCAAGATTCTCTTTTTGCACAACCATCTCTTCAGACAAAGCCTGCATCTCTGCCTGACCTTCTTCCAGATTATCTTTCAACTCCGCAACTTCGTTCTTAGTTTCTACATACTTATCAAGCATCTTGCGGTCATAATCATGTACTTTCTGTATGTACTCAGCCTTGCTCACTAGTTCCGAATAAGACTTAACGTCAACAAGCGTAGATAATAGCCCCTCGTCTCCCTCTTCATACATATATTTAATACGGAGCTTCATATCCTCATACTGTTGCTTCTCCTTTGCCTCCGCGTCCTTAAGGTCAATCTCCGCTTCACCGATTCTCTTTTCCTGTGTCTCCATATCCTTCTGTAATGCATCATAATCCACAAGAAGTCCAACCAGCTCATTATTAACACTATTTGCCTGCGCTTCTGCTTCGCTCTTTTGCTGTTCAAGCGCTTCTACCTGTGCCTCTGCCTGCGCTTCTGCCTCACTCTTTTTCTGTTCGTACGCCTCTGACTGCGTCCCTGTTTCCGCTTCTGAGGCCGTCTGTGTTTCAGAGGCTGTCTGCGTCTCTGCTCCCGTCTGTGTTTCTGCTTCTGCCTGACTTTTCTTTTGTTCAAGCGATTCTACATCGTCTTGAGGTGTAGCCAGAACAGGCGTTACAACTAAAGAACTCATCACGACCGTTGTGATGAGCGTCTGTAATAAACGTCTTTTCATATCCTCACCCATCCTATTAATTATACTGTTATCTTGTTATACGCCCCCGCATACTCAAAGTTAGGATACTACATTTTTTTACCTTTTTCAATGTTTTTACCCGAATTTCCAAAAAATTCAAAAACAGGCAACAGTTTTGCAATATAAATAATGGGCGGTAAAACTACCGCCCCAACTGCTGTTACGCAGCCAAAATCCACGTTCTTAAATCCTGTATATTATATAAAACCTACCAATATCTTCTATACCATGCGGCACCGCCACGCACGCTGGAAACACTGGAAATTTTTACAACATCACCTGTTCGGGGCGCATGTATCATCTTGCCGCCGCCAATATAGATACCAACATGCCCTGCATAACACACAACATCGCCCGCCTGAGGACTTGAAACGCTCTTACCTCCGCTTCCTTGGGAACCTGAAGAGTGTGAAAGACTGATACCCGCCGCTCGATGACAGTACATTACTAGACCGGAACAGTCAAACCCTGACGGACTGGAACCCGAATATACATACGGCACGCCAAGCTGTCCATAAGCTGCACTGACAATAGCACTTGCTGCTGCAGCGCCGCCGCCGCTTGACGAACTATCATCATCACTGCTCCCCTTATTATCATTTGAATCAGTCTTACTGCTTCCTTTATTATCATTCGAATCAGTCTTACTACTATCTGATGCCTTATCATTATCGGCAGTTCCGCCATCCGTAGTTCCGCTGTCTGCAGAACTGTCATTATCGTTACCGCTGTCATCCGTCTTACTGCTGACAGAACCGTTATCTTGAGCCGCTTTTTCTGCCGCTTTACGCTCCTCTGCTTCACGGCGCGCTCTTTCTTCCTCCTCAGCCTTACGTGCGGCTTCTGCGACGGCCTCCTGAAGTTGTACATCCAAGTCAGCAACTTCTGCACGCTTTGAGACGATCATTTCATTCAAATCGTCTTCCTGTGCTTCATACTCTGTCTGCAAGCCCTCCATATCCTTTTTTTCTTTTTCAAGCTTTGTCTTAAGGTTGGAAACCTTTTCCTTTGTCTCAATATATTCGTTCAGCTTTTCTCTGTCATATGCATGAACCTTCTGAACATATTCCGCCTTATTCATCAGATCAGAAAAATCTTTCGCATTTACAAGTGCTTCCAGCGCACTGGCATCTCCCTGCTCATACATATATCTAATCCGAAGCTTCATATCTTCATACTGCTGTTTCTCCACTTTTTTTGCATCACCAAGCTCAACCGTCACCGTATCAATCTCTTGACCGGTCTTAATTAGATTCCTCTCAAGCTTGTCTATATTCCCCACGATCTTTGTCAGTTCAGCCTTCAAAGAGTTTACTTCTCCCTGTGCAGACTCTTTACTTTTCTTCAACTGATCTACCGTAGGGGCTGCCGAAACAGGCATAACAACTAACGACCCTGCCATTACAGCGGTCAATACCCTTGTCCCAAATCTTTTCATTATAAAATCATCCTCAAAATATGTATTCTATGGACGTAAAACACCCATATTTAGTATGATTATACCCCCTTCGCTTTGTTTTTGCAATATTTTTATTAGAGATTTTGCAGGTTTTAAACTTTCATCATTTTTTCAAACCGAAACATCCCGCCGCCCTCTTCATCCTCTTTTGAAAACACTCTTGCGTTTCCTACCGAAGATGATATTATTATATTCAATTTTATTTTTGTCCCATCTTCTGATATAGAATAGCTTGTTAATACTACATCCGTTCTTTTCTTTAATCCCCCGGCAAAAAACAATATCATAATAATGACTATAAATAATATCATTAATGCTGCTATTATTTTTTCATTTTCCCCTTTCCGCTCATCGCCTGCATTTGTTTTACTTTTTCTTGTTCCTTCCTCGAAAAGTTTTAACGGTTCCCAAAGCATTTCTTAAAGAATCCGAATCCTGCACACATTTTTATAAGGAACAATTTTCCTCTCTGCACATCGCTTTCTTGTAAAAACACGTCAAAAGAATCATACGTCCTGTCTTCATAGTCCTTCATACTTCCATTCCCAATCCTATTAACAGAATAACAAATTCTACGATTCCAGCAAATACATTTCCATCGCTATACAGATCTATTTTTCAATCCCAATCTGCGACGGGTTATCCAGAAGTTTTCCTTTGCAGTCGAATCTGGAACCATGGCACGGACATTCCCATGCAGACTCATCAGGATTCCAAGAAAGTTTACAGCCAAGATGCGGACACCGTATGGAAACCTCCAAGACATCTCCATGCTTTACACGATAGTCCGTTCGTTTTATTGAAGTTATCTGTTTTGCAAAATTTGCCGCCGTAATGCCTGTATTTACCGCAAACTCTTTCATTGCCAGACCGGATATCTGACGCTGCGGTGAAAATACATCTGCTTCCGGCGCCTCTTTTCCCTCGCACATCTCAGACAGAATCTTTGCGCTTACCATAGCAGAAGTCATTCCCCACTTCCCAAATCCTGTCGCAACATACCAATCCTTCGCCCTCTTATCAAAAACTCCGATAAAAGGAAGATGATCCAATGTAATGCAGTCCTGCGCAGACCATCTGGCAACTTCTTTTGCACCCGGAAACAAATCTTTTGCCTTATCTTCGATCATCCTGTACTTTCCGCCTTCCTTATTGTTTCCTGTGCGATGGCTTCCGCCGCCAAGCAGTAAAAGATTACCTTCTGTGCGAAAGGAATAACCGTCCTGATCAATACCAAGATAACACCCCGCCGGACACAGAGCATTTTCAAAAGCCACAACATAGCTGCGCTCCTGATGCATCCTTGCAAAATAATATCCCGGCAGATTTATAAATGGAAAATGGCAGGCAAAGATTACCTTTCCCGCCGTAACTGTCCCATTCTTTGTAACAACACTGTTATTTCCCATGCTATGCCGCTCCACTTTCTCCACAGGAGTCTCCTCATAAATTTCCAGTCCTTTTGCAATTTCCTTCAAAAACTTTAATGGATGAAATCTTGCCTGATTCTGAAACTCTAATATGCCTTTTACTTCAAAAGGAAGTTCACACTCTGTCTGAAATCTTGCTGAAATCCCCAGTCTCTGCGCAGCTTCCGCCTCTCTTTTCAAAACCTCTGTTTCTACACAAGAGTAAAGATTCGCAGAGCATTTTATAAAATCACATTCTATCTTTCTTTCCTTTACGATACGCTCATATTCGCCGATTGCCCATTCATTCATCAGCGCGTAATGTCTTGCCATCTCTTCCCCATAAATTCTGATCAGACGGTCATAGATCAGATTATGCTGAGAAGTTATTTTCGCGGTGGTTCCCTTCGTCTGTCCGCCGCAGATGCGGTCCGCCTCCAAAATCACTGTACGAATCCCCTTTTCTTTCAAAAAATATGCCGTCAAAAGTCCTGTGATTCCCGCGCCGATCACCGCAGCATCCGCCTTCATATCTTTATGAAGCGGACTTCTCTTTTGAAAGGATACTTCTTTTAACCATACAGATTCCATCTTAATATTTCTCCTCGTTTTCCATCAATGTTTTCTATAAATAAAGTTCCCCTATTACCAAAAAGTATACAGACCATTACAGCCTGTATACTTTATGATTTGATAAAAGCACTCATTTACTTTAGCCTGTTAAAAGCTTTGTCTCTGAAAACAAGGCTGATCACCGCTTACTGTATATCCAGATTCGTATACCCCATCAGACTGACATCTACCTCTCTTGCCGCTTCGCGCCCTTCCCTGATCGCCCATACGACAAGCGACTGTCCCCGGTGCATATCTCCCGCGGCGAATACATTCCTGACATTTGTACGATACTCTCCTTCCGGCGTTGCCACGTTGGTCCGTGCGTTCACCGACACGCCGAAAGCTTCTGTTACATACTCTTCGCTTCCAAGGAATCCTGCCGCAATTAAAACGAGATCAACCTCCACCGTATACTCGCTTCCGGCTATCTCCGCCATTGTCATGCGTCCGGTCTTCTCATCCTTTTTCGGTTCAAGCTTCACAAGTATCGCCTTGCAGACATGATTATTCTTATCCTTGTGAAATTCCTTTACCGTCGTCTGATACACTCTCGGATCGGCCCCGAACACAGCCGCCGCCTCTTCCTGGCCGTAATCAGTCTTGCATACTCTCGGCCACTCCGGCCACGGATTCATTTCCGTTCTCTCATCCGGCGCTTTCGGCATCATCTCAAGCTGAAGCACGGATTTCGCACCGTGCCGCATGGAAGTACCCACGCAATCATTTCCCGTATCTCCGCCGCCAATGACCATCACTTTTTTTCCTTTTGCGGAAATATAAGCGCCGTCCTTCAATTTCATATCATTCGCCCATAGAGCCTTTGTAGTAGATTTCAAGAAATCCACCGCGAAGTAAATACCCTTCGCATCTCTCCCCACGGCATTGATATCCCTTGGCTTCGACGCGCCGCAGCATAAAATCACCCGGTCGAACTCCTTTATAATAGAAGAAACCTTTTTCTCCTTCCCCACGTTGCAGTTTGTCTCAAAGGTAATTCCTTCTTCCTCCATAATCTTGATCTTACGGTCAATGATCTGCTTTTCCAGCTTCATATTGGGGATTCCGTAACGCAGAAGGCCGCCCGCCTTATCTTCCCGCTCGAATACAGTCACGCTGTGTCCTCTCCGATTCAGAAGATCTGCCGCCGCAAGACCGCTCGGTCCCGAACCAATGACTGCGACCTTCTTCCCGGTACGCACCTTCACCGGCTTCGCGGCAGCATACCCCTTCTCATAAGCATTTTCAATAATCCCATACTCATTGGCCTTGGTAGATACCGCATCCCCGTTCAGTCCGCAGGTACAGGCCGCCTCGCAGAGAGCCGGGCACACCCTTGACGTGAATTCCGGGAAATTATTGGTCTTTTTAAGCCTAAGATATGCTTCCTCCCAGTTTCCATGATAGATCAAGTCATTCCACTCCGGCACAAGATTGTGCAAGGGACATCCGCTTGCCATACCCATGATCATCTGCCCTGACTGACAGAACGGCACGCCGCAGGACATGCACCGGGCGCCCTGACGCTCCTGCTCTTCTTTGGAGAGAGGCGTGTGAAATTCCTGAAAGTGTCTGATTCTTGACTTCGGCGCCTCCGCACGTTTATCCTGCCTTTCATAATCTATAAATCCTGTCGGTTTTCCCATCTCACTCACCCCCTAAAGCTTTCCTTCTTTAATCTCATAAAATGCTTCGATCTTGGCCTGCTCACTGCTCATTCCCTGCTCCTCCATCTGAAGGATTCTTGTCATCATCTTCTCGTAATCAACCGGAATGATCTTCTTAAATTTTGGCAGATAATCGGTAAAACGTTCTAAAATCTTCTTTCCGACTTCTGAATTGGTATAAGCTGCGTGCTCCTCAATCATACCTTTCAGTTCATTGACATCATACTTAGAAGTCACTTTCTGAATCAGCACCATCTGTTTGTTCACATTCTGGTAAAGGCTGCTGTCCATATCCAGCACGTAGGCGACTCCTCCACTCATTCCTGCCGCAAAGTTCTTCCCGGTTTTGCCGAGTATCGCCACGCGCCCGCCTGTCATATATTCACATCCATGATCGCCCACGCCTTCTACTACCGCGGCCGCACCGGAATTTCGAACTGCAAACCGCTCGCCCGCGACGCCGTTGATGAACGCCTTACCGCTGGTGGCGCCGTAGAGCGCTACATTTCCGATGATAATATTCTCATCATGTTTGTACTTTACGCCTCTCGGCGGATAGACGATCAGTTTCCCGCCGGACAATCCCTTGCCGAAGTAATCGTTGCTGTCTCCTACAAGCTCAAGCGTCAAGCCTTTTGGAATAAACGCGCCGAAAGACTGCCCGCCTGCGCCCTTGCATTTTACCACGTAACTGTCATCCTCAAGCCCTTTTGGATACCTCTTTGTAATCTCAGAACCGAAAATCGTGCCGAATGTCCGGTTGATATTGCTTACATCTACTTCGATACTTCTCTTCTGCTTCTTATCCAGCGCCGGGAGAAGCTTCTTAACAAGAACTTTCTCATCCAGCGTTTTCTCAAGCTCAAAATCAAACACCTTTTTCGGATTAAATATCATCGGCGTCTTCGTCCCCTCATATGGATTGTACAAAATCTGGGACAAGTCCAGAGCCGCCGCGCGTTCAGAAAGAGGCGCATCCTTCACTTTCAGAAGGTCTGTCCTTCCCACCAGTTCATCGATCGTCCGCACGCCAAGATCCGCCATATATTCTCTTAAATTCTCTGCGATAAACCGCATAAAGTTCACTACATACTCCGGCTTTCCTGTAAATCTCCTGCGGAGCTTCGGATTCTGAGTAGCCACGCCCACCGGACAGGTATCCAGATTGCACACACGCATCATCACACAGCCCATTGTAACAAGAGGCGCCGTCGCAAAGCCGAATTCTTCAGCCCCCAGAATAGCGGCAATCGCCACATCGCGCCCACTCATAAGCTTACCGTCCGTCTCAATCCTTACCTGTTCTCTCAGGCCATTCTGAATCAGCGTCTGGTGGGTCTCCGCAAGCCCAAGCTCCCACGGAAGACCTGCGTTATGGATGGAGCTCTTCGGCGCGGCGCCTGTCCCCCCGTCATATCCGGAGATCAGGATCAACCCGGCGCCTGCCTTTGCCACGCCTGCGGCCACGGTTCCTACGCCTGCTTCCGATACCAGCTTTACGGAAATCCTTGCATTTTTATTGGCATTCTTACAATCGTAGATCAGCTGCGCCAAATCCTCTATCGAATAAATATCATGATGGGGCGGCGGTGAGATCAGGCTCACTCCCGGCGTGGAATGCCTCGTCTTCGCGATCCACGGATACACTTTTCCGCCCGGAAGATGCCCGCCTTCCCCGGGCTTTGCTCCCTGTGCCATCTTAATCTGGATCTCTTTGGCGCTCACAAGGTATCTTGACGTCACGCCGAAACGTCCCGACGCAACCTGCTTAATCGCTGAACAGCGGTTGCTGTCCAGCCGGTCAATCTCTTCCCCGCCTTCCCCGCTGTTGGATTTCCCATGCAGTTGATTCATTGCAATTGCCAGCGTCTCATGAGCCTCTTTGGAGATAGAACCATAGGACATAGCGCCCGTCTTAAACCTTGTCACGATAGAATCTACGCTTTCAACCTCCTCAATCGGCACTCCTTTCTTCGGATAATTGAAATCAAGCTGACCTCTCAGGTTAATATGTGCCCCTTCTTCATTCACCATCTTTGTATACTGCTTGAACAGTTCATAGTCGCCCCGCCTTGTCGCCTGCTGGAGCATATGAATCGTCTGCGGGTTATATAGGTGCCTCTCTCCGCCGCTCTTCGACTTATGCTGCCCCACGCTGTTAAGAGAAAGGTCAACCTCCAGTCCCAGTGGATCAAAAGCCTCAGAATGTCTCGCCACATAGTCCTCGGCGATTTCCTCAATTCCGATTCCGCCCACACAGCTTACCGTATCGGTAAAATATTTTTGTATAAATGCTTCCTTAAGCCCAATCGCCTCGAATATCTTCGCTCCCTGATAGGACTGGATCGTAGAAATCCCCATCTTAGAGGCAATCTTTACGATTCCGCCAAGAACCGCACGGTTATAATCATCAACCGCAGCATAAAAATCCTTGTGAAGCATATTGGTGTCGATCAGCTGCCGGATCGTCTCATGAGCAAGATACGGATTCACCGCACAGGCGCCATAGCCCAAAAGCGTTGCAAAGTGATGTACCTCTCTCGGCTCTCCGGTTTCCAGAATGATTGCGACAGAGGTTCTCTTCTTCGTGCGTACAAGATGCTGCTGCAGTCCCGACAGCGCCAACAATGACGGCATCGCAACATGATATTCATCTACGCCCCTGTCAGAAAGAATAAGAATATTCGCGCCGCCCCTTATCGCACGGTCAACCTCAACAAACAGATAATCAATCGCCTTCTCAAGACCTGAATTTTTATAATAAACGATTGGAATCTCTGCCACTTGGAATCCTTCCGCTTTCATATTCTTAATCTTCAGCAGATCCGTATTCGTAAGAATCGGGTTGTCCACTTTCAGCATCTTACAGTTTTCAGCCCTTTCTTCCAGAAGATTCCCATCTTCACCGATATAGACTGTAGTAGAAGTAACAATCTCCTCACGGATCGCATCAATCGGAGGATTCGTAACCTGTGCAAATAACTGTTTGAAATAGCCGAACAGGTTCTGATGCTCGCCGGAAAGGACCGCCAGAGGCGCATCAATGCCCATAGCCGCCGTTCCTTCATTTCCATTTAACGCCATGTTTAATATGGAAGATTTCACCTCTTCATAAGAATAGCCAAATGCTTTCTGCAGCCTCTTACATTCCTCCTCTGAATAGGACGGAACTCTTTTATTGGGGATTTTTAAGTTCTTTAACTCTAACAGGTTGCTGTCCAGCCATTCGCCGTAAGGCTGACGATTCGCGTAGATTTCCTTCAGCTCCTCATCATCCATGACTTTTCCCTTAACAGTATTCACAAGCAGCATTTTCCCCGGATGAAGCCGTTCCTTCACTACAATCTTTGACGGGTCGATATCCAGTACCCCCACCTCGGACGAAAGAATCAAGGTATCATCATCCGTGATATAATATCTGGAAGGACGAAGTCCATTTCTGTCAAGTACCGCTCCCATGCAGTCTCCGTCGCTGAACAGTATGGAGGCAGGTCCGTCCCACGGCTCCATCATCGTCGCATAATATTGATAAAAATCTTTCTTCTTCTGCGACAGATTCTTTGTATTCGCCCACGGCTCCGGAATCGCGATCATCACCGCCAGCGGAAGATCCATACCGCTCATAACCATAAATTCAATGGCATTGTCAAGCATTGCCGAGTCAGAACCCGAGATATTGATCGCAGGAAGAACTTTATGAAGCTCACCCTTCAGATATTTAGACTCCATATTCTCTTCTCTCGCCTGCATCTTATCTGCATTACCGCGGATCGTATTGATTTCTCCATTGTGTACGATAAACCGATTCGGATGTGCTCTCTCCCAGCTTGGGTTCGTGTTGGTACTGAACCGGGAATGAACAAGCGCAATGGCAGAATCGTAATCCGTACTCTGCAGATCCTCAAAGAAAGAGCGAAGCTGCCCTACTAAAAACATCCCCTTATAAGCAATCGTCCGGCTTGAGAGGGACGCCACATAGGTATCGTCGCTGCTCTGTTCAAAGATACGGCGCACCACATACAATCTCCGGTCAAAATCAATTCCTTTCTCTATTCTGTCCGGCCTCTCAATAAATCCCTGCATAATACAGGGCATACACTCCACTGCACGGCTTCCGAGTACTTCTGCTTTAACCGGGACCTCCCTCCAGCCGAGGAACTTCATTCCTTCCTTCTTTACAATGACTTCAAAAATCTTCTTCGCCTGATTTCTCTTAAGCTCATCCTGCGGGAAGAAAAACATACCCACGCCGTAATCTCTCTCCGAACCTAAAAAGATGCCGAGAGGTTTACAGACCTTAGAGAAGAATCTGTGAGAAATCTGTAATAAAATTCCAACACCGTCTCCGGTCTCACCTTCGGCATCTTTGCCAGCTCTGTGTTCTAAATTTTCAACAATCTTCAAGGCATTCGCCACTGTATCATGGGTTCTCTTACCCTTGACATTCACAATCGCGCCGATTCCGCAATTGTCATGCTCTAATTCCGGACGATAAAGTCCACAGCGGCGCCTCATCTCGCGCTCACTCATATCCAAAATCCTTTCTGTTCCTGATTCAATGATACTGCGGATTACTCCGTATTTTCTCTATCATTATCTTTCCGAAATTACTATACTACTTTTTTACTCATTTGTAAACAACTACTTTTCTTAAAATTATCAGATAATTTGATTATTTTATATTTTTAACAAAAAAATCTGACAGCTTACATAGCCGCCAGATTCTCGTTCTACTCTTTCTTTTCTGTTTCATCTGGTTTCTCTTCAATTCTCTGAATCAGTATATACATAGTTGAAGCCGTACTGGCACATATGACAGTGATAATACCCATTCGAAACGGCTTCTCTGCCATCCACTCCATAGCCTTCATCTCTGTCAGCAAAACCGACAGAATATTGGACGCTATATGGGCACACACCGGAGCTCTCACCGACCCGTATTTCTCATACAGATAACAGAAGGTAAAGCCAAGCGTAAATCCGTATAACATTTGCACCATGTTTGCATGTAAAAATCCAAACACCACGGATGAATAGAGCGCCGCCGCCAAAAAAGAATTCCCCTGCCGCAGCCTTCGAAACATCAATCCGCGAAAGACCAGTTCCTCACAAATCGGAATCAAAATCCCAAGACACAGTATCTGCAAAGGAAAAGAAGCCGCATACAGAGCATTCATTGTATCCTCGTATCCCTCGCTTGCCGACATAAGCCCGCTGATTTCAATCAGATTGTTAAGTCCTAATGTCATAGCCGCCGTCATAATAAAAATGGCGCTATACTTCCAGAGAGCCGCCTTCTTGTTGGGCACAAATCCTGCACTCTTCTCTCGGATCGTGTCTTTGTGGAACATGACCATCAGAACCGGGATTGTCAAAAACGCAGTAATCCCCTCAAGAGGCGTTGTATATTTCAGCATTTCCTCCGCCGCCTCTGTTGCCAACTCTGCTGATTTAGACATATCCAGCATATTCTGGTAGATAACATCCCACACTTGCGACATACTTTGCACCGCATTTATATCCACGCCGCTTTTTTTCAGAATCGTAAAGCTTTCAAAAAGCATCATCGCCAGCATGGACACTCCCATACCGATCCCCCACTTGACAAGCACGGGTCCCCAGATGCGAAGGAATCGGTTCTCCGGCTTTTTCACAGGACCGGAGTTCATCGTATAATGATATTGCTGTTGTTCCATAGTACTTCTCACATTATAATCTCACTGGGATAACATCGACATCCAGTCCCCAGAGAAACTTATCCAAATCCTTGTAAGACAAAAATACAGTCGCCGTATTTTCAAGAGGATGGATTCCCAGACTCTTGCACTTGCTCAAACTTTTGTCAATAAAAAATTCTACCGCATGGTCCGTATCATTCATAAGGCCGAAAGGTGTGACGCTGCCCTGTTTCAGCCCCAAATATTTTTCCAGCCGCTCCTCAGATGCAAAACTCAAATTACCGGCTCCAAGTTTTTTGCTGAGAGACTTCAGATCTATCTTCGTATTCTCATCCGCCGTCACAAGGAAATGTCTCTTACCCTTAGAGTCGCGCAGGAAAAGATTCTTGCACAGCGTTCCCTTCTTCGTAAGTCCAAGCCTGTCCATGTCCTCCATCGTATATACCGGCTCATGCTCGACTACCTCATATTTTATCTTCATCTTGTCCAAAGCTTCATATACTTTCTTTTTTGCATCTTCCATAACACAAATCTCCTTCCAAAAGAACTTTTTCTATTATATTTCATGGCATAGGAAAAGTAAAGAGATTTACAGCAATTCCTCCACCGCCGCATTATACTTTTCCAGCCGTTCTGCCTTGCGGATCTTCTTCAGCGCCTTTTCATGTCCCGCAAATGACTTGCCCAGATAACACCAGATTTCCTTCATCTTGAACAAGACATTCTTATCCCCCATGCCAAGCGCGCGATAATCCTCATAAAGCTGATCATGAAACCGCCTGAGCTTTTCGATATCCAAAAATCCTTCTCCGCCTTCCTCACTCTTCCTCTCTCTCCGCCTGATCTGCCCTAAAAGGTCAGGATTCTCAAGAATCCCCCTTCCCAACATAAATGTATGAACATCTGGAAAGCTGCGCTCAATCTCTTCATACTTTTCTGCACTGAAAATGTCCCCGTTATAGCATACCCGGCTTTTACTATTCTCTGCGCCGTAGGCAAACATCTCTAAGTTCGGCATATTCTTGTAAAAATCCTTCTGCACCCTCGGATGAATGATAAGTTCCTCAAGAGGATACTGATTATAGATCTCCAGAATACGAAAAAATTCTTCCGGCTCATCCCTTCCAAGACGTGTTTTTACAGAAAGTTTCACATCTGTATGACTGATTTCTTCAAACACCTCATTAAGAAAGCGATTAAGTTCCTCTGGAAACGCAAGAAAGCCAGAGCCTCTCCCCTTCGTTACAACCGTTTTCGACGGACAGCCCATGTTCAGATTCATCTCTTTGTACCCATATACCTGAAGCTTTCCGATCGTTTTCAAACACTCATCGGCATGATTGCTCATAATCTGCGGAACTAAATACAGCCCTTCATTATTCTCCGGCAGAAGTTCTCTTTTCTCTTTCGCACTAAAACCCTTTTTACTGTGAGGCACTAAAAAAGGCGTAAAATATTTGTCCATAGGATAAAAATACCTGTGGTACGCATTACGGAATATGTAAGTTGTAATCCCCTCTAACGGCGCGAGATAATACCTCTTCATACCTGTGCTTCTCCTCTGCTGCATAAGCTTGCACCATCAACCTTTACAGCCGTCATGCAGGCTATCCATCTATAATACATCATTGATAAAAAGCAAACGGCATCAGCTCATTTGCCAATGCCGCCAATGATATTCTATATTTAATTACGCAACTGCAAAGAATGGCTTATACTGTTCATTCCCTGTCTGCTCCATCTGCTTCTGCTGCGTATCCGCCGCCGTCACAGTTGTGGTTGTACCGCCGGATACATATACCTTACCGCACTCCGGACAGATGTCTGTGTGAATGCTCACATTCTGACTTACAACCTTACGGTCTTCTCTCTCCGCCTTTGCCTGCTCTCTTACGACATGCTCCATCTCATGCCCCTTTACAGCTGAAGCCGCCTGCTCCGGCGCTATATGGGAGGCTGTCTTAAAAGATACCCCCGGATCATCGGAACCGTCCTGATACTTTCGCTGTTCACAAGTCTGGCATTCGCCCTCCTTAGCAGCCTTCATAACACCTTCTATTCCAGACTCGCTTCCTACCTGTCCGGCTGCAACCTGCTGCCCTTGGGCTTCTGGCTTTACACCTTGTAATACAGCCCGCTCTCCCTGCACAGCCTGTTCCCCTTCCTGTGCCGGATCATACTGCTGCATGCGCATGCGGACCGCCATCTCAACCGGATCAGCTCCCTTACGCATAAATGGAAGCATACGTCCGATTCCGCTGGTAGTCTCATTCGACACGGCCGGAACCGGATCGACTGGTTCTACCGGCACTCCCGGATTTGCTGCACGGGTTACTGCGACAACACTGCCTGTTCTGCCTGTTGCCTGTACCTGCCCAGTCTTTCCCGCCGCCTCTGCCTGACCAGTCTGCGCAACTGCATTATGCGCTGCATTTCTATATTGATAATTGTTATAATAAATGCCTGTTGCATAAATGCCGCCTATCAATCACATCACCTCCGCGAAGTCTTTCCTTATAAGTTATCGCTCATATTTCTTTTATTATAATATTGACACGCAGAAAAATCAACGAAAAGATTTCAGTATCATCTTTATTTTAACATCTCTAATATCTCTTCCTTAGACTTTGCGCCGCTTTCGCGCCTTACAAGTTCTCCATCCTTGAACACCATCAGCGTAGGAATCGACAATACCTTATACTTTCTTGCAAGCTCCGGTTCCGCGTCCACATCTACCTTACAGATCTTAGCGTCCGTAACCTCCCCTGCTATCTCCTCAATCACCGGACCGATCATCTGGCATGGTCCGCACCACGTAGCCCAGAAATCTACCAGAACCGGCATTTTAGAACCCAGCACTTCCTCATTAAAATTGTCCTTTGTCAAATGTAATACGCTCATATCCATCTTCCTTTCACTCTGTAAATACCAGGGCGAAATACTCTTTCCCCTGTCAACTGATACCGAACTTAGTATATCCCATTTTGTAAAAATTAACAATCACCTATTAGTCAACAATTTTCTTTTTTCTCATCCTAAAAATGATCCATAGTCTCTCCATCCAAAGCCGCAGAAACTAATTTATCATGTCCGTCATATACAAGCTTCAGCGAAAAGAAGGTTTCTCTCTCCCGCAGCAGACGCAAAAATATCTTATCTCCCTCCCAGATATTAAGGCTCTCAATCTTATCAATATCCACCCATTCAAGCTTTCCTTCATCGCACGCAGCCTGTTCTCCCGCGAAACCATCCGCTGTAAATAAAGACATATATTCTGTCACGCCATTTCCCGAGACAAAGGTTACGATTCCCCGATACTGATAAGAAGTGAGGGTATATCCTGTCTCCTCCCTTACTTCCCGCAAAAGACATTCCTCCGGACTCTCATCCGCCTCAAAGTGGCCTCCCACTCCGATCCATTTATCCTTATTCACATCCTTCTCCTTCACTGTCCGGTGAAGCATAAGATATTTTCCGTCTCTTTCTATATAACATAGTGTACTCAATCCCTGCATAACAATCCTCTCCTTTTATTGTTTACTATGTTTTAGGCGATTTTCTCTGCTCTGATTCCGGCCAAAATATATGAAACACGCTGGACGGCTCGTCTATAATCCGATATAATAACCATCATACCGAAATTACAGGAGAATTTCAATGAACCGGACAATTATTTATCACATAACAAAAGAGGAGGCTGGTCTTAGAGTGGAACAGTTTTTAAAGAGACGCGGCTACTCCTCCCAAAATATTACCCTGATCAAACGCATGCCAAAAAGTATTCTGGTAAACGGAGCCCACTATTATATGCGCGACACCGTGTCTGACGGGGATTGTCTGTGTGTACAGATTCAAGAAATAACATGCTCCGAAAAGATACCCCCTTCTGAAATTCCTCTTGACATTGTATACGAAGACGAAGATATGATCGTTATCAATAAATCCGCCGGCATGCCCATACACCCTTCCATGAACAACTATACCTATTCCCTCGCAAACGGTCTTGCATGGTACTACCGCAAGCAGGGAAAACCTTTTATCTTCCGCTGCTGCAACCGCTTAGACCGGGACACCTCCGGCCTTACAGTTGTCGCCAAACATCTCGTCAGCGGCAGCGTCCTATCTGCCATGACCCGCCGCCATCAGATGCAGCGGGAATATCTGGCAATTTCAAAGGGAAAGGTATCGCCGGAATCCGGGACGATCACTGCCCCTCTCGCGAGAAAACCCGGCACAATCATCGAGCGGACGATTGACTTCGAACATGGCGAACATGCAGTTACACACTATCATCTTTTAAAATATGAGAACGGCCACAGTCTGGTATCTCTGTGCCTTGAGACAGGGCGCACCCATCAGATACGCATTCACATGAAGTATCTCGGTTATCCGCTGATCGGTGATTACCTCTACAATCCTGACATGACATATATAGGCAGGCAGGCGCTCCATTCGCACAGACTTTCTTTCTCTCATCCCATTACGGGAAAATACATGGAATTTTGTGCACCGCTCCCTGATGATATGAACTCTGTCTTATGTTAAACAGATCAAATGATAACTTATCTGATCACGCATTAGAAATCTATATTACATAATTTAAAATCAGCATTAAGACAGCACATCCTTTTCGATGTGCTGCCTACCTTTATCATAATTTTTAAATATTTATATTCACTTCTATGATATCACTTCACTACCGTCAGTACAGCAACGGAACGCGGTCCCATCTTAAACTGATTCCCTTCTGGCGACACCCTTTGTCCTGCTCCCGGTATATGATCCGGCAGGTACCATCCTGACGTATCCGCCTCAAACTTCCACTTTAACTGCAACGGCAGCTCCGGCAGGAAACAAGCCTGCTCTTCCCAAAACGTATTGATTGCAAGACAGACGATATCATCTCCCGAATCATCCTGATTCCGCCCCGCATAGATTACGCACAGAACTTTCGTCCTGTCATCCGGACCGGAAACCTGCATCTCTGGCAGTCCCAAAGAACATCCGCCGGAATATTTGCGCACTACGTCATGTTCTTTCCGCAGCTTGATCATATGCTTCGTATAATCAAAATGCGCTCTGTTCCTCTCAAGAAAATCCCAATTGAGCCATGACACTTCATTATCCTGGCAGTAGGCATTATTATTGCCGTACTGGGTATTCAAAAATTCATCGCCCGCAAGGAACATTGGTGTCCCGCGGCTCATAAGAAGAACCGTTACCGCATTTTTGGCCAGTCTCCGACGAAGGGAAAGGATTCCTGCATCATCTGTCTCTCCCTCAAAACCGCAATTCCAGCTCCGGTTGTCATCACTTCCGTCTACATTATACCAACCATTGGCTTCATTATGTTTTCTGCTGTAGGAATACATATCCCACAACGTGAAACCATCATGGCAATTCAAGAAATTGACGGATGCGTTATTCCCCCTGATACGCGGATCGTATAAATCTCTGGAGCCTGTGATTCTCTGGGCGGCAACAGAAGCCATGCCAAAATCACCCTTCAGGTAGTCGCGCATATCGTCCCTGTACTTCCCGTTCCATTCTGTCCAGCGGCTCCATGCCGGAAAACTTCCTACCTGATAAAGTCCGCCTGCATCCCACGCCTCTGCGATCAGTTTCACATTTCCAAGGAGCGGATCGAAGGCAAGGCTCTGTAAAAGCGGCGGATTATTCATAGGCGTGCCATCCTGATTGCGTCCGAGAATACTTGCAAGATCAAACCGGAACCCGTCCACATGGTAAAATGTGGTCCAGTAGCGCAGGCATTCCAATATCATCTGCCGCACTACGGGATGATTACAGTTCAATGTATTGCCGCAGCCGCTGAAATTATAGTAATACCCGTCCGGCGTCAGCATATAATACACATTATTATCGAATCCCTTGAAGGAAAAACTCGGTCCCCTGTCGTCTCCCTCCGCCGTGTGGTTAAATACCACATCAAGGAAACACTCAATTCCATTCTCATGCAGTGTCTTGATAAGATTTTTCAGTTCATTTCCTTCTCTATTATATTCCACACTTCCGGCATAACTGGTATTAGGAGCAAAAAAGCTTACCGTATTGTAGCCCCAATAATCTAAAAGCTGCTTTCCGTCTACCTCCCGGCAGTCCTTCATCTCATCAAACTCAAATACCGGCATTAATTCAACTGCATTGACGCCTAACTCTTTTAAATACGGTATCTTTTCCATAATGCCGGAAAATGTTCCCGGATAGGAAACACCGGAAGACTCATGCTTTGTATAGCCTCGCACATGCATCTCGTAGATCACCAGATCCTCCATCGGAATCAGCGGATTAGTCTCCATTCTCCAATCAAAATTGTCCTGTACGACTCTGGCCTTGTAAAAACTGCCGCTTTTATTCTTTGTTCCCCACACACTCTGTCCGGTAACTGCCTTCGCATAGATATCCAGCAAAATATTATTTTTATTAAACAAAAGTCCTTTAGATGGTTCATACGGACCGTCCAGCCGGTACGCATATTCAAAATCTGTGATGTGAAGACCGAATACGATCATAGAATAAACATTCCCTACCCGGTAGTGATCCGGAAATTTAAGTATTGCATACGGCTCATCCTCCATCCGCCGAAACAAGAGTAACTCGCAGGAAGTAGCTCCCAGCGAATGTATCGTAAAATTCACTCCTACCGGAATCGCAACCGCTCCATTTAGTTCGTACAATCCCGGTCTAACCTCAAATCCTGCTATTTCGTCCATAGGGACCATATGGACAGCATTCATGTTATAATCTTGTTTCTGCATAATATCGCCTTCCTTCTGTTCTTCTATTCCTTTTTAATCTAATACCATACTCAGAGTTTCAAATAATTTTTCAATATCAATCGGTTTTGCTATATGACCGTTCATACCGCTCTTCAAGGCATCCCGCCTGTCTTCTTCAAAAGCATTGGCTGTCATGGCGAAAATCGGTATGGAAGACAGTTTCTCATCATCCAGCCCGCGGATAAGCCTTGCCGCACTGTATCCGTCCATCACCGGCATCTGGACATCCATAAGCACAAGCTGATAATAATTCGGACCCGCTGCCTTTAACATGTCAACGGCAATCTGCCCGTTCCCCGCAATTTCCACCAAAAATCCCGCATCCTCCAAAATCGCAGCAGCGATTTCCTGATTCAGTTCGTTATCCTCCACAAGAAGAATCCGTCCCGCACGGAAATCTTTCTTTTCTCTAAAATCCTTTTCCTTCGGCTCTGCTCCTTCGTCATTCACCCGGAACATAAAGGATACGATGAATTCCGTACCTACTCCCTCCTCGCTTCTCACTTCAATCGTTCCGTTCATCATATCCACAATGTTCTTCGTGATTGCCATTCCAAGCCCTGTTCCTTGAATCCCGCTGATGGTAGTATTCTTTTCCCTCTCGAACGGCTCAAAGATATGGGAGACAAATTCTTTACTCATGCCGATCCCCGTATCCTTGATGTGGAATTCATAACTGACATGGCCTGCCGGCGCTCCGATTTCTTCGATGATCCTCATGCTGATACTGCCGCCTGCATCCGTATATTTGACGGAATTACTCAAAATGTTAAGAAGAACCTGATTAAGCCGCAGTTTATCACAGATAATTTCCTCATGGATAATACCCGACGTCTCAATATACAGTTCCAGCCGCTTTGCATGAACATCCGCCTGAACGATATTGCGGAGTCCCTGCAGCATATCCGGCAGGCAGCACGGTTTCTCCTCCAAGTGCATCTTCCCGCTCTCGATCCGGCTCATATCAAGAACATTGTTGATCAGATTCAAAAGATGCTCTCCCGAAGTCATGATCTTTCCTAAATATTCCTTCACTTGCTCTGTGTTGCCGATGTGCGAAATGGCAAGCGTTGTAAATCCGACGATGGCATTCATCGGCGTACGGATATCGTGCGACATATTAGAAAGAAATACACTTTTTGCCTTATTTGCCTCGTTTGCCTGCAAAAGTGCATCCTCTAACAGCTCCTTTTTCTTCATCTCATTGCGGATCTCTTCATCCACGCTGCGGAATCCCAGAACAATACCATGCCCTTCTTTCCATTGTCCTGCACGCACTGCACGCATTTGAAAATACGTCACCTCACCGTTCTTCACTACCCGGTAATTAACATAATACTGTCTCTTCTCTGTCAGTTCAGCCCGAAGCTTTTCTCCGGAAGACGCTCTGCGCATCATCTCCCGATCTTCCTCATGGACGTACTTTTGTATGTAAAGCCCCATATTCTCTTCCAGCGATATCTCTCCGCCAAAAACAGAATCAAAGATATGATAATTCTCATCCGATAACCGAAGAGACATCCCGGCTCCCGTATCCAGTTCAAAAAAACAGACAAGATTGTACTCGATACTCAATGCATGGATCAACTCCATATGATGCCGTTCATTCTTCTTCTGCTCCAGCTTCTGCACCGTGCAATCCATGAGGAAACGCTGATAGACGAGTTCTCCGTTCTGCCTGATAAGCTTCACATTGCCCATGATATGCAGAACATCCCCGTTTTTATGACGCACGCGGTACTCCACACTGATATTGTTTCCCTCGTTCTTAAGCTCCTTGATTTTATTTCTTAAAACCGGCTTGTCTTCATCCACAACAGATTCCGCCACCATATCAAATCCGTCTGCCAGAAGCTCTTCCTGCGACTCGTACCCCAAGATTTTAAGAGCGGCCCGATTGATACTGATGATACGGCTTCCGTCCATCGTATGACACATAACACCGCAGTCCATCGTCGTAAAAATCGTTTCCAGCGTATAGTTCTTATCAATGATCTCCCGCTCATAGGCCCGCTCCTGCGTCACGTCGATCGCAACGCCAACCGTTCCCATCACATCTCCATTAAGATCATAAAGCGGAGACTTGTATGTAGTGAGCAGCTTCGTACCGTCCCCGCTCTTAACGATTTCCTCAGATATGCACGTTTCCTTCCGCCGCATAACCTCATGCTCAGATTCTATACAGGCAGGATCATCATGCTCTACATCCCATATGTATGCATGACCGCGTCCTTCCACCTGTTTTTTCGTCTTGTTGACCGTCCTGCAGAAGCTATCATTCACCTTCTCATGGATCCCGTTCTTATCCTTGTACCAGATGAGATTCGGAACATGATTGATGGTCGCCTCAAGATACTGGCTGGTCTGCCAGAAATCCTTACTCATCTTCTGATTTTCCTGCCACCGTATAAACCGAAACCGCATCTCCTCATCCGACATTGGAAGCGTCCATATATCCTTGATTTCTGTCAATTCCTCTGAAACGCCGCTTATCTGCTCCCTGTCCGCAAGAAGAATCAGTTCCGCTTCCTTTCTCTTTCCCGAAAGGAGTGTACACACTGCTTTCTTACCGTCTGTCCCTTGCAAATTAGCCAGGATCACATCTGACATAGCCGCAGACTCCTCTGACGGCTTGCTTTCTTCCATAAATTCATGAGTAAAATGATCAAGCGGAGGCAATTCCTTTATAATTTCAAATAATTTGCAATGATGTCCTGTCAAATAAAACCGAATATGGCAATGATACATCTCATCTTTCCTCCCTGCATTTTGCTATACTATTATTTTAACAAGCGAAAGAACCTGTGTCAATCTTTTGAAGCCCCATGATTACCAGAAGATTACATACAAAAACTTAAAAGGATGGCAGCCGCCATCCCTTATCTCGCACTCCATTCTTCTATTCTCCCGCACGCTGTCTTCTCCCCGGAATCTCCGGAGGGCTGGGTGTGAAAATCGTCTGGTTTTGAATGAATGACTACCGTTTTTCCAATTACATCTTCTGGATAAAACCGATCAGTATAGACCATCATCCATGCCGTACCATGATTCCCAAGCAGCGGCGGCAGATCTCCCGCATGTTCCGGGTGGGGCTTTCCCCCCGGATTGTAATGCAGGCCCGCATCGGCAAACGGATCATCTGCATTTCCCGTACAAGAACTTCCTTCATGAATGTGGAATCCCAAAAAACGATCCCCAAGTTCTCTCGGAATTCCCTGTATCTTAGCAACAACAATCGTTCCTCCGTATGTATCGTAAAAATCCACCCTGCCGCGGATCGTCTTATACTTTTCGCTGCCCGTTATCTTTGCGGTAGCTGCCGGTTTCTCATTGCCGCACGTAAACATCTTGATCACACTCCTTCAGATTCAGTTTATGAAAAATCAGAAGAAATGTGAGAATCTCAATGGAATTGATTTCAGAGCCAAAAGCCACTTCCTGATACAATGTCCATTACAACCTCCTGCCGGAACACCTCCGTATCGTTCTACACATCATATGCCGCCAGATAGTAGCGCCTGTTCCCGCCATATCTTTTGTTCTTAAATGTAAAGCTCATGCGGAACATCCGGTTCTGCACGTCTTCGTCTCTATTATCCGCCACATAGACATTTTCATTGGATATCGTCACAACACAGAATATTGCAAATTCTAGTTCATTTGCATCCTTAATCTTTCTTTCACAATCCGAATCCTGCACCTCCCCTTTAATTTTGTCGGACATCCCAACCATTTCCAATCCCCTCTGCTTTACACACTCTCATAATACGGACATTTTCTCCTAATACACTCCCGATTCTCCCCCGAGAACCCACACCGTATCTCCTCCGGCACTTCCATCCGAACCCCAAGATTCTCCTCTGTGAACTTCACCGCCGCCACAGCCGCCGTAAAAGAATTCCGCTTGCAGCACCTCGGCCCGCCAAGCTCTCCGATGGCCTTCAGAGCCTCGGCAGTCATCTGGTTCGAAAGCCCCCATGACTTCCCCGTAAGAGGCGTTGCCTTCGTGACAATGCTCATAAACATGCCCGCACTCACTGCAGCGCCGCAGCATCCCCACAGCCCGCAGGAGCCGCCCGGGTATTCGCTCCCCCGCGACCTTATCTCCTCCAGCGCAGTTTCAAACACTTCCCGCTCTGAATACAGGACATTCTTATCCCCTGCCAATGCCTTATCTTCTGCTGCCTTATCTCTCGCTTCCTTGCCCGCAGCAAATCCCCCGCAATTATAATACGCCGTAATAAGCGCCGCCCCCACCATCACATGATGCTCCGGCCCATGCATATAGATATAAGGCTCCTCCATCAATCCCTGCATAATTTCCACAGGATTTTTCGAGGCACTGTTTTTACACCCCTCAAGGATCACTTCAATCCCCTTCGCCCCGTGGCACTCATCGCACACATAATGCCCGTCCTCGCACCCGGCATAGCTCTCAAACTGCCGATGGCACGTCACGCACTCCATCTGTCTTGCCTTCTCATAATATACAATGGGCTTGCCGCACACCAGGCAAGCCCCCTCTCCTCTCTTCCTCATACCATATCTCCTATCGTATAAAATGCGTTGACACCCGCTCTTCCTTCTCTGGAAGTCCGTACTTTTCCTTCCCAAGCGCGATGCTCTTCATGAGAAATGCCATATTACCCGCCAGCACACGCATGGTCTGCAAGCCTTCCCCGTCTTTTGCCGCCTCTCCCGGCGTCCTGCCGTGAATGCTGTTCCAATACTGGCTTGACGCCACCGGCATACCGGAAATCGTAAAATACTTATTCAGCTCGTCAAAAGTAGCCGACAGCCCGCCTCTCCTTGCCGCAACAACGCTCGCTCCAACCTTCATCGTCTTGTCAAAGCCCGTGCTGTAAAACAGACGGTCAAGAAAAGCGATCAGCGTAGCATTTGCCGATGCATAATACACCGGACTTCCGACCACAAGCCCGTCACACTCTGCGAACTTAGGCGCAGCCTCATTCACCGCATCGTCAAACACACATTTTCCATTCT
Source organism: uncultured Lachnospiraceae bacterium (assembly GCA_946558695.1). Taxonomy (GTDB): domain Bacteria; phylum Bacillota; class Clostridia; order Lachnospirales; family Lachnospiraceae; genus MD308. The sequence continues at coordinate 24,595 of CAMNTQ010000001.1, forward strand.
TCGCACAGGAGCCGCAGGCGATACATCCCCTGACCGCCTTATTTCCAATCTGGAGAATCTCCGTCTCAATGCCTTCCTCGTTAAAAATCTTCTCCATCTCCCGCAAAGCAACATATGTATTCCCCTCTGCACGGGGACTTCCGTTAATCATTAAAACCTTCATTCTAAGCACCTCCTATGCAGGTAATTCTACCACACCAAGACCGCTTTCTCAATAGATGCCTTGTCAATCTTCCAGAAAAGAAAAACCGGCACCTCTTACTTCCGTGCCGATTTCTCCTTCGCCAAAAGCGCCGCCCCAAGCGCCCCTGCATATCTCCCGTCTGCTGTCGGTTCCACCGTCGTTCCCACCTTCGCAGACAATATCTTCGTAAAATACTCACTGTGGCTTAATCCTCCTGTCAGAATCACCTTCTCCGACAAGTTCTTCCTCTGGCTTAACTGCGCCACCTTCGCCGCCACCGAATCTACCACGCCAGCCGCGATATCCTCCCTGTTTTTCCCTTCTCCGATATAATTGATGACCTCGGACTCCGCAAATACGGTACACAGCGAGCTGATGGGCAGTACCGTTCCGGCCGCCGCCATGTCAAAAAGCTCCTGAAGCGTCACTCCCAGGCGGTTCGCCATGATCTCCAGAAACTTTCCGGTTCCCGCCGAACACTTGTCATTCATAAGGAAATCCTGCACCATACCTTCGGATACTAAGATCACCTTCGTATCCTGACCGCCCACGTCGATGATCGTGCACTCATCCCCGGCCATCTCCCTGCCGCCTCTGGCATGGCAGGTAATCTCTGTGATGACATAATCCGCAAAATCAACGGCAATCCTGCCGTACCCGGTGGCCGCGACCTTTGTCTCATCGTTGCCCACATCCACTCCGTCCGCAAGGAGCTTTTCCCGGATAAGCGTCGTCGTCTCCTTGCTGCTCCAACCCGTCGGAAGTACAAACTTCATCTCCTTTTCCCCGATTACCGCCACCTTTGACGCTGTTGAACCTATATCAATCCCTACATAATTCATCTTCCCACATTCCTTTCGCCTTTTCCAGTAATATTCGGACATTCTCCGCATGATTTCCAATCATATCCTGCTCTTCTTTATTTCTGGCATTTCCTCTCTGGTCTGTTTCAATCTGATAAGAGTTTCCCCCGTCATAAAGAAAAATCCCAACCGCTGCGATCAAAACTTTCTTTTTCATATTACCCTCCCACCGCATTCCTAATCTGATTATAAATATAATCTTCTAATCTAAAAAAGGGCAACAAAAAAACATAATATTTTCTAAATAACATCAACAATACCTGTCCCTGTGGGGATTCAGGTCTTTCTCTACCGCGGCAATCTTAAGGATCTCGATTCCCTGCTCCAAAACGCACTCTTTAATGACATCAATATCCTCCTCATTTATCATAAGAGAAATCCCGCAGCATTTGCTCGCACTTCTGGGGGTTGGGGCAATCACTGCCCAAACCCCCAGTTTTTTTAACTCTTTATATAGACGCATTCCATTATCATGGTTAGGAAACAACACATAATGCTGAATCTTTCGCATAACAAAATCCTCTCTCTACTTAGTTATTCAGCATCTCCACAAATGCGCTGACTCTTGTACGAAGCTGCTGCGCATCGCTGTCCGTATAATCTGTCTCGATCCCAAGTACCGGAATCCCTGCTTCTTTCATGGCACGTTCTACAAAATATCCCTCTGTATCATAAAGGCCGCAGAACTTAAGATTCACATCAATGATACCGTCAACCTTGTATTCCTTTGCCAGACGAAGAATATCATCAATTCTTGCATGGTTCGGTGTAAAGCACGCGCAGTTGATGCCCATATATCGCTCTGCGATGGCTGTGATCTGATCTTCCACCGTCTCCTTGCTCTCATCCACATAATTTTCAAAATAGCGGGTTCCTGTACACATCTCTTCACAAACAACAACCGCGCCGCTGGTCTCTACAATATTATGCAGCTTCCAGTTCGGAATTGCAAGAGGTGTTCCTGTCAGCATAATACGCTTTGTACCTGCCGGAACTACGCTTACCCCATCCTTAATCCTTTGTTCCAGCTCATCACAGAGCTTATTGGTCATCTGGGTAAATCTTGCCGGATCGTCATAGAACGCAATCTGTGAGATAACAAGTGCGTCTGTACCGCTGATCGGCAGCGTCTCATTCTTGCGGCAGTCATAAAGTCTTGATAATGCCTTTCTCTTAGCATTGATCAGTTTGATGCTCTCTGACAGCTTTTGAGCTGTTACAGTATTGCCAGTAAATTCTTCTACTTTCTCTTTCAGCGCCTCGATCTCTTCTGCCCATGCCTTTACATCCTTCGCGCGCTTCATCTGCGGAAGATCCATTACGTGAACCGGAACATCCTCTGAAAGAATCTCCCATGCTTTCTTCTTGCCATCACAGGTTGTTTCTCCGATGTACATATCTGCGATCCGAAAGAACGGACAAGTACGGTCAAGCCTTGCACCCACGGAAGCCTTGATTAATGGACATGTATTCGTCGGCAGAACTTTCTCGCCGCCCGGAACCCAGAACTGAGAACCTCCGCAAAGTCCCGTCGCAATTGCATCAGCCGCGAAGATAACCTCATCCGGAACGTAGACGCAGAATGTTCCGAATACCTTCCCGCCCTTCTTCTGATGCTCAATCAGCTCTGCCGGCCGGATACCATGAATATCCGCTACGACCATGTTATAATAATCCATTCCCTCCGGTCTGTTCTCCTGTGACAAAAAAACATCTCCAAACGCCTGCGGGAGCACCTCGCACAACTGGTCATGAAGCTCCAGATTCATCCCCAATTCTTCCCACATTTTGTGATTGTCAGCCATACCAATTTTTCCTCCTTAAGTAAAACATTTTTTGTGTAAAACATCTATACTCAGTGTAACATCTTTACGGCTTACAATCTATGGATTCCTTACATTTACTAATTGATAATTATTATACAACAAGCTATTTATAGATATTATCTATGTATTTTTTACTATCCTCTCAATACCTTCCACACAGCAGTCAATCTCTTCCGTTGTATTTCCCATACCAAAAGCGAATCTCACCGTTCCCTGCGGAAATGTATGAAGCGACTGATGGGCAACCGGCGCACAGTGAAGTCCTACTCTTGTCATGATCCCATACTCCTGCTCCAGTTCAAATGCCGCCACCGCGTTATCCATAGTCTGAAAATCCAGCGACACTACCGCCACACGGTCTTCGATATCTTTTCTCCCTACAATACGTACTTCCGGGATCTCTTTTACTTTTTCAAGAAAATATTTCGTAAGCCCCATCTTCTTTTCATGGATAACGTCCATTCCTGTCTTTTCCAGAAAATCAAGAGCGGCATTCAGGCCAATGATCCCCGGAAGATTCATCGTTCCGCTTTCATACTTATCCGGAAGGCTCTCCGGCTGCAAAAGCGAATCTGACTGGCTTCCTGTTCCGCCCGCAATATATGCCTCCATCTGCTCACTAAGCCTCTCGGAAATAAGAAATCCCCCGATTCCCTGAGGACCCAAAAGTCCCTTATGCCCTGTAAATGCAAGAAAGTCAATGCCGCACTCTTTCATATCCACTTCAATAGTCCCGGCGCTCTGGGCCGTATCCACTGCAAAAAACAGCCCCCTCTTCCGGCAGATTTCTCCAATCTCCCAAATCGGTACAACTGTTCCGCACACGTTGGAAGCGTGAGTTACAATGACCGCCTTCGTATCCTGCTTTATTAGTTCATCAAATCTCGCCGCCTCGAGATTTCCCTCTTCGTCTACCGGAACGATATCATAAGAAACCCCGCGGCTGTTCATCTGCTCTAGCGGACGCATAACCGCATTATGCTCCAGTCCGCTCACGAGCACGTGGTCTCCCGGCTTTAAAAAGCCTTTGATAAAATAATTCAATGAATAAGTAATACCGGGAGTAAATATCATATATCTTGAATCCTTTCCGCCAAACAGCCTCGCAAGCTGTTCTCTCGTATCCAGCACGATGCTCTCCACTTCGTAAGCCCCGGAATAGTTTCCACGGTTGATGTTGAACGCGCCATTCTCCAAAAGCTCCGCCATCGCTCCTGCCACTCCCGGCGCCTTCGGCCATGAAGTACTGCCGTTGTCAAAGTAAATTGTCCGATTCATTACATTGCCCCTTTCTTTTGACATACCATTTTTATTTTGATAGAATCTTTTGATTTCCATCAGCCTCACTCAATCTATAATATACAAACCGCTATACTGCATTTTACAGCCATAAATAAAATCATCCCCAAAAATGCCGTTCCATACAATAACCGATGGGAAGCTTTGATATCCTCTGCCCCAATCTCGCGGATACTATCACCGATCGCCGGCTTCTCATATAATTTCCCAAAATACCACGCATCTCCCGCCAACTGCACGCCAAGAGCTCCCGCCATCACAGCCTCCGTCTGTGCCGCATTGGGACTTTTGTGGTTAAAGCGGTCTCTCCTATAGACCCTGACCGCCCCCCGCCAGTCTAGCCCACAGAAAAATGCCGCCGCGATCATCAAAAGCGCCGCAATACGCGCCGGGATCAGATTCACCAGATCATCCAGTCTTGCCGCCGCCGTTCCAAAAAACATATATTTCTCATTCTTATATCCTACCATAGAATCCATCGTATTGACAGCCTTATATGCAAATCCCAGGACTGCGCCGCCCACAGCCATATAAAACATAGGAGCGATCACACCATCCGAAGTATTCTCCGCCACTGTCTCCACTGCAGCTTTTATCACTCCTTCTTCCGTAAGATTCTCTGTATCACGCCCCACGATCATAGACACCGCCGCTCTACCTTCCATAATCCCTTGTTTCTTGAGCGCAGCATACACACGTATGCTCTCGGTCTTTAATGATTTTACGGCCAGAATCTGATAGCACATAAAACTCTCCGTCAAAAGTCCCAGAAAAAAATTCCACTGGTACGCAAAAAAAAGGATCCCAAAAGGCAGCAGCGTACTGACTGATACTATTATGACAACAAGCAGACAGCCGCCCCACCTCTCTGCACGCTTTGAATCAGGCAGACAGCCTCTTATAATTCTTTCCGTCCAAATGATCAAGCGTCCTATCATCCGTACCGGATGGTAAAGCCATACCGGATCTCCCAGTATCAAGTCGAGAATAAATCCTGCCCCAAGGGGCAAAGTCATCTGCCAGAATAAGTTCATAACCCTCTCCGTTTCCTATCTGAAAATCATAATACTTTCCCGATGGAACAGCATATTTTTCCATAATACTCATGATTGTCCCGCCATGGACTACAAATGCCACAGAAAAGATATCCCCTTTTTTTCCATCATCTGTCATCTTTTCATCACATCCGCACATCCGAAGAGCCTTCTCAAACCCCGCAAGGCATCTTTTTGAAAAGTCTTCTTTGCTCTCTCCTCCCGGAAATCCCATGATGCCGCCGCTTTTAAGCCACTGCTGGTACACTTTCAAATCTTTTAATTCCTCAAAGCTCTTATTCTCGAATCTTCCGAAGTCACATTCCGAAAGCTCACCAATCACTGTCAGCTCCCGTCCCGGATAGAGAATCCGCGCCGTCTGTACACATCGTTTCATAGGACTTGTAAAAATCCTGTCAGCGTCAGGATACACACCATTTGTAAGGCGCTCTTTAAGGAGCAGCTCCCCTTCCTGACAAAGAGGCTCATCCGTCTTGCCAATGTAACGTTTGTTTAAATTCCCTTCTGTCAGAGAATGTCTGATCAAATATATCTTCATAGTATCTCTTTCCATGATTCTGCCCCTGAAATCACTTGATCCTTGTCCCGATCCCGCAGATGACCCGATGCACCTCTTCTGCCCTTGCCGCAAGTTTTGTACAGATTCTCCCAGTTGTTTCTCTATACTCCCTTTGAAAAGCGTCCGCCGGCACGATTCCATATCCGATTTCATTTGTTACTATCACAATATCCGGATTCTTAACATACAGTCTTTCAGGAAATCCGTCTAAATCTGCCCCTTCTCTCATCCTTCCGGCAATATATTCATGAAAACCATAAATCCCTTCACATTTAAATATCTCTTGTTCTTTACATTCTTTTCCGTCAATCCACTCGATATCAGGATACATCTCTTTTGCATATTCACGCTTTCCCTGATGCGCGCCGCCGATTACCATGATCATATTTGTCCCATCCCGTCTTACTTTATATTCGCTATCAGTATATCCGCGCCCACGGCAGCAGCAGCCATAAATATTTCGCACATTTGCAGAAAATAGCCTGCCAGATCTCCGGTGATCCCTCCAAAATTTTTAAGTGACATTTTATAATAATAGAAAAATACCATACCTGCCGCCGCAATTGCCGCAATCCCCGCTTCCCTGCCCGCAGCCGCAATTGCCGCGCACAAAACTATGAGATAGCCGCTCAGTATGACTCTTACCTTTTTCTTAGCAGCATTTTCCGCAAATGTTGCCGCAAGACCGTCCCTCTTCGACTGTGGAAATGTAACAACAGACAGTCCGCTTAAAGTTCTGGACAAAAGAAATCCGATCGCTGCCGCCTTAACACTTCTTTCAGTCAGAGAGGCATAGATCCCCACATAGCACAAAAAATACATGGCGCAGGAAAGGATCGCAAATGCGCCTGCATGAGGATCCTTCAATATCTCAAGACGCCGTTCCCTTGACTGATAAGAGTGCAGGGCATCCTGCGTATCCATAAAACCATCCATATGGATCCCCCCTGTGATCAATACAGGTACCATAACCATAAGTACAGTAAACGTGATGTCAGAAACGCCTATTCCCTGATTCGCGCTCCACCCTTTTAAAAGGAATATTCCATAAGTAATCATCCCGATCAATCCACCGATCCACGGGAAATAAATCATTGCATACGATAGATTTTCTCTGTTCCACTCACTTTTCGGCATAGGCAGCTTGCTATACATTGAAAATGCAATTTTAAAACCGTTCCACATCTTTCTCATCATCCTTTTACCGGCACAGGTATCCCGTACACAACCTCCGTCACTTTGTCCGCCATACAGGCAAGCTCCTGATTTACTTCTCCAATGAGATATATATATTCCAGTATCTCTTCGCTGTAATCTTTGTCTTCCGAACTCACCTCATTTGTCACGATCACCAGATTTTCCGTTTGTTTTAAGATATGGTCTATCCCCTTCAGGATCTTTTTTGCTGTCTTATGCCTGTTCTTTAGCGTGCCATCTTCCCCATACAGTTCATTTGCCCCAAGATTAGACATGCATTCTAACAGAATACCGCTGTTTTTTGGAAGCCTGATCCTATCTAACTCTTTATAACATTCCACCGTAACAAACCCTTTGCTGGCACGAAGTTTCCGATGCCGCTCTATTTTCATAAGTGCCTCTTTCCCATAAGGCTTCATCGTCGCAAGATAGACACAAGGATCTTTCTCTTCCTGATTTCTGGTCTGTCCGGAAATATAAAGCATCCGCTCTTCTGCATAGGAAGACTTCCCGCTGCCGCTGCCCCCGGTTATTAGATGAAGCATCCCTACTCCCCCAGTTCCTTATAATCTTCAATCTGATTGTCTGAAAATGTACTCATTCTTTTGTACACCTCCACCGCCATATCAAGCACAGGCATAAATGCCACCGCTCCTGTTCCTTCTCCAAGACACATATCACAGGCAAGAGGAGCCTCAAGCCCTATCTCTTTTAAAATCATATGCATTCCCGGCTCTTTAGACACATGGGATGCAAGCATATATTCCTTCGCAAAGCCGCATATCCTCACTGCTGTAAGCGCAGCCGCAGCCGAGATAAGACCGTCGATCACCACTGGTATATGATAGATGGCACCGCCTAAAAATACTCCCGCAAGTCCCGCCAGATCAAATCCGCCTACTTTGGAAAGTACATCAAGTGCATCTGTCTTATCAGGCTTATGAAGAACAATTGCTTTTGCGATCACTTCTTTTTTATGCTTCAGTCCGTCATAAGAAAGCCCTGCGCCCCTTCCAGTCACATGCTCAACCGGTTTTTCAAGAAGAACCGCCGCCACTGCGCTGCTGGTGGTCGTATTGCCGATTCCCATCTCACCGGTCGCTAAAATCCCATATCCGGCTTCCTTTTTTTCCGCAGCTATCTCAATCCCTGTCAGAATCCCGCGTATGGCCTCCTCCCTCGTCATCGCCGGTTCTTTCGCCATATTCCTGGTCCCATACCCAATCTTATGAACAGGAACTTTTGTATCACGGACCATTCCAATATCGACCGGATACAGATCAACACCCGCCTTCTCACACATGATCGCCGCACTGCTGTTACAGGTCAGAAAATTTTCTGCTACGATCGCTGTTACCTCCTGTCCGGTCTGGGTCACACCTTCAAAAACCACCCCATTATCCGCGCACATGACGATCAACGCTTTCTTCGCGATCTGAATATCTGCCCTCCGCGAAATCCCCGCTATCCTCACCACAGCAGTTTCAAGCTTCCCAAGACTGTGAAGCGGCTTTGCTATGGAATCCCACCTTTTCTGGGCCTGTACCATGGCACTTTCACTTACAGGCTCAATCCTGCGGATCAATGCCTCCAATCGTGCCTCCTGTTCATACTGGTTCATCTATCTGCCCCTTCCTTTCCCCTGCTTCTTCCTTTGGTAATCGCCGCACACCTCTATAAATGCCTCCGCCACCTTTGGACTTCCTGCATAATGGATATGCGGAAATCCTGCCAGTATCGTATCGGTACTGATCATACATCTAAACGTCCTGTCTGACATGGGCTTTCGGGCCTCAAAACTTTCTCCGCACTGCTTTGAATCATAATAATGGAACTCATGGGCAAAAATATCCCCTACATCTTTCCCAAACACTTTTCCTTTGCAAAGCCGCACATATCCAAACCGCTTAAGCGCCGGAGTATGAAAGCTTTCCCCGGCCAAAGCACCGCACATGGGATATATATCCCCTCTCTCATTCCGGATACTTTCCGTAAGATACATAAACCCTCCGCACTCAGCGATACATGGCATTCCCTCCAGGATCTTCTGTCTGATCTGATCCCTCATGCTCTTATTCTCACTCAGTTTCTCTGCGTAAAGTTCCGGATATCCGCCATATAAGACCACCCCGTCAAGTTCATCAAAAAAATCCGTATCATGGAGCGGTGAAAAAGGAACGATCTGTGCTCCCATCTCTTCTAATGTGTCCAGATTATCCTGATAGATAAAACTGAATGCCTCATCTGACGCCACTCCGACCCGGACACATTGCCGAATTGAGTCTTTCCCGGTTTTTCCAATACCTTTCTGCCGGAATGGAAGCGCTGTTTCTGCCAGCTTAATCAGCCCGTCAATATCTAACGATTTCTCTAATATATCTCCAAGTTCCTCAAGCCTTTTCTCGATCTCCCTTGTCTCTTTCGGCATCTTCAGCCCCAGATAACGGCTTTCAAGCAATCCTCCCTTAATCTCCGGAACATATCCATATACACGCACAGAAGTCTCTTCTTCAATCATTCCCTTAAGTCTCTCATACAGTACAGGAGATACTCTGTTTAGGATAACTCCCTGAATATGACTGTTTTTTGATCTTTTATCCTGGTAATTAAGAAATCCCTGAATAGAAGGGACCATTGACACGCTTGCCCCTTTACCGTCCACCACCAGAACAGACGGCGTATCTGTCGCGACAGCTACATCATAAGTACTTGCTTCATGGGTGATCCCTCCAAGGCCGTCATAATATCCCATAACCCCTTCGATAACCGATAACTGTCCTCCTGATATCTGTTTTTCTGGCATACTGTGACGGATCAGGATTTCCTGCACCATCTTTCTCCCACAGAGAAATGTATCTAAATTATAGCTTGGAATTCCCAGCACTTCTCTGTGAAACATAGGATCAATATAATCCGGTCCGCATTTATACGCAGTAATCTTAAGTCCTCTCCGCTTCAACACTTGAAGGATCCCGCAAGTGATCACTGTCTTACCCGCCCCGCTCTTTTCTGCCGTAATCAAGACTCTCGGAATATTTATTTTCACTCTGTCTTCACATCCTCTGCTGCTATTTTTTACATACCATTTGAAAGCTTATGATAAATATAGGATTCTGCCCCATCATCAAATGATGACTGCCTATATTTTTCGCCCTTGCTGATGATAACTGCACAGTCTCTTCCTCCTCTATCCTGACTCTCACATCTTGTTTCATTTCATTAAGACACTGCGTTGCCTCAGATAAAGTCTCGAGAGTGACTGTATTTATGACAACCTTTATTTTCGCGCAGCTGTCTGCTGCTTTCCAAAGAACTTCCTTAAGTTTATAAAGAATCTCCCTAAGCCTGCCCCCGCTGCCGCCTATGAATACACTGTCAGGCATTGGAAGTCCTTCTAATGCCTCTGGCGCTTCCCCCTGTATGATCACCAGATTATCCGTCTTAAACATTCTTTTGTTTTTAAGGGTCAGCGCTACTGCCTCTTCCTTTGTCTCTATGGCAAAGACTTCTCCCTTTGCCGCATACACTGCCGCTTCTACAGCCACAGAACCAGTTCCTGCCCCTATATCATAGACAATGGAATCTCTCTTAAGACAAAGCTTTAAAAGACTGACACTGCGCACTTCTTCTTTCGTCATAGGGACCTTTCCCCTGACAAATGCTTTATCTGGCAGCCCGCTTATCCCACATCTTCCTCCCTCCGGGTTATAAATATATAAAACTGCCAGATCCGTACCATTATAATCACACAATTTTCTTGCCTCAAGCCATGTGATCTTCTCATCATCGTAAGAAAGTGATTCTCCCACGCAGACTGTAAGATCACCATAACCGTACTCTGCCAGATCCGTGCCGAGCTTCCTGATACCTTCTGCATCTCCCATAAGCACAATCGTCTTTTTATGATCCCGGACTGCAGATATCACATATCCTTTTTTGCCATGCACACTGACAAGTTGTGCATCCTCCCATGTAATATGAAGCTTTGCGCAAAAATACGCAGCGGAAGAAATCCCAGGGACAATTTCTATATCTAATCCGGATCTTAGCTCTTCATCTGCCTGAAATGCCGACAGCAGTCTTTTTGCCCCGCTGTAAAAACCTGTATCCCCTGAGAATACAACCGCGATCCTTTTATATTCCGGATGTTTCTTAATATGATCTACAATATTTGCCGCCTGGTATTCAAAAAATGCATCCTGCCCGTCAAAAGCCGCGGCCATGACGACCCGCCTGGCCCCAATGATAATCTCCGCTTCTTTACAGATCTGCATCGCTTTCATCGTGAAATAATCCTGATCACCTGTCCCAATTCCGATCAATGCTATCTTCCTCTGCACCCAATGAGGCTTTGCCGTCAGCCCAATTTCTTCCCGCAAAAAAGCGTACATCTCCTCTAATGTATAACCTTCCTCTTTCTCTGGCCTTCCAATCACAACAAGTTTAGCGCCTGCCCGCCTTGCCGCCTCGTACTTCTCAGGAAAACCTCCTGCCTTGCCGGACTCTTTTGTGACAAACCAGTCAATCTCATACTCTTTTAATACTGCTGTATTCATTTCCACAGAAAAAGGCCCCTGCATGCAGATCAGATGACGTCCCCTGATACCAAGCTGTTCACATTTTTCTACAACCCCTGCCACTGACAGGACTCTTGTATAAAGCCGCTCCTTATAGTCCTTTAATTTCGTATATGCCGTAAGTTCCTTACTTCCTGTAACAGCCAGTATATTTCCTTTAGTGCCGCTTAAAAACGCGACAGCTTCCTCAATGTCCGCCGCATAAATACACCCGTCCGCCCTGCAGCTTTCCCTGATCAGACGATAATACCTGCTTTTACATACCCTGCACGCTTCCTGTATATTACGCGTCGCCTCATAGGCATAAGGGTGTGTGGCATCCACTACATGATCCGGACAAAATTCCTGTATCAGACTCTCCATCTGTACCACATCCATCCTATTATGGGAAACCGTAACGGTCCCGCCCTCCGGCAAAAGGCTCCTGCCGTACTCCGTCGCAACGCAAATATGGACACGCACAGCATGTCCTTTTAAATATTCCGAAAGCTTGCGCCCTTCTGTTGTACCAGCAAATATAAGAACTCTGCCTTCCATCGGTACTTCTCCTTCTATCTCAACACTTTTCATACTTTTTTAATGTCCAGCCTTATCATAACACAATGCCCTGAGAATTTCCATTCCTTCAACACCGTATTCAAAGACCAAAAAAACAGGACCACCCACCGGATGGTCCGTCCTATGTTTCTATACACTATAGATTCTCTTCGCATTCTTGCGGAATATGTTTTCTGCTGCTTCTTTTCCTTCTGAGAGTGTCATAAACCCATCTTCAATCATCTCTGACAATGCCTTTGCCACTGCGTAACGTCCTGCCAGATATGCCCCATAGCTTTCAATCACTGTCCATGAATCACATCCCCATGTGATCGCATCCGCCTTTCCTGTCTCCAATAACTGTTTTAGAAAATAAACCGCTGTACTTGTAGAAATGCTAGGCAGCCAGCAAATATCAGCATACACATTTGAATAATTATGGATCAATGCCAAAGCATCATCTGTCCACGGAAAACTTCCATGAAACAGCACAAATCTGGTTTCAGGATTTTTGCTGATCACTTCTCTGAGCAGCATCGCATTACTTCCTTCCAGTTTTCCAAGTCCGGTATGATTCTGAAACGGAATATCATATTTTGCCGCAATCTTGCAGATATGGAAATAGATATAATCCTGAAACGCGACAATATCCTCTTGTTCTGCATTCTCGTTATGATATCCTTTTTCTGCCTCTTCATATGACCGTTCCAGAAAATGGATAGAACGGTCATACGGAAGCGAAGACTTTAAAGCAACACATCCTTGTGCCATTTTTTCTTTGATGGTCTCTTCTATCCTATCCAGATACTGTTGAAAGTCCATATCCTTTGGCCATCCGTATACCTGGAACGGATTATTGCCGTTATCATCGACTGTATCCGTCCTGTATCCGAACAGAAACTGATTGATCCGGTAAGTAGGAGTATATAACTCAGCATTTCCAAGATCTGTCCCCGGTTCCCAATAACCATCCAGAACGATCTTATCATAGTGACATACTTTGCGCAGAAAATCGTCATCTGACGCCATAGAATCAGAAAATTCTCTCAGGCTTTTCTCAAACCAGAAGTATGTCTCCTCATTCAGCCTTTGATCTGTACCCAAAAGTTTCTGCAGACTTTTCTCAATCCAGAAAAAATAGGAATTATGTCTCAGTCCTCTTACAAACTCTGCCGCTGCTTCCCTCGTTCCATCCCATGTACGATGACACCATCCCAGATAAGAATTCTCAACTAATTCTTTCAGTCCGTTTGGGAATCCTGATTTTTCAGGCAGCTTATGACAATGTGTATTTACAATGGCAATTGTATCTATGTAATCTGTTAGTTCTTGAAATACTGACATATGATCCCTCCTGTATCTATTTACAAATCTTTTCTGCGCACAAACTGTACCGCATGATTGAGTGCTTCAAATGTTTTTCCGTATGTCCAGTTAATAAAACCATGTACCATACCTTTCATGATATGATACTCTACTTTAACACCGGCATCTTCAAGCTTTGCCGCATACATAAGTCCCTGATCCAGCAATGGGTCACACTCTGCCGATATAAAACATGCCGGCGGCAGTTTTGACAGATTTTCCGCAAGAAGGGGCGAGGCATGCGGGTCCTTCTTCTCCTCTTCGCTGTTAAAATACAGAGCCATTGGATCTTCCATGCAGTTATACTCAAGAAAATATCCTTTACCATAACGCTTCTCAGAATCCGTCATCTCTTCTTCTATGTTTGTCACCAACGGATAATATAATATCTGCCGGCTGATCGCGGGACCTTTCCTGTCCCTTGCCATCATAGATACTGAAGCCGCGAAATTTCCGCCGGAACTGTCCCCGCATACACTGATATCCGCAGGATCACCCCCATAGCCTTTTATATTCTCTTCTGTCCATACAAGTGTGCTGTATGCCTCTTCTAGTCCTTTCGGGAATTTATATTCCGGCGCAAGATGATAATCCGGCGCTACAACTATCATGTCCCCGTAATATGAAAGATACCGATGGACATACTCATATACCTCAATACTGTTCATAGAAAACGCGCCGCCATGATAGAATATGACTACCGGATACGTCTTTCTTTTACCGGGAATATAAACTCTGACACGAAACTCTCTGTCTTCACACCGGCACAGAGTATCCTCTGTTTGTACTGTCATGACATCCCGGTAGCAAGCACACTTTTGATAAGCCGCCGTCATCGCTGCTATTGATTCGTAATCGCTTTGGATTCTCCATTCTTTCCGATGCTCCATATCCATGATCTGGGGATCCATAATATTCACTTCCGGCGCCGCTTCTCCATATTCAGGCTGTAAAAATTTTCTATAAATCTCCATACTAAACCGCCTTCCTTACTTTTTTCTTCCCGGCAAGCTGTTTTTGAATTCCGTCTAAGCATACTGCCCCAAGGAAAATACATCCTCTGATGATCAGCTGGTAATATTCACTGATATTTAAAATCGTCATTCCATTAGTCAGTACACCGATGATCAGTACTCCGCATACTGCTGTAGAAATGCGCCCTTCACCGCCGGTCAGACTGACTCCGCCGATAACCGCCGCTGTCAGACAGTCCATTTCCATATTCTTTCCTGCTGTAGGCTGACCGGAACTAATCCTTGCAAGCATAATGATTCCTGCAAGTCCGGATAAAAATCCCCCGATGGCGTAAGTCGCGACTTTTAATTTTCCCGTATTGATCCCGGATAGTCTTGCCGCTTCTTCATTACTTCCGACAGCATAAAAATGTCTCCCTATATAAGTGCGGTTTAAAATAACTGCTGCAATAGCAATTACTATAATAAATAAAATCACCGGCAGAGGAATGCTTCCTACATAGCCCTGTCCTACCACCTTTGCTCCATCCGGCAGATTGGATACCGGCATTCCTCCGCATATCAGATACGCCGCCCCCTGCAATATGATCTGCAGCGCCAGTGTTCCGATCATCGGAAAAATATTCGTTTTAACAATAATGATACCTGTGACCAGACCGATCAGTGTTGCCACAAGCAGTCCTGTAAGATATGCCGGAATCAGCCCCAGCTGCGCCTGTGTCAGCAGAACAGCCACTAATACAGACTGAAGGGAAATAACCGAACCAAGAGACAGATCAATTCCGCCCGCTATCATAACAAATAACAGTCCGATCGTCGCAATTCCCATAATAGAAGACTGGCGGACTACAGTAAACAAATTAGACATTGTTAAAAAAGACTCTGGCTGCAGCACGCCAAATAATATAATCAAAAATAATAATATTACTAATACAAAATACTGTTTTATAAAATTTTTCAATTTATCCATTTTACGCTCCTCCTAAGTCGTAATGTTCGATGCATACTTAAGAATCTTATCCTGTGAAAAATCTTCTTTTTGAAGTTCTCCTACAATATTGCCTTCTGCCATCACCAGCATACGGTCAGACATCCCCATAATCTCTTCCATCTCTGAAGATATCATGATGATTCCCAGTCCTTCTTCCGTCAGTTTATTGATCAGCTCATAGATTTCCTGCTTTGCTCCCACGTCAATCCCTCGTGTAGGCTCATCGAGGATCAATATCTTTGATTTACTCGCCAGCCATTTAGCAACTGCCACTTTCTGCTGATTTCCGCCGGAGAGATTCCCTACTAACTGATTGATCGTCGGAGTCTTGATCCGTAATGCGTCTTTATACTCATTGACACATTCATTTTCCTTTTTTGCATCAATAAATATAAATCGGGACAATCTTCTTAAGATCGGAAGAGTAATGTTCCACCGGATTGACATCTTCAGCAATACTCCCTGATTCTTCCTATCCTCAGAAACATAGGCAATTCCTTTTTCTATAGCATCTTTAGGAGAATGGATCGAAACTTTTTCTCCCTTTACATAGACTTCTCCAGAGTATTTCTTATCCGCGCCAATGATCAGTCTTGCAATCTCTGTCCTTCCGGCCCCCACCAGACCGGCTATTCCTACGATCTCCCCCTCTCTTACATAAAAGGACGTCTCCGCATTGGAAGGTCCGGCGATGTTTTTTATCTCTAATAGCTTCTCCCCATATTTGGGAGTTCTTGGAGGATATGTTTCGGTCAGCTCACGCCCCACCATATCAAAGATCAACTGATTCCTTGTAGTATCCTGTATGTCCGTTGTCTTTATTACCTGACCGTCACGCATAACCGTTACCCTGTCGCACAATTCAAATATCTCATCCATCCGGTGGGATATATAAATAACAGATACACCCTTTTCTTTCAGATTTTTTACTAATTTAAAAAGAATCTCTACTTCATTATCTGTAAGCGGAGCCGTCGGCTCATCCATGATCAATAACTTTACGTTTTTAGCCAGTGCTTTTGATATCTCTACCAACTGCATGTAAGCAACTGTCAGATCCCTGATCTTTGTCCCCGGATCAATATCTGCGTTCAGCGACTCCAAAACTTCCATTGTTTTATTCGTCAGCTTCTTCTTATCTATAAATAAACCTTCGTTTACTTTATTTCCCATATAGATATTTTCTTCTACCGACAATGAAGGAGCAAGATTGAACTCCTGATATATCGCTTCTATCCCTATCTGTCCTGACAAGATCGGATTCAATTCTGTGTAGCTTTTTCCCTGGTATATGATACTTCCCTCGTCAGGCTTTATCGCGCCTGTAATGATCTTTATCAGTGTTGATTTTCCTGCACCGTTTTCACCTACTAATGCATGGACCTCTCCTTCTTTTACCGAAAAAGAGATGTTATCTAATGCTACTACGCCCGGATATCTTTTCGTAACATTTTTTATTTCTAATATATTATCCATATGTAAGTCTTCACCTCACCCATAATCCATTGCTTCCAAAAAATTAATGGTATAGCATACAATCTATACCATTAATCTGTGTCCTCTCTATTCCTGACTTGCAATATATTCCTCAACATTGTCTGGGGTTATCGGATCAAGCGGGAACAAGACTTCTCTTTCATCCAACTTTCCATTTTCTGTCAATTCAATTGCCATATCAATAAAATAGTCCGAATGGAGCAGCATATTGGTAGTAACTGTTGCTTTAAACACGCCATTTTCTTTCAATGCTGCCAAAGCGTCATCAACTGCATCTCCTCCAAACATTCCTAATTTATCGCCTTTGATACCTGCAGATTTGAAAGACTCATAAACTCCTAATACTCCGGCATCATTGATTCCGACAACTACATTCAGATCAGGATTAGACTGCACCCATGCATCTCCGACATCCACACCCTCCGGAGTATATCCGGCTTTTGCTGTTACTACAACCTCAGCGCTTGGCGCAAGTTCCTTTAACGCATCTAAAATGCCTTCTTCCCTTGTTACCAGAAACGGATAATCCGGATAATTACACACGCCTACTTTAGCTTTTTCAGACTCTTTAAAATTCTCGTTGATCCATTCTGCCGCGTTTTTCCCGATCGCGTATCCATACTCATGATTGTCAATTCCGATAAATCCGGATGTACCTTCGATGTCTGAATCATATGAGATAAATTTAACACCTGCACTCTCTGCATTTGCCGCTGCATCTTTGAGAGCATCCGCATCCGTAACATGACAGATGATAGCTGTACATCCTGCCTCTACAAAGTTCTCGATACCAGTGATCTTATCACTGATCTCCGGACATTCCTTTACAGTGAGAGTTACACCTTTCTTCTCTGCATCTGCCTGCATATTCTGTACCAGATGAGCGAAAAACGCGTCTGACATATCACTGACAACAAAACCAATCTTTACCTTCTTTGAATCATCCTTTGATTCTGTTGTCTCAGAAGATTCCCCTCCCCCGGAACTGCCGCATCCGGCCAATGACCAGACCATCATCAAAACCATAACTAATGCTGCTGCTTTTTTCCACACTGTTTTCATTTCTTCTTCCTCCTTTAGGTTATTGATGACCATATTATAACCACTATGAACATACACAACAATGCGGGAGATTTTGGAATATGTGTATTTTTATTGGAAATACTCAGAAAACTTCTTCCTGTCAACTTCTCTGACGATCCGGTTATGCTCTATCACTATCATCCGGTCACAGAAAGGCATCAGATGAGAAATGTCCGCGCTGCCAAGCACTATGCACGTTCCTTTCCTCTTAAACTCCAGCAGCAGGATCTCAAGCTGCCGTCTTGATACGGCATCCAGCCTTAAAAATGGTTGGAAACAAAACAGGATTTTGGGATTTGCAAGCTGCCATCTATGGTATATGATCTGCATCGCATCCCTTCTGCTCACACTTCCCATTTCCTGATTGATCCGTGTATTTTCACAGATTTCCATCCCGATCTTATCAAGGTATTTCTTGACTCTTCCATTGATAAAACACCCGAACATGGTTGTCTTTTTATAGATTGCCATCTCCATATTCTCACGCACAGAAAGATCAGGAAAAATAAGCGACTGATATTGCTCTCCATCTACAACACCGATATGGTTCTTTACTAATTTATATTCCGAATCTGCCTTATATACCGAGCCGTCAATAATCAGATTCCCCTTGTAATATCTGCGTCCAAGCAGCAGCCTTCTTAACTCTCTGCTGAATTTGTCCTGAAAATCATATATTCCGAGTATCTCTCCTTTCCTGCAGTCAAAAGACAGATCGTCAAAATATTCGTTTTGTATATGATCTGCCCGGAAAATGACTTTACCTGCTGCCGCGCAATGTCCCTCTTCTGACTCCTGAGATTTCTTCTGTCCTGCAAGACATTCTAAAAGCTTCTGTTTATCATACTCTTTCTTATAGAACATCATGCCATTTCTGCCCTGACGGATTATCATAATTTTATCTGATATCTCAGTAATAGAATCCGGATAACTGTTAATCCATAATATGGATACTCCTTCTTCTTTGAACCGCTCTAATATACCTATGATCTGATCGATCCTGTCAAACGAACAATCCTCCAGTATATCATCAACTACGATCAATCTGGCGCGTTTTACATACGCACGCATCAGACGTAGAACATAACACTCATACCTGCTGAGCTTTATTGCCTTTTTTTCCGGCGCGATTTCAATGCCAAATGACTCGAACAATCTTTTAGCCTGCTGGATCATTTTCTTTTTTGATACACTTAACTGAAAATAATTGATCTTTTCAATGATATATAAATTTTCAGCCACACTCAGATTCGGTATGATCAGCTCCTGATTGCCGATAAAAAATATTCCATTCAACTTCTCAACCGGCAGTATCTTCCCCTTTTCATAATATTTGCCTGTAAACCATATTTTCCCCTCATCAATGCTCTCATCGCCAAATAAAACCGAATATATTTCCGCTTTCCCACTGCCTTCAAGCCCGATCAGATTTATGATCTCTCCGCTTAAGATTTCCATAAAAAAATGGTCTAACACTCTGCTTCGCGCTTTTTCTTTTGTAATATCTTTCATTAATAAAACATCATTTTTCATCGTTAATTCATGTATTCCTCAATCTGATATATGAGCGGCATAGATATATGCACCTGCGTGCCGACTCCCAGCTCACTGACAACCACCATATACGCCTTTTCTTCCCAATAAAGCTTTAATCTTTTTCTTATATTCTTTACCGCGACTCCATTGTGGCGCTTTGTGTTTTCTCTGGACAGATTATCCTCATTTCTGTCATCCAGATCACAGTTGAGCTCATCCACCTTTTCCTGTGTCATCCCCATTCCGTCATCCGCGACATTAATCTTAAGACTTGATTTTGTTGCCGTAATATGTATTGTAATCTTTCCCGCCCCCATCTTCATCTCCAGTCCATGGTAAATAGCATTTTCAATGACTGGCTGCAGGATCAGCTTAGGGATATAACAATTACTCACCAGACTTTCTTCAATATCATGATATATGATCTCACAGGATATCTTATCTCCAAATCTGGTCTTTTGTATATTAAAATAGTTCATTCCATTCTTCAATTCATCCTTCAGATATACAAATGTTTCTTTTCGGCTGATATTGTACCTGAAATAGTTCGCAAGGGATAACGTCATCCCCGCAATTTTCTCCTCTCCATTCAGTAATGCCTCCCCACGTATTACTTCCAGCGTATTATATAAAAAATGGGGATTTATCTGATCCTGAAGATTATTGATCTCAGCATTCTTCTCAAGAATTTCGGCATTTTTCTCTTTAAGGGCTATAGAATCCAGAGATGAAATAATGCTTACGATCTCTTGTATCATATCATCATCTTTCATCTGTCCATGATTCAGTTCTTTGATCTGCCACGTAAGTCTGAGATTCGGCAGATAAATATCTCTGTAAAACCAAAAAAAATATATAATGCCTATTACAAGCTCTGACAAAATCATTAAAATATCCAGTAATGTGTGCTTTGGAGTGCAAATGACCAGAATAATATTTCCGGTCATTAACAGCAGCCACACAACCATGCCTGTTATCATGAATTTTTTCATATTTTTTGACGAATATTTTCTTCTTTGCATATTTTCCCTTCTTTATGAATATAGCTTTCTATATTCAGACGGTTTAAGGCCTACCTGCTTTGCAAACTGTTTGCTGAAATATCTTGCATCCTGATACCCAGAGCGATAAGCAATCTCACTGACGCTCAAACCCGTCTCCACTAAGAGGCGGCTCGCCTGTTTTACCCTGCATTGTATCAAGTATTCCGAATAAGTCATACCTGTCTCTTTCTTAAATACAGAACTTAAATAAGACGCATTCATCTCCACCAATTCCGCTAACTGGTTAAGACTGATTTCCTGCATATAATTGCTCTCGATGTATTCTTTTACTATCCGGATCGGTTTGATGTCTTTCTGCTTCTTTTCTTCATCCAGATATTCAAGGATCTCTTTTATCAGATCTTCTGTCACTGAAAGAAGCTGTCTCTCCCGTTTCGTATTATCAACTCTGACATTCCATTTTTTAAAACTATTTTCATAGTCAAGGTTATCTAAATGCTGTTTACAGTAGTCTGCCAGCAGGTCCACATAAATGATCAGAACATCAAAAAACAGGATCGGCGAATAATTTTCATATGAAAACTTGATCCTCCTCAGTGTCGATGCCACACATTCCTGCGCTCCTTTTATATCTCCGGAAACTATTTTGGAAATGTAGCCCTGCTTGTTCTTTTCTGTTACAACCGCTTCGATATTGTACGAATCAAAATGATAATTCTCTAAATATATAATCCCTGTATCTGCGATCTGTATCCTATATTTGATCGCATCCACAGCAGTCTTAAGACAGAGACTGGACTCAGAAAAATTATTCATCTTCTGTCCCACTCCTATAACCACAGAAAACCCTTCAAACCGGTCCACATACTTTTTGATATTCTCATACAATTCCTCTATCTTTTTCTTAACAAGATTCTCCTGCTCTATCTTATAGTTAAATAAAGTAATGATTCCGGAATTCATATCTGTAGTGATATGCTCTTTACATACCTTTCCCAAAATACCGGTATATTTTTCCAGTTCTTTTACTATCGAACCAATGCTCTCTCCCTCTTCCCCGCCAGTATCTATCTTAACAAACGCAGCCTGAAAAACACCTTCTTCGAATCTTGTACTGTATTCTCTGTTTATGCTGTCTCTGTCAACGCCTTCTTCCTTTTTATCCTGTCCCCAGATCATAGAAGTCAAAAACTTTTTTTTCATCTTATCCTTCGTCGCTTTAATCTCCAACCTCAGGTTGTTTTCGTAAGTATCATGCGCTCTTTTATCCAATATCGCTTCCCTGATCTCCTGCGCGATCTCTAATAATTTATCCTCCTCTATGGGTTTTAGAAGATAATACTTAACGCCATATTTCATGGCGTTCTGGGCATACTCAAACTGCCTGAAACCACTGATCATAACAAATTCAGCTTCAATCTGCGCCTCTTTCGTCTTTTTTATCAGCTCAATGCCATCATAACCCGGCATACGAATATCGGATATAATAACATCAGGCTGTTCTTTTTTGATCATTTCAAATGCATCTACTCCCGTATATGCCATCCCGATGATTTCAAATCCTAACTTCTTCCAGTCCAATAACCGGGCAATCAAAAAACAAATTGTTTTTTCATCATCTGCTATCAATAGTTTCAACATGCTGTACCTCCATTTCCCTGCCATATCAACCGGCAGGCAAGACAAACGATCCTCCTGCAAAATCCTCATTTTTCATGTAAATTACACATAAAAAAGCTAGAGATACCTAGCTTTCATCCAATGTCCGTCGGCTGCGCCGGCAGCCATCAGCTCTCTGTTTTTCATTTTCAATCATAACATACATCTTTCAGACAAGCAAATAATATTCTCTTTCGAAAAATCACGTCTCATGAAGATAAAAGTCCAAAACACAGCAGCCGCGCCCCTGTACAGTAAATAAAGCCGGAAGATCTCTCCCCGGCTTCATTTATATATTTTAAAATAATAACACCTAACGTTTTGCTCAGGCCTATTCCTTTGCAGTTTGCGCAAATTCCACATTTACAAGATCTTCATAAGGCGCTCTCTTTGCAAGTTCTCCTGCCTCTTCTAAAATATCCTGGAGAAGTTCAAAGCTCTCTTTTTCAAACACCAGGTTATCCTTCCATGTATCCTGCTCATAGTAACGGTTCACAATTGTTGTGATCGTATCAAGGTCCGTCTCTTTAAATTGCGGCTCTATAGCTGCGGCAATTTCTTCCGGCTTATGAGACTGTACATAATCCATACCCTTTTGCAGCGCATTGGTGAATCCCTGAACTACCTCCGGGTTGTCTTTGATATAGCTTTGTTTTGCCGAAAAGGCGGTATAAGGAACATATCCGCTGTCTGTTCCAAGAGATGCCACTACATAACCTTCCTTCTCCTTTTCAAGTGCAGTTGCAGATGGTTCAAACTCTACGCTAAAATCCCCCTGTCCTCCGGAAAATGCCGCTGCTGTCGCGCCAAAATCAATACTTTGATCAATTTTTACATCCTTCTGCGGGTCAATGTTATTTTGTTTCAGGATATACTCAAATACCATTTCCGGCATACCGCCTGCCTGCCTCATTATCATGTAAATCTGGTTCATAACCCACCTTAGAAAATACACACTTCTGAAAGTCTGCAATCAGTTCCTTGATCTCCTCTTTTGTTTTGATGATCAAATAAGGTCTAAGCGGATCCTCCGCCGGTTCTGCCAGTCCCTTTTCTATCATCAGGCGAATATATGGCAGGACTGCTTTCTTCGACTTCAAATATCCTGCTTCCGTAAGTTTCGCCGACAAATACCTTGCAGAGATAAAGCCGCGGTTATCTTCGTATATTAACTTCATAACTTTCAGGATGATCTCATTCTCACTCCGATTTAATGCCTCTGCGGGACTATATTGTATAAATGCGGTAATACCGTATTTTAACCCGATTTCGGGCAGGCCACTTTCATCGACCTCGATTTTCTCAATAAGAATTTCTATATCTTTTCTGTTCAACGTTCCGTTTTTTATGATCTCATCAATAACCTCAAGAGCAGTTGTCAGCTTTTTCTTTACGTTTGCCGTTTCAGATACGGACTCGGAAAGCTCCTGTAGTTGCTGTTCTAACGAATGAATACGCGCCAAAATATCATTCTGCAAAGAATCATATCCCTCCGCGATCAATTCTTGATTTCCCCCATGAAAAGCCAAGTCCTTGATTTTTTGAGCAAACAAAGATCTTAACTGCCTTTTCTGACCTTCGATCATTTCCCTGACTGCTGCCCTCTCCTCTTCTGCAGATTTTTTTTCTATCCCGAAATCTTTCAGATCATAGGCAGCAATCATCTCACACAAAGAATCACGGCAAAGACGGATATAATTTATCATATCTTTCATCAAATCGTTCTCTTCAATCAGATGTGCTTTCCGGCAATATCTTTTACCCTTTGTATTATAAGTACTGCAAATATAATATTTTCGTTCTCTGCCGGACGTTTTACGGACAATAGGCGTAAGACGGCTTCCGCAATCTTTGCAGAACAGACATGTTCCAAAGGGATTGGCAGTTTTTGTTCCCATCCACGGTCTGTGGCTCCCACGGTAATTTGTTTTTACGCGTTTTGTCTTCATATCCTGCACCAGTTCAAAAGTCATTTTATCAATAACAGGCTCGTGATGATTCTCAAAAATATATTGTTCTTTTTTCGGAACCCGTTTGTCTTTTCCATGCACCGCGGCTCTTGCGCGTTTATGGAGACGATAAGTCCCAATATAAAAATCATTGTCCAATATACTCTTTACCATACTGTCAGACCATTCCAAAACCACCCTCCTTTTACTTATCCTGCCTTCAGAAAGTTCTCGCTCATGACGGGCAGCAGACGGTGTAGGAATAAAATGTTCTGTCAGGTACGCAGCTATTTTTCTATATCCCAAACCTTGCATATAGAGTTCATAGATCTGTTTTAT
This sequence comes from uncultured Lachnospiraceae bacterium, assembly GCA_946558695.1. GTDB lineage: Bacteria > Bacillota > Clostridia > Lachnospirales > Lachnospiraceae > MD308. The sequence goes on from CAMNTQ010000001.1 coordinate 49,089, forward strand.
CTGTTCTGCTTCATTTGGTACGATTTCAATAATCTCTTTATTCTTTTCATTTCTCTTATACCCAAATGGTACATGTGTCAGAAGTGTTCCCTCTTTTTGGCGCGCTCCCAGAACACGCCGGATTTTCTTACTGGTATCTTTCACATATTTTTCATTATACCACGTTTTAATTCCTATCACATCATCATCCGGCGAGCAGGAATCATAATTATCATCAATCACTATCAGGCGTTTCCTGCGTTCTTTAAATTCATCCAACAGCAGTAATACTTTTGCGTTGTGACGTCCAAGTCTGGAAAAATCCTTGACAAATACCAAATCAATATCTTTCTCCAGATCATCCATCAGCCTATTAAATCCGGGCCGGTCAAATTTATAGCCGGACACCCCGTCGTCTTCATACCAGCGGTCTACGACTAAATTCTGCGAAGCAGCATACTGGCTGATGATCAATTTTTGGTTTTCAATAGAAATATAACTGCGTTTATCATCATCTTTTGACAGCCTTACATATCCTGCGTTCATATATATTCTCCTTTATATGATTTACATCATTAGTACAATATAAATATGAACCGTATCTTATATTCAAATATAAAAATCACTCTTATAATTATTTTTGATAAGTGCTTTCAGACCATCTTGTATATTCTTTTTCCCGTCCCGATAAATTACAACCCGGAAACCCAAACCGGTATATTTCTTTTTCTCCTGTAATAAAGCATCTTCATTCTGAAAATCTGATCTCCAGAGATAATATGCAGGTTTTGTCAATGTTTCGCTTCCTTTCAGAGTTACCTTATAAGTAATCTATGAAGAGCTTTAACAATCTTGCCTGTCCGTCCGGTACTTTTTAAGAGATTCCAAAAGTGCCTGTCTTGCTTTTTTTACCTCTTCCTTGTCAGTTCTTATAATGCTGTACTCACTAAAACATGAAAGTCCCATGTTGATGTCCGGTTTCCGGTATACCATCCCGCTGTCTATCATCTGCTTTCCAGACATATGAAAACTCAACACATGTGTCCTCTCCACCATCTGCCTGATAACCCCAGCGTTCACCCCGCTGCCTGCCATAACCTCAATCTGATCCCCTGCCTTGGAAACCAACCGCTCAAGGACCCTTATGCCCTCTGTGCATACTGCTGCCTGCCCCGAGGTAAGAATCGTATCAATCCCCAGCCCAACCGCCTCTTCCAAAGCCTCATAAGGATCTCTGCATACATCAAACGCCCTGTGCATTGTAAGTTTCATGGGTCCTGCACATTCTCTGAGCGCCCTCATCTGTTCCATATCCATACTCCCATCTGCTTTCAGACATCCCACAGCTATTCCGTCGGCTCCTAACTCGCCAAACATTAAAATATCTTCTTTCATCATCTGAAATTCTGCATCCGTGTACAAAAAATCTCCAAATCTCGGACGTATCAATACCCTTAACTCTATCTCACATATATCTCGGATCTGCTTAAACTGACTAACACCGGGAGTTGTCCCGCCAATGATAAGATTCGAACAGACCTCAAGACGGTCTGCTCCTCCTGCCTGCGCATTCAGGGCAGATTCTACAGAATCAACACATACTTCTAAGTTTGGTTTCATATCCAGCCTCTTTTCCTATTTCTCATATAGTAATGGTATCTCAATCAAATCATAAGATATTTGTCCAATTTACTTAATTATAACAGAGCAAAAAATAAAAATGAAGCACCACTTTCTCACTGCCCATGCTATCGACCCAGCCGCATAATATAATCATCGTTTCAAGATTTACATAGTACGCTGGTGAACACCCTTTCTTCCTCCAAGTACATCCTTACCTTTTAAATCTTCCCATTTGAAGTCCGGCATCTCCTTACGTGCTACAAGAAAATTCCCGGCACGCTGAGTAAGCTGGGCAAAGTTAACAACATAATCGTTAGCGCCTTCATTGTAAGTATAAATAGAAGCCTCTGAACCCATAAACCCGATATCAGCACTGCCGGAAATAACGGCTGTCATTGTCTTATCAGCCCCGAATGGAATGCTAAAATTAATACAAGACAATTTTATGTACGCTTATACTTTCTTAAGCTTCCCAGTCTTCGCCAGCTTCACAAGCTTCAGATTCTGGGTTTTGCTTCCCTTGTAGTTCCTGATTCCATTCTTAGACGCTACCGGCTTCCGCTTCATGTAAGTGTCTCTGAACTTCGCCGGTACACCAATGGCTTTAAAAACCTCATCTATCCTTTCTGATTTCCCGGTATACTTTTTGTAGCAGCCCGCGGATCCGGATGAAGAACTTCCCGCAGATGTTCCGGATGTCTGGCCGTTTCCTGCCGATGTCTGGCTGCCGGCCGATGTACTGCTTCCGGATACGTCATACTTTGTCAGGCTATACTTCTTAATAAGGTTGCAGATTTTCTCAATATAATCCGGAGAAGTTGCATATCCGCCATCCTTGATGACAGTGATCGCCTTCTTATAGCTTGTCTCACCCTTGATTCCCTCATACCGTTTCTTCTTGCCGTTCATGGCGCCGAGCAGGTATGCGCTGTGATCTGCGATAGACTTTGCAATATCAGGATACTTCCGGAATTCTGCCGTGACTGTAACATACTTTCCGTTCACGTGCTCCTTTGTGGGTTTCTTATATACAGACTTTCCGTCCCAAGCGGAATCCGGCCAGTTATTCCCGGAAAGATTCCTCTTCATCCCGAAACAGTTATTTGCTGCCTGTGCAAGCTCTGATCGGCCGTAATCGGATTCCAAAATAAACTGCGCCAATGATACGGACGCGAGAACCCCCGTCTTTTTCTGGTCCGCCGTGAAGAGCGGGCCGACCTTCTTAATGATATCCGCCACATTCATATTCTTTAGATCAGACGCTTTCAATGCTTTGCTGATAACGACTCCTGTACCAACATTTGTTCCAGTGTCATCCCCTGCACTTAAGGACAGCTTGCTCCAAAACTCACTTTTCCACTTCTCATCCCTTTCATCCGTCCCGCACCAGTAAGCAGGGCAGCTCTTTCCATTTACATCAAAATGCCGGATTACATTTTCAGCAGGGACACCGTACTTCTTCATCAGGTCTTTTGTAAGCTCCAGCGCAATCCCGATCGCGGCCTCAGTAGGATAGATTTTCTTGTCCTTCCTGTCATCACACAGCTCAATACTGATGCTGTTGCTGTTCGTGCACTTTCCGTAGAACTTCCCGCCTCCCGTTGTCTTGCAGTTGCTGTATTTACTGCCGCCAACCGAATACGCGGTATAATCGTCCGGGACAGACTGGGTAACGCTGTCTGAATCTACAAAGTAATGCGCTGATGCCTTAACGATGTTATTGTGAAAATAATTTCCATTTCCCTCATCCGTATCTCCGTCATTCGCCGTATAGTGGATGACGATATATTTCACCGCAGAAATCTTCCGGCTTGCGCCGTAGTTCTTTCTATTGGCAAGCTTCTTTTTCAATTTGTATGCCATAACTGCTCCTTTCTTCGTGCGACGTCGCACAAAAAGAGGACGCTGTCATGCGTCCCCTACTCTGCCTTGTTCAACTGTTTAATGATCTGATTTACATATGTACTTAGTCCGGCCACCAGAATACCCTGCGTGACCGCGGCAAATACTCCTGCAAACGCTGCCTGTGCATCTTCAAACTGGTGAACGGAAGCCACCCACAGACCGCAGATAAATATGCCAATCACACCTAAAATAAGCGGAATGTACTTATCTTTCAGAAATGCCGCCTGCTTAAACCACATTCCCAAAAAGTACAATACGATCGCTACGATCATCAGCTCCGGTTTTACATAATTTACAATCTGTTCCATCTTATTCTTCCTTCCTTTCTAAATCTTCTATTCTGTGATTTGCCACTTTTATTTTTTCTTCTAATAAATATGTTCGTTCAATCACAGAATTGTGTTTTTCCACCTTTTTTTCTAACTGCTCTATCCTGTACTTGATCAACTGGGTACCGCCGAAACTTCCCGCCAGCGTCCCGATCAGAGACAGGATAGCAACTAATACCGTATCCGGCATACCATTACCTCCTTCCTGTTATTTTTTTCATAAAAATAAGACCTCTACGGTCTTGCTCTGATCTCCTGCATATATTCTCCTTTTATGAGCTATGCCTTAACATACAAAACCTGCCAATTAATTGTCCATGTTACAGCTTTTGTATAAGTGTTCCTCCCATACATATAGGCTACATTGCTTTTAACAGAAACTTCACGAACATTGACAAATGTCGATGCCGTTCCAGATGTTGCAAACCCTACAATTCCTATCGCTGTATATCCTGATTTTGCCACATTCTTTGTTGCTGTGAATGCCGAAGATGCGGCAGCGTTCACAGATGATGATGTTGTTTCGACATAAATCAAATTTGACTTGCCTGAGAGTGTATTGCTGATAGATGTGTCTGTTCTCTTAAGCTTTTCTATCTCCTCTCCTACGTGTATCCCATATTTTTCCAAAAAAATATCTCCTGGCTCTGTATCTCCCGAGTCATCCGTTCCTACTATGACATCTCCGTAAACAGTTGCGCCCCCTTCTATTGTCAGGCCGGGCCTCAAAGAATTCCCGCTGTTGATATTGGTTTGTTTTTCAACTCCGGCAACCAGCGATAAATATCTTGTCCCCATGGCGGTTCCTACTGTTTTCACCTGAACCAGCTTCACAGGGATCTTATTTGTTTTATCCCCATCAAAATAAAAATTGATGCCTGTATTCACATAGATTTCACTTGCTATTACACTCCCTTCAAAGTTACCGGTCGCTCCGATCAGTTTCGCTCCAGTGATCGTTCCTGTAGCCGTGATGTTCTGTGCAAACAAATCATTCACATCAATTTTCTCCGCTGTGACTGCATGAGCTTCCAGCTTATCTGTTGTGACGGCTCCTGACGCGATTTTATCCGTTGTGATCGCCCTTGCAGCTACCTCCTCTGCCGTTATTGTCTCTGCCGCTATCTGGTTTGCTGTGATACTTCTTGCCACGATGTCAGTACCGTTCAGATATTTCTGATACACTTCATCCGCAAGCTCTGCTGCTGACAACCCGCTGCTCTCCACATTTAACTGGTATACAATGGAATCCTTGCCTGTCACAAGCAGTCTGTCTACTGACAAGGTGCCCGCTGTGATCACATCGGCATTTATCCTGACTCCATTTAGCATGCCTGTAATAAATCCATCTACGATCGTGACATTCGTTAATATCCCTATATCGGCAAATAGCTTTCCTACATTTTCCACAGACACATTGGAAAAATCAATTTTGGCATACCCAAGCTCAGCTACTTTCGATTCCAAGTTTATCGTATTGATATAATCTGATTGTATTCTGTTGACTTTTGCTGATACCGCTAATATATCGTCTATCGAAGCATAATTTGCTTCAAGATATTCTACAGTGATTTCCACAGAAGTGATATGATCCACCCGGATTCTTAAAGCTTCCAATTCCTCAATACTGGCGCTTTTCGCTATCAATACGCCAATCTTTGCAACCGAAGCTTCCAACCGTTCTTGGAACTGCGCCATCGGTCCCTTATAATCAATTTCTGACTCTGTTTCTGAATATCCAACACAGGAAAATGCCGCCGACACACCGCCATCATACTGGAATTCCAGCGTCATTAACGGTACGTTATATGCATTTCCTTTTGTATCGTATACCTCTACTATATCCCACGGATCCAGCCTGATATCCCCGATCGGCATATTAACGCTTGACACCGTATAGGTAAAACCGCCGATGCGTCCATATACTTCATCAAGTTCACTCTGCGTCATAAATGGATTTGATATGGATATCCCCTGTGTCCCTGCTCCTATCATTATGGATACCGCATTACCTTCTTCGTTCTGGCCTGTCGCACAGAGAATGTGGCCCAGAATAAATGAGTTCTCATCATGAGAAAAACCATTTGTATTATTTGGAGTTATTTTGTACCCTTCTATTTCTGTCCACCAATGGAATTGTATAATCCCTTTTCTGCTGACATTCGCAAATTTCCCATACATCTGGGCGATATACATCAATACCTCCCGGCAGGTGTACCCTTCTGGTTTATTCATTGGCAGCACCGCCAGACCTGTCGTATCAATCGGGACCCCTGTCTGCGCAGAAATATCTTCCAATACTGTAATTGTATTAACAACAGATAAAGCGCATGTATATATGCCCGAAAGCTTCATCATGCGGTCATAGCCGGTAAACTTCGTTTTCCCATTATCAGCAGCCGGTTTCTCCGGGGTAAAATAACCTACTGGGATGTACTCAAAACTTTCCTCCATCAACAGGCCCATCTCCAGCTTCCATTCCTTTCCGGCCAGCTTTATTTCCGGCTCCGCCATCTCTACTTCAATCCGCTGCGAGATCGTACTGCCGATTGTAATCGTGTCCCCGTTGTTGGAGCCTCCGTAAATGCCAATAGAATGGAACCCGGAATCAATGACCTCATTCCCGCTTGTGAGCCTTGCATGAAACGTTCTTCCGCTTTCTGTTATCCTTTCGTTGAATAAGTCTGATGACTGCAAGTACATTCCGCTTCAGTCCTTTCCTCTATCCGATCATGAAGTCGATCGCTTCCAGTTCTCCGACAGTCAATTTGTCAAATTGAGCGTGCTCACATCTTTCTAATATTTTAAAATCGACCTTCTGTATATCGCAATTAATTTCCGTGCCCAGAAGTTCCGTTACTTCCTTTAAGAAATTATTTTGTTGCTCTTCTGGATTTTCCCCCTTTTTCAACTCATACTTTTCTTCTACTTCAGTAAGCTGCTCATTGTATGCGTTTGCATAAGGCTGTAATTTTTCATAGTTCAATTTTAGTGCAAATGCCAGCTTCACCGGAAGCTTTTTATCTTTTAACTTATCCTTCGCATTAAAATAGTTTACAATATTTCTGTTTGTCATCTCTGACCTCCTTATTTCTGAATCAGGTCAACACCCGTTCCCACATAGTCCGGCAAACCTTGTGCATAAGAATAGACAGGATATGTCGGAGCTCCGGCATATACCTTTTTTGTCGTTTCTTTATTATTGTTCGCTGGATCAAGATACGTGCACTGAAAGAAAGCTTTTGATAAATGCTTATCTATCTTTGTTGTCTCCGCTGCACTCAATGACGGCCATTGAATTTTAATCGTCACTTTAATAGCAACAAGATCCCCTTCCATATCTCCCGAATCTACTCGCCCGGTATTTTTAGACCATATTTTCTCCTTATTCACTTCCAGCTTCTGAGGTTCCGGCATTGTTTCTCCATCAAACTTAAGCATTTCTTTGCTCCTTCCATTTTTGAAAAGAGACACCTTTCGATGCCTCTTAAACAAATACAGGATTAACACCTGTTGTCTTGGTCTGATTTTTAATATACTCTACAAAATACTCTGTGATCTGCTTATCGCCGATATAGATATTGATAGGCTGGCTGCCATTTCCGCCGCCTCTTGCAAGAGCAGCGATTATCGCATTATATACTGCTGGATATACTGCTGAAGCAATACCTGCAGTAATTTGATTATTATTTGCTACTGTGGTGCGGCCTCCCATAGTTCCGATCATCTCGGGTCCAGCTTCATTTGCAATAAACATCTGGCCTTTTTGCGGGAATCCGCCTTTTGCATAGAATTTGAATTTTGGAACTGGAACTGTAAGTCCGAGTTTACTCGCTTTTCCCCATGTTACTTTTATTTTAGGAAGTTTAAAACTTATTTTAAGCGCTTTCGCAATACCGAGCCACCCTTTTACAGTTTTCCAGCCTTTCTTTGCAAGCGATACTTTTGCTGTTACAGCAGTTCCTACATATCCACTTATGCTTTTCCAGTTCTTTTTTGCAAGCGATATTTTTGCCGTTACAGCGGTTCCCACATACTCACTTATGCTTTTCCAGTTCTTTTTTGCAAGCGACACTGCTGTCGTTACAGCGGTTCCTACATACTCACTTATGCTTTTCCAGTTCTTTTTTGCAAGCGACACTGCTGTCGTTACAGCGGTTCCTACATACTCACTTATGCTTTTCCAGTTCTTTTTTGCAAGCGACACTGCCGCTTCTACAGCATTCCCTACAAACTTTGTTAATGTTTCCCATCCTTTCTTTACCAAGGACACAGTGACTTCTATCAAAGTATCTTTAATCTTTAGTGCCGCATTAAAGAGTTTTCCCGCTGTATCCGCAACGTCTGACCACTTCATCTTGGCTATTCCGTCACAAACGGCTCTAAACAGTCCATCCGCCAGATCCATAACAGCAACTAACGCATTGGCTATCAGAATGCCTACATCCGCTAATATTCCCAGCCAGTCAATGCTTGTAAGGAATTTTCCGATCTGCTGCCCGAGCTGTTTCCATTCAACCCCTTCCAAAGCCGTATTCAGGGAATCCAGTACCCCTTTTATGCCATCAGATACCGTCTTTCCGGCCTTTGACCAGTCAATTGTTCTGACCGCCTCGTTAATCGACTGATAGATCGCTGTGCCAAGTCCTGACCAATCGAAAGTTGTAACACCGACATACCCGCCATCAATAATCGTATTGACTGCCTGTCCGAAAGAACTGCCAACCATCCCCCAATTGGTCGTCTGGATTATCGCATTAAAAGATTCCGTAATACCGCCGACTATGTTTTTAACAGTCGTTTGTATCAGCGTCCAATCCAGATTCCCGAGAGCACCGTTAATCCCGTCACCAACGGCTTTTCCCAGACTGTCCCAATGGAAATTAACCGCAAACGTATTCGCCGCCCCAAAGGCCGTATTTAGCCCCTCCGACATAGTCCATCCTACAAGTTCCCAATCGACTGTCTCAATGAACCCGTTTAGAAAGGTGGCAATACTCTTTGCAATCTTATTGCAGGTTGCTTGTATTTTCTCCCATGGAATGTTTTCCAGCGCTGCATTGAGCTTTTCTCCAAGCATTGCGCCTATTTCGGTAAAATCAGCTTTCGCCCATGCATCTTTGATCATCTGGGCAAGATTCGTCATTCCATTGGAAACGGTCTCTGTATAGAACAGATCTCCTGCGCTTCCTGATCCGCCAGCTCCGCCGCCCCCTGATCCGCCGCCTCCTGATCCATTTCCGGAAGAGGCATCCTGATCATTCAGTGCGTTGATCTGATCGAATCCCATGAGCGTTTTTTTATACTTCTCCGCCGCGCTTGTCGCATCTTTTGTAGCTCCCGCCGCATTACCCGCGCCGGCTGCTACGTTGTTCATACCAGAGGCATAATCCGCAGTCCCTTTGTATGCTTTGATGTAAGTAGACTGCCCTGTAATAGCTGCGAAAAACTGTCCTACCGCATTGATTGCACCCACCAGATAACTGATGAATGTATCAAGGATCGGTGTAACAACATTCAGGATTGGCGCAAACGCTGCTGCCAGACTGTTCTTAAGCTGTGTAAGCCCATTCATGAGGCTGGATATATTCGCATTAGCCCTTGAACTGTACTGTGCCAGATTGCCAAATCCTTCCTTCATGGCGGTAAACGCAGCCATGACAGCCATTGAACCGATCATGAACTTCACCATATTGGCAAGTCCGCCAAGCTTTTGTCCGAATCCGGATGCATGTCTTCCGGTTGATCTTAAATTTTGCCCGAACCGGGATATCGCCCCGATTCCATTCTTCATTTTCTGAATGAGTGAGCCGAATACACCGCTGGCTTTTTGTATTACAGGTCTTACCGTAGAAAGTACTGCTTTCATTCCCTTGAAAGCACGGGAGCCAATATAAGCTGATTCTGTTGCGGCCCGCCCAATCAGCGGGATGCTCTGAATCGTGTCCGTGATCTTTGCTTTGATTTCTGCTGCTGCCGATGAAGCGTAAGCCTTTGCGCCGTTCATCTGTTGCTTGATTACAGAGCCTCCCATCTGCAGGTAACTTCCATTTGACAGGCCTTTTGTGGCATAGCTCACGTCATTCCCAGACAATTGCATTCTTGCTTTCTGATCCTGATATTGTGTAAGTTTTACTCTAGCTTCATCAATCTGTCTCTGAATATTCTGCCACTCTGCCGAATACACTTTATCACTTCCATCGGCCAGCATGCTTCGTTCCTCGTCTAAAAAAGCCGCAAGTGTATTTTGAGCCTCCTCAATCTGACTTCTAAGCTCCCGGTACGTACCTTCCGATTTGCTAATGCCTAATGAATCCCACTCTTTCTGCTTTGACACAAGTTCGTCCAATGAAGCTTTGCTTTCTTTAATGCACTCCTGAAGCTCAAGATAATCCTGAGAAACCTGAGAAGCCTTTGCCGGGTTCATATTGTTCTGTACAGTCTGCAGCTCCTCCAATTCGCTTTTTGCACTCTCAACTCTCTCCGAGAGTTCCATGTACTGGTCTGTAGGTATCAGTATGCCGGCTTCTAGCATTGGCTGCTTTGCCATATCCCGGATCTGCGACATCATACCTCTTACTTTGGCCATCTGATTTTCTGCATCTTTAGACAGGGAACTTTTCATTCTGACGGAATCCATGTCTTTTTGCATACCTGCGGTACTCTGTCTGATTATGGTTTTCGCTTTATTCATTTCTTTTTTCAGCGGTTCCATTGTTGCGTCAATAATGACACGCAAGGTTTCTAAATCCAACTCATTCACCTCCTTCCCCGTTAAAAAGAGGCCATCTATTGTTCGGTAGATGCCCTCTGATGATTTTTATATTCATAATATTGTCTTCTTCGTTCCTTGAACTCTTCAAATTCCTGCTTTTGCTTGCTTTCCTCAAATATTTGCTGTTCTTCGGAAAAAATATCCGGAAACTTATCCCACGGATAAGGAACCGGAATATTTTTATCAAGCTTAGCTGCCATGTGTTCGGAAAACCATTCTGCCAACTGATACATTTCAAGTAGCTTTTCTTTTGTTCTCACTGCCTGAACGCGCTTATAACTATCCAGCATATCCACAATCTCAGCAAGCGAACTATTCCAGAAGACTGTAATGCTGATTCCTGCATCAATTGCATTTGGATATAAAGCATTTATCAGGTCTGAAACCATTAAATCGTTACTTCGTCCAGACTCTTCATCTTGTCCAGCAATTCCTCGGTCTGATTCTCCGTAAAAAAACCCGACACCGCCATCGTCGGCATGATGACATCCGCCAAAAGCTTCACTTGGCTCCCGCCTGCTGCCAGATATCTGTCATAAATACTCTCTACAGTCTTATACTTTGTTCCATGATGCCACGGGGACATAGCCGCCTGAATGATCGTGAGCATGATACTTAATCTCGGTATTCCGTCAATGGATACGATATTCAGCAAATTACAGCGGTATTTATCTTCCAGCTTTGTAATCATCTGTGTTGTAAGTTTTAAACGGTACTCTTCATCTCCTACCGCCCAATAGTGGAACTGCTTTCTCGTTTTCTTCCGTCCCTCTTCGAAGTCAGTCACGCATCCATCCTGTTCTGTATTCTCACTCTGTTTTTCTGAGAATCCTAATTCTTCATCTAATCCTGCCATGATCCTTTCCCTCCTTCACAATTACGATGGATCCTCATAAGAGAAATCGCTCTGTACTGCCATTGTTACTTCTGTCTCAATCACCCCGTTCACTCCGCCTCCGGTACGCTTTACGGAAACCTGCGCGTCATAGGTAGTAACAGAGCCGTCTGACAAGGTTTCCTTGAATTCGAGCACTTTGTTTTCCGCCGCTGCCGTGCGGAGTACCCGGTGTACTGCTGTCGTGGAATCATTCTTATACTTAAACTTATATTTCATGTCTCCGACATCTCCGATTCCATTTTCATACTGTTTGTTTTTATCGTTCAGACCCGTATTCTCTACCTTCTCAGCCTCAACTCCCAGATCTGGTATTTCTTTTAAGCCTACCAGTTCAATCCATGCTTCCGAACCTTTTTCACGGTATTCTAATTTTGCTCCATTCGCCAGCATATGCTTCCTCCTTTATTTATTCCAAAATACCTGTTTTGTATCATTGTCGATAATCCCCTCATAACGCATGATTTTGTGCCTGAATCCACTCGCGGAAGGGTTGTCCATGCATTGCGTACGCACAAGCCCTAAATTTGATATCACATCATCCACTGTTACAGCCGTAGGTGAAGTGCTCTTTTCATCCCATATGTCAATACGGTACCTGATCTGCGACTTGTCCTCCTTCACTTGTTTTCCCGAAAATGTATGCTCAAGCACTTTGTTTTCCTCTTCGATATACTGTATCGCCGGCAGTTTCACAAAGTCTTCCGGATACTGGTCAGATACATTGTCAAATTGCCGGCTCAGCGCTGTAAAGATTTCATCTTTTACATTGATCATTTTTAAAGCCTCCTTAACTCTTCTTTTATTCTTTTTGAAATAATCTCAATCACCTCTTTTTCATTGTTCTTCAAGGCAGGGTATAGAAACGGATCTGCGGCCTGACCATTTATCTGATAAAAGATCCCATCCTCCGTCTCCATCGAAAACCAGTGGTAGCGTTCTGCATCCGCCCGATTTACCTGACTTTCATGTACCCACCATGGCTCCTGTACATATACCGGGGCGGCATTCGGGGAGATATTCGCATGGTTTGCTTCACCTTTTGGTCCGGTTCCAAACTCCTGATATATGCCCTGAGGAACGTTTGTATACACTTCCCCGTGTACCTCATGCCCTTTTGTGTGAACATCCGTCAAAATCTTTTCTCTTAGTTCACCGGAATTTACATGGGCTTTTAATTTAGCAGCACTTTGTACATAGCTGCACGCTTCTTTCACCGCCCTTTCAGTCAGACGCATGTCCACAGCCGTATCCAATTGTCTGCAAATCTGTTCGACTCCGCTTATCTGAAAAGCAATCACAGTTTTTTCACCTCCAGCATAAGGTTCTTATAGGTTTTTATCGAAATGATATAGTAGTCTGGTTTTTCCTCTTCATAAAGCCGGATTCCGTCGTTTTCCTTCAGCAGTACGTCGCCGATCCGATATACTTCTGTACCCAGTCCCTCATCATAGGTGACTGTATACTTTCCTTCCAGCTTTATATTCTGGATGCGGTTGATCTCATTGCCATATTGAGCAATCTGCAGCTTACTGGCTGCGGGCCATACAATCGCATATAATCCCTTTCCTGTTCCATAGCTCTTATTCGGCCCGCCTTCATTATCCTTACCCACTTTTAACGGGTGATGGTATATTTGTATCCTCCTGTTTCTTTTCAAACGCATGTCCGCCACACCTCGCAATCCTTGCACTTCTGATCTGCCGCTGAACGGATTCCGGAAGGTCGTCAAATGTATAACTTCCGCCGCCCTCCGTCCTCCCTTTTTCTCCTTCCGTACCAAGCCGGTTATAATCTATTAATGCGATCCTTCGAGGAAGGCCGGCAAGTTTTTCAGGTATGTATGTACGGTTTGTTTCCAGCAGTACAAAAGATTTTGCATCTTCCAACAGCGAAGTCAGCAAATCTGCATCGGTTTCCTCTGTACGCTGCTTCAACCATATGATGTCATCCATCTTATTTTGCATCCTTTTCACCTGTTTTGCTCTGAGCATTTTCTTTTGAACCCACATTCAGCGTATCCAGAACCACTTTCCACCCTTCCTTAACTAACTTATCCTTTGTTTCCTTGTCAAAAGTGTTCTTCGTCTGTTTTCCTTTCTTTAATGCCCACATTTCTTTAAATCCCTCCTTCTTAAGCTTCTCTGCCGATTCTTTTGATTCTGTACTGCGCTCTACATTGTTTCTCTTTAACCGCATCTTTCTTCCTCCTGTCCTTATTCACCTTTTGGTTCGGCATCCTTGATACTTACATAAAGAGAATCTTTTTTGTTATCAGAAATCCAAATATCATGGAACCTGCGGTAATCCATAGACCACGCATTTGCTTTCTGATAATTATCAGGTGTAAAGATTCTCATCTTGTCCTGTTTGGTTATGGCGATTGGAGTAATCCTCGGCATAATCATGAAATTAATGTCCAAGGCAGTCGAGCCTTTGGCATATCCTCCTTCCTTCTGGCCTTCTGTTTTTCCATCGTAAATCGCAATCGCAGTATACATGCGATTCGCCGGTGTCGAGATAATCGGCACTTCATCTACAGACGGGACATTTGTCTGGATTCCGCCTTTAGAGAAGGTAATGCTCCTGATCTTCTCCGCCAGTTCGAGTTCCAATTCCATGATAAATTCGTCAGTAGCATGTGCTACCAACGGACCATTATATCCAATCTCTCTGACGGCCTTGATTCCTTCTTTTAATTTTCTTAATGAAGAGGTTCCCGTCGCTCCCGGTGTATATCCGTAATTGACCATTCCGGCTTTTTTCGCCTCCATCGCCGTTGTTGCAATATTAGAGATTCTATATGCATCAATTTCAGGAAGCACGAAATTACGCTGAAATTCTGCCATCACAGAAGACGCTGTTACTACAAAATCAGTCTCGTCTACATCCATAGCATCAAGCTGGAACTTTCTGCCCCTGTCCTGTGTCATCTTTCTTGTCTCATACTCGAATGTTACGGCTCCCTGAACGTATCCTTCGTCTCTGTCATATTCTCCCATGCCCTGCACTGACATTTTAGGTATCTTTACTTCCGCGCCGCCGTTATATTTTACTTTTCCGGCATTTGCGTCCATCCATCCGGTTACAGACTCCCTTACTGCGATCTGGTCTAACTGTTTCTGAAATATTGTTGCTGCTGCCAATGTGTTAATAGCCATATTCTATCCCTTCCTTTCTTTTAAAACGGAGCGCTCATTGCCTTCGCAATCTGCTCCTCCAAAGCTTTTTCTTCATTCCCTGAAGCTCTTTTGGGCGGCTCCCCGCCTTTTAAACGTTCCTCAACCGCTTTTTCAACCGCACTCTGGAAAGCCTTCTCAATCGCTGATATCGACTTATTGCATGAGTCCGCATCTGTGTAATTAAGAACCTCTGCCAATTCAAGCGGAATGTTCTTTTCTGTCAGAGTATTCTTTGCTTCCGCCATCAGTTCGCGCTTCGTAATCTCGGCTTCTTTAGCTACCAGTTCTTTTTCCTTCTTCTGTTGCAGATACTCTGTTCTTTCCGCTGCCGTCATCTTGGCCAGCTTTTCGGCCTCAGAAACTTTGTCATCTGTCATGACGCGCCATTTTTCCTGCGCATTGGTTACTGCTGTAGTAATCGCTTTCTGGACTCTGCGGTCAAATTCCGCCTGATGGCCCGCTGCCATAAGTTCATCAAAGGTAGGCTTTTTGTCTCCTTCGTCTCCCTTTCCGCCGTCATGTCCTTCGCTGCCATCTCCTGCCCCGTCACCGTCATCGCCGCTGCCGTCGCCTCCTTCTTCAGCAAAAAACTGAATGCTTAATGGCATCTTCAGACTAGCCCTCCTGAATAAATTTTTAACTGCTTTGTTTTTCATTGCTTCTCCTTTCTGCCCCGCTCCATTCATCTAAGCCTGAAGCATTGCATTTAAATTGATTACCGTTCTTTTGCGTCTGCGGCAAAAAGACATAAAAATAACACGCTTTCGCGTGCATCTTTGCATAATAAAACCATCAGCCGTAACTGATGGCAAATACTATGATCCCCGTATCTTGCTTTTAATTTCTTTTACTTTTTATCTATTGGGAATCACCCTTTCAATATCGTCTATCGTGATGTCAATCGTTTCCCAGTCTTCCGGGGAGTCACCAACGTCTGCAATGAATACTTTGTTATCGAATGCTTCAACTATCGATGCCTCACGTCCGTCCTTTAAAAGAACCGTATCATATTCTCTTACTGTCATTCGCCTGCCACCTCTTTTATATATGTGCTTGTCATCGCAACAGAACCATCATTTCTGTGAATCCATCCAACAATAACATTGGCCGGAGTATCCTTTTTCCCATAAATAATCATCTTCTGTTCGTAGCGGTCGCCATACCCGTTATTGTCTTTATATGCTGCCGGGTATTGGGCTGCTTTGATTTTAATTTCTTTTTGGAGCTCTTTCCAGCTATCCATATCATAGCCCAGCCTGCCTGTAAATGCCTTTCCCTTAGCCAGTCCTTTTTCGTTTTCTCCGCCAAAGAGATATTTCGTAAATTTCTCCTTTGGTAATATAACATCCCCTGCATTTGGTAATTTTAATTCCGGATGTTCCATCAGCTTATGCCTTCTTTGATAATCCAGCTTTGTATATTTCCACTTCTCCGTTTCATTATACTTCATATCCTGAAAATCATCCAGCGTGTTCGGCAGATTATCTCCAAGAACTTTTTTATACTGCTCATATTGCCTGCGGTCAGCAGAAAGATTCTTTACTTTCTTTTCCTGAAGCTTTGCTTCCGGATTCCCTGCGACAAATTTTCTGTACCATTGTTCGTAGGTCATATTCGCCGGAACCGTGATTATCTTACCGGTAGAAGGATCAAATGCAGATCTTTTAAGTTCTGCCAGCGCTTCCCCATTTATAATACTGATGGTTGTACTCCTGCACCAAGGGTGCATTGGATTACAATTCTTTCCCGGCTGCTGCTCCGACACTAAGAATATTTTCCCATCAAGTGAGCGGCATATTTCAGATGTTCGTAAATCCAGTGTTGCAAGAAAACGGTACTTTTCAATTCCTGCTGCCTTATATGACTCCATCGCCATCTGACCACACAGGTAATTGCTCTCAGTCCTTACCAACCTTCTAGCTTTATTTGCGCCCACTGCAAATTGTAGTTCTATATCCCTTGCCACCTCACGGTTTGTCTTACCAGTAATCAGTCCCAGAAGCAGTTCCTGTTTAACTGTTTCTGCCAGAGTCTTTGTGTTATTCCATATTCTGGAAGAATAATTTTCACCAGACCATTTAGAATTGATAACACGATCCACAACGCTCTGTGATACATGCGAAAACCCAAATCCAAGCCCTGTTTTTTTCTGCATCTCAAACATGGACTTGTAATACGCTTCACTGGCCAGATTTATGTAATGGCTCATGGATGACTGTTTCTCCTGATGATATACATTCTCCATCATACCATCAATCTGAAGGCGCATATATTCCAGCCTTCTTATCCTGCTTTCATAGGCTGGGCTTTCCAGCTCTTTCAAGAGTTCCTGCTTATGTTTATTATGTTTATCATTTTGCAGCGCATTCTTTAAATCCTGTATCGTGCTGTTATCCGGCAGATTTTTGAGCAGTTCCTTTGCCTGTTCTTCTGTAAGATGGTGCTTGGTTCTGTACCGCTCAAAAATATCATCTATAGAAAGGTCAAGATATAATGCTGCTTTATGATACAAAGCCGCTATCTCATCTGCTGCCTTTTCAGCTGATTCCATATATTCAAACATCCTCTGCGCCTGACGCTTCTCCCAATATGAGTTACTGCTCATCCTCTTCCTCCTCGCTTACAGGCTCTTCTGGAGGTTCATTGAGATTATTGTCAAATAACTTTTTCTGACGTTTGATATTTTCATCATTTTCTTCGTTTACGGCTTCAACTTCCCCATCAGGATCTTCTACAAAAGGAAGGAGCTGTAATAATGTCTTCATGCTGACAGTGCCTTTTAAATTCGAGACCAGCTGTCCAAGCTCCGTCAGATTCTTAGGAAGCGCCCTGCTGAATACTGGCATGATAAAATTCGGATTAAGCATTATCTGTTTCAGGTTCAGGAAATGGCAAAAGATTGCGATTCTTTTCCGCAATCCTTTTTTATAATACCTTTCTTTAATCTTTGTGATCATCTCAAGACCAAGCAGCTTATATTCCATAGCCACTCCGGAACTATTCCCAACAAAATGCTCATCTGTCAGATTTGGGACATGAGAAAATGTATAAATGTCCTCTTTTATGGCTTTTCTTAAGGTCTCTACACCAGTCTCATCCATCGTCCTGGTTAAATACTCTGCTTTTCCGTCTAACGGCATTTCCAGCAGTTTTAATTCCTGCAGTCTCTTCTTAGCCTCCGCTGTCTCTTCTGTATCGTCTCCAAGTATAGAGCCGTAGATAACGAGAATGGCATCTATAAACTGCTCTTTATCGTTCACACGGTCCGACATCAGCGTATTGTATGCGTCAATCAGGCTGATCTGCTGCTCAAAATCCCCGATATTATCTTTGTTGTTTTTGTATTCAATAATCGGGATCCGTCCCATGTAGTGTTCCTTGGGTGTTTCTGTAAGCGGAATCTCTTTATTCCCATCACCAGTCAACTCAAACGTATAGATAAAATTCTCTGTAGCAACCGTCGCTATGTATCGGGTTTCATTATTTACATCATCCTTCTCCGGCCGGTAATACACACCGAACAATTCCGTCTGTTCGATAGAATCGTCATATACGACAAAAGTAAACTCCGGCTCCAGATTCCGCACTGTAAGCTCTGCCTCTTCTTCTCTTGCGAATATATATTCATAAGCAACACCGTAAATTGACATATCAAGAGAATTATCGCTGTCTATATCATCCAACTGCGCATTGTCAAAAGCTGTTATCAGTTTATCCATAACCGTTTTCATGCTATCCGTATCGTCTGTATAATTGTAGGTGATTGGATTCCCCATAAAATATCCGCTGGCAGTATCCGAAATGTCTTTTGCATGATTGCAGACGGTTCTCTCATTTGGAGCATTCTCTTTTCTTTTTTTCTGCAATATATCATGAACTCCGTCATAATAACGCTTGTTCTTAAACATCTTCTTTGCAATTATACTCTGATGTTTCATAATCAGCTTTAAGATCAATTGTTTATCCAAAGCAAGTTCATCATATCGCTTCCTTGGATACGTTAGTGTGTGTAACATCCTTCTCCTCCATTAATAGACTCCTATCTTTGCCTTACTTTTTACCATTGCCCTGTTAAGTCCTAAAATGGTACTGCAAAAGTACCTGACAGCGTCCATCGCATGATCTCTCTGCTTCACAGGCTCATCCTTGCCGCGCTCTACCGCTTTTTCGTTCCACACATAGGATGCAAACTCAAGAAGCGTATTTTCACAGCTTTGATAGAACTTTATTTTATCCAGATTAAGAAGACTGCCTACGAGCCGGATTCCATCCGCTACATCATTGATGGCCGGCCGTACAGAATAACCTCTCTTCCTTAATTCGGCAATAAAAGAAGCAGCAGACGGATCAACGATAATTGCTCTTATCTTTGCCCCATTCAGCCACTTCTTTAAATCATCAGCATATTCTGAATCTGTCTTTTGTTTCTTTTTGTCCCGTCCGGAATAATAATACTCTTTGGTACAATACCATATCCCGTCCGTCCCTTTCTCCCACAATAAGAATACTGTTGCATTCTGGGTGCCATAATCACAGCTTACATAACGTTTTGCAGTCAGTTTATCTTTTGCAGATACAACTGTATGTCTGGCAGTGTCAAACATATCGTAGATAATGCCCTCCGCCACCGCCCATAGTCCTAAAATATATCTTTTAAAGAATACACCTGTGTATCCGGATCGGTATCTTGCTTTAATCTTTTCAGATAACGATAGGTTATCATCCATTGTGAAATGCAGATATACTAAATTTCTAAGTTCTTTCTTTTCCTTTCTTGCCTGCTCTATCTGCTCTTTTGTAAGATATCCTGTTGCACGGTTGATCCAGTTCACCTTGAACCAGTGAAACGGGCCGTCCGGATTGCAGTTAAACCAATATTTTGAACCATCCACAGAACAGCGGCCTGTTGCCTGATTCACGAACGATTCCGGCATTAACGCCACTTCATCAAAAAAACAGCCTGCAAGAGTGATTCCCTGTATCAAATCTTGCGACCGTTCATCTTTTCCACCAAATATATAAAAGTAATTCTCCGTATCCCCACTGGATATTGTAAGTAAATTATCAGCTCTATGATCTACTATGCGATATCCCCTTGACCTGAGCATAAGCTTAAGCCAGAACAAAACATTTCTGCGAAATGATCCTATCGTCTTTCCGCACATACCAAAATTCTGCCCGTCAAACGTTTCCATCGCCCACATCACATAAGACAGAGACATGCTGAGCGTCTTTCCTGATCTGATGGCGCCATCTGCAATAATTCCATCCGCCTCACATACCGGAGAACATGGCAGCCACCATGTAAGAACTTTTAACTGCTTCTTTGAAAATGGCTGGAACTTGAAGATTGCTTTTTTATTCTTCCCATACATCCTTCACCATTCCCTTTAATGCCTCGATGAATCCATCATCCTGTATCTCTTCTTTATCATCTGGCAGTTTCGCTTTCAAGGCGGCAATTCTCGCCTTTTGTTCTGCCGTAGCAAGATCCATGTGATCTGCCAGCCACTCAAGAGCCTTCATCCGATCAGCTAGTTTAATACTAGCTCCATCTTTTCCCTGTTTGATCTCACTGATCAGTGTACCGTCCACCTCAGAAGACTCCCGGAATTTAATAACATTGATTTCTTTTGTCAGCTGTTTCTTTTCCCCCGTTTTCTTGTCCTTGACTTCTATTGGACCATACGGACCCATGACCGGAACGTTTTCCCGGCCAAATTGTACATAATCTGTAATGTCGGCGAAAGCGATGTCCATGTACTTTTGGAAGATGTCTGATTCCTCTAAAAATTCACGGTTTAAATGACTTTGTTTCATCCTCTGGATTTCCTCTTTTACCTTAACATTTCTTAACATCCTTGAGCCTGCTGACATTGCTGTATAATAATCTACTCCATAAGCTTTCTGATATGCTTTTGTAGCGTTGAAGCAACGTATATAAATGCAGCAAAAAAGCTGTTGTTTAGCGGTTAATCCAGAATTTTCCACGACCGAATTAACCTCTTCTTCAACAGCCCCATTCTTTGTTTCTTTTTTCCTTTTGGAACGTTCCGTATTTTTTCGGAACGTTCCATTCAATTTCTCTTTCCATTTATCTTTCGATTTCCATCCACGGACAGTCCCGGGAGAGACTTTTAATTTATCCGCAATCTTGATAAGATCTATTTCTCCGTTATGTGATTTATAGATATCAAATGCCTTGTCCCTGTTTGGATCCCGTATTCTTGGCAATCTCACCACCTCTCTTCTCATGCGATGTCGCACAGTATTTCTCACAGCAAAGAGCACCCATGATTATTCCGAATACTCTTTGTTGACATACACTATATATTCTTTCATCATTTTGCTTAATTGTCCTGACTGACTTTTTGTCTGATAACTGGCTGAATTACTATATGTATCAACAACCTGCTCCTGCAATCGGAGTATAAAAAAGACGCCCCAAGTAATGAGACGTCTGTCTGTATAGAGATTTAGTTTACTGTATTTCTGCTGATTCCAAGAGTATTCATAATCGCTTCCTGTAAAACTCTGGAATAATTCAAGCCTCTTTTATCCGCTTCCACACTTAACCAATATGGAAGTGTGCAATTTTTCTTGACCGCCCGATTATCTACCTTTCTCCGGTATTCTGTAAAGTCAACATCTACCAATGTTAAAATATCATCCTCTTCCCTGATAATTTCATTAGTATAAGGTTCTGGAATGCTCTTCCCGTCATCTTCCATGTCAATACCCATTAACCCGATGGCATCTCTCGCCATCTCCATAGCGTTTACAACGGAAGTTCCCTGTGTCCCAATATCAAAATCAGGAATCTCTACATAGTATCCTTCGGCAGTCCGTTTTAAAACAATCGGATATGCTCCTTTCCCATTCATTTCAACATCCTCCTATTCCATGTACCACCCACAATATGCCATCTATGAAGAATGTCACCAGAATACTGAGGCTAAAGCCCCAGTTTCCTGATAATCGCCTGCGCCAGCCTCTCATTTATCTCTGAATGCCTTGGAATAGGTTCTGTTCTCATGCCGTCCGTATATAAATCATGACTGCTACCATTCCGCTTCAAATACCATCCATTCTTCTCAAGAAGCTTTACTAAATCTCTTCGCTTCATTTATGACTACCTCCAAAATGGCTATTGCTTAGTTACACGTATATTATACGCATAATATGCGTATTTGTCAATGACATTATACGTATTGAAGGCGCATTTTTATTATCCTCCTCCTAAGTGTATTTCATCTGGAAAGCACCTTGAAGAGCGTTTACTAACTATCTATTTTTTTCATATCAGCATCTATTACTCTAAACATTCTTTTTATTATCATTAACAAATTTATAACTAACATATATGTCAATGAATAAATCAAAAAACTTTGAACATATCCATATTTATTAGAAAAGCAATAAACAAAACAAAGCAATAACAATATTACACTAACTAATATCTCAAACATAATAGTATAATAAGTTTCTAATAAAGCTTTCTGAGAAATATCTGCTTCCTTACTAAAATATTGTGGATTTTGTTTTATTTTAGCTTTCATGTCAATAACCATCGTCAATAAAGTAAATAACATTGCTGTTAAAATTGAGACTATAATTGTTATAATATTTATTGTCTCTCCATTTATCTTTTTTATTTCCGTTGTCGCTATTCCCATAAAAAATGGTAACACTATATAATTTATTGCTGGAACTATTAATATTTTCCCTTTATTATTTCTAAAACAATTTAAATGGTTTTCTATTATATCTGTAACAGATATATAATGCAAACCAATACCAAACTTACTAATTATCAAAATTAAGATTATTACACCCCACATTACAATATGTGGTTCTAAAAGATACTCAAAAAAATCTTTCATATTTTCCTCACTAACTAACAACCAATCCCATCCCTATTAAGTATTCCCTTGCCGTTTCTTGCATAATAGGTTTTAAACTTTCAAATACAGGATGACCGCCATCTTGTTTTACTTTCTTTGTAATATCTTCATTTACTACTAGACTATTCATATCGCGTAGATTAAATGTCTTATCTGTATCTCCAACTGAAAATTCCAACTTCAAATCATCATAGTCAAATCCTTCTATTTCAATTATGTCAGTATAACTTCTTTGACCAGAAAACCATTCTTGCATTTCTTTCTTTTTGCGTTCCATAAATCCTAACGGTTTATGTATAATTCGTTCCTCTTTTGTTTGTTTAACTCCATAATTAATACCTATTTTATCAGACTCGTCTTCGGGTATTTCATAACGTATCATTCTAATCTTTTTTAAGATGCCATTATTAAAATATCTATCGATATATTCTTTTGGAGCAATTGTCCGCATACTCAATTGAAACTCCGGACATATATCCGTCATGCACTTTTGTAAACGACTTTGCAATGACAGTTTCATCCCATAAGCCCCCATTGTTTGTAAAATAATCACACCACTATTTACTGTCCCTGCTGGAACTGCTATGCAAAACCCAAACGGCATCATGTCAGCTTGATCAGCAGAACGCTTTGTAATCTCTCTAGTCCGTATGTTAACCAATTCTGATTCTATTCCATACTCACCAGTCTTTACTCTCCCATAAACAATCTGATACTCCTCTTGCCCTTTTTTATTTTTCATTAATTCTGATTCAACCTGCTCAAATTGAAACAATATATCTTTAGATGCATCGTTTGAGTATTGAAGAATATTGTTTTTTATATACTCTTCTAAACAATCAATTAATGATCTTTTATCGATCAATTGATTCAAATCAACTCTCTTATTTTCTCCATTAATAACACTCAATCCATAAATTACCAAACTAATTTTTTTCTTTGCCATTCGGTTATTTCCTCCACACACAATAATATATTTCCATAATATACCATATGCCGACATTTCTCAACACAAAAGAACCCCTTGTGATATCAAGAGGTTCTTTTATGTATTGTGTGTGGATGAGAAGCTTCCGGTTCTTTCCTTTCGCTTCTCGATGATACCATAATATCACAGAATCTTGTCCTGTGATTACCCTTTTTTATTTTTTTCTTGACAGCAACCAATAAAACTTTTTACGTCTATCATAATACACGTTTTTGCAGCAAGGAATACCCTTAACCTCTCTCAAATATTTATACGAAGCATAATCAGTAGTAACTCCCTCTAGTATGTACGGATAGATTTCTGAGTCCGCCTCAATGGCCATCTGCTCTATGAGTTCGCATTTTTTTCTTAACTCACTCCGTCTGATCGCAAGCTGCTCCGTGGCACTCCCAGTTCCGGTCCCTTTGATCTCTCCAGAATAATCTATGCTTTTCACTGTATCGGTCAGGTATTTAAGTTCATTCTTCCATTCTTGGTACTGCATGCAGAAATGATACAGTTCCAGAAAGCGATGTTTACTGATTTTATATTTGTCCTGATTGATCGGTCTTATGTCTGGCATTTTGAATCCTCTCTGCATATCCTAAAGCAACATACTGCCCATAAGTCATTCCGGCTTCTCTTGCTTCCCTTGCCAATCTTTCCAGCGAGCTTTCTTTCTTTGGCTTCTTGGCTTCTTTTATCTGCTTGTCCTTCTCTGTATGATACCTCTCGATACTATACTTTGCCTGCCTTTTCCGGTATCCTTCCTTTGAACACTTCGGGCTACAATACTTTCTGGTGCGGTCCGTGAATTCCCTGCCGCATACCGGGCATGTCCTTATTTCCTCCATAATGCTCCTCCTGTCCTGCTGCCATGTGTTATGAAACTGTTATCCGTGCGACGTCGCACATTGCCTGCTGCCATCCTGCTGCTCCTTCTGGCTTCCTTTCTGTATGCCCCGCAGGACTTTTAATGCCGTCCGATGAGCTCTGGCTTCAGCTTTCCAAAACCAGATGATAGGAAATATATCCCTCTGCAACAGTTCATCTTCAAAATACTCTATGGCCTGTTTGATGTCTTTCGCCGTCTTGTCATCTATGGCATAGACAGTAGGCGCACACATTACAGCAGTCCTTACGGGATCATTTTCAACCCTTTCCTTTATTAATTCATCTGCATCAATTAATCTCATTCTTCCTTTCCTCCTTTTCTCCTACAAACCACTTCAACATTTCCACCTGTGAACAGCTATTCAGCAGTTCCACATCATTTTCCTTGTGTTTCCACAACGTTCAAAATTTTTTCAACAGCCTTTTCCCAGAATATGCGAACAAAATCATCAAGCGTGGCAAACTCTTTATCGTCAGTCAAGCCAATTTCGTCAGCACTTCTCATAATAGTTTTCATTCCCGATTTGTCCATTGCCTCCAATGTTTCATGCACAATTTCAGAAACAATTTCTTCTGTACCGCTATACTCACAACCAAGGGAACAGATTTCTCTAAGTTCTTTCATGTCTTTCTTGCTTAATTTGCTGATTTCTATCTATCCTTTCTGTTTATTTTATAGATATAGCCTTTTGCAATTAATGCTGATTGCAGTTTATTTATGGTTTTGCGGATATTCATAATTCTTTCAATGTGGCTTCGGCTTCTTCTCTCGTTAAAAACCATGTCTTTTTGTAAAACGTATCAACTACGCTTTCCATTCCGTCACAAGTAACGAGCAAATATCCTGTAATACTAATTTCTATCCTGTTCACAATTTGCTCATATACCCGATTATTTTCGCTGTGCCCATTTATAATATTTAATTTATAGTTTGTCTTGCTCGGTATCACATACACCGTGTCCCCCACCGCACAAGGCAGTTTCAGCAGTTTCCCTTGTTCCTCTAAGTCCTCGTATTCTGCCAGTTTTTCGACTGCATGACCTACTTGTATCCGTCCATATCCTTTAGGGTAAGTATTTGAAACCTCTACTAATCCGCTCAAATAATATCTTCCATTATCTGCTCTTTTCTTCGTTAACCTCATATTTCCCTTTCCCTCCACAATCTCTTTAAGTCCATCCGGGGAATAGCCTGTCCTTCCCCAGTGCGTTCTGTTAGTCTCTCCATATTTCTTTTCCCTCCACTCATGCAAATCTCAGCTGCTGCTCCCTGTCATCTATCCTCATGTTCGGCATCCGTTCACCAACTTTCAGGTATCCGCAGTTTGCTTCCACCAGTTTTTTTGCCATGACCGGCACCACGCTGTTCCCGATCCGAGCCACCTGCTTGCTGACTGGGTATTTATTCCCGTTGTAATCCCGGTCAATGATATAGTCTTCCGGGAATCCCTGACCTAACTTCAATTCTTCGGGTTTTAACATCCTTAGGAAGATATCAAGCATTACATATTCATTTCCTAAAACTGAGACCAGCGCAAATCTGTCTTTTGTCACTATGGTATGTAATAGCCCTTTCAGGTTCTGCCCGGTGCCGCACCCGCAGTATTCCATGATGAACTGACTCACCCATGTACATTTCCGTTCGTCAATCCCGGCTTCCTCCAACGCTTCCCGGTCTGTTGCCAGAACAGATACCGTTCCAAAATGTCCCGGTGACGTCGTGATTGTATGTATCGGCTCTGCCAGACTCTGTCCAGTTCCGCTTTTATAGTACTTCGTCATATAAGACATTACCAATCCGTAACGGTTGCTGGTATCTATCGTTTGAATCGGTTCTGTAACCTGCTGCCCCCCTGACTCCATTCCTTGTTGTTTCAGAATGGTACTGAATCATCAGAGGCGTCACCATTCCAAATCCATGCTTCTGTGTGATCGTCGGTATGGGTTCATGAACGTTCTGTCCGCGGAAATTACCGCCTCCATGATTTACCTGCACAATAAACGGTTCTGAACAGTTGAATACAAATTTCTCCAATCCCCTTGCTATCCGGTTCATGGTATTCTCAGCTAACGGTTTCTTTCTGCCAAATATTGACTTTCCAAAATCTTTTAGATCAAGATGCCTGCTAATCGGCTCCCATGGCGGCAGACTGCCCGCGCCGCCTTTGCTGTGCGTTTTCTCCGGCCAGATGATTTCCTTTCCGTCTCTCCGGAATACTGCATACCAGCGCTTGCGCGTCGTCGGCGCTCCGTAATCCGCTGCCACAAGTTCCCTGCTGTCAAATGCGTATCCAAGAGACTTCATGGCTGTAATGAATTTCTTATAATCTTCTCCTCTGCGCTCTGGTATTGGATGCCCGTCTGGATCCAGCGGTCCCCACTGCTGTATCTCTTCCACATTCTCCATGATGATCACATCGGGAAGGATAGACTTGGCATGTTTATATACCGCCCACGGCAGTATACGCAATCCGTGCTTTCTGGGCTTCCCTCCTTTTGCTTTGCTGTGGCTTGTACAGTCCGGGCTCGCCCACATCAGAGATACATGACGGCCTTTTACGTGTTTCTGCAGGTCAACTTTAAAGATGTCTTCTGTCAGATGCAAAGTATCAGGATGATTCGTCTTATGCATCAGAATAGCGTCCGGATCATGATTGACCGCTATGTCCACCTGCCGTCCTAATGCCATTTCTATTCCTACTGACGCTCCGCCTCCTCCGGCGAAGCAGTCTATGATTAATCCGTTTCTCATGGCATCACCTCTGGAAAATCTTTAAAACTCATTTGTCCGTCTACATTCTTCTTTCTTTCTCGCTCAGCCATAAGCCTGTTAGCCTTATACTCGTTATATTTTGCGCGGTATTCATAGCTTTTCCCAAATATGTTCCATGCGGCTTTTACAAGATTTGGTTCGTATGGACGTATCATTTCCAGATCCTCTGCCGCCTTATATGATATCGGACAGCCACAGCAGCCTGTCCTTGTAAGGCCGTATACCTCATATGCGTCAGCATATCTGATTCCATAGTATTCTTTATACCATGCCTTGTCTGCATCTGATACATAGTACAGCGGACGTAAGCGGTACTGCCCTTCGCTCGTTTCCGTAAAGCAAAGCGCTGTGTTATCCTTGCGCGGTACAGACCTCATACCTCCCTCGTCTCTGCGTTCTCCAGTAATTATCATGTCAAACTCTTTTTGTACATCGTGTGCAACCTGCTTTTTGCAGTAATCGCAGCATTTCGCACTGATCTGAAAATCCGGCGGTTTCTCTCCGATAAAATCACGCATGTACTTAGAACTGTTAATCACAAGCTGAATTTTTGGTCTTGGCTCCCCTTTGGAATTACAGCAGCACAAGAAATTAATCACACTTTCACATTTTGGGTATCTCTCCTTTAACTCTTTCCTCTTTGCCGCTTTATCCTCCGCCTTTTCGTACTCCTGTGCAATATCCAGTGGAATCCTTTTCTTTTGCCATTCCTCTAATCCCGCAGACATGATTTTTGAAACAAACGGTATCCCGTATTTTCTGGACGCTGTCACAATGTTTACTTTCGGCCTATACTCCTTAATCTCAGTGCCGTACTTCTCTGCTGTCGATTTTACGTGTTCTTTTATAGCTTTCATTTCCAGCCCCGTATTAAAAAACGCATATTTAACAGGCGGCAGGCCAAATATCATCCTGACTCTTTCAATGAGATTGATTAAGATATCACTGTCAGATCCGCCGGAATACGAACAAATCGCCTTTGGATGCTCACGCAGACGCTTGGCAATAATACTTTCAATTGCCTGAAATTTTGCCGGTGCAGGAAAATCCGCATAATCCGGCCTTTCTGTATAAACCTTGCTTTTATAAGTTTCTCTCATTTTTCAAAAGAAGCCCGTGTACACGTCACCCCGGCCGGAGGCTGGCTCCTTCCTCAAATTTATTTGTATCAATTCTCAAATATCTAGTGACATTTGTCCTTCTGGTTCAAAATTCATCCAAAGTACTTCCCGCTTTTTGCTGCATACCTGAGAATAACAGTAAGTTTCTTCTCTGTGCCATCCCTGCAGGCGGTCATTGTACAGATCGTTATCATATCCGCTTATAATGGCAGGCCCTTTGTGTGCTAAAAGTACATCCAGCAAATCATTTTGGCCTTTATCATCAAGCTCACATCTATACTGTTTCCCGTGTCTGGTACTCAGAACGTAGGGTGGATCATTATATACCAGCACCTTCGGATGATTAAATCTTTGTATGACATCTGCTGCTGGTCGGCACTCAATTTGTACGCCCCGTAATCGTTCCGCTGCCTTCGTTATCTTTTCCGGAAGATTTCTCCAATCCTGCGAAGCATACGCACGCTCCCGGCCTTGTATATCGTTCTTCCACCCCACCTTTTCTCCATTTGTCCTGAATCCATGCCCCATATTCAGCTTTATGCAGAAATTAGCAGCTTTACCAAAACTATCTTTAGGCGTTTTTGTGAAAGCATTTTCATATACTCGTCTCGCATATGGCGTATAATATATCTCATGCGCCAGCCTTTCCGGATCTCTTTTAATCCATTCAAACAGATTCACAACGTTATCATCCAAATCATTTACTGTCTCAATGTTGCTTCGTGCTTTATTAAATAACACAGCCCCACTTCCAAAAAAAGGTTCCAGATAACTGTGATGATCAGGAAAGTAACTGATTATCCAACGAGCTATACTCCACTTGCTTCCTGGGTATTTTATTATCGCTTTCATATTTTCAACCGTTTTCTCCTTGAATACTTTTTATATTTCTTCTGAATCTAACTCTATGACTCCGAATCTTCTTTTACATGAATCGCATGTCACAGTTCTGCCTGCCTGCATAATTGATACTTCTTCACCGCAATACGGGCAGAAGTTTATTTCATCCGTATCTGTAAGTTCTGCTATATATCCATACATCTTCAAATCCTCCTGATTCCATTCTTTTCCCCGCATATTATCCGCCAGTCCTGCACATCCTATCTTCGGGGTGATAGCGTGATAGATAACAAAGAACTTCCCATCGGCTTTACGATGGAGCTTGCACAGCATTCCGACATCCTGAACCGTTTCGCTCAGTTGCCTGAATCTGAGCAGGAATCTATTGTAGACGGTGCAAGGAAGGTCAAATCCCATAATGAGATGCGCAATTATGTGGAAAATATGTTTCAGTAAAGGCTCTCTTTGAGGGCCTTTACTTTATTTGCAGTTCACTATACTGTTTAAAACGTATATTTCTTCACCCACATGTACATCCTATTTCTGAAGGGAGTGTGTACGCATGAAAGAAAAATCATCTTTTACGACTGAAAAGCCGATTGATTACACTGAATCCAAAGACGCTTATGACGGCAACCGCGAAACTGCCAGCTACGAAGAAGCAGCAGCGCTTCCGCCTGCAAAGCGTCCGGAACAAAATAAGGCTGGTGGTGAATAGGGGGGCTCTTAAGCTCCCTATCCGTCTTTTTCCGGTATCGGCCGGAACTGTTCCGCCCTGCAAAACCTTCTCATAATGTATTCCCCAATCCCTATCCTCTGCATATCCTTCCGCCCCACTGTGACAGAAGGCAGATTGCCGAACCCTGCGTTCCTATCGTCTATGTAGTAGTCCGCAAACACCTTTCTGCAATTGTTGTTAAAGTGTTCGATGTTCTCCCTCAGGTTGTCGTTTACGGTGTCAAATTCCAATCCATAGTTTTTACAGTACTTGACTGCAGATTTCAGCAGATCCCCTTCCCGGCATGTCCACAGGATGACCTTATCCCCTGCCTGCTGCCGTCCCTTAAGGAAATTGATCAGCTCCCTGTTCGGTTCCCCAAGCTGCGGGTACTTTTGGGCAAGGTTTAATGTCCCGTCAAAATCCACCGCGTATATTTCGCTGCGTTCCATAACCGTACTCCTTTCCCCTCCGGCATGCGCCGGAGGATGTCTATATTTACTGGCTGCGTGTGATACATTCCAGTCGGCGCTATAACTTCTTTACCTCTTCATAAGGAATTTCCTGCAACTTCCCCTTGTCATCTTTTATCCAGACAAAATCCATTCCTCCGAATTTCCCGAATCCGAACACTTCTCCCGCACCGGTCAATCTTCCTCCCGTACCGTCGGGTACGTTCTCGAATTTCACCCTGTCCCCTTTTTTCAAGTCCTTAAATGTGTCAAATGCCATGATCAATCCTCCAGATAGTTTCTCTTTACCATTTCCATAAACTGCTGCCTTGTATGCGTCCTTTCGTATTCCTTCTGGCAGTCCCTTTGTAAAAGCCTCATATTCTCCTGATTGTTGTGTACTGCCTCCGGGCCGTCCATATGATGAGGGATACATAAATATACTTTGAATCCTTCCGCTTCCGAGACTGCCCTGTTCTGCCCTCCATAAACATGATGTTCATGTATGGCCGGATGTCTGCGGTTATCATGATTCAGCTTCATGCATAAATAGCATGTCCCGTCTTTGCATTGAAGGATGCTTGGGTTGTGCCGTTTCCTTTTTTTCTTGTACTTTTCTTTCGGGAACATCATCCCCATATCTATCCCTCCTCTATATCTCTTCCTGTCTCATCAACAAGACACATGAGCCAGT
The DNA here is from genome assembly GCA_946558695.1 of uncultured Lachnospiraceae bacterium. GTDB lineage: Bacteria > Bacillota > Clostridia > Lachnospirales > Lachnospiraceae > MD308. The sequence goes on from CAMNTQ010000001.1 coordinate 80,140, forward strand.
TTTTCCAAAATCCTTCCTCTGTCAACTGCCGGAAAGTCAGCCCTACAAATTTTGTCAGCATTGCATTTGCCATGTACCGGGCATGCTCTTCTACGGGCAGGCTCTGTATATATTCCGCCCTTGTCCTATATGGGGATCCTGCTGCCGTCTCTGGTTCTTCACTGTCTGTTTCTACAAGATCCGCTTCCTCATCTGGACAGTACTCTTTAATTTGTCTACCCAGCGCTCCCAGTCCTTCGGCAGTGGCGGCACCTGATCCATCTTGATTCATAAGCTTCTCTGCATCTCCTGCTGCCAGAAGCCCTTCCGCACATGCATTCAGCTCTTCCACGCTATCGAAATTTCCAAATATTTCATACATCTTTCTTTCCTCCTAAAATACCCTCCGCATTTAGTAAAATTAACGTTTCCCACGGTTTTGGTTCCTATTTTGCTGTTTTTTTGTGAAAATGCCTTCCGCATTTAGTAAAATCAACGTTTCTGGTGTTTTTCGGCTTTATTTTCAGCCTGCCTTTCCAGCTCTTCCTGCCTTTTCTGTATTTTTTTCATGAGAAAATCCTTATAATCGTGATGTTTGCTAAATTGGAAGGTGATTTTGTCTTTCCCTCCGAGGCGGTTAACCTCGTCAAGTAACTGCTTCCATAAATCCTTATTCTTTACATCCTCCCCGTCAGGCTTCTTCCACTCCGACCGGCTCCATCCTTCCGGCCGGTCCTGCTGGTAGCTCCCTATGATATAGCTGCACCCGGTGTAAATGACTACCTTCCAGGGCCTTAGCTCTTTAAGTGCAGAAATGATTGCCAGAAGGACGCTGCGATGGTAAGTAGTTTTCTTTTCCATACCGACTGTCCACTTAGTTGCCGGGCCTTTGCTGGTCTGATACTCAATAATCGCTGCATACCATCCATCTTTCACGCAAGGGCCTGCAAGGGTGGTCTCTATGTATATCTTTACCTCTTTCTCTTCCTGCATTTTAAATCCTCCTGTTGATCTGGATCAGCGTGTAATACCGGTATCTGCACCCGGTTACCGGATTGATCCCCTCATAAAAGCTTGCCTTATCCAGACAGTAGCCTTCCTTCTCCATCGGCTTTTTCGGCCAGCGCGCCAGCTTCCTTCTCTCCGGCTCCTGAACCGGCAGGTTTTGTGATGAATGGTGGCTGGTCTCCACCAGATTTTCACCATACTTATTTGCCGTTTCCGGAGTCTTGGTTATATATCCGGCCAGATTCGCAAATCCCCCTTCTTCATACAGGTGCTTGAACGTCACCATCCCGTGGGGCCATGCTTTTTTAAGGATCAGGTCTGCATCCGGGATCCGGTTGATGATTAGGTGGATGTGCCATGATCCATTCGGGCCTACTTCAATATTGCGGATCCACCGGAGCTCATATCCTCTTTTCCGGAATCCCCTCCTTACTTTTCTGATCGCTTTTCCAAAGTCTAGCACTGCCGCTTTCATGTCCTGGGGCCTTGCCGCCCTGCGGTACGTCAGGAGTGCAAGGTAATCATTTTCCTGAAACCATGTCTTTAACTTATGCCTTGCTTTCCTCTCCCGGTTCCACTGGTTCCTTTTCCGGATCTGTTCAGGAGTGGTCCCCTTTTTCTTCTCCCTCTTTTCCCCCGGCGCCCCGTACCTTCCATCCAGATACTCATAAATCTCTATGGAGTTTTCGAACCCGTAGGTCAGCCTCCTGTATTTCTTCTGTCTCTTTTTCATGCCGTCTGTCCTTATTTTAATATTCTTAACAAGTGATAAAAACGGGCGGAAATCCCGTATTCCCTTGACTTTCCGCCCCACAGATGGTATGATTTATATGTGGATATTAATCTGTGGTGGCGGAAGCCACGGGCACATCTATTGCCGTAGGTGTGCTTATTTTTTTCTTATCCGGGGCTTGTCCGCCCCGTCCTCCTATCCTGCCTTCCGGTCATATCCCGCAGCTCCTTCCCAGCAATGCATCCGAAGGACTCCCATTGCCTTTTCATAGCATGCTATGTCCTCCTTCTCCTCCACTTTGCAGATGCAGTTCTTCTCAGAGCCTTTCCGCTCCCAGATCTCTATGATCCCGTCGCTGTAGGCGCTGAAGCTTAAGTGGATCTTTAAATCGCTGCTCTTTTGAAGTTCCCTGTATAACCCGAAAAACTGGTTGATCACTTCCCTGTATTCTTCATCCACAACTGATCCGCTCTCCTTCGTCCGGTATTTGACGTTTCCCCCTTTTTCTGTTACAATGATGTTGCTTGATTAGGTGAGCGCTTACTGTCTTGGCGGACGTTATGTAAGCGCTCTTTTCCTACCACCATTTGAGGCCCTCCGGTGTCTCTTCGTAATGCCACCGGCTCCCGTCTTCATACTGTACGCAGACAATGTCTTTCTTTCCTTCATGCAGCCATGCATCCGACACTTCACCATGCGTCCAGTCTTCAAAGGCTTTCTTATGCTCTCTGGCATACTGATCCGCCCTCTCTTTCAGTTCCTTCATCCTTGACATTTTTTCACCTCCCCGCATCATGCGCAATTCAGCAATACCAGAATGCATGCCGTAGAGCCTGCCGTAACCCCGATCAGGAATACACCGATCAGAAGGAGTATGCTCCGGATCGCTTTCTGCCGTCTTCTATTTACGCGCCGCCTTGCCTGTTTGATACTGTTTGTTTTCAATGGCTTGTCCTCCTCCTTACCGCCTTAGGCGGTTTTATCTTCCTCAACACGTTCTATTGTATAAGGGATTTTTGCTCGCTCCTGCTCTTCCAAAAGTGAGATAAGAACAGCGTGGATCTTTGGTATATCTAATCCCCTGAAATCCGCATCCATATCTTTCACCACTCTCCTTTTACTCCTTTAAATGTATGAACCACTGTTTGTACTTGTTGCTTACTTTTTCACAGATTGCCGCGCTTTACATCCATGTCTATGCTTCCTTGCGTAAGCGGTCATTCTCTGCTTACATATCTCTTTGTTACTCTTTGATAACTCAATGTTATTGCTAAACTGAATTATATTGCTCAATCTATGTCGTCTCCCTATCCTGCTGCCCGATGGCATTTCTTTATACTCTTTTTATCTTGTTAATTTGTTTCAGCTCTCCTATAATTTAAGTACGGGACACTGCCATGTCCGAGTACGTAAGAAAAGGAGGAATTTTTATGGTAAAGATAGTTCGCGGCTACTGCCCTACACAAGATACAGATTACTCCGTAGCCATTACCTATGTTGATGCCTCAACGCTTCAAGAATCCTGCCATATTAAAGGAACTTTTAGATGCAAATATAATCTTTACGGCGACAAATGCGATTCTCCTAATGAATGTCCTATATATGCATCAGCTCCTCAGTCGCTCTAGGTTTGTCAATTGTTTTTCCGTAACTAAGCCGGAGTCGATTAGACTTTGTTTTGCTATATAAAACTCACTGTACGGCTCCGGCAACTCAAGAATCGCATCGGACTCAAATAACATATCTGTAGACGCTATTGATAATTGTATAATTGGAGCCCCCGATGCTTTATGGGATATAGAATATCCAGTAACCTTTTTAACCTCTTTCCCATCTATAGTTACTTTTGCATGAATGCCATCTGTCCTAATTGTTAACTTTGATTTATTCATCTTTCTTCCCATTCACCTCCTATCCTGCTGCCGCTCTCCACTCCTTTTGCATTTTCCGCTACTAATCCAGCATATTCATCTCATCCCTATTGTTAATTTCTTCCAGACCCTATATAATCTAAGTAAAGGCTCCCGCCAGAGCCGAATACAAAAGAAAGGAAAAAAACAATGGAATATACACAAATCGAAATCGCTTTTAATGAAATAATAGAAACCTACAAAAATGAAGCCTCTCAATACTCACAATACTGTCCTGAAGAGCTGTTATATGCTTTTGAGCATTTGTATAATGCACAAATTCACGCACTGGAATCTCTAAAACATATTTTTACTTCTGACAAATTTTATAGCTAGCTTTTTGTGGTGGGTTCTTCGGAATCCGCCCAGTCAAAATACTTTTTAAGTATGTTTTCTACTATTTCTAAATCTTCTTTGTTTTTATTCAACTTTTTTTCTGACAAAGCGATAGTTGATTTTAAATACTCTCTTACCCCCAACATAAATTCTTTCATCTCATACCACCTCCCTATCCTGCCGCCCGACGGCATTTCTTTATACTCTTTTTATCTTGTTAATTTGTTTCAGCTCTCCTATAATTTAGATACAGGCATCTGCCATGCCCAAGTATTTAAAGAAAGGAGATTGCACTATGACAAACGAACAACTTGCACATGATTTAGCTGTTGCACACGTAGCCGGTAAACAACTATCACCTGATATTCTGGTTGATGAGTATCAAAAGAACTATGCAGTAATTCTTGAGTACTTACGCTCCCAACCAAAGCCTAAAGTTAAAATTCATAGTAAAAATGATATCGGATTTTAAACGGAATGAAGCTGCATAATTATATCTTTTGCATCATCAAGGATATCAAAGGCATATTTCACTGGAAGTCGATCTGAATTTTGCGATATAGTATCCAATACTTTCAGTGAAATCCTTGCTAATTCGTAATTATTCGTAAAATTAAGGTTTCCTTCCTCCATTGCTTCATTTCCAGCCTTCTCATATTTCCCTATATTGTCAACTCTTATCTTTTCAAGGCACATTTCTTCAATCGTATAACGACAAATATCAAGCGCTAATTCAGGTGTTACGTCGATATTACTTTTAACAAGAACTTCTTTTATGCCATTCTGAACATTGGTAAATTTATCGCCCAATGACTGTTCTAGCCTTTGTTTTTCTTTCACATGTTTTTCTGCATCCATTTTCGTACCTCACCTCCTATCCTGCTGCCGCTCTTCGTTCAATACTTTGAACCTTTTCTTTAAAAAAATAATCAGGTATATCTTGGCTACGCAATTCCAAACACAAAATTGCTCTATTCATTTCTGTCTGTGTCCACGCTCTTTTTCCTCCGATTTTTAGCGATAATGAACGTTCTGACATGCCTAATGCCTTTGCAAAGTTGGATTGTGTACCATATTTTTCCCGGATTCTACCACTTAGTTTGCTATAATCAAATGACATATATTTCACCTCCATTCATCTTTATTCGGTTCAATATCTTGAACTTATTTAATCTTAACATCTATATATAAACAAGTCAATACTTAAATTCAAAATTTTGAACTATTTGTTTTTTAGTCTTGAACTTTTGTTCAATATATGATACATTGATTACAGGAGGTGAATTCCTTTTGAAAAAATATAACACTTCTGATCGATTGCACCAAATAATGAATGAGCGCAATTTAAGACAAATTGATATTCTCAACCTAACAATTCCATATTGCGAAAAATACGGTGTTAAGATGAACAAATCAGATATCAGCCAATACGTATCAGGAAAGGTTGAGCCTAATCAAGACAAACTTGCAATTTTGGGTATGGCTTTAAATTTAAACGAAGCATGGTTGATGGGATATGATACTCCACCAAGGCGAAAAACTCTATCGTCTACAGAAGCAAAGAATGATTTTGAATTAGTAGAAAAGTTTTCTATGTTGTCTGACTCAGATAAAGAATTAGTATTAAATCTTATCAATTCATTATTAGAAAAGGCAGGTCTGATTTAGTCCCACCTTTTTAATACTAACATAACATACATAAGTAGATACTCCAAAACACTCTCATTATTGATGGATTTAATAATTGCAATTAGTTTTTTCTTCTTTGCATTTATATCTTTATCCATATGTAATACCTCCCCGCGTTTATTTAGAACGTGTGTTTGTATTCGTTAAAAATATAATACTACTATTTGCATAAAATATCAATTGTCAAATTCAAACAAACGTTCTTGTAAATATTTGTAAGATTTTTTCTTTTACTTATAAGACACTTGAGGCAGGAAGAACTAACGGGAAATTTGAAATCGTCCCAGATATGGGACACTTATTATAAATAAAGGTAATAATAGTGTATGACTGGAACGCTATTACTATAAAAAAAACAAAAAAGAGAGGAAAATATTATGGCATGTCCGAAATGTGGAAGCGAAAATATCACTTATCAAAGGGAACAAACAGGAAATATTGGAGCAGGAACAAATAAAGTAGTTATCCAAGAGGCCAAAAAAAGCAAAGGTTGTTTGTACTGGTTTTTTATAGGATGGTGGTGGAAACCTATATATTGGCTATATTGGGGATTATGGAAAAGTCTGCTATTTGGTGGAAAAAATCGAGGTGGCTTAAATGTACATGCAAGCAAAACTCTAAATGTTACTATGGCCATTTGTCAAGATTGCGGATATAGTTGGAAAGTTAAATAGACTTTAAAACATAGAAAAGATCTCTTCTATAGTTACTTATTTGTAGGATATCCCCAATACGAATCTATTTGAAAATGATTTAAAAACCAGAAAAGAGCGATGATTATGAGATGCACGAGTTGTAAAAGCGGAGAAAAGGGGGAAAGTAAAACATCATATTTTGCGCAGCTTAAATCATGTTATGCAATTATTGAAAATGTACCATGTTTGAAATGCACTCAATGCGGAGATGAAGTTTTCAGAGGTTCTGTTGTAGAAAAGATTGACGATATTCTCGATAATTTGGAAAAGATTGTGAGTAAGATTTCCATTATTGATTATTCAAAGGTTGCATAATAGGGAACCGCTAATGCATTCATTTATAAGGGGAGTCGATTAAATCTGAAATACGAACCTTCAGATTTTTAGCTAGAATTTCTAACATATCTGCTGTAGGAGATACTTCCCCGTTTACAATTCTGTTTATGGTGGATTTGGAAACTCCGGTCATTATTGACACTTGACGTACTGATAGATTCCTGTCGTTCATGATTTTATCCAGTAATATTTTCATATACTTATTTTATAACGTAATAAACGGAAAACTACTGGTAAATATAGGTAATAATAGTGTTAGACTGGAACGCTGTTACTATAAATCTAAAGAGGAAAGAGGGAAAATTATGAGATTGGGTGATTTATTCAAAGTTAATCAGTTTAAATCAGAAATTGAGCAATTAAAAGCTAACAACCTACAACTTTATAATGAAAACTGTGATATGAAAAATTTACTGACTCCAGAAATGCAGGATACTCAAAAACCTTCAAGCTTTGATACATAATCTGGAAAACAAAAAAAGTTCCTTACAAAATGATATTTCTAACATCGAAAAAGATATGGCAACACGCATATCCAACATTAACGATTTAGATCAAGAAATCCAAAATCGAAAATCACAGATTATCTCTCTCGATGATGAAATTTTAGTTCAGGAATTTGGATTGTATCGACCCCAATTTCAGTTTGCTAATGCCCTTGGGTATAAAGAGAAACTTGCTCAAATACGTGCAGAACAGAAACAACTAATCAAAAATAAACTCGCAGTAACAGGCAATATTAATTGGCAAGTAAATGGAAGCTCCACAAAAGGCAAAAAAATGGTTTCCGACACGCAAAAACTATTATTACGTGCTTTCAATACAGAATGCGATGAACTTATTTCAAAAATTAAATATACCAATTTCGATTCTTCACTGAGCAGAATTTACAAATCTTCAGAAACAATTTCGAAACTTGGAACAATAATGAGCATTTCTATTACCCCATCTTATCTTAATTTAAAAGTAAAAGAATTACAGCTTGCTTTTGAGTATCAGCAAAAGAAACAAGAGGAGAAGGAAATGCAACGTGCAGCTCGTGCCGAAATGCGAGAAATGGCTAAATTACAAAAAGAGATTGAAATGCAGCGCAAAAAAATTGAGAAGGAACAGAATCACTATCAAGCGGCCTATGAAAAACTGTTAAAACAATTAGAGCAGAATCCTGAAAACTCTGATTTACTCCTCAAAAAAAATGAACTAGAAAAACAACTTGATGATATCGGTAAAGCTATAAAAGATATTGATTATCGTGAAGCAAACCAGCGCGCGGGTTATGTATATGTCATTTCCAATATAGGTGCATTCGGAGAAAACATTTACAAAATTGGTATGACACGAAGGCTGGAGCCGCAAGATCGTGTCGATGAACTTGGTGATGCGTCTGTACCATTTAATTTTGATGTACATGCTATGATTTTCTCTGATGATGCACCCTCTTTAGAAGCCGCTTTACATAGAGCTTTTGATGATCGCAAACTTAATATGGTCAATACCCGTAGAGAATTTTTCAATGTAACACTTGATGAAATCAAAAAAGTAGTAAAAGAAAACTTCGATAAGACCGTTGAGTTTATTGACGTGCCTGATGCAGAGCAATATCGTGTTAGCCAGAAAATTAAACAAGAAAATATCCATCCTAGCCGACAATAACTTACTCATAAATAACTATCGCGATTATATATTTTTCAATATAATGCATAAAATAATACGTATTTACACATATTCATTATTTGCACACGTATTTATACGTGCTATAATATTATCATAGAAGGGAGGAACAATGAAAACACAGGAACTACTCAAACTGCTAAAGAAGAACGAATGTGAACTATTAAGAAACGGAAGCCGACATGACATCTGGTACAGCCACAAAACCGGCAAACAGTTCACGGTACCAAGGCACAAAGCAGAGATTCCAGTAGGAACACTAAATAACATCCTGAAGGATGCGGGACTTAAATAGTCCCCAATTCTTCAATCTTAATATATCAAAACGAAAGGAGTTTTATTATGGCAAAATATGCTTATCCAGCAATTTTTACACCTGAAGAAGATGGAAGCTATTCTATCAATTTTCCAGATTTGGAAGGATGCTATACTTGCGGAGATTCTTTAGAAGACGGCATTGAAATGGCAGAAGATGCTCTTGCTCTGGTCCTTTTCGGATACGAAACAGACAGCCGAACAATCCCTGCCCCATCAGTCCCGGCAAGCCTTCCTATTTCTGGAAATGAATTTGTGAACTACATTGCATGCGACACAATGAAATACCGGAAAATGTATAACAATAAAGCAATCAAGAAAACTCTCACCATTCCAGAGTGGCTGAACGAATCAGCTTCTGCTATGGGACTAAATTTTTCCCAAGTGCTTCAGGAGGCTTTGCTCCAAAAAATTCAAACAAAATAGTGCTTTTAGATTTAAGCATTAACGCTGCGGAATTGTTTTTATGATGAAAAATCTCCTCCTGCGCCAACAGGAACATCCTATGCGGTAAGTATGAGATAAGCACTCTAAAAAAATATTGCTATATAAGGAGGGCTCTCTATATCAACATTAGAAAAAACTATTAACTTACTTCAGGAAATGCCGGAGCAAACACTTGAATCCTTATACGATTTCATTTGCTCAATATGGATTCGTCAAGACAACAATTCAAAACAGTCGAAGGATATTTTTATTCCAGATACAAAAGATGTAGACTCTATCATCGGAATCGCCCATGAATACGCCAACCCCGAATTAATATCATTAGAGAAGGAGGCGTTTACAAATGCAATGGCAGAAAAACATGCCATTAATTGATGCCAATGTAATCTTACGGAGTATATTGGACGATCATCCCAATATGACGTAAAAAGCCAGAGAAGTCATACGTAGCGGGGCATATACAAAACCTGAAATCATTGCAGAAGTTGTATACGTACTCCAAAAAGTATACTCTGTGCAGCGTCCCCAAATTAAAGAAATATTAAGTCGTGTTCTCTCAGTCGTACGATGCGCTGATGAAAAATGTATGCTATCTGCTCTTGATTTATATGCGCAGGCTAATCTCGATTTTGTAGACTGCTTACTGGTTGCATATCATTCGCTAAATGGTGAACCAGTATTCACTTTTGATAAGAAACTCAACAAATACTTGTCCAATGAAGATTTGAAACGATAGGGGTAAAGAGCTGACGAGATTTTTAAATTTATCCGAAAGGATGGCGTATGACTGGAGCGCTGTTACTATAAAACCAAAAGAAAGGATTAAACCAAATTAATGCAAATAAAATATGAAAAAGAGGCTGCAAAACATATCAGTAAGATGGATAAGCCAACAAAGCAAAGAATCAAAAGTGCAATTGAAAAGCTTCCCTCTGGCGATGTCATTAAGCTTCAAGGATTGTCCAATGATTATCGTTTAAGAGTAGGCGATTTGAGAGTTTTATTTTCTGTTTTCAATGATACGATAACCATAAAAGATGTTTTACCAAGAGGGCAGGCATATAAAAGATTATAGGAGGTCAAAATTATGAGCAAGGAAATGTTAAAAGGTCTAATAGATTTAATTGATGACAGTGATACCGACACAATTTTTAAGGTATTGGTAAAATTTGTTCCAGAAGAAGCGCCACTGCCTGATGAAATAGAGGCAATAAAACGGGCAAATAAAAGTATATCTGAAGCCGGAACTGTATCTCACGATTCTATAAATTGGGACTAATATAACAAAAACTATCCCTGCACCAGCAATAATAGCTTATCAATAAATTGTAACAATCAAGATCCATCTCGTAAGGAGAAAGGAAGCGATTATATGGCATTACCACAGGAAAAACTTTATACAATTGATGATATCTACGCTCTTCCGGATGGCAAACGCGCAGAGCTAATTGATGGTCAAATCTATGATATGGCACCGCCAAACACTAATCACCAAAGAATTTCTTACGCCATTGCCAGGAAAATTTCTGACTATATTGATAAGAAAAAAGGAAACTGCGAAGTCTTTCTCGCACCGTTTGCAGTGTTTTTAAATAAAGATGACAGTAATTATGTTGAACCCGATGTGTCTGTCATCTGTGACAAGAGCAAGCTAGATGAAAAGGGATGCAATGGGGCTCCGGATTGGATAATTGAAGTTACTTCCCCATCTAACCCACAACACGATTACGGGGTCAAACTTTTTAAATATCGTACTGCCGGAGTTAGAGAATACTGGATCATAAACCCCCAAAAGCTGTCTGTTATGGTATATGATTTGGAAAATGACAAAAAATCAAATCAATACAGTTTCGATGATGATATCTCTGCATGTGTGTATGAAGATTTACACATTATCATATCAGAATTGCTGAAGTAATATATTGATATTTTAAAAATATGAGTAAAAACAAAACCGCCCAGTGTTACCAGCACCGAACGGTTCATAAAATATAGACTGTATACCGCCAAAAGCGATATAACCTAACTAGCAAATAGATTATATCACAAACCTTTGGCATCTGTACAGGTGTTATTTTTGTACCTATTTTTACATATGTTTACCACAGGAAGGTGAATATAGATGATACTGAAAAAACTCAAACGCTGTGCCATATACATAAGGGTATCTACCGCAGAACAAATGATGCACGGCAAATCTCTTCAGGCGCAGCAGGAATATCTGGAACGCTATGCCGCCGAACATAATATGACCATTACCGGAGTGTACGCTGATGAAGGCAAAACCGCCCGTAAAGAGCTTAAAAAGCGGAAAGCCATACATTCTCTCCTTGAGGATGTAAAAGCCGGCAAAATCGACGTTATCATCTTCTGGCGGCTTGACAGATGGTTCCGTAACCTGTCTGATTTTTACAAAGTTCAGGATATTCTGGATGAGCATGATGTTCGCTGGATCTCCGTATCTGAACCGGGAATTAACATGGAGACCCGTGATGGAAGGCTGCAGCTTAATGTCGTCCTGTCCATCGGTCAGAACGAGGTTGATACAACTTCAGAACGTATCCGTTTTGTCAACGAGGCTTCCATCCGGCAGGGCAAGCTGATCTTCGGTGATGCAAACATGCCGCTGGGTTATAAGTCCGGTACAGTAGACGGGCGCAAATGTATGATTAAAGATCCGGATACGGAACATATGGTAGAGGATCTCTTCCGGTATTTTCAAAAACATCAATCAAAAACCGGAACCGTAAAATATATGCAAGACAAATATGATACGGATTTTTCTTACAGCATGCTGCGTACTATGCTCTCCAGCGAATTCTATAAGGGTACATACCGGGGATTTCCTTACTGCCCTGCTTATCTCACAGAGCAGGAATGGAATAAGCTTCAGGTTATCTCCCGGAAAAATGTCAAGCATACTCCTTCTGGAAGAATCTACCTGTTTTCCGGTCTGATACATTGTCCTGTATGCGGCCAAAAGCTTGCAGGGACCGGGTGTTCTTCCATCATTAACCGGAAAACGGGAGAAAAGCGCACCTACTGTTATTACCGCTGCAATAAAGCAATGGTTGACCGCCTCTGTGAAAACCGCCATAGAGTAAGCCAAAACCTTATTGAAAAATACCTGCTCGACAACCTGTCTATGGAATACAAAAAATACCTGATTCGATATGAGAGAATTCAGGAGCAGAAAAGAAAGGTGAAAAATACCCGTACTCCGGGCAAACTGCAAAAGGAGCTTGAAAGGTTGAATTTCCTTTTCCAAAAATCGCGGATCGAATGGGATTATTATAACAAAGAATATGAACGGATCGAACAGGAATTGAAATCTCTGCATGAGATCCACCCGGAGCCTCAGAAGGATTATTCCGATCTGGAAGAGCTGTTAAAGACAGATTTTAAGAGTATGTACCAGAAGTTAACCCCTGAAAACCAGCGTTCGTTCTGGCGCTCTACTATCAAAGAGATTTATCTGAAAGATGATTATACGGTGAACTATGTGGATTTTCTTTAGTTTATTTTGTCTTGTACTAACTATAGCGCCTCAAATCCTGTCACAAGTTCTAGATCTATCCCTTCTTCTGCAAAGTATCCTTCCTGAATCGCCACATACATCGGTGCATAGAAAATAGAATGAGCGACCTCGTTTAACACGACTTTCGTTGTTGCCGGAAGCATCCCTTCGCTGGATGTATCCTCCTGTGTATTCGTCTCCTCCGCGGTACTTTCTACAGATTTTTCCGTCTCATTTTTGCCGGAGCATGCAGTGAGAAATACAACCGTCATAACAGCAGCCAGCAATACAGCATACACTCTCTTCTTCATAATGTCCTCCTTGAAAATAATAACAATATATTGTATGCGTATAAAAAAAGATTGTGATTTTCAAGTTTTGCCGCATCCTGCCGATAATATATAAAAGGGGGTGGCAACTATATGGATATTCAAAACGCAGCAAGTCAGCATATAATTTCTCCAAATTCTATTCCGGCAAACCAGAATCCGCAAAGGCCCCTTACTCCTGCGCCTCTGTCAGAACAGGGCACAGGTCATCCGGCAGGATCTGGTCAGGAAGTTCCAGTTGACGGAGAGTTTGCAGAACTTGAGGCTTCCTTAGAGCAAATGCGCGCGGGCGAGGTGCTTCTGAATGCAGCTCTGGCAAAGGAAGAGGAGACGGCAAAATACCAAAAACAGCAGGATCGTGCCGAGCTAGAGTCCACAAAAGAACAAGAATATAAGAGTCCGGACGAAGAAGCGGCTAATGAAAGGATCATGAATCGAAAGCTTTCAGAGATGTACAACTGGAAATATGATTCAGGAATGTCTCTGCAGAGCAATTATAATCAGATACAATCCATATTCCAGTCAATATTAAAAGATATTCTCTCGGACTTTTCAGGTAATCTGCAGTTACAATTGATGGCACAGCTTGATACCTTTACTTTAAATGCTATCAAGCAGTTAGTAACCGAACATTTTCAAGTACTTCTTAATTTTCTCGGACAATATGGACGTCCGAACTCTGAGGAAGCGCTTATTAACGGGCTGTTTGAAAATATAACAGAGCGAAAGCCCCTATTTTTGCAGAACGGAAGCTCTTCCTTTGGAAGCACAGGCTTCACCGCACAGGGCTTTGAACAGAAATCGTCAGGACAAAAACTTACACAGGGAATCATTTATCAAAGGGACGCGAAAGCACGGATAAACGCTCAATACCAGACTTCCGTAGGTAAATCTGAAAAAAGCATAACGCGGGCCGCCGAAGTCCTCCAGCGCGGCGGATATCTTACAGGAGGCAAAGCATTTACTCTGCGGGATGTCAGACAAGCACAGAATTTTATCCAATACCTGAACCAGAATCTTCCCCAGATGAAATCTGAAAAGCTTCCTTACACCAGCGAAGAATATCTTGGCTTCTCAGCAGGAATGTCCTCCTTGAAAGCGCAGACCTTTATAGAACAAGCAGGTCTTGGGGATGGTACCGCCTCCGCCCTGAAATACGCCATGGGCATCCATGCGCAGGAATTTTTTCTCCAGAATGCACAAGCCTTAAAACAAATGCCCGAATACAGGAATCAAAGCGGAAACCCTTCCTATCAGGCAGACAGCTTTCAAAAAATATACCGATATATGATAGACTCTTATAACGAGAACCATGATGCACAGACAACTGCTCTGGCCGGACTAAAAAAATCCCTTGAAAGTTTTTATGAAAAACAGACGGATCCGGTTTATCAGAATATGAACCGCTATCGTTCAGACATTGGATTTTTTACCCGCTCACCGATAGATAATGTGAAAAATGAGATCCTAAACGGTTGGAAAGCCGTCTGCAGAGACTGGAATACCTTTTTACAGTATACACAACTTTCAAAGGACAGATCCCTAAGACTTGATTATAATTTGAGCCGTGATTATTATATAGCATTTCTCATGTCTCAAGAGAAATCGCCACACAGCGGAAAAGGCAGAAAGAAAAAAACACTGCAATTTGTGATGCGGCTCGCTATTCTTGTTGTCGGCATCATTATATGCCTGTTTCTTCTGGCATTGTTTTCATAAAAAAATGCTTTGGACGCTCCCCGCCGCCAAAGCATTTTTTTCTTAAGGCTCCATTTTTTTTACAATATATTCGCGCACTTTTTCTTTTGGTATATCTAAAGCAACTGCAAGCTCACCGTATAGGAACTTCTCCGCGCTATTCAAATATCTGTCATCTACATTAATAACCTTCTTCCCAACTGCAAGCCGCTCTTTTTTCCTGATGTAAGATGTCTTCATCAGCGCAACCCATGATCTGCACTGATTTTTAAACAGCGCTTCCTTATACATGAGTTCCCGCCTCTTTTCATCATTTACATTCAAAATATCAATATTGGGCATATCGGCAATCAGCTCTCTGGCCTCATTAGACGATATAACCTTTCTCAACTGTTTTTCCTGTCCATTGACTGGCATATAGAGTGTTCCGCCCGCATTATACAAGGGTTTCAATGTATAATATTCTTTTTCTCTGTCAGAACACCTTATGTCTAGTCTCCCAATATTTGTCACTTCACAGACACCTTCTTTATAATGTACTACCTGATCACCAACTTTGAACATATTTACCTCCTGTTCATTCACTGACATTTCGCTGTATCCTATCTGACATCCCCTGTTTGTTCAAAAAAAGAAACTGCCGGACTGCTATCTCCATAATAGAAAAGACGCACAATCTAAGCATATTCCGCTTATAGACCGTACGCCAGCTCCATCTGGTATATCATCTATGAAGTTCGTTATTTGCCGACATAATCCTTTCTTTTTGTATTATATCACACAATTCTCATAAATGTAAGCTATTTTTTCAAAATTTCTCCGCAGACTTTCTCTGCAAAATATATTTACTGAATATAACCTTCGTGAAAAGCTTTTCCTTTATTATAGGCATAAAGCTCCGCCATAGTTGCCTCCATATATGGATTCACATAAAAGATTCCTGCCAGACCACAAGTAATGGCAGCCAGCAGATACCAGCCGATAAAGGAAAGCTGTAATACAAAAGCATCCATTTTCTCACCATCCATCATCCGCTTACTGATCGCAAATGCTTCTTTCTGGTCCATGCCCGGATTTTCCGCAATAATATAAGGTACCATCATATACTCAAGCTCTTTGATAATTCCCGGTATTATAAACAAAAGTGTCCACAAAGTGACATACAAGTCTTTCAAAAACATGGTAAGGACGATATTCCCATAATGCCCTGAACGGAACCCATCGAAGATGTCCCCGACACGTGTCATCTCCGTACGGTTCCGGACAAAAAATTTATTTGCGCCGATCCGAAGTACATTTCCCACAAAAATATTAAGAAGCAGCCCGAATACAACCAATATAAGACCTATGACTACCAACACCGATACGACCGCTGTGAAGGTGCCGCTCATACTGCCCATATCGTAACCCTCATAACTGCTGTAGCTGTTATCCGTCATTGCGCTCTGCGATCCGCTTCTGACGCCTCCTGCAGCTCCGATCCCTTCTACAACTGACATAATAAAAGCAACCGCTACACAACTCCAGTAATTCCGCTTTATATTAATTTTTGCATTATTTTTTAATTGTTCCCTAGTCCACATACTCTTGCTCCTTTACTGTCATAATTTACTGAATTTCCCGAATCTTTTTTCTAAGCCCCAGAACCTGATCCGGCGCAACCGACAATTCATCAACTCCTATCTGAACAAAAAATTCCGTCATCGACAAGTCTGCTGCCAAATCACCGCACACACTGATAGTCTTACCCTCCAAATGGACGTTATTCGTAACAATCCGTATCATCTTAAGCAGTGCCGGATGTTTCGTATCATAATGGCTCATGACGGCCTCATTCGTCCTGTCCATGCCGAGCGTAAACTGTGTGAGGTCATTCGTCCCAATACTGAAAAAGTCCACCTCTCTCGCCAACTCTCCGCTGAGCATAACCGCCGCCGGAGTTTCAATCATAACGCCTACTTTGATATTTTCGTCAAAAAACGCCTTCTCCGCCTTCAGTTCCTGCTTTACGCCTTCCAAATACTCCTTCGCTTTTATAACCTCTTCCACCTTCGTGATCATCGGGAACATGATCTGTACATTCCCATAGATGGAGGCTCTTAAAATAGCCCGAAGCTGCGTCTTGAACATCTCTTCCTTCTCAAGTGACATACGGATTCCTCTAAGTCCCATTGCCGGGTTATGCTCCTTTTCCATCTCCAGAAATTCCGCCCTCTTATCCCCGCCTAGATCCGCAGTACGGATCACTACTCTGTTCATTCCCATAGACTCTGCTGCAAGCTTATATGCCTGAAACTGCTGCTCCTCCGTAGGCGCCCGGTTTCCATTCTCCATAAAGAGAAATTCGCTTCGGAAAAGTCCGACTCCTCCGGCATCGCTTCGGATAACCCGCTCAATATCTTCTCTCATCCCGATATTCGCACAGATATCTATCTTCTGTCCGCTCTGAGTAATATTTTCCTTACCCTTCAGACGCTCCAGATTCGTGATATGTACTTTATTCTCATCTTGGCGCCGTTTCATTCTTGTAAGCAATGTATAATCCGGTTCTATATATATCTTACCCTCATAGCCGTCTACGATGATCATCTTACCCTCGTACTCCGCCTTCAGAGATTCGCCGAGTGCGATAACCGATGGGATTCCTTTCGTACGGGCAATGATCGCCGTATGAGAATTGACTGTGCCATACTTGGTGACAAATCCCAGAACCCGCTCCTTGTCAAGCTGTACTGCCTCGCTTGGATACAAATCCCCCGCAGCCATAATAAACGGCTCATCCACATACAACTTATCTTTCCAGCTCCTTGACAGGATCCGGATCATCCGAATTGCCGCATCCCGTACATCCGCTTCGTTGCCTTTATCCCTGTTATCCTTCAGATATTCCTCTGTCGCTGTCTTTACCGCATATTCCGCATTCAGCTTTTCCTCCAGAATGATGCTTGTGATCCTGTTCCACAATCTGTCATTATCCAAAATATCCTGCTGCATCTCAAAAATAGCTGCATTCGCCTTTCCAACTTCGCGGATAGAAATCTCATACAACTCCTGCAATTCAAATAATGCACGCTCCTTCGCCTTCTGAAGACGGGAAATCTCTTTCTCCACATCTTTCACATAGATATGGCGTACTTCTTTTATATCTCTTTTATAAAATGAAAGCTTTCCAATGGCAATTCCTTCGGAAACTTTTTTCCCGGTCAGTGTAATCATAGTGCACTTCCTTTACTGTTTTATACCAATTATACTTTACACTTTTCCCTTCCTTTCGTCAAGCAGTTCCGCCTCACTATACGTTAAAAATATCCTCAAATCCATTGACTTTTTGTTCAAATCATGGTATCCTAGCAAAGTGTCACTCGTATAATATTACGGTGATACAGGATTAATTTTTATGGAGGTATCGTAATGAAAGGTACAGTTAAGTGGTTTAACAACCAAAAAGGATACGGCTTCATTTCCGACGAAGCTGGAAACGATGTATTCGTACATTATTCAGGACTGAATATGGAAGGCTTCAAGTCTCTGGAAGAGGGACAGGCAGTAGAGTATGATGTTACAGAAGGTGCAAAAGGACCGCAGGCAGTGAATGTCACAAAACTCTAAGATTTAGGAACGATAATCAAAATTTCGATGTACCTTTTTTATATATGGCACTTTGATATTTAAAAGCAATACACAAAATGAGATTTCGGAAAAAAGGGATGCAGCGCAAGCGCCGCATCCCTTTTTCACATTTTTTAAAATCGCCGGACATTTTATCTGATCTTCAGCAGAACATTCACCCCAAACGGATTCACTGCAACTCCTTTTGTCTCAGGAGTAAGGACCTCTTTGATCTTCTCATATTCTAACACCGCCGCCCCATACTTTTTCTCCTGATTGAACTTTTGAAACTCCCGGATGTCTGTAAAGACCGGCTGATAGGAATCTCCGTTTTTTTGAAGCAATGGGATTCCTTTTCCTTCTTCAACGGCGATAATATACTTGCCGCGGCAGAAATGCGCAGCCAATTCCTCATTCAGCTCCTCAAGCTCTGCCGTAAGTCTGCCCTCTGTTCTTGCCTCTTTTCTGAATTCCTGCGCAAAGTAAAGAGCTGTCAGGTGAAGCTCCGGATTCTCTATGCGCAGCTGTCCATCGGGCATCTCTTCTGCAGGCTGCCTGCGGATCAACTGATCTAACTGAAATTTTGTTTCTTCGGGCAGCCCTTTATCTACCGAGACGGCATTCACTCCCATAGGAAGCAGACTGGTAAAAAATGCCAAACGGCTCTTTTTGTCTATCTTTGCAAACTGTATGGGATTCTTCTCTTCCAGAAGCCATCCCGCTCCCTTATTTGCTCCATCCTTATCGAAATAAACGAATATCTCGTCATCGTAGCTTTCTGGATTGCAAGATACGAAAGGCATCTGTGTACACAGAGACATTACCGCATACAATTCGCCACAATTTCTGATTTTCCTCATAATTTCCTGCAGATTTGCCATATCTTTTATCAGATCCCCCATCCTACTGATTTGCACGGTATGCTTCATCTGCTGAATACACATCGAAGCCGCTTCCTTTCAGAATATCAATGACTCTTGCCGGATCATCGCTCTTAAGTACTGCCGCCGCATCGCTTCCATTTGCAAATGCATACATATATTCTATGTTAACCTCGCCTTCTACGATCTGGTGCATCGCCTTGCGCAAAGAGCCTGTCGCATGAGGAACCCGAAGCGCTACTACGTCGGTAAGCATGGCCGTAATTCCTGCTTCCTTAAGTGCCGCGCGTCCTTTGTGGGGATCTGACACGATCATACGAAGCATCCCATAATCGGATGTATCCGCAAGGCTTAATGCCACGATATTCACCTGTTTATCCGCTAGAACTCCTAACACTTCATCAAGGCGTCCTTCTCTATTCTCTAAAAATACTGACAATTGCTGTATTGTATTACTGATACCCATGTTCTGCCTCCTTTTTATAATTCTCTGTTATCAATGACACGTTTCGCTTTTCCTTCACTTCTCTGAATGGTCTTCGGCTCTACAAGCTTCACTCTTACCGACACGCCAAGCGCCTGCTTCAAAACTGCGCCTACCTTGTTCTTAAGTTCATCCAGCTTACGAATCTCGTCTGAGAAATACTTCTCGTCTACCTCTACCATGACAGTAAGGACATCCAGATTATTCTCACGGTCTACAATAAGCATGTAGTGCGGCGCTACGCCGCCGCCGATTGAAAGGAGCGCTGCCTCAACCTGTGTCGGGAATACATTGACGCCGCGGATAACCTTCATATCATCGGTACGTCCCGTAAACTTCTGGATTCTGGGCAGAGTCCTTCCGCATTCGCAAGTGCCGTACCGGATGCTTGTAAGATCCTTTGTCCTGTAACGGAGAAGCGGCATACCTTCTTTTGTAAGGGTTGTAAATACAAGCTCTCCCGTCTCTCCCTCAGCACATGCACTCTGATCCGCCGGATTTAAAATCTCAGGATAGAAATGATCTTCATATACGTGAAGTCCCTTATGGTGGATGCAGTCCATAGCAACCCCCGGTCCTGTAATCTCACAAAGCCCGTATATATCAAACGTATTAATTTTTAAAATACTCTCGATCTTCTTACGCATCGCCTCCGTCCACGGCTCTGCACCGTTAATGCTCGCTTTAATCTGCAAACGGTCTACAATTCCTGCCTCTGCCGCCGCCTCCGCAAGATACAGTGCATAGGAAGGCGTACACCCAAACGCTGTCGCGCCGAAGTCTTCCATACACATAAGCTGACGCTTCGTATTGCCCGACGACATTGGAATCGCCATCGCACCGAGAGCTTTTGCGCCAAGATCCAGCCCCATACCTCCTGTAAAAAGCCCGTACCCGTAGCATACATGAATACGGTCTTTTGAAGTCAGTCCTGCCATCACAAGACCTCTTGCCACACATTCTCCCCATGTATCAACATCATTCTGAGTATAAGAAGCCAGTGTAAGCTTTCCTGTCGTTCCGGAAGTCCCCTGAACTCTTGCGATCTTCTCCTTCGGAACCGCAAGAAGCCCGAATGGATAATTATCCCTTAAATCCTCCTTTGTTGTAAAGGGGAGTTTCCCGATATCCTCGATTCCTTTAATATCCTCCGGCAGCACTCCGAGCTCATCCATCTTTTTCTTGTAAAATGGCACATTCTTGTATACATTCTTTACCTGTCTTACAAGTCTCTCCCCTTGGAGTTTGCTCATCTCATCCCTGCTCATGCATTCAATCTTCGGATCTCTGATCTGCTCTTGCCAATCAGCCAGTTCTACTCTTGCCATGTCTTTTTCTCCTATTCATTCCTTCATATATTTTATGATGTTGGGGTCAAAAGGTATTTTGCCCCCATGATGCCGCGGATTGTTCCGCACTCCGTGTCTACGCTCCGCTTCGGTCATTGCCAGACGTGCGTCACTGCCGCCCGGCAGCCCACAATCCTAAAAACATTCAAAATCTGCCCTTCTACAGACGGCAGCCTACATCGAATGCTTTTTTGTTGATGTCAACCGTCTTGAAAGGAACGGTCTTTTCAATCACCTCATACCACTGCTCTTTTGTAAAGTCCATATGCTGTGCTGCAATTCCGAGAACAATCAGATTGAACACTCTCGGATTTCCAAGTTTTTTGGATTCCTCTGTGGCATTTACCGCATAGACCTTATGCTCCTTCTGTAAAGTCTCCAGAATCCCTTCCGGATACTCTGCCGCTCCGATTACAACCGGCATCGGATCGATCCTCCAGTCATTGACGATTAATGCGCCGTCCTTCTTCAAAAAGTGGGCGTATCTTAATGCCTCAAGCCGCTCAAAGGCGATGATCACGTCTGCTTGTCCTTCTTCTACGATAGGTTCCGCTACCTTTTCGCCGTACCGTACAAAGGTCACCACGCTCCCGCCTCTCTGCGCCATACCATGAACCTCGGAAAGTTTCACATCATAGCCGCCCAAAGTAGCAAGACCGCCGAGTATCCTGCTGGTAAGAAGTGTTCCCTGTCCCCCGACGCCGACGATCATAATATTCTTTACTGCCATTATCTGTCACCCTCCTTTACCAGTTCAATTGCTCCAAACTTGCACAAACTGCCGCAAAGACCGCATCCGGTACACATGGTATCGTCGATCTTAACCGTACCGTCTGAATTCTTTGTCATGGCCGGACATCCCGGCTTCATGCACATGCCGCATTTTTTACACTTATCTGTATGCACAATGTAGAGAGGCTTCCTTCCTTTACTCAGAAGCACGCAGGGCGATTTTGTTATGATAACGGATACTTCGTCTTTCGCCGCTTCTTCTTTAATGGTCTTCTCAAGCTTTGCAATATCAAAGGCATTGACCTCGGTAACATTCTTCACTCCCACTGCACGACAGAGTGCGGAAATGTCGATCGCATAAGCCGGATCTCCCTGCAGCGTCTTTCCTGTAGCCGCATGATCCTGATGGCCTGTCATACCTGTCGTAGAATTGTCAAGTATCAGAACCGTTCCCGAAGCATGATTATATGTCATATTCATCAGGGAGTTGATGCCCGTATGCAAAAATGTGGAATCGCCGATCACTGCTACCCAGTTCTTTATGTAATCTTTCCCTTTTGCTTTCTCCATTCCATGAAGAGTGGAGATGCTGGAACCCATACACATAGTTGTATCTACCACGCTAAGAGGCGCTACCGCTCCAAGCGTATAACATCCGATATCTCCCGCCGCGTGGAATTTTAATTTATTCAGCACATGGTAAACGCTTCTGTGCGGACAGCCCGGGCAAAGAATCGGCGGCCTTCCCGGAGCCTTGTAAGGTTCTGCAAGAGAAAGTTCCTCTTTCAAAACCGCCGTCCGCAGCAAGTTCGCGCTGTATTCTCCCTGCACAGTAAAAATCTCTTTTCCGACGGCATCTATTCCCCATGACTTCACCTGTTCCTCAATGACCGGATCAAGTTCTTCTACGATATAAAGCTTTTCTACTTTTGCCGCAAAGTCTTCAATCAATTTCCTCGGAAGCGGATTCAAAAGGCCCAGCTTTAAGACAGAAGCATTTGGCAGCGCCTCTTTTACGTACTGGTACGCAATTCCGCTGGTGATAACGCCGATCTTCGTGCCGTTCATCTCTACTCTGTTGAGAGGCAGCGTGTTCGCAGCCTCTGCAAGCTCCTCGTTCCGCTTTTCAATCTCAATATGGCGGAGCTTTGCATTTACCGGCATCATAACCGTTCTTCGGATGTCCTTTACATATTCTTTATCCGGAATATCCTGTCTGTCTGACAGTTCCACAATCCCTTGGGAATGCGCAAGTCTTGTGGTCGTCCGGTATACAAATGGCCGGTCAAACTTCTCACTAAGTTCAAATGCAAGCTTCATATATTCCTTCGCCTCTGCGCTGTCCGCCGGCTCGATAACCGGAAGCTTGGCAGCCCGGGCTACCATTCTCGTGTCTTGTTCATTCTGGGAACTGTAAAGTCCGGGATCATCCGCAACTACGATCACAAGTCCTCCATTCACTCCCATATAAGAAACGCTGTATGCCGGATCTGCCGCCACATTGAATCCTACATGTTTCATGCACGCCATCGCTCTTGTGCCCGCCAAGGATGCGCCAACCGCCACCTCCGTGGCAACCTTCTCATTGGGAGACCATTCACAGTACAAATCATCCTTGTACTGCACCAGATATTCACTGATCTCCGTGCTCGGCGTACCCGGGTATGCCGCAGATACCTTTACTCCGGCCTCGTAAGCGCCTCTGGCAATAGCCTCATTGCCGAGCATGATTACTTTATTCGTTTCTGACATTCTTCCGTCCATCCTTTCGTAAATATCTTTAAGTATATCATAATACTTTTCCAATTTAAAGTGGTAATTTGTGAGCAAACTCTCCTAAGATAATCTGTCAAAAATCTTATACTTCAGAATATATCGCAGCCTTTATACGCTGCTCTTGCAGGAATACTCCTCTGCCGTCAGCTCAATAATCGCAACTGCACGCAAAAGCTTTGGATTTTTCTCAAAATCATCAAACTCTTTCCCTGTCTGATGTCTCATGATCTTGGCGAGCGCTTTGCTTTTCTCCTGCTCATCCTCTACAAGCTCTGCATGTCCGCTTCCGATGATGCTCTCATACTGATAACTGTACTGACAGGGCGTATTCCCTTCTATCAGTGATATCTCTCTGTCCATCTCAAACCCCGCCTGCGCATTCTTACGGAGCAGTTCAAGCTTCTTCCCCTCCTTTGCACAGTGGAAATAGATTACCAGCTTTTCTCCGTCAAAATCATATGCCATATTCATCGGAACGATATAGGGCCTCCCGCCGTCTGATAAACCAAGCCTGCATACTCTGCAGCCGTCAAGTATCTTTTTGATCTCTTCCGTCTTCTTAACTTCTCTGTCTGTTCTTCTCATTAAATTTTATTTCCTTTCCAAATGCCGTCTCTTACGCTTTAAAGATAAATGCCGGAACCGGAGGATGATTCTCCCGATTCCAGTATTCATTTACGATAACTGTGAATTTTTTTGACGGGAGTCTCCTCAGATACGAAAGAATCGCTTCCTTTTCCTCAAATCCCGTATCCCCGCCGCTGTAAATACAAAGGCTCATCATTCCGCCGTGTTTTAATATGGATAGCCCTTTTTCCACCGCCGCTATACTCGTATCTGCACACGTCGCTATCTTATGATCCCCGCCGGGAAGATACCCAAAATTAAAACAGATAACATCCGCCGTCTCGTCTTTCGCATAATTTCCCATATTTTCATGACCGTCTAAAATCAGCTCCGCCCTCTGTTTCATCCCATAACTTTTTAAAAGGTCTGCCGTACATGAGAGCGCCTCCTTCTGTATGTCAAATGCCAGTACACTGCCTGTCTCTCCTGCAAGCCCGCATAAGAACAACGTATCATTTCCCTTTCCCATTGTCGCGTCAATATAAAATCCTCCCTCCGCTGCCTGAGACCGGATAATCTCATGGCACCAGAGAGTAATCTGTGACTGTTTCATGACTGCATCTCCTTTTTCTCACATTCATGCCTTGTATTATATAAGAACATGATAGCCGCCATGGTACAGATGACTCCGTATCCAAGCCAGCTCAATGCATCCGGAATCTGCCCGAATACGGCGAATCCGAGAAGCGCCGCAAATATGATCTGGGAATAGTCATACACGGAGATCTCCCTTGCAGGCGCGCACGTATAGGCCGCCGTAATGGAAAACTGTCCGCCCGCAGCACTGAGCCCCGCCATGAGAAGCGATGCAAGCTGCGCCGCTGTCATGGGATGATAATCAAAGATCAGCCACGGCAATGTTACCATACAGGAGAATAATGAAAAAAAGAATACGATAAAGGAACCTTTCTCACCGTTTTCCCCGAGCTTTCTCACCATCGTATAGGCCGCTCCCGCACAGATCCCTCCAAGCAGTCCTATAACAGAAGGAAGCAGATCCATATTTGCGAAGGTAGGCTTGACTACAAACATGCTGCCGGCAAATGCCCCCGCCACAATCAATGCCTGCGGCGCCGTCACTTTCTCCTTTAACACTAGAAAGCTGAACAGCACTGCAAAAAAGGGTGACATTTTATTCAGCATTGACGCGTCGGCAAGAACCAGATGGTCTATGGCATAGAAATTGCACAAAATTCCCATCGTCCCAAACCCGGCACGCAGCAGCAGATAGATCAGATTTTCTCTTTTGCACCGAAACGGCACCCGATCCTTTAACAGCATCACAAATGCAAAGCCCGCCGCCACAAAATTTCGGAAAAAGCTTTTCTGCACGGAAGGCAGATCACCCGCCAGACGCACAAACATGTTCATAAATGCAAAGCAAAATGCAGACAGGATAATATAGATGATTCCTTTGTATCTGTTATTCATAATCCGTCATTCCTTCCTGTTCCGATACTTTTTCTCATAAATCAAAAAGCGATAGCTGATTAGACTCCGGAAGATCTCCAAGCAGTCCCATCCCCGCCATATAATCGATCACCGTCTTACTCGCCTTCGTTCTCTGCCTGAAATCATCCTTTGACAAGTACGGTCCGTCCTTCGCGGCTTCTGCCACGGCCTCCGCCGCCTTTTCTCCCATCCCCTCGATACTGATAAAGGGCGGCATCAGCTTTCCGTCCACGATTAAGAATTTCGTCGCCTGCGCCTTATAGATATCGAGAGGTTCAAATTCCAGACCTCTTGCATACATTTCCTGTACGATATGCATATCCTTTAAAGTCGCCTGTTCCTTTTGAGAAAGACTCGCTAAGCGGCGGTTATAGTCGTCTATATACTGATTCAGCTTTTCCTTCCCCTGACACATCAATTCATAGGAAAATGCATCTGCACGGATTCCAAAATAAGCGCCATAATACGCCAGCGGATAGTGTATCTTACAATAAGCGATCCGATATGCCATCATAACATATGCCGCTGCGTGAGCCTTCGGAAACATGTACTTAATCTGCTTGCAGGACCAGATATACCAATCCGGTACGCCGGCCGTTTTCATCGCTTCCTCAAATTCCGGCGTCAGTCCTTTTCCCTTCCTTACCTTTTCCATGATCGTAAAGGAAAGCTCACTGTCCATTCCCTTATTAATAAGATATGTCATAATATCGTCACGGGTGCAGATTGCAGTGGAAATCGTTGCTTTTCCGCTCTTTATCAGCTCTTGGGCATTGTTCAGCCATACGTCCGTCCCATGGGAAAGCCCTGAGATACGGATCAGATCGGACAGTGACTGAGGCTTTGTATCCACCACCATCTGGATAACGAAATCCGTCCCGAACTCCGGTATGCCAAGACATCCCACCGGACATCCTCCGATATCATCCGGCGTGATCCCAAGCGCCGAGGTATCGTGAAACAGCGACATGACTCCCTTATCATCCAGCGGAATCTCCGTAGCTTTGAACTTATGGTCCGTCTCATTGTATTCATTATCCATAGCCGGGGAACTGATATATTCCTCCAGAGTCTTGATCATAGTCGGATCATCATGGCCGAGAATGTCAAGCTTCAATAAATTATGATCGATAGAGTGGTAATCAAAATGCGTCGTAACGATATCCGTATTCAGATCATTGGCCGGGTGCTGTACAGGAGTGAAGGAGTTAATATCCTCCCCTAAAGGAAGCACGATAATTCCCCCCGGATGCTGGCCCGTACTTCTCCGGATTCCAGTACATCCTTGTACAATACGATTAATCTCACATACTCTTTTTCCCTGCCCGCGCTCTGCATAATAATTCTTCACATACCCAAACGCCGTCTTATCCGCCAGCGTGCCGATCGTCCCGGCACGATAGGTCTGCCCGGCCCCAAAGATCACCTCTGTATATTTGTGGGCGTTGCTCTGATAATCACCCGAAAAGTTAAGGTCAATATCCGGCTCTTTATTCCCTTTAAATCCTAGGAATGTCTCAAAAGGAATATCAAATCCGTCTTTCACAAGAGGTTCTCCGCAGACCGGACAGCGTTTATCAGGCATATCCCATCCGCATCCTCCGGCATACGCGCGCACTTCGTCAGATGTAAAATCGCTGTAATGGCATTTTTCACAATAATAATGAGGACTTAAAGGATTTACCTCCGTAATTCCCGCCATCGTCGCCACAAAGGAAGAACCGACGGAACCTCTGGAACCTACCAGATATCCGTCTTCATTCGATTTCCATACCAGCTTCTGAGCAATGATGTACATCACGGCAAAACCGTTGGAAATAATCGAGTGAAGCTCTCTCTCCAGACGCTCGGTTACAATCTCCGGCAGCTTCTCCCCATACATACCGTGCGCTTTCCGGTAACAGATCTCCCGAAGCTGCTTGTCAGAATCAGGGATGACAGGCGGACACTTATCCGGCCGGACCGGAGAGATCTTCTCCACCATGTCCGCAATCCTTCCCGGATTCTCAACAACGATCTCTCTCGCCTTCCTAGAGCCAAGATATTCAAATTCCGCCAACATCTCATCTGTCGTATGTAGATAAAGAGGCGCCTGATTATCCGCATCGCCGAACCCTTTGCCCGCCATAATGATACGGCGGTACACTTCATCCTCCGGGTCGAGAAAATGTACATCGCAAGTCGCAACCACCGGCTTATTAAACTGTTCCCCGAGATGCACGATACGGCGGTTGATCTCTTTTAAATCTTCTTCACTGTTTATCTTACTGATTTTATCGCTCGTTATCATAAAACGATTGTTACCAAGAGGCTGCACTTCCAGATAGTCATAAAAATTTACAATCTTTGAGATACGCTCCTCTGATTTGTCATTCAAAATCGCCTGATACAGTTCTCCCGCTTCACAGGCGCTCCCCACGATCAGCCCTTCCCGGTACTTTGACAATTCACTCTTGGGAATTCTTGGGCGCCTCGCATAATATTCCAAATGCGACTTTGACACAAGGGTATAAAGGTTCGTCCTTCCCACCTGATTTTTCGCCAGAATAATGACATGATAGGAAGGAAGCTTTTTCACCATATCCTTGCTCTGTGCGCCGAAATGATTCAGTCTTTCTAATGTATGGATCCCCCTTTGTCTTAACATCTCTATGAATTTCACAAAAATCTCCGCCGTGGCCCCCGCATCGTCTACCGCACGATGATGATTGTCCAAAGAAATGTGCAATGCATTCGCCACAATATTCAGCTTGAACTTTGACAGTGTAGGAAGAAGTATTCTGGCCATTGCCACCGTGTCTACGGATGTAAATTCCGCCGCGATATCCTGATACCTGCAGTTCTGCTCGATAAAGCCTACGTCAAATCCTGCATTGTGCGCCACCAGCACCGCATTCCCCACAAATTCAAGAAACTGAGGAAGCACCGTCTCAATAGCAGGGGCTTCCATCACCATCTGATCGGTGATACCGGTAAGCTGCGTAATCTCAAAAGGAATCGGACGCTTCGGGTTGACAAATGTGCTGAACTTATCCGTAATCTTTCCGTCTACTACCTTTACCGCGCCAATCTCAATGATCTTATCCTTCACCGAGCTGAAACCCGTCGTCTCCAGATCGAACACTACGTAAGTATCTGAAAGAGACTGCCCTCTTTCATTGACAGCCACATCCTGCAGGTCATCTACCAGATATCCTTCCACCCCGTAAATCACTTTAAAAGGATCTGACCGATCCAGTCTCTGCAGAAAATGATGCGCCTCCGTAAAGCCTTGGACAACACCGTGGTCTGTAATCGCCACCGCCTTATGTCCCCAGTCGTGGGCTCTCTTTAGGATGTCCTCTACCTTGGACACTCCGTCCATATCGCTCATCTTCGTATGGCAGTGAAGCTCTATGCGTTTTTCCGGCGCCGTATCCTGCCTGCCTTCTGTAAAGTCCGGAATCCTCCGGATTCCGAACACGGAACCTATGGTAAGCTCTCCGTCATATTTATCAATAGTCGTAACACCTTTAATCTTTAAAAAGGCTCCCTTTTTCACTTCTGCCAGTATCTCGGGAAGCTGATCATTTCTCACAAACATCTTGACCATGATCGTATCTGTAAAATCCGTAATGGCGAACATGAGGATTGATTTCTCGTTGCGGATTTCCCGCATGTCAAAGCTGATAATCTTCCCCCGGAAGGTTATCTCGCCCATCTCTCCTACAACCTGACTAAGCTTTAACGGCTCGTCATCAAAGTCGCGTCCGTATATTATGTTCGGATCATTGGAACGCCTTACACTTACAGAAGTTTCCCGCTTTTTAACTCCAAAAGACTTCCGAACCGAAGATTTCTGACTGTTGTTCTTGTTGCTTTCCTTCTTATCTGTTGCTTTTGAGACCATTTCCTTTACAGGTTCTTCTTCCTTCTCTGTGTGTGCTGCTACAGAGGTCTTTAGAATCTCATCCACTTCCTGCCGTACTTTCAGTTCATTGTATTTAAGCCTGCTTTCCTTCCTTGTCTCATACATCACCCGTATATCGACATCAAGCCCAAAACGATTCTCATATACTTCTTTCAAATATCCGGTCAGCGATTCTTGTTTTCCTTGAGATACGATCGTATCATTCAGCTTCAGGCAGAGGATATTTCCATCTTCAAACGAACATTTTGCCTCTTTCAGCATACTCCGCTCTACTGCGCTTCTTCGCCCCAGTTCAAGAATAAAACTGTCCATATACTCGTCCATTAGATTTTCCGGCGTATACTGCTCAGAAAGCTCATACCGCTCGACAATCTCTATCTGAACCCTGCTTTTTCCAAAAAGCTGGTCTTTCAAAAGCCGCTCTGCATCATAAACCGTTCTTTTAGGAAGCAGATGCTTACCTAATATATGCACACGGACAAAGTCACGATTCGTATTTGTCGCAACTTTCGTAACCTCTACACCCTGAAACAGCATCTCTATATTCTGGTTTACTTTTAATGTTGGAAACACTTCAAAAAATGTCTTACTCATTCCAGTTAAGCAGCTCCTGTCTTAAGACTTCCAATAATTCTTCTTCCTTTACCTTCTTTATGATCTCTCCCTTTTTGATCAAAAGACCTTCGCCGATTCCGCCGGCAATTCCAATATCCGCTTCCTTCGCCTCGCCAGGACCATTTACCACGCAGCCCATAACCGCCACTTTAATATCCAGCGGAATATCCGAAACCATAGCCTCTACCTGATTCGCCAGTCCGATCAGGTCAATTTTTGTACGTCCGCAGGTTGGACAGGATACCACTTCAATACCGCCTTTTTTTAGCCCCAGTGTCTTTAATATTATCTTCGCAGACCGTATCTCCTCCACAGGATCTCCTGTCAGCGATACACGGATCGTATCTCCGATTCCCTGATTCAAGATCAGTCCCAAACCGATTGAGGACTTAATATTCCCTGCCAAAAGTGTTCCTGACTCTGTAATCCCTACATGGAGCGGGTAAATACATTTTTTTGCAAGCTCCTCATGAGCCTTTATGCACATCATAACATCCGAAGATTTGATACTGACTACTAACTGATCATACCCGAAGGATTCAACCAATCTTACTTTGTCAAGGGCGCTTTCAACCAAGCCCTTGGCTGTAACGCCGCCGTATTTCTCCACCAGACTTTTTTCTAAAGAGCCGCTGTTTACTCCTATCCTTATAGGTATATCACGTTCCTTCGCCTTTTCCACCACTGCCTTAACACGATCAGATTCCCCGATATTACCCGGATTAATCCGAATCTTATCCGCCCCGTTTTCTATAGCCGCGATTGCCAGACGATAGTCAAAATGAATATCTGCAACTAAGGGAATATGTATCTGCTTCTTGATCTCAGAAAAAGCCTTCGCCGCCTCCATAGTCGGCACAGCACAACGTATGATCTCACAGCCGGCTGCCTCAAGTCTATGGATCTGTTCTACTGTTGCATTCACATCCTCCGTCTTCGTGTTAGTCATGGACTGGATGGCAATCGGATTCCCTCCGCCAATCATCACGTCCCCGATCCGTATTTTTTTCGTATTATCTCTGAACATCTCAAACACCTCCCACAAAAAATCCCCTCTATTACCACCGCATCCACCGATGACAAATAGAGGGATATCTGTTACTTTTTCAAGAATATCATCTGATCTCCATATTCACGTTCTGTCAATGTAAGACAACTCCTGTCTACGCTGTAATTAAACGTGGTGACAACAGAATCTACCGCCTGTGAAAGCGTCTCCTTCGTATACTTTCCGTCCGACACTTCCAAAAGCTTTTCAAACTCCTTATCGTCTAAATGAATCGCAATGGTCTTCTCATCCCGATCCAGCGTATAATTCATCCTCACATCCACAGCTTCATTGTCCAAAAGTTCCGGCACGCTCACGGTCAGTGTTCCATTCTTCTTAATCGTCATGGAAAGACTGCCATCCTCGTCTTCCCAGCTTCCCTCCAAAGGGTTGGAAGTAAAAAGCTTTGTCAGCAGATAGACCGCTATCAGTATGATCACAACCGATGAACCAATGGTTGCCGCCATCCACAGTGCGCTTCTTTTGTTTTCGTCATTCTTCGCAATTATCATAGGCTCTTTGTCCCCTCATACTTTTGCTGCTTTCTTTAAATTATATTTTCTTTTGTTATGTATGTCAACGGGTGTCTGAAAGCAGGCTTCTTATTTTTCCATCTCTACAAGAAGATAGAACCCTTTTTCCGTCTTTTCAATCTTATTGACCACTCCTCTGCGTGCCATAATCCGTTCACTGGTGCGGTAAATTCCCGACATTGCGATAGATGGCTCCACCAAATAAGTATATTGTCCCGTCACAGCACTTCTCTCGCTGATCTCAACTTGCTGGCCTTCTTCTACAAGGCCCTCTCTTTCCATTTTAAATCTTTCCCGTCTCATTACGCCTCATTTTCCTTCGTTATCACCGAATAATATCACATCTTGGAACATATTATTTATATAGTGTTGTGTACCGGCACACATCCTGTTCTTTACTGCAACACCTGATAAAATATAACTATCAAATCATGGAAAGGATGAGCGCTTATGTCTTTGGCTGAAAAACTAAAAATCCTCCGGCTCGAACACAATATGACACAGCAAGACGTTGCAACCCGTATCAGCGTTGCACGATCCACAGTCGCGGGCTATGAGAAAAAAGAACGGCAGCCTTCACTGGAAACTCTGGCAGCGCTTGCAGATCTTTTTGATGTTACGGTTGATTATCTGATAACCGATAAAACTATGAATGAATGTATAAATCTTGATACCTCAAACCGTGTCCTTCCATCAGATGAAGCAGCAAAGCTACTTGCCAGATACCAAAAACTCTCACCTGATTCCCGAAGGCTTCTAATGGATTTTATCCAAATACTTGAAAAGTCAGAACAAAACACACAGAAACGGCAGAACCTTTAGCAATTGCTTCCCGGCGTCTGCCGTCTTCACTTTTAACACTCTTGTGCTATCTTTTTGATCAGCTCTTTTGTATCTTCCCATCCCAGACACGGATCCGTGATAGATTTCCCGTATTTCATATGCTCGCAGATATCCTGTCTTCCTTCTTCCAGATAACTCTCTACCATAACTCCCTTTACCAATGATCTGACGCCCCTACAATGCTTTCTGCTGTGCAGCACCTCGCTGACAATCCGAATCTGCTCCTTGAACGCCTTGTTGGAATTGGAATGATTCGCATCTATGACAACAGCCGGATATTTTAACTCCATCTTTTCGTACAAACTAAGAAGCCGCACGCAGTCCTCATAGTGATAATTGGGGATACAGGTGCCATACTTATCCACACCGCCCCGCAGAATCGCATGAGCCAGTTCATTTCCGTCTGTCGTCACATCCATCCCCCGGTAGATGAAGCGATGTCCCATCTGTGCCGCCGCCACGGAATTGAGCATAACAGACAGATCGCCGCTGGTAGGATTCTTCATCCCCACCGGAATATCCATTCCGCTGGCGGTCAGTCTATGCTGCTGATTCTCTACAGATCTCGCCCCGATCGCTTCATAGGACAGAATATCGTCCAGATAGCTTCTATTCTCTGGATACAGCATCTCATCTGCCGCCGTCAGACCGCTTTCCTCCATCGCTCTGATATGCATCTTCCGAATTGCCAAAATCCCTGCATACAGATCTGGAGCTTTATCCGGGTCCGGCTGGTGAAGCATTCCCTTGTAGCCTTCCCCCGTAGTTCTCGGTTTATTCGTATAAATCCTTGGTATCAACATCAATCTGTCCGAGACATCTTCATTCAGTCTAGACAGACGATTTACATATTCGCAGACTGCCTCCTCGTTATCTGCGGAACAAGGTCCCACGATCACTAGAAATTTGTCTGACCTTCCCGTAAATATATCACGGATCTCCTTATCCCGCCGGACTTTCATGGCAACGAGCCTCTCGGACATAGGATACTCCTTTTTCAATTCCTGCGGTGATGGAAGCGTATTGTTGATTCTCATTGCCATTTCTTACATATCTCCTTACTTTGCGATCAATTCATCAATCTGATCCGGTTCCGGCATAGAGCGGATCGCTCCTTTTTTCAGTGTGATCAGAGCCGCGCCTGCATTGGCAAAGGTTAAGATCTCTCCAAGACTGTCTTCCGTCAGATTTTCCAACCCATATTTTAATACTCCGTGAATCGAACAGCCGCAGAACGTATCTCCGGCGCCGGTTGTCTCGATTGCTTTTACGGTAAAGCCCTTCTGCTCTACTCTCAGATTCTTATAGTAAGCGCGGCTTCCATCCTTCCCCATAGTAAGAAAGATGAGCGGAATCTGATATTTTTCCTGAAGATAACGAATTCCATCGTCGTAGTCGTCCATACCGGACACAAACTGAATCTCGTTATCTGATATTTTCAGCACGTCACAATACTGAAATCCATATTCCATCTGCTCCTTTGCCTCATCCAAAGTATTCCAGAGAGGAGGACGAAGATTCGGATCAAACGTTATCAGACATCCTGCTTCCTTTGCCGCCTCAAGGGCTCTCTTTGTCGCTGTTCTCGCCGGCTCTCCTGTCATAGAAAGAGTTCCAAAATGAAATACCTTTGAACTGCGGATCACATCATAATTCACCTCATCCTCGACGATCATCATATCAGCACCCGGTTTGCGGTAGAAAGAAAACTCCCTGTCTCCATCCGGAAATGTATGTACAAATGCCAGCGTTGTAGGAACCTCCTTATCCATACAAAGCCCCTCTGCATGGATGCCTGCCGCAGAAATCGTATCTTTAAGAAGCCGCCCGAACTGGTCATCTCCAACCTTTCCGATAAAAGCAGTTTTTCTGCCGAGCTTATTCAGCATCGCAAGCACATTGCAGGGCGCTCCTCCCGGGCATGCCTCAAATAAGTGATTCCCTTGTTCGCTCTTTCCATTCATCGCAAAATCAATCAAAAGCTCACCCATTGCCGTCACATCATATAATTTGTCCATCTCAAAAACTCCTTCCTTCAAATTCATTGTAAACATTTTAACATACCTTACCGAATGCCGCAACTGCACGTCCTAATTCTTCAAATATACATTGCCATAGCATAATCTGATAGATTGCTATCTCTGAAATCATACAGATATTATCCCAGCAAATTCACTCCTCCTAAAAGCACGTAGGAAATAAAGCACATGATCACTGTAGCCATGCAGATTCCCAAAATAACTGCCGGAAAAGCCTTCTTAAACTTAATCCCAAGAAGTGCTGCAATGAGTGAACCTGTCCATGCCCCCGTTCCCGGAAGAGGAATACCTACAAACAGAACAAGCCCCCAGAACTCATATTTTTCAATCTGATCACTCTTGCTCATAGCTTTACTCTCTAATTTTTCAACCATGGGACGAAAAAGCTTTGTTCCTTTCATCCACCGGAACACCGGCGTGATCAGCAGCAGGATAAATGGAACGGGAATAATATTTCCGACAACACTTAACGGCACTGCCACCGACACCGGAACCCCAAGGAGCGGTCCCGCTACCAACAGCGCGCCCCTGAGCTCCAGAATCGGAATCATAGATATAATAAACACAATCGCTTCTTTTCCCACACTGCCTCCCAGCGCGTCGATAATTCCCTGTATCAATGTCTCTGTCATAGCACTCTCCCTTAATTAAATATTCCAATTTTTTTCAGTCTTTTGCCGCCGCCAAATACCTGTCTAAAAAGTCAAACAGGGTATCCATCTCGTCTTCTGTGCCGACAGTAATGCGTACATACTGCTCAATCCGCTCACTGCCCCAGTAACGCACATAGATTCCTTTCCTTTTCAGCGCCTCATAAATCTTTTGAACATCATATCCCGGATGCGCGGCAAAGATAAAGTTCGCTTTTGAATCCAGACATAAAAAGCCGCGTTTTTTAAGTTCCTCCTTTGCCCATTCCCGCGTCCTAATTATCTTACGGATTCCTTCTTCAAAATATTCCTTATCTTTTACCGCTTCTATGCCGCATACAATCGCCGCCTGATTCATCGTATAAGAATTAAAAGAATATTTCGCATCATTCAAGTATTTGATCAGAAGCGGATTGCTGATGGCATATCCGATTCTCATGCCTGCCATAGAGCGGGCTTTGGAGAAAGTCTGGACTACGATCAGGTTCTCGTACTTATCAATCAATTCCAGCGCGGATTTGCCCGCGAAATCTATATACGCCTCATCCACAATCACGATCACATCCTGATTGCGGGCAATTATCTCCTCCACGTCCCCAAGCTCCATATAAAGCCCCGTAGGTGCGTTAGGATTCGGGAAGATGATACCTCCGTTCTCTTTAAAATAGTCTTCTTTTTTTATGCAGAAATTCTCATCCACCGGACAGCACTCATACGGAATGCGGTATAGCTGTGCCCATACCTTATAAAAAGAATATGTAATATCTGGAAAAAGTATCGGTTTTTCTGAATTAAAAAATGTAAGAAAACACATGGAGAGAACATCATCTGATCCGACTCCCACAAATACCTGATTCTCATCTACGTGATAAAAATCCGCCAGTGCCTTTACAAGCTCTCCCGCCGTCGGATCCGGATATAGGCGCAGTCGGTCCGCATCCATGGATTTTAAAGCCTTCTCTACTCCCGGCGCAGGAGGATACGGATTTTCATTGGTATTTAACTTGATCACTTTCTGCCAAGGCTGTTCCCCCGGCACATACGGCTCTGCCTTGCGGATATTTTTTTCAAATGTCTTCATCTAAAAATACTCCTTTGCAAGCTCCCGGAATTTCGGAAGGGAATTCACAATCGTCTCGTAGGAAACACAGTATGCCAGCCGTACGTATCCCGGACACGCAAACGAACTCCCCGGAACGATAAGAAGATTGTATTTCTTCGCCGCCGCGCAGAATTCCTTTTCGTCCGCCACCGGCGATTTCACAAAGAGATAGAACGCTCCCTCTGGTTTGATACATTCAAACCCGCAGTCCCTCAACCCCTGATACAATGCCTCCCTGTTCCGGTCATAATAGGAAATGTCCGTCTTCTCATCCAGACACTTTGCCACGATCTTCTGCTGAAGAGTCGGCGCATTTACAAATCCTAAAATACGCGTGGCGACATTTGCCGCCGAAAGCACTTCTTCACTGTCTGCCACTTCATCCGGAATCACAAGATATCCGATACGCTCTCCCGGAAGAGACAGCGATTTGCTGTAAGAATAACCTACAATCGTATTGGCATAATACTTTGTCAAATACGGAATTTCTGCTCCGTCATACACTAGCTCGCGGTACGGTTCGTCAGAAATCAGAAAGATATCCGTGCCATACTCTTTCTGCTTCGCCTCCATGATCGCCGCCAGCTTCTTGATCGTCTCCTCAGAGTATACGATTCCCGTCGGATTATTAGGTGTATTTATGATGACAGCCTTCGTCTTCGGCGTAATTTTCTGTTCAAACTCCTCAAGCTTCGGCTGAAAGTCTGCAGTATTAGGTGAAATCTCCACCAAAACACCGTCATAGTTATTCGTGTACGAGCGATATTCTCCAAAATACGGCGCAAATGCAATAACCTCATCTCCCGGGTTGATCAATGACTTTAAGATGACATTTAAACCGCCTGCCGCGCCTACTGTCATAACAATATTTTTTCCCTCAAATCCGGTGCCGAAACGCGCATTCAAGGAATCGGCAACCGCTTCTCTCACATCCGCATAACCGCAGTTACTGTTCGTATACCCGTGAAGAGCAACCGGATCTTCCTCTTCAAGAATATCCTGAATCGCCTTTTTTACTGCCTCCGGCGCCGGAACATTTGGATTCCCAAGACTGAAATCAAATACATTTTCCGCCCCGTAAATCTCAGCCAGCCTGTTTCCTTCCTCAAACATTGCCCGGATGGCAGAACTATTCGCCACCATATTCTTCATCTTCTCTGCAATCATCTTCAAATTCCTCCTTCACTGTTGTCCCCGTTATTGTCTGCTTCCAATCCACCCGTCTGTCTCTTTTACGTTTCCTTTTTCCACCAGAAATACCGGCCGGTAAGAAAGCTTTGCCTTTCTCAAGCCATCTGATCCGGTATCCTCCTCCCGGTTAATATACCGATAATCCATACATTCATGCTGTACAAACTGCTGGTTGATCATCGTATAGGCTCCTTCAATGTCTGCAAAGGCTTTTTCTATATGAACGACAAAGGTATCGGAACAGACTGGCTCTCCCAGCGTAAACGCGGCAACCTTCCCGTCAACCTTCAAAACCCCGCCGATCAGTCCTAACTCTTCAAACAGCCGGAGGGCATTGAGCGTCACGCACATCTCCGCGTTCTTCTCTTCGTCCTCCTCACATCCGTTCTCATTGCGCCATGTAAGGGCCATCTGAAAACATTCCTCCAGATTATCCTTTGTCATGGTCTCATAGCGCCAGCACCCATCATAGATTGCTTTAAACTTATTAATATGATTGCGCTTTCCGTGAAGCTTCTTTCCTGACAATGTGGCGAGCTTTTCCGTCTCATATACATAATCTGCATAATCGCGCTCATATTCAATTTTAAATCTGCCCGGATACCATTCTTCAAGCTTCGCAAAATTATCCGGCGTGATATTATACATGGTAAACGGATAGCCTCTCTCTTCACTGTAGCTTTTCATAAATTCCAGCGCCTTCTTTACGCTCTCATCATCCCCGGCCGGGAAAGCGTAGGATACGTGCTCCTCGTCCTCACTCTTAAAAACTAAGGCGCCCTCGATCACCGCCCATTTTACCGGGTACTGTCTGGACCATAAAAACACATTTACAAAAGTCCTCTCACAGCTCCTGCTTGTATGATGCCTTAAATATTTTGAAATAATTTCTTTATCTTCTAATTCTGCCCGCTTAAATTGTACCTCTTCCATAATTTCCTTTCTATCTCTGTTTTTATCGTATATGATACAACGACTCATAGATGCCTTTTTTCTCTAATAATTCTTCATGGGTTCCCTGTTCTGCGATTCCATCCTCCGTCAGCACAAGAATCTTTTCTGCATTGCGGATCGTCGTAAGACGGTGCGCAATCACAAAGGTCGTACGGTTCTCTGCCAGACTTTCCAGTGATTTCTGCACCACCTGCTCGCTCTCATTGTCAAGCGCTGAGGTCGCCTCATCAAAGATCAGGATCGGCGGATTCTTAAGAAATACCCGTGCGATAGAAAGTCTCTGCTTCTGCCCTCCGGAAAGCTTTACGCCCCGCTGTCCGATATCCGTATCGTAACCGTCGGGAAAACTCACAATAAACTCATGAGCATTCGCTCTCTTTGCCGAACGTACAACCTCCTCATCGGAAGCATCCGGCCTGCCATAGCGGATATTGTCCATAATCGTCCCGGCAAACAGATAAACGTCCTGCTGAACGATACCGACATGGTTTCTCAGACTCTCAAGCCGGATATCCCTGATGTCCGTGCCGTCTATACATACCGCTCCGTCCGTCACCTCGTAAAATCTCGGGATCAGGCTGCAGAGCGTCGTCTTTCCGACGCCCGACGGTCCCACAAGGGCAATATACTCTCCTGCCCTTACCTTTAGGTTGATAGAACTTAACACCTGCTCTGCCGTATCTTCATAATGAAAGGATACATTTTTAAATTCGATGTTCCCCTTTACATCTTCAAGATTTACCGCATCCGGCTTATCCGCAATATCCGGCGCGATTGCCAGAATCTCAAGGAATCTCTCGAACCCGGAATACCCGTTCTGGAACTGCTCCGTAAATGATACCAGCTTCTTGACCGGATCTGTGAAATTATTAATATAGAGAAGAAACGTAAGCAAGTCCGTAAGTTTGACGCTTCCGGAAAGCATCATCCCAACGCCTGATACGATCACCGCCACCGTCACGAGCGTTGTCATGGCTCCCAAACCCGAATTGTAAATACCCATGTATTTATAGCTGACCTTTTTTGCATTTACAAAATTATCATTTCCGGCTTTAAACTTTTTCATCTCTTCCTTTTCATTGGCAAAAGACTTTACAACACGGATGCCTGCCAGACTATCTTCAATCTGACTGTTAATATCTGCAATCTTCTCTCTATTATGTACAAATGCCGTCTTCATCTTGCCATTATAATAAAAAGCAAATATTACCATAACCGGAATAAACGCGAACATAATCAGCGCCAGCCTTACATTCACCGTCATAAGGATGGCAAATGAACCAATGATCTTGATGAGAGAAATCACCAGATCCTCCGGTCCATGATGCAAAAGCTCACTGATATCGAACAGGTCGCTTGTAATTCTTGAAAGAAGATGGCCTACCTTCTGATTGTCATAAAAAGCAAAGGTCAATTTCTGATAGTGGCCAAAGATATCCTTACGCATATCCGCTTCCATCTCAGCTCCCATGATATGCCCATAATATGCGATGTAAAAATTGCAGAATATCTCTAACACAATCAGTCCGACAAGCGCCAGTCCCAAAGAAAGAACCGCATGCTTTGCCCTCGACGGTTCATAATATACAACCGTGTTCGTAATGTATCTTATAATAAGCGGGATTACAAGAGTAATCCCCGCCCCCAGAACCGCAAAAAACAGATCGCTGTAAAACAGACGTCTATAGGGTCTATAATAAGCAAAAAGTTTCTTTAATTTTTCTTTCATCTCTAATCGTTCATAGAGGCCAGCTTTGCCGCCTGATCTGCCGCAATACAGGCATCTATGATCTCCTGTATATCCCCGTTCATAATCTTATCTAATTTATACAATGTCAGCCCGATCCGATGGTCTGTCACACGCCCCTGGGGGAAGTTATAAGTACGGATCTTCTCCGAACGGTCTCC
Source organism: uncultured Lachnospiraceae bacterium (assembly GCA_946558695.1). GTDB lineage: Bacteria > Bacillota > Clostridia > Lachnospirales > Lachnospiraceae > MD308. The sequence goes on from CAMNTQ010000001.1 coordinate 120,506, forward strand.
TGTACCGATCTGGCTCTTTCTTGCTTCTGCCTCTGCGTCATGTCTCTTCTGGCATTCGATATCATACAATTTTGCGCGCAGAAGAGCAAATGCCTTATCCTTATTCTGAAGCTGTGACTTCTCTGTCTGGCTGTAAATAACGATTCCTGTCGGATAGTGTGTCAGACGCACGGCAGAATCTGTCGTATTGACACATTGACCGCCGTTCCCGGACGCACGCATAACATCAATACGGATATCCTTTTCATCAATCTGGACATCCACTTCCTCCGCCTCCGGCATAACCGCCACTGTAATCGTGGAAGTGTGGATACGTCCGCCTGATTCTGTCTCCGGCACACGCTGTACCCGATGAACGCCGGACTCATATTTCATCACGGAATAGGCGCCGTTTCCATTGATCATAAAGGTCACATTCTTCATACCGCCGATTCCAATCTCCTCACACTCCACAAGCTCTACCTTCCAGCGCCTGCTCTCTGCATAATGAATATACATTCTGTAAATCTCCGCCGCGAAAAGTGCCGCCTCATCGCCGCCTGCGCCGGCGCGGATCTCAACTACAACATTCTTATCATCATTCGGATCTTTCGGAAGAAGGAGTATCTTAAGCTCACGCTCTAATTCCTCCACTCTTGCCTTGGAATCATTCAGCTCTTCCTTGGCAAGCTCGCGCATCTCTTCGTCGCTTTCTTCCTCCAGCATCTGCAGACTGTCCTCTATCGCCTGTTTGCATGTCTTATATTCCTTATATGCTTCCACAATCGGAGTCAGGTCATTCTGCTCTTTCATAAGCTTGCGGAAACGGTTCTGATCACTCGCCACATCCGGCTCCTGAAGCTCACTGAGTATCTCCTCCAAACGAATCAATAAATCTTCTAACCTGTCAAACATATCTCTTCCTCCTTACAACTATTCTCCATTGTACCTGCCATAAACTACGCGGTCAAGACCTGCCAGATCCTTTTTCATTCCTATATCCTTATATCCCGCCGCCTCCATCAGTCCCATTACCGCCTCCGCCTGCTCACTGCCAATCTCAAAAATCAGATAACCGCCTCGTTTGATAAAGGAAACGCATTCCCTGACAATCCTCCGGTAGAAAAAAAGCCCATCCTCTCTGCCGTCCAGCGCAATATAAGGATCATAGAGCTTTACTTCCTCCTGCAGTCCGCCGATAACCGCTGTCGGGATATAAGGCGGATTGGACACGATCATATCAAATAACTTCCCGGGTTCTGCGTTTTCAAACAAATCTCCCTTAACAAATTTTGCCGGGATTCCCAGCCTCTTTGCATTACTTTCAGCGACCAGAAGCGCCTCTTTTGAAATATCCATGCCAGTTCCCGTTATACCTTTTTCTCTGCATAGTTTCAAAAGACTCAGCAGGATACAGCCGGAGCCCGTACACATATCTAATATCCGCATCCCAGCCTTGATCCGCTCTAATGCTGTCTCTGCCAAAATCTCTGTATCTTGTCTCGGTATCAAAACATGCCTGTTCACATGAAAAGTAATTCCCATAAACTCCTGCTCGCCCGTAAGATGCTGGAGCGGGATCTTCTTTTTCCGCTCCTCTATATAATAAAAATACCGCTCTTTTTCTTCTTCACGGATCTCTCTCTCCGGATGCCCGTAATAAACCGCCCTGCTGATTCCCGTCACATGCTCGAACAGATACCACGCGTCCAGTTCAGCTTCTGAAATCCCCGCATTCTCAAGGCGTCTCTTCCCTTCTTTATATATCTCTTGTATCGCCGAAATTTTCCGATTCATATGCTCTCCAGTCAAACACTGCCTCCACCGCCTGAATTGCCACCTCTATCATACTGTCATCCGGCTCCTTCGTCGTCAGCTTCTGAACTGCGAGCCCCGGCTTGCTGAGAAGATTTACCACCGGATTCTCACTTCTGCCCGCCAATTTCAACACCTCATAGGAAATTCCCGCAATGACAGGAAGGAGAACAACCCGGACTGCCACCCGCATGACCGGAGACTCCACCCGGATAAACAGTAAAAGGATGATGCCAATAGCAAGCACGAAAAACAAGAAGCTGGTTCCGCAGCGCTTATGCTGTCTGGAACTTGCCCGCACATTGTCAACCGTCAGGGGAAGCCCGTGTTCAATACAATTAATACATTTGTGCTCTGCGCCGTGATACATAAAGGTGCGCTGAATATCCTCCATCCGCGATATCAAAAGCACATAAATAATAAAGATACCGATCCGCATAACTCCTTCGATAACCGTTCGCCACATGTAAGAAGAGATGACTGGCTTTAATAACGAAGAAAGAAAATAGGGCAGCACCATAAAGATCCCCACTGCTGCCGCAACAGAAAACAGAACAGTCCCCGCCATAATAAGCTTTTCTGCTCCCCTGCTCTGAACGGCCTGCTTATCGGCTTCGCCGTTTTTTGATACCTGCTTCTCCTTATCATCTTCCTCTTCATAAAATTCCGCCGAGTAAGTCAATGTCTGTATCCCCAGTACCATTGAATCTATAAAATTAAAAATACCTCTGATAAACGGAATCCTTGTGAGAGGCTTAAAACCAATCACACTGCGATATTCGTCCTTTTTCACAAAGATTTCTCCGTCCGGTTTCCTGACGGCAACTGCATATTCATCCTCATGCTTCATCATAATTCCTTCAAGGACCGCCTGCCCTCCAATATTCGATGATTTCATAAATACTCCTTCAATACGAAAAGCCTGTTACAAGCAGGCTCTCCGCCTACTATAGTATAAAAAAGGTTGAGATTTTAAAAACCTCAACCCGATACTTACTTGTAAGCTTATTTTCCCATTCCGTATTTCTTATTGAACTTATCAACACGACCGCGGGCCTGAGCTGCTTTCTGCTGCCCTGTATAGAACGGATGGCATTTGGAACAAATTTCTACGTGGATGTCTTCGCTTGTAGAACCCGTTACAAATGTATTGCCGCAGTTACAAGTTACAGTTGCCTGATGGTATGCTGGATGTATTCCTTCTTTCATGATCTTCACCTCTTCTTTATTTGTTTTACGCTTTATGCGATTATACTTCTTTTTCTAAACAGCTTTCATATTGTATCACAAAAGTGCTTCCTTGTCTAGATTAATTTCGTCTTTTTTACTAACTGCATCAATTCCACATTATTTTTCGTGCGGCTGAACATGTTAAGGATATTATCCACTGCCTCTTCAGCACGCAGACCATTCAATGCGCGGCGCATCGTATCCACTGCCTCCTGCTCCTGCGCAGTAAGAAGCAGATCTTCTCTTCTCGTGCCTGACGGCGCGATGTCAATTGCCGGGAACATCCTCTTCTCAGAGAGTTTGCGGTCGAGAACCAGCTCCATATTACCCGTACCTTTAAATTCCTCATAGATCACATCATCCATCTTACTTCCCGTATTCACAAGCGCACTGGCAAGAATGGTGAGGCTTCCGCCTCCGCGCATATTTCTCGCAGCTCCGAAAAACCGCTTCGGCATGTGAAGCGCCGCCGGATCAAGACCGCCCGACAAGGTACGTCCCGAAGGCGGAACTGTAAGGTTGTACGCTCTTGCAAGTCTTGTAATGCTGTCAAGAATGATCATAACATCCTTTTTATGCTCTACCAGACGCTTCGCACGCTCAATCACCATCTCAGAAACCCTCTTGTGATGTTCCGGAAGCTCGTCAAATGTGGAATAGATAACCTCCACATTCTCTCCCTCTATCGTCTCCTTGATATCTGTCACTTCCTCCGGGCGCTCATCTATCAAAAGAATCAAAAGATGTACTTCCGGATTGTTCTGACGGACAGACAGCGCCACCTGCTTAAGAAGAGTCGTCTTACCTGCCTTTGGAGGCGAGACGATCATACCTCTCTGGCCTTTCCCGATCGGCGACATCAAATCCATAATACGCATGGCAGTGCTTGTCTTACCGCACTCCAGCTTTAATCTTTCATTGGGGAATATCGGAGTCATATCCTCGAAGTTCATCCTGCGCATAGCCTTAAGCGGATCCATCTCATTAATCTTCGTCAAATATAAAAGCGCGCTGAACTTCTCCTGCTGCGTCTTGATCCTCGTATTTCCTTCCAATATATCTCCGGTCTTTAAATTAAACTTGCGAATCTGCGACGGCGACACATAGACGTCATTCTCACCCGGCAGATAATTGGCGCTTCTGATAAATCCGTATCCATCCGGCATAACTTCCAGAATACCCTGCGCTTTCACTCCGCTGTCCAGTCTGTCGATATCGTGGACTTCCTTATCCCCTGTATTCGCGGACATCTCTTTTACCGTATCCTGCTTTTCCTTCTTCTCCTTTTCGTCTTCTTTCAGCATTAGCTCAATAAGCTCTGCCTTCTTAATTACCGAAATACCTTTTAATCCTCTCGCCTTTGCCAACTCCTTCAGGGTAGCAAGGGGCAGAGATTCGTATTTTTCTCTCATCATGAATATATAATCCTTTCTTAATTCATCCTGCTATAGTGGGATAAATGGTCTGAACCGACCTTCTTGAAAATATCTGCAACGCTATGATTATACTACAACATTTCTGTTATGGAAAGTCTTTTTTAAGAATTCTTCAAAGGTTGATTTGCTGTTGATTTGCAAGATATCCAATGATATGATAGTATGCAGGACAGTAAGGTACACAGACGGGAGATCATCATGAGCAGACAGACCGTATACTGGGGAGAAAAGCGGTATCATTCCCTTGATTATTACTTAAAAAACAGATTTGGGCAAAAGCTTTATAAATTATCCTTAAACGGCGGCATGACTTGTCCGAACCGCGACGGGACTCTGGGAAACCGCGGATGCATCTTCTGCAGTCAGGGCGGCTCCGGAGATTTTGCCGCGAATCCTTCCCTCCCCGTCACAAAACAGATAGATGCCGCAAAGAAACAGGTAGATAAGAAGTATTCCGGTTCCGCCTATATTGCTTATTTTCAAGCATACACCAATACTTACGCGCCCTGCGAAACTTTAAGAAACATCTTCACGGCGGCCATAAACCATCCTGATATCCATATACTGTCCATTGCCACAAGGCCCGACTGTATAGACGATGAAGTATTAAGTCTCCTTGACGAGCTGAACCGAAGAAAGCCTGTATGGATTGAGCTTGGACTTCAGTCCATCCATGAACGCACCGCACGCTTTATCCGAAGAGGGTATGATCTTCCCGTGTTTGAAAATGCTGTCTCTGCCCTCCGTAAGCGCGGTATCGAAGTTATCACCCATGTGATATTAGGGCTTCCGACAGAGGAAGAATGCCACATGCTTGACACCATCCGCTATCTGAACACACTGGATATACAGGGAGTAAAGCTGCAGCTTCTTCATATATTAAAGGATACAGACCTTGCCGTCCTTTATGAACAGCAGCGTTTTCCCGTGCTCTCTATGGAGGATTATCTTAAGATTACAGGACGGTGCATCGCCAACTTAAGACCAGATATCGTCGTCCACCGCCTGACCGGAGACGGTCCGAAGTCACTTCTTCTGGCTCCTTCGTGGAGCTCAGATAAACGCCATGTATTGAACCAGATGCAGGCGTATCTGAAACAAAATGATATCTGGCAGGGAAAGGAGTTCAAAAATGACAACTGCATTTAAGCTTTATAAACTGATCGTTCTTTACATGCTGGGCTGTATAGATTTTCCTCTCACAAATTCACAGATTTCCGAATTTGTGCTGGAGCAGGGATACACCAATTATTTCAAACTCCATCAAGTGATCGGAGAGTTGATTGATGACCGGCTCATACGCAAAGAGTCTACACACAACCGCACCCTCTATTACCTGACCGAAGAAGGCGAAAAGACCGTACGGCTTTTTCAGAATGATATCTCTTCTGAAATACGGAAAGATATCCGGACCTATTTAAAAAATAATGAATATAAACTAAAAGATGAGATCTCTGTCAGGGCAGATTATTATCTGAATTCTGCCGGCGAATACAACGTGCGCTGCCAGATTATGGAACAAGGACTTCCCCTTATCGACCTGACTGTCACAGCACCGACAAAATCCGAAGCCTCAACCATCGCCAACAACTGGTCTGCAAAAAATCAGGAAATCTATGCTCTGGTAATGAAGACTTTATTAAAGTAATATCTACAAAAGGAACTCGCTCATGACGTAATTGCTGACATCGATCCCCTTCTCTGTCAGCCGTACAAAGTCCCCGTTCTGCTCTAAAAGCTGCTTGCTCTCCATATCTGCAAGCACTTTTTTGTATATATGATCCATCTCCACCCCGAATTCCTGCTTAAATTTTGTTTTTGACACCCCTTTCGTCTTCCTGAGACCCAAAAACATGTATTCTTCCATCTCATCCTTCTTGCTCAACACTTCCGGCTCTTCCCCCGACATCCATCTTGCATGATTCAAAAAAGAAGCCGCGCCGTCCCCAAACCCCAAATATTCTGTCCGGTTCCAGTAACCCAGATTATGAAGACACTCATATCCTTCTTTTGCGTAGTTGGAAATCTCATATCGGTGATAGCCGTACTCTTTTAGAATCCGCTTTGTGTCATAGTACATCTGCCGTTCGGTGTCTTCATCCGGGAGCTTTGGATACTCCAAACCTTCAGATCTCTCCTCTTTCAAATCCTTCGGATCCTTCGCGCCTTCCGCACAGTTCTTCTCTCCGTAGACTTCATAGAATGGCGTCCCTTCTTCTATGATCAGACTGTAAGCCGAGATATGTTCCGGTTCAAGCTTTGCTACAGTCTGAAGTGTCCGGATAAAGCTTTCATTTGTCTGCCCAGGGACCGCCGACATCAGATCTACATTAATATTTCCAAATCCTGCCGACCGCGCCATTCCGTAAGTCTCTAAGAAATCCTCAAAAGTATGGATCCGTCCAAGTATCTGAAGCTCGCTGTTATCTGCCGACTGCAGTCCGATACTTAAGCGGTTGACTCCGGCTTGCCGGTATACCTTTAATTTGTCCTTCGTCACAGTTCCCGGATTCATCTCTATCGTAATCTCCGCACTCTCTTCTATATAAAAAACATCCCGCAGCGCCCGAAAAATCTCCGCTATCCGTTCTTCCTCTAAGACAGAAGGTGTCCCGCCTCCGATGAAAATACTGATAACACAATAAGCCTTTGCCGCATTCCCGTAAGAACGGATCTGACTGCAAAGGCTTTCTACATATTTCCGCTGCTCCTGCTCCCCCGCCGGAGCCGATAGAAAATCACAATAATTACACTTTTTCACACAAAATGGTATGTGTACATAGATTTCTAAAGGCTTCATTACTTTTTATCATCCAGCTTCAATACGCTCATAAATGCTTTCTGCGGAATCTCTACATTCCCCACCTGGCGCATACGCTTTTTCCCTTCTTTCTGCTTTTCCAAAAGCTTCTTCTTACGGGTGATGTCTCCGCCGTAACACTTGGCCAGCACATCTTTACGCATGGCGCGCACAGTCTCTCTGGCAATGATCTTACTGCCGATCGCCGCCTGGATCGGAATCTCAAACAAGTGTCTTGGAATCTCTTCTTTTAACTTCTCACACATCCTCCTGCCTCTTTCATAGGCAGTCTGGGCATGTACGATAAAGGAAAGGGCATCCACCTCCTCCTTATTGATCAGAATATCCAGCTTCACAAGCTCGGACTGCATATATCCGTCCAGTTCATAATCAAAAGACGCATAGCCTCTGGAACGGGATTTCAGCGCGTCAAAAAAATCATAGATAATCTCGTTGAGCGGCAGACGGTAATGAAGTACCGCGCGCGTCTCCTCCATATACTCCATCCCCTCATAGATCCCTCTTCTCTCCTGACACAGATCCATAATTGCTCCGATATATTCCGATGTCACCATGATCTCCGCCTTAACGATCGGTTCTTCCATATACTCAATCTCAGACGGATCCGGAAGGTTGGACGGATTGGTCAGTTCGATCATCTCTCCATTCGTCTTATATACTTTATAAACTACGCCCGGCGCCGTCGTTACCAGATCCAGATTATACTCTCTCTCCAGACGCTCCTGAATGATCTCCAAATGCAGCAGTCCAAGAAATCCGCAACGGTATCCAAACCCCAATGCTACAGAAGTCTCCGGTTCAAATTGCAAAGAAGCATCATTAAGCTGCAGCTTCTCCAATGCATCCCTGAGATCCGGATATTTTGCCCCGTCCGCCGGATACATCCCGCAGTACACCATAGGATTTACTTTTTTATATCCCGGCAGAGGTTCGCTGCAAGGCGATTGCGCGTTGGTTATCGTATCACCTACCCGGGTATCCTTCACATTCTTAATACTTGCAGTAATATAGCCGACCATGCCCGCGCTCAGCTCTTCACAAGGAATAAACTGCCCCGCTCCGAAATATCCGACCTCCACAACCTCTGCTTTCGCACCGGTCGCCATCATAAGCACCGGAGTTCCTTTGCGGATCGTACCTTCCTTAATGCGGCAAAATACAATAACGCCTTTATAAGAATCATAAACAGAATCAAAAATCAGGGCCTTTAACGGCGCTTTCGCATCTCCCGCCGGCGCCGGTATCTTTTCAATAATCTGCTCTAACACTTCTTCCACGTTCAATCCTGTCTTTGCGGAAATACGCGGAGCATCCTGCGCCTCGATTCCAATGATATCTTCAATCTCCTCTATCACACGCTCCGGCTCTGCGCTCGGAAGATCCACCTTATTGATCACCGGCATCACATCCAGATCATGATCCAATGCCAGATACACATTGGCAAGCGTCTGCGCCTCCACACCCTGAGCCGCATCCACTACAAGAATCGCACCGTCACAAGCTGCAAGGCTTCTTGACACTTCATAGTTAAAGTCCACATGCCCCGGCGTATCGATGAGATTGAAAATATATTCCTCTCCGTTCTTTGCCTGATAGACAATACGAACTGTCTGCGCCTTGATCGTGATACCGCGCTCCCGCTCAAGTTCCATATTATCCAATACCTGAGACTGCATCTCCCTGCTTGTAAGGAGACCTGTCATCTCAATGATGCGGTCTGCGAGAGTGGATTTCCCGTGGTCAATATGGGCAATAATACAAAAATTACGGATTTTACTTTGATTTATCTCTGCCACCTTTATCGTCCTTTCATCTTTATCTCATATTAGAATGATTCATTCTGATACTGACGGATTGCTCCGCACTCTGTGCTCCCACAATCATATCATGCCAAACTGTACTTTACAATGAAAAGTTCTACGCTCATCCGGTCATTTAACCGTCCGGTCTTTACCAGTTCCTCATACTCCACAGCCTCTTCCATGATTGACCTTAGCTGGCTTCCCGAAAAATCTTTGCACCGCTTCATATATTTCCCCGCTGCAAAGGGATGAATCTTTGCCGTCTTCGCGATCTGTGCTTTGTCATAGCCTTGTCTCATCAGCTCCTTCACCTCCAGAAGAAGCCTGAACTGCCGGGATAAGAGATATAGAATCCGCATAGGCGGTTCCTTAAGAGCAAGCAGGTCGTAGTAGTAATCAAGAGCTTTCTTCTGCTGCTTCGCCGCAACTGCCTCTATCATGTCAAAAATCTTATTTGCAATCTGCGTTGTGCATACTGCCTCTATATCCGCTGCCGTTATTTCATTCCTGCCAAGCGTATAGGAGAATAGTTTCTCAAGCTCCTTTTCAAGAAGCTCCATATCCGTCCCTGCTCTCGCCACCAGATAGCGTGCTGCAGATTCCTTGATCTGCTTTCCTTCCCGCTTGATCTGTCCTGCGATCCAGTAAAGAAGCGTCTTCTCATCCTGCCGCCCCATCTCCGAGATATAACCGATATCCTTTACTGCCTTGAACATCTTTCCCCGCTTGTCCACTTCATTTTCCACAAAAAGAAAGCAGGCGGTATCCGGCATCGTCTTGATATAGTCGGCAAGTTTAGGCGCAGAACTTTTAAAAAATCCTGAATCTTCCACTACGATCAAACGCCGCTCAGCAAAAAAAGGCATCGTCTCCGCCAAGTCTATAAGCTGCTCCGGTTCAGTCCCCTTGCCCTCATAATAAGCATAATTCACCGTATCCCCTTCCGGCAGCATTGCTTTTGTAAGTTTGTTTTTATACTGCTTTTTTAAATATGCCTCTTCTCCGTACAGAAGATATACTTTCTGAAATTTTCCTGTCCTGATATGCTCATTGATATTCTTCATCCGCCGCCACACATCCTCTTACATCTTTAGAGACAGTATACTGAAATTTAAGAGTTACTTCAAGGAAATTATTATATCCGTCTTACAAAATAACAGAGTATAAATCGGCGATCTATACTCTGCCTGCCATTTAAAACAATTTCCAATACTGCAAATGCTGCGTCTGCGGACTTTGCCGTTTTCCCATACTTTACTGTTCTGCTCTTCCGTTTCTCCGTCTGTTTCCATGACCGCCGCCATGCCCATGATGCCCATTTCCCCGGTTATCAAATGACGATGTATCAATCTGTCCGCCGTCTGAAAGGCTGTCGATCAACTCCCGGATTTCCCTCATTGTCATGTCTCGCACCATCTCAGGGGTAATGTCAGGATCAAGAAGCCGCAATTCCAAAAAAGCTCTGTATTTCCCACATGAAAGCCCTGATTCATGAGCAGCGGCAACTTCTTCTGATGTCGCAAAATAGCAATAAGCATTGCCCCGTTCTGTCATACATGCTTCAACCCCAGAAAGGATTTTTGCGGACTGCTGCCCGTCCGGACCTATAACGGTAATCGTCATAATTTCATTCTCTGACAACAGCGCCGCTATATTATTATCATTCAAAATTTGCTCAATGGCATACGTATAATTCTTGTACTTTACATTAAGCGTACTGGAAAGCTCCCGCCCCTCCTCATTAAAGCCATCTACAGAGACCACCTGCCCAAACCGGTTGATGCCCATTTCAATAGAAGGGTTTATGTCAATGCTGATTGCCGTTATAGGAGTGAAATAAACCCAGCGCCCCCCAAGCAGCATTAACAGAAGACATGCGCATACCGCAGCATAAAGGCAGTGCTTACGCTTTCCAACTCTTACCCCGATATATCTCTGCGTCTTCTCTGCAAGAAATTCTTTGGTCCGGTCTTTCAACGCTTCCTCTGCCTGTATCGGGCTGAAAAGTTTCTTAAACGTATCATTCATATTCGTATCCACCTCCCAGCTTTTCCCTCAACATCTGTTTAGAACGATTCAGAAGCGTATAAACCGTATTCACGTTTTTACCTATAATACGGCTGATCTGCGGGGCGGTATAATCTTCAAAGTAATGCAAGTATACAACATCCCGGTATTTCTGCGGAAGGGAGAATACGGCTTCCCAGACATCCCTGTAATCCTCAGGCAGCCTTGATGGCTGTTCAATAATTGTATCCAATGATACCGTATGACTGCGGGAGAAGTTTTTCAGCAAATCTTTACAGGCATTAATGGTAACCCGGATCAGCCATGCCTTCTCATGCTCATCACTTTCAAAAGAAACCGAACTAAGGACATACTTCAAAAACACCGTTTGAAATATGTCCTCCGTATCGGCATCGTTTTTCAGATGTACTGCACAGAGCCGCCGGACAGTATCGGAATACTGTTCAATAGCTCTGATTGTCTCCTGTTCGCTCCGCATAATGGTTCCTTTTGCTATCTGCCGCGTCCGCCCTGAAAACCGTTTCCATGTCTGCCAAAGCCGCAGCCTCCGCCGCGATGATGTCCAGACACATAATGATCACAGCTGCCGTCTCCGTCGGTATCGACATAATTCCTGCCGCAGCCGCTCCAAGAGCCTCTGCCGCAATCGGCCGCATAATTATCACATACCCCATCGCCGTCTGCATCAATAAAATTGCCCGCACCGGCCATACCGCACCAATGATAAGTATCGCAGTTGTCACAGACACCGTCTCCGTCTGCATCCGCGAAAACTGTTCCATCTCCTGTCAGGCAGCTTACATTATTTGTTCCGCAGACATCGCAGATACCGTCTCCGTCCTCGTCCAAATAGACACACCTACTGCCCCCATTACCGCAGATACCGTCTCCGTCCGCATCCAAGTAGACACACCTACCGCCTCCATTATC
>CAMNTQ010000002.1 GCA_946558695.1 uncultured Lachnospiraceae bacterium
ATGCGCTGGTTCCGGCGGTAGAGGCGATGGAGGCAGAGCATGGGAAGGGACTTTTAGAGATGCTGAAAGCTGCGGAGGCGGCAGCGGCACAGGGAGTTGAAGATACGAAGAAGTATCAGGCGAAATTCGGACGCGCCAAATCGCTGATGGAGAGAGCCGTCGGATATCAGGATGCGGGGGCGACCTCCGTATGGCTGATCCTGCAGGGAATGCGGGAATTTGTAGAAGATAACATGTAATAAAAGCAGCGCGGTCAACTGGACTGGTTAAGAATGCGATTATTGGCTCTTTTATTCAAGCCAAAACTGGTATACAGTATGGGAAACTAAAAAACTACCAGAAAGAAAAGAGGCATTGATCATGAATTCTAATCTGAAAAAAATAGTTATGGCCGCGTTGTTTGCAGCTTTGGCATGTGTTGCTACTATGTCTGTACGTATTCCCACGCCCGGGACGGGAGGATATATTCATCCGGGAGATGCGGTCGTTATTCTCTCAGGAGTAATCCTTGGTCCGGTATGGGGGCTTTCGGCAGCAGGAGTAGGATCTGCAATGGCGGATCTTCTTGGCGGATATTTTCTCTATGTGCCGATCACATTTGTGATAAAGGGCGCGGTTGCGTTTGTTGCCGGAATGATCTACAAAAAGATCGGGAAGACGCCGAAAAGCCGTTATACGGCGGTGGTGCTCGGAGGCGTGGGAGATATCGTTCTAGTTGCGGGCGGGTATTTCTTGTGCGAGATGATACTGTATGGGCTGCCGGGAGCGGCGGCAAGTATACCGGCGAATCTCATACAGGGAATCGGCGGGCTGATCATCAGTGTTGTATTATATCCTGCACTGCTGGCGGTCCCTGACGTCAGGCGGATTGCCAACGGACAGAGTACGGCCGTTTCATAAAATATTTAGTTGTTAGGCTTGAAAATACATGTTAAACTGTAGGATATAATTACTGTTTTCATGTATTTTCAAGAAAGGATATCCGGTCTATGGAGTTTTACCGAACCAGATTTACTGAAAAGCTGAAGGAAGCGCTGAAGGCAGTATCACCGATCATTGCGATCGTGGTGTTCTTAAGCTTTACGATTGCGCCTGTTCCCTCGAGTATCTTGCTGTTATTTTTATTCGGAGCAGTGCTTCTGATTGTCGGAATGATGCTTTTTACGCTGGGGGCGGAGCTTTCTATGACACCGATGGGCGAGAGGGTAGGGACAAGGATGGCGAATACGATGCATCTTGGGACTATCCTGCTCTTATGTTTTATGCTCGGATTTATTATCACAGTATCTGAACCGGATCTGCAAGTGCTTGCAGAGCAGGTTCCATCTATTCCAAATGCTGTCTTGATCATTTGCGTGGCCTGCGGCGTTGGATTTTTTCTTGCAGTGGCGATGGTGCGTATGCTGTTTTCTGTTCCTCTCTCAGCGTTTTTGATCCTTTTTTATCTGATCGTATTTCTATTTACATTTTTTGCGCCGAAAGATTTTCTCGCGGTGGCATTCGACTCCGGCGGTGTAACGACCGGACCTATGACGGTTCCGTTTATTATGGCGCTTGGTATCGGTTTTGCTGCCGTGCGAAGTGATAAACATGCGGAAGACGACAGCTTTGGTCTGGTAGCGCTGTGTTCGATCGGACCGATTCTTGCCGTATTGATCTTAGGGCTTGTCTATCAGCCGGAAGGTACGGGATATATGCCGGCCGCGCTGCCTGAGATTGAAGATTCCATAGAGCTGTGGCAGTGCTTCAAAGACGGTTTTCCGGCGTATATTATAGAAATTGCCGTCTCACTTCTGCCGATTGCCATATTCTTTGCGCTTTTCCAAATATTTTCTCTGAAGCTTAAGAAAAAAACACTTGTGAAGATTATTATCGGCATTATCTATACTTATGTGGGACTGGTTCTGTTCCTGACAGGAGTGAATGTCGGCTTTATGCCGGCGGGAAATTATCTCGGACAGACGATTGCGAATCTTCCGTTCCGGTTTATCCTGATCCCGATCGGTATGGTTATGGGATTTTTCATTGTAAAGGCGGAGCCGGCAGTATATGTATTGATGGAGCAGGTTGAGGAGATTACCTCAGGGGCAATATCCGGAAAGGCGATGGGATTAAGCCTCTCTCTTGGTGTTGCCGCGTCGGTGGGGATATCCATGTTCCGGGTACTTACAGGAATTTCCATCTTCTGGTTCATCGTTCCGGGCTACGCGATTGCAATCTGCCTGTCCTTTTTTGTGCCGAAGATTTTTACCGCCATTGCCTTTGACTCCGGCGGGGTCGCTTCCGGCCCGATGACTGCCACATTTCTTCTGCCATTTGCCATAGGCGCCTGCCAGACGGTGAACGGAGATATTGTGAAAGACGCGTTCGGTATTATTGCAATGGTTGCTATGACCCCGCTTATTGCGATTCAGATACTGGGAGCTTCTTATAAGCTTCGCCTTGACCGTGACAAAGATAAGCATCCGCTTTCCGTATCTTATCTTGATAGTTTGGAGGAGGATGATATTATTGAATTGTAGGACGGGACTATTACATAGAAAGAGAGGGATGTATCTGCTATGAATGAGATTTGTCTGATGGGGATCATAACAAATCGGGGAATGCGGGAAAAGTTTCTTGCCTTTTTTAAACAGAATGACATTCAGGTGGTTTTTTCAACGCTTGGAGAGGGGACGGCAAGCAGCGCTATCCTTGATTACTTAGGTATGGAGGCTACGGAAAAGGCGCTTTATTTCGCTTTTGTCACGCCGAATATTTGGAAACATCTCAAAAGGGAACTTTATACGAAGGTAAAGATAGATATTCCCGGCAGGGGAATCGCGTTTTTGATACCGCTCAGCAGTATCGGCGGAAAGAGGGCGCTTAAGTATCTTACTGCCGGTCAGGAGGTTGTTGTAGAGGAGGAGAGTACCTTGAAGAACACGGAGTTTGAACTTTTGATAACCATTGCAAATACAGGTCATATTGAGACGATCATGGATGCCGCAAGGAGTGCGAAGGCGCCGGGAGGTACTGTGATCCACGCGAAGGGAACGGGGGCGGAGCATGCGAGGAAATTTTTGGGAATCTCTCTTGCTGAGGAGAAGGAGATGATCTTTATTGTTGTGCGTTCCGCGCAGAAGAATGTGATCATGCGCGCCATCATGGAACAGGCGGGAATCAAGACGCCTGCCGGTGCGATCGTATTCTCGCTTCCTGTCACCAGTACCGCGGGACTTCGGATGCTTGAAGATGAACAATTAGAATAAACTTAATTTTCTTGTTGACTTTATCTTGGTAAATTGATAACATTGTACCGTAGAAAAATCTAAGATAAAGTTGAGGAGAATACATTATGAAAAAATTGACTGCATGGATGTTAACTTTGATGATGGTGCTGTCTTTGCCGGCATGTGGCAGCAGCGATGCCGGAGCGGACTCGGATGCTGGTTCTGATTCCAAGACAGAGGCTTCTGATGAAAGCGATATGGCTTATGTAAAGGATAAGGGAACTTTAGTTGTAGGAATCACGGATTTTGAGCCGATGGACTTTAAGGATGACAGCGGAGAATGGGTAGGATTTGACGCGGATATGGCGAAGGCATTTGCAGAGAGCCTCGGCGTTAAGGCTGAATTTGTAGAGATTGACTGGGATAATAAGATCATGGAACTTGACGGCAAGACCATTGACTGTGTCTGGAACGGCATGACGCTTACGGACGAAGTGACAAGTTCTATGGAGTGTTCCAACGCATATTGCAATAATGCGCAGGTTGTTATCGTGCCTTCCGATAAGGCTGATAAATATCAAGATACCGACAGCTTGTCTGAGCTGTCCTTCGCTGCTGAAGCAGGAAGTGCGGGAGAGGTAGAGCTGAAAAAGCTTAATATTGAGTGTACTCCTGTGAAAGCACAGTCTGATGCGCTGATGGAGGTAGCCGCCGGAACTTCTGATGCTGCGGTTATCGATTCTCTCATGGCGGCTGCTATGGTAGGAGAAGGTACGGGTTACGAGGATCTTACCTATACAGTTGGCTTAAACAGCGAGGAGTACGGCGTAGGCTTCCGCAAAGGTTCTGATCTTGCCGCTTCCTTAAATGACTTTTTCGCTTCCAGTTTTGCTGACGGAAGTCTGGTGAAGTGTGCTGAGAAATATGGAGTTCAGGCTGCAGTAATCGAACAGTAATAAAGTAAAGGGATTTTTATGGAACAGATGATGGAACAGATGCCGATCGTAGTCCATGCACTGAATATCGGCTTTATACAAACATTGAAATTATTTTTTATTACGCTGATCGGGGCGTTTCCGCTGGGACTTGTGATTGCATTCGGATCTATGTCAAAATTTAAGCCCTTAAGCTATTTTACAAAACTGATAGTGTGGATCATCAGGGGAACGCCTCTGATGATCCAGCTTTTGATCATCTATTATTTCCCGGGGCTGGTGCTTCACAGGCCAATCTGGGGAAGCGGTGAATCCGGACGTTTCTTGGCAGCCGCGGTGTCTTTTATCCTGAATTATGCCTGCTATTTTTCTGAAATCTACAGGGGCGGGATTCAGGGAGTTCCGATCGGACAGGAGGAGGCGGGGCTGGTGCTTGGCATGACGAAGAGCCAGATTTTCTTTAAGATTACGCTGCTCCAGATGATCAAGCGAATAGTGCCGCCCATGTCCAATGAGATCATTACATTGGTGAAAGATACCTCCCTTGCCCGCATTATCGCTCTGCAGGAGATCATATGGGCCGGACAGGCTTTTATGAAAGGCTCCTACGGGATATCCGGCGCTATCTGGCCGCTGTTCTTTACAGCAGTGTATTATTTGATCTTTAATGGTGTCCTGACAGTCCTGCTTAGCCGTCTGGAAAGCAGATTAAATTATTTCAGATAACGGGGAGGGAAATATGGCAATTTTAGAGGTAGAACATATATGTAAAGCTTTTAACCGTACGGAGGTCTTAAAGGATATCAGCTTTTCTCTGGAAAAAGGACAGGCGGTTTCCATCATTGGTTCTTCCGGAAGCGGGAAGACAACACTTCTTCGGTGTCTGAATTTTTTGGAAAGGCCGAATAAAGGAATCATACGGGTAGGAGGAGAGACATTGTTTGACGCGGGAGATCCTTCTACACAGTCAGAAGCTGCGATTCGGAAGAAGAGACTGCACTTCGGACTGGTATTTCAATCCTTTAATCTGTTCCCTCAGTATACCGCTCTTGAAAATGTGATGCTGGCAAAGGAACTTCTTGCTTCTGAACGTCCGGATTATAAAGCGAGGAAAAAAGAGATTCAGGAAGAAATCCATGCACAGGCCGGGGAACTTCTGGATCAGATGGGTTTAAGCAATCGGACGGGCAGTTATCCGCACCAGCTATCCGGCGGACAGCAGCAGCGTGTGGCTATCGCCAGAGCGCTGGCGCTGACACCCGATATTTTATGTTTTGACGAACCTACGTCTGCCCTTGACCCGGAGCTGACCGGAGAGGTTCTAAAAGTAATTAAGGAGCTGGCAGATAAGAAAACGACCATGATCATTGTAACCCACGAAATGGCATTTGCAAGAGATGTGGCTGACCATACGATTTTTATGGATGACGGAGTCATTGTAGAACAAGGGGATCCCCGTCAGGTGTTTGAAGAGCCGAAAGAAGAGCGGACGAAACAGTTTTTGTCACGGTTCACACAGGGATAAGACAGTTTATCAAAATGCTGCCCGGAAGTTTCGGACAGCATTTTGTCAGTATTAATTATATCTAAGTGCTTCGATCGGATTTTTCTTTGCCGCTTTATTCGCAGGATATATTCCGAAAAGAACTCCGATTCCTACAGAAAATGTAATCGACAGCAATACAACTTTTGAGGACAGGCTGTAGTTTACATCTCCTACAATATTAATTCTTTCTATCGTAATCCACGATACTGTGATGCCTATCAGACATCCAAGCATGCTGATTACCAGCGCTTCTATGAGAAACTGCATCATGATCGTCCCGCGTCCTGCGCCGACAGCTTTTCGGATGCCGATTTCTCTTGTCCTCTCGGTGACAGACACCAGCATAATGTTCATGATCCCGATACCTCCTACAAGCAGTGATATTCCGGCGATTCCGCCAAGAAGCAGCGCAAGTGTTCCGGTAACGCTGTCCATCGCTTCGGCGATAGCAGACTGATTAAATATGGAAAAAGCATCCTCATCCTGTTCAAAGCGTTCTAAAAGCATGGTTTCCAACCGGTCTTCTGCTGCATCCATGTCATTTCCGTTTACTGAGATGCAGAAGGAAGTGACATTAAGATTCACATTTTCAGACAGCCGGATGAGCGAAGTGTAGGGGATGAGGGCGGTATATGTGTTCCCTGTCATTGCGCCGGATGAGCTGTCATCTTCCTCTAATACGCCGACAATAAGAAATTTCTTCCCGTCTAACTTGATGCTTTCTCCAACTACGTCATTCCGTCCCATTACATCTGTTGCAAGATCTGCGTTGATGACAGCCACATTGCTGTGGTTGTCAAGGTCGGGTTTCATAAGGAAACGTCCCTGTTGTAATTTCAGTCCGTGGATATCCATATAAGCGGCGGTTGTCCCTGTAATCTGAACGGTTTCCTCTGCATAAGTGCTGGAAGCAGCCACATTGCTGGCTGTGGACGGAGCGATGTATTCAAACATGTCGTCTTCTGTAAATTCTGAAAGCTCTGACAATTTTACCGGATGATTATGGTCATCGGATATAGTCGCGTTCAGCATATCATTTCCCAGTGCGTTGATGGAATCGGTAATGGAACCTGTCGCGCCGTTTACCAGTGATACAAGTACGACCAGTGACACGACTCCGATGATAATACCAAGCATGGTCAAAAATGAACGCAGTTTATTAGAGAGGATGGACTTCAGCGCCATTTTAAGGGATTGTGCGATCATACCGCCACCTCCTTTGCATAACCGTCCTTCATGCGGATACTCCGTTCTGCCTGTGATGCCACAGATTCGTCGTGGGTGATGAGCACGATCGTATTCCCTTGTTCGTGCAGCTCGTGGAACAGACTCATGATCTGATATCCGGTATTGGAATCCAGATTTCCGGTAGGTTCATCCGCCAGATAAAGAGATGGCTCTGAGGCCATCGCTCTTGCAATGGCGACTCTCTGCTGCTGGCCGCCTGACAGTTGGCTGGGTTTATGGCTGCGCCGTTTATACAGTCCTACCTTATTCAGAGATTCCTTTACCCGCTCTTTTCGCTCTCTGGCCGAAAGTTTTTGGTAAATTAACGGCAGTTCTACGTTTTCCTCGGCGCTCATATTCCCAATCAGATGAAAGCTCTGGAAGATAAATCCGATCTTGCGGTTGCGGATGCGGGCCAGATCGCTTTCAGTGTAGTGTTCAATTGGCTGTCCGTCCAGAATGTACTGTCCCTCGTCGGGAGTGTCCAGACAGCCCATAATAGTCATCATTGTAGATTTGCCGCTTCCGGACGGACCGATAATGCTGACAAATTCCTCCGGGCGGATGTGAATATTCGCGTGGCTGAGTGCATGGACTTCTTCGCCGCCGATCTGGTATGTTTTCGATATATTTTGAAAAATGATCATAACGATTGCCCCTTTCAATTTCCGGAAGGCTTGCCGTCACGTGTTCTATTGTCGTGAGAGCCGTCAGAATCCTGTCTCCTCATATTGTCGCCTGGAGGAGAGTCCGGCATTTCGCCGCCTCTGCCCATGCCGCCCGGGAAACCGAAGTCTTCGTTAAAGCTTTCTGATTTGTCAGCTGCTGTTCTTGTGTAAAATACTTCGTCGCCTTCGGCTAATCCGCTTGCTATCTCGACATTCTGCCCGTCTGACAGACCTGTTTCCACGGTAGTCTCTCCAGAGAGGTTTCCATCTTTATCTTTTTGAGTGTATACAAAGGTCTCGCCGCCTCTTTGCTGTAGCGCGGTCATGGGAAGAATCAGCGTATCTTCTGCGCTGCTTACCTGTATAGCGGCGGAAGCGCTCATCCCGATACGCATATTTTCATCCATAGGGACGGTGATCTCTACTTCATATTTTGTGCTGCCGCTTCCGGCGGAGGCAGTGTTACTGATCTTTGTCACGGTTCCGGTATAAGATTCATTTTCCAAAGCATCTAATGTGACGACGGCGGACTGTTCTTCTTCGACAGACAGGATGTCAAGTTCATCCACATTTACGACGATTTTTACGTTATCCTGACTAGCAATTGTAAATGCGACTGTCTCGTAAGCGCTGTATTCAGATGAAGAATCAGAAGCAGTTCCATTTGATGAGGCGCCGCCTGATATATTGCCGGATGAACCGCTGGATTTCGAGCCCGACATGCCTGCAGATGAACCGCTGGATTTAGAACCAGCCATGCCAGCGGATGAACCGCCGGATTTAGAACCAGCCATGCCGGCGGATGAACCGTCTGTCTTGCTGTTGCTGGAATTGCTGCTGGAATCTGACTGGTCTGGTGCGTTGTCCTGTCCGTTTTGCGAGTCAGAAGTTTTTTCGTATCTTGCCGTGATTTTTAAGATATTTCCCTCTCCGGAGTGATAGATATTCCAGTTAAAAGAAGCGTCTTTTATAATGGGGAGATTTTTCTCGGAGAAGGTATAGCCTTTTTTTGCAGTAAGGACAATCGTCGCGGTATAGACCGTTCCGCCCCGGAATACATCGCCGCTTAGATTCCACGAGATAGTTCCGGTATACATGTCAGTTTCCTGTATGGTTTTTTGCGGTGCTTCGCCTGTCGCCGGAGCCTGTACAGACAGTCTGGAATAATCAGTGACGGTTTTAAGCTGCGATGATTCATCGGATTTATCTTCTGCATGACTGGGGCTCTCTTCTGTATCATCAGATTTATCCTCTTCATGGCCGGGATTATCTTTTGCATCATCGGAAGTATCAGCCGACATATCCGCTGTCAGAAAGAGAAGCGCCGGGCTGTCACTGAAAGTAGTTTCTGCTGACATCTGCGAGCTGGAATTACTGCTTTGCCCGGCGCTGCTTCCGTAGTCTGAAGACGCGGAATTGTTAGAGGTTTCGGTATTTTCGGAGATATTGACGGCCCCGATAATGCCGCTTATCGAAGCAGTGATCACTGGTTTTTTATAAAGGGCGGCAAGTTGTTCTTCGGTCTCTTCAAGCTCGGCTTTTTCTCCGTTCAATTGTTCTTTCTCTAACGAAGTTAAGCTGCTGTCATCTAACGCATCCTCAATGGATTCCAAACTATCCTTCACTTCTACTAAAAGACGGGTAACGGAGGTTTTATTGAGCTTTGCAAGTGTCTGGCCTTTTGTCACTTCCTCGCCGCTTTCTACTTTTATCTCGTCCACCTTGATTCCTGTTGGAACGGTGATATCTATTGTTTCGGAGACTTCCAGATTCCCGCTTGCGTCGATTGTATTGCTGATACTCCCCTTTGTTACAGTTGCGCCTTGTACGATTGTTTCCCCGGCGTCCTTTGCGTGTGCGTTTCTTGCGCGTACAGAGACTGCAAAAGCACCCGCCCCAAGCACAAGAAGGATAGCGATTGCAAGGATAAGATTTGCCTTCTTTTTAAATATTCTTTTTGGAAATGTTCCTGTTTTCATAGATTCCTCCTTTTCCCGTCTTTTTGCATCCTTATTTTATTGTTAAACTGTGAAAGTTTGTTGGGAAAAGTGTGTTTATTTTATGAAAATTTCCGCCTTGTGTGACCGCAGGCGGAATATGGGGGATTGAATAGAATCGGTATACTGGATAAAGACAGATAGGATATCAGATTCATGCTTATAGAATATCAAAGGGATATTCCCAGTGTTAGGAATACCCCTTTTTCCCGAAATAATTACAATTACGGACATCGTTTTTTATAAAATGTCACGGATTTTTATTTACGGTAGAGAGTCATATATACAAGCTGTATCTGTCCTGTTTTTTTATTCTCGAACCATGCTTCTATCCATGTATAAGAATTTTTTTTGCCGGAACATTTGATAGTCGTATTATTTTTGATCTTTTTGTTTTTATTCATTTTGTTATTGCTGTAATTTATTTCTTGAAGCTTCCACCCTTTTGCTGGTTTTATGGAAATTTTATATTTCTGGTTTCCTTTGTATGGTGCCATGTAATAGGAAGTACCTTTTAATTTTGAAGCATAATTCTTCTTTCCAATCTTGTAACTGGAACAGGGTCTTTGATATTTATTAACAGTAACCTTTGATTTCAGAGATTTGGTCCTATTACCATAAACAACGTCAAAAGAAACAGTGGCTTTTCCTGTCTTTTTAAATTTAAGGACTATGAACTCAGGATCCTTTTTATTCCATGAAGCTTTCAGTACTTTAGTATTGCTGGACTTTAAATTTTTAACCCGTGCGTTTTTGGGGAAATTTTGAATGTATAACCAATTGGTTTGCGATTTGTTTTTGGGCTCATATACGCCTGTGAAATTGTCAACACACGGATCATCTGCTGCTTTAGCTGTCAGCACTGGGGAAAATACCTGTACGATCATAGCCAATGCTATCATTGCAGCTATCATCCTGATTTTTTTGTTACATTTCTTTTTCATTCTTCTACCTCCGAATTTTAATGTAATTTTAATGTTTTTATTATACTACCAATACGATGCCTTTGCAATGATTTACAGAATAAAAAAAATAAGCTATAATTGTAAAGGATCGTGAGAATCGGGAGGAATTTAAAAGTGGATATTTTTGAAAAGATGCACAGCGGCAGGATATATGATCCGGGCGATGCGGATGTGCTTGATAAACAGATGGGCTATCAGGAGCTTTTATATGATTATAATATGACAAGGCCCGGTGAAGGGATAAAGCGGCAGATGCTTCTTAAGAAAATGTTTGCCGAGATTGAAGAGAATTGTTATATTGAGCCTCCTCTCCATGCGAATATGGGCGGTCATCATGTTCACTTCGGAAAAAACATATATGCTAATTATAATCTGACTCTTGTGGACGATACGCATATATATGTAGGAGATAATACGATGTTCGGGCCGAATGTGACTCTTGCGACAGCAGGGCATCCCATTTTGCCGGAGCTTCGGCAGAGAGGACTGCAGTACAACATGCCGATCCATATCGGAAGTAATTGCTGGATCGGGGCAGGAGTTGTCATTTTACCGGGAATTACGATTTCTGATAATGTAGTCATCGGCGCGGGAAGTGTGGTAACAAAGGATCTTCCTTCCGATGTGGTTGCGGCGGGGAATCCATGCAGGGTTCTGCGTGAGGTAAATGAACGGGATAAAGAATATTATTTTAAAGACTACAAAATAGATTATGAAGAACTGTAGAGAGGCAGGTAATCAGAATGTCGGAGACAGTAAAAGAAGAAGTATTGGAAGAGGTAAGAAAAAGATTTGAGAATGACCGCTTCGCAACGGACAACGGAGCGGTGATCGAAGAGGTGGAAGAAGGATATGCGCGCTGCGTGATGCCTTTAGATGAGCATCATTATAATGCGGTGGGAAGTGTTATGGGGGGCGCGATTTTTACTTTGGCGGATTTTGCGTTCGCGGTAGCGTCTAATTGGAATAAGAAGCCTTGCGTGTCGCTGACGGCACAGATTACCTATCTTGGCAGAGCAAAGGGAAAGAAGTTGATTGCCGAGGCGAGAAAAGTAAAAGAGGGAAGGACAACCTGCTATTATCTGATAGAGGTTGCGGATGAACTGGGAAATAAAGTTGCCCATGTGACATCGAATGGATTTTCTGTAGGATAAGGAGGGCGGCGGTATGGATTATGAGGGTCAGATCTGCCGTGCTCCCATGGAACGTGCATCGTTTATGCTTCCGGTTATGGTAGGATGTTCCTATAATCGGTGCAAGTTCTGTAATCTATTTCGGCATTTAACATACAGAGAGCTTCCGAAAGAGCAGATAGAGCAGGAACTTTGCAGAGTGAAGGAGGCAGGAGGAAATCCTAAAAAGATATTTCTCGGAGATGGTAATGCGTTTGGACTGAAAACGCAGCGGCTTATGCAGATACTTGAATTGATCCATCTGTATTTTCCGGAATGCGGCTGTATTAATATGGATGCGACAGTGACGAGTATCCTTGGGAAAACGGATCAGGAACTCAAAACGCTTTATGAAAACGGAGTCCGTAATCTGTATCTTGGAATAGAGACAGGATTAGACGATGTGCTGAAATTTATGGAAAAGGATCACAATCTTTCGCAGGCGTATCGGGCGGCAGAACGGCTGAAGGCGGCAGGGCTGGTCTTTTCGGCCCATATTATGACAGGAGTTGCGGGAAAAGGCAGAGGCATGGAGAATGCCGAAGAGCTTGCCAAGTTTCTAAACCGGACAGAACCGGTGCATGTTGTTAACTTCTCTATGTTTTTACACAAGGAGGTTCCGCTCTACAGGCATATGAAAGACGGAAGCTATATTCCGGCAGATGAACTTGAGAATCTAAAAGAAGAAAGACATCTTTTAAAACTTCTGAAAGCGCCGTTGTTATATGATGGATTTCATGATTATATTGAAAAAAGGTTCAGAGGAAAGCTGCCGGATGACAGACATAAGATGACCGCGAAACTGGATCAGGCAATAGCGGACTATGAAAAGAGGGAACCAGTCTATTCTTATGTGCAGGGAGAATGCCCGGAGCTTGTCCGGTGTGGCGGATGCGCAGGCAGAGCAGATGAGAAAATATGGAATATGAAAGATAAGGAGATAAAAGGAAGATGATGAATTATGATATTGTGATAATCGGAGCAGGACCGGGCGGGATTTTTTCTGCGTATGAGCTGGTAAAATTAAAAGACAACCTTAAAATCGCTGTATTTGAGGCAGGGAGCAGTCTGGAGAAAAGAAAGTGTCCGATTGACGGGGAAAAGATTAAGTCCTGTATCCGCTGTAAAAGCTGTGCGATCATGAACGGCTTTGGCGGGGCCGGAGCATTTTCGGATGGGAAATATAATATTACCAATCAATTCGGCGGTACGCTTTACGAATATATCGGAAAGAAAAAAGCCATAGAGCTTATGGAATATGTGGACGGTATCAATGTCTCGCATGGCGGGGAAGGGACGAAACTGTATTCTACTGCGAATTCAGACATCAAGAAGATGTGTCTGCAAAGTGATCTTCATCTTATGGAGGCATCAGTCCGCCATCTTGGGACAGATATTAACTATATTGTTTTAGAAAATCTTTACAATGAGTTAAAAGACAAGGTGGATTTTTTCTTCGATGCGCCGGTGGAGAGAGTGCTAAAAAACAAAGACGTATATGAGGTGTATACGGAGCGGGATACGGCGGTCTGCCATAGCTGTATCATCTCGGCAGGGCGAAGCGGCAGCAAATGGATGGAGACCGTCTGTAAGAATCTGGATATTCCTACAAAGTCGAACCGCGTAGATATCGGAGTCCGGGTAGAGCTTCCGGCAGAAGTGTTTGCCCATCTGACGGACGAGCTGTATGAGAGCAAGATTGTTTACCGGACAGAAAAATTTGAAGATTTGGTAAGGACGTTCTGTATGAATCCAAAGGGCGTCGTAGTAAATGAGAATACGAACGGGATTGTTACCGTGAACGGGCACAGCTATGAGGATCCAAAAAAACATACGGAGAATACGAATTTTGCACTGCTTGTATCCAAGCATTTCTCTGAGCCGTTTAAAGACAGCAATGGCTATGGAGAAAGTATCGCGAGACTCTCCAATATGCTGGGCGGCGGAGTCATGGTGCAGAGATTTGGAGATCTGATAAGGGGAAGACGAAGCACGCAGTCGCGGATCGATGAAAGCTATGTGACGCCTACGCTGGCTGCAACGCCGGGGGACTTAAGCCTTGTAATCCCGAAGCGGATTCTGGACGGGATTATCGAGATGATCTACGCTCTTGATAAGATCGCGCCGGGAACAGCCAATGATGATACTCTTTTATATGGGGTAGAAGTAAAGTTTTATAATATGGAAGTTGAGATTGACGATCATCTTGAGACGAAACATAAAGGATTGTTTGTGATCGGGGATTGCAGCGGCGTTACGCATTCGCTGTCCCATGCGTCTGCCAGCGGGGTATGCGTGGCAAGATATTTGAGTGAATGTCTGCGATAAAAAGTTATTTTCAGGAGGTTTTGAATTGGGGAAGCAACAGATAATAAAGACGATATTGTCAGTGCTGATTGTGATCTTGGGGAATATACTGTATGCAGCGGCGGTAAAGCTGTTCTTGATTCCGGCAGGACTGGTGACGGGAGGAACGACTGGTATCGGACTTGCGGTCAATCACGCTGCAGGGATACCGGTTGCAGCATTCGTCCTTATATTTAATGTAGTCATGCTTGCGGCGGGATATGTGATACTTGGAAAGCAGTTTGCGCTGACAACGATCGTCAGCACATTCACCTATCCGATTGCATTAAATGCGCTGGATCTTTTGCTGGGAGATGCGGCGCTGACAACTGATATTTTTATATGCACGGTTTTTTCAGGACTTGGAATCGGATTGGCGCTTGGGATTGTCATACGTGCAGGGGCCTCGACAGGAGGCATGGATATACCGCCTCTTGTGCTGAATCATTATTTTAAGATACCGGTCTCGGCAGGGCTTTACTTTTTTGATTTTGTCATTTTGCTTTTTCAGGCTTATTTCCAACCGCTTGAGAAAGTATTTTATGGAATCGTACTTGTAATTATTTATACGGTTACTTTAGATAA
Organism: uncultured Lachnospiraceae bacterium; assembly: GCA_946558695.1. Classification (GTDB taxonomy): domain Bacteria; phylum Bacillota; class Clostridia; order Lachnospirales; family Lachnospiraceae; genus MD308. Next base: position 14,654 of record CAMNTQ010000002.1, read on the forward strand.
GCTGCTGCTCATGGGAACAACAAGAACGGAAGTAAGGGTGGTAAGTCAGCATGCGTGGAAGATCTGCGATGCCATCCTTGAGCGTATGGACCGCGGAGTGACGCTTCTTTCTGCAAAGGGCGGATATCTCAAGGAAGATACATCGGTCGTTTTAAGTGTTGTCTCGAATCGGGAGCTTCCAAAGGTTGAGCGTCTCATTCATGAGATCGATCCAGAGAGCTTTATCGTCATCAACCGAGTCAGTGAAGTAAGCGGCAAGGGCTTCACCATGAAAAAGGAATACAGATAAAGGAGTTATTCCAACGTAATCTGAAGCCAGACAGGATTATGGTCAGAATTTTCAAAACCAAGCGGGATAGTCTCTGCAATATCCGTCTTTATATTTGGTGAGATAATAAAGCCGTCAATGACGTAATGCTGTGTATCCGCGGCATCAGGATCATATGGTTGATTCAGCAGCCGGCAGGAAGGAACGCTGGTATCATAGGCCAGCTGCCAGCCTTCCGGCAGTGCATCTGCATCTACGATGCCCGGAGTCCATAGCTCTTGGTCTTTGATCGGGAATACATCTAAACTTCCGGGAAATGTCTGGTTAAAATCGCCCCCTGCAACAACGTAATTTCCTTTTTTATATTCTGTCTGCAAAATTTCCATCAGAGCATCGGTCTGCGCTTTCTTACCTTCCCCGTCATCGTAAGCTTCAAGATGGAGGTTTACTGCTACCAGTTCTTTATCAGTTCCTTCGATAGAAAAACGGTTGACTAGGAGGCAGCGCTTTAAGTTAGCTGTGCGTACGGGCCATTTAAAAGGACACGGAAGGCTGAGCCTTGCTGCTTCGCCGGACATAGAGAGGTCTGACAGCGTTGCGATGCCGGATTCTACTTTCCCGATCGGCGGCAGGGGATAGGGCACGAAGCTGCAGCGGTAATTGAAGGCAAACGAATACCCAAGCTTCGTCTCCCTGCTGTAATAGGAAAGCTCGTCCAGATTCCCCGTCCGGGCGGAATTCCGGTCAACCTCCTGCAGAAGAGAGATGTCATAATTCCCTTCTTTAAGAAATTCTGATATGGCAGACAGGTTTTTTTCTACGGTATCCTTATCTTTCGGATTTACCATCTTTCCGCCGTCCATGAAAAAATCGGCATTTTTATCCAGACCTCCGTAACCCGTATTCCAACTGAGAATACGGATGGGCTGGTCCAAAGTCAGCAGATTTTCACCATGTATTTCAGTTTCGGCCGTTTCTCTGGCTTCAGGGCGGTATTCTGCGGTCGTCAGATATCCCAGCAGTGCGCCGAGAGCCAGTAAGATGATCAACAATATGGTTCCGGAGATTTTAAAAATACGTTTCATTGCAATAGTGTTCCTTTCAAAATACATAACGTCAATGTATCATGAATTATATCAAAAAGAATGGCAGCACGCAATATATGCCCATGAAGCGGCGACCTCCAAAAGTCCAGCATCTCCACCATGGGGCTGCTCTTTAAATTCAATCAGCAGCGAGAGCGGCCGCACATTCCAGAGAATTTATAAAATTAAGAAATTAGCACTCAATACTTGACTTGGCTAACAATAAGTGTTATATTTCAAGTAGAACAGGAAAAATACTTTATGCAGCATGTCAAGAAGGAGGCAGTGTTATGAATATTAATAAATTTACACAAAAGTCATTACAGGCGGTTCAGCAATGTGAAAAGACCGCTATGGAATACGGCAATCAGGAGATTGAACAGGAGCATTTGATGTATGCCCTTCTGATGCAGGAGGACAGCCTGATACTGAAATTAATGCAGAAGATGGGGCTTGACGGAAATGCTGTAATCAACCGTGTGGAAGAGGCGTTGAGGAAGCTTGTAAAAGTGCAGGGCGGACAGCAGCATGTAGGGCGGCACCTTAACAATGCGCTTGTATATGCGGAGGATGAGGCAAAGCAGATGGGGGATGAGTATGTATCTGTAGAGCATTTGTTTCTCTCCGTTTTAAAATATGCCAATAAGGAGATGAAAAATATCTTCCGGGAGCTGGGGATCAGCCGCGAAGGTTTTTTGCAGGCACTTTCCACAGTTAGGGGCAACCAGAGAGTGACCAGTGACAATCCGGAGGATACCTATGATACCTTGAATAAGTACGGGACTGATCTTGTAGAGCGTGCCAGAGAGCAGAAGATGGATCCGGTCATCGGACGTGATGCGGAGATTCGTAATGTGATTCGTATCCTCTCCCGTAAGACAAAGAACAATCCGGTACTGATCGGTGAACCGGGCGTAGGAAAGACTGCAGTTGCAGAAGGATTGGCGCAGAGAATCGTTAAGGGAGACGTACCGGAAGGCCTGAAGGATAAGACCGTATTTTCCCTTGATATGGGTGCACTGGTTGCAGGCGCCAAATACCGGGGAGAATTCGAGGAACGACTGAAGGCCGTGCTGGAAGAAATAAAAAAAAGCGACGGCAGGATCATTCTTTTCATAGATGAGCTGCATACGATTGTGGGTGCAGGGAAGACCGACGGAGCCATGGATGCAGGCAACATGCTGAAGCCTATGCTGGCAAGGGGCGAGCTTCACTGTATCGGTGCGACCACGCTGGATGAATACCGCCAGTATATTGAAAAAGATTCGGCTTTGGAGCGGCGGTTCCAGCCGGTGCTTGTAGATGAACCGACAGTGGAGGATGCGATTTCTATCCTTCGGGGTTTGAAAGAGAGATATGAGGTGTTCCATGGCGTGAAGATCACGGACGGCGCTTTAGTTGCGGCGGCAACGCTTTCAGACCGCTACATCTCGGACCGTTTCCTTCCGGATAAAGCCATTGATCTTGTGGACGAGGCATGTGCTCTGATCAAGACGGAGCTTGACTCCATGCCGGCAGAGCTTGATGAACTGCAGCGTAAGATTATGCAGATGGAGATTGAGGAGGCCGCCTTAAAGAAAGAGGATGACAGATTGAGCAAAGAGCGGCTGGAGCATTTGCAGCAGGAGCTTGCGGAGCATCGCGAGGAGTTTGCAGGAAAGAAAGCCCAGTGGGATAATGAGAAGATCGATGTGGAAAGAGTGCAGAAGCTTCGTGAGGAGATTGAGCAGATCGGTAAGGACATTGAGCGGGCGCAGCAGGAATACGACTTGAATAAAGCGGCGGAGCTTCAATACGGAAGGCTCCCGCTGCTCCAGAAGCAGCTTCAAGCGGAAGAGTCGAAGGTTAAGGACGAAGATCTGTCCCTTGTGCATGAGAGCGTGACAGACGAGGAGATCGGGAAAATTGTGTCGCGCTGGACAGGGATTCCTGTTGCAAAGTTGAATGAAAGTGAACGCAGCAAGACGCTTCATCTTGCAGAGGAACTTCATAAACGTGTCATCGGGCAGAATGAAGGGGTTGAGTTAGTTACAGAGGCGATCATACGCTCTAAGGCCGGGATCAAAGATCCGACAAAGCCTATCGGGTCGTTCTTATTCCTCGGACCTACCGGCGTGGGAAAGACAGAGCTTGCCAAGGCGCTTGCCAGCCAGCTTTTCGATGACGAGAGCAATATGGTCCGCATCGATATGAGTGAATATATGGAGAAATACTCAGTATCACGGCTGATCGGAGCGCCTCCGGGATATGTAGGATATGATGAAGGCGGTCAACTCACGGAGGCTGTCAGGAGAAAGCCGTATTCCGTCGTGCTTTTTGACGAGGTGGAAAAGGCGCATCCGGATGTGTTCAACGTGCTTTTGCAGGTACTTGATGATGGACGTATCACAGATTCTCAGGGCAGGACGGTAGATTTTAAGAATGCGATTTTAATTATGACTTCTAATATTGGTTCTTCTTATCTGCTGGATGGCATTGATGAGCAGGGGAATATCAGCGAGGCGGCTTCTAAGGCGGTTATGGCGGATCTTAAGAATCACTTCCGACCGGAATTTTTAAACCGGCTTGATGAGACGATTCTGTTTAAACCGCTGACGAGAACAGATATTTATGACATCATTGATTTGCTGGTAAAAGATGTTAACAGGCGTCTGGCGGGCAGAGAGATACAGATTTCCCTGACAGAAAGTGCGAAGAACTATATTGTAGACGGCGGATATGATCCTGCTTACGGAGCGAGGCCGCTGAAGCGGTATCTGCAGAAGCATGTAGAGACATTGGCGGCAAAGCTGATGCTGCAAGGTGAAGTGCTTGCAGAAGATACGATATTCATTGATGTTATAGATGGCAGGCTTTCTGCTAAGACGGCCAGAGGGTAATACAAAACCGGCATGGAGGAAGAAGATGCATAAGGCATTCACACAGGTAGAACCTGTTGTGAATGCCTTTGCCAAGTAAAAATTAAGACAGGATTAAGAAAGGATTGAAAAATAAGGTTGTTTATTTATAAATATTTTGTTAGACTTTAAGGTATATTTGCTAAGGGAAGAGAGGATGCCGGAATGCAAACCAGAAAAAAAGTAATTAAAAATGGCATTTTTCTTATTGCCGTTTTTTGGCTTACGGTATTCGGCGTTTTTCATGGGGAAGACCTGCAGCAAGTGTACGCCGCGATCAAAGAGGCGGATGTTAGATGGCTCTTTTTGGGAGTTGTACTGGTGGTGTGTTTTATATGGGGCGAGTCTTTTATTATCTGGTATTTGCTTCGCTCCTTTCGGATCTGTCTGAAAAAGAGAATCTGTTTTCTGTTTTCTTCTGTAGGATTTTTCTTTAGCTGCATTACGCCTTCGGCCAGCGGCGGCCAGCCGATGCAGCTTTACTATATGAATAAAGAAAGGATTCCGGTACCTGTTTCGGCAGTGGTATTGATGATTGTAACCATTACTTATAAGCTTGTGCTTGTAGTGGTCGGGCTTGGAATCCTTGCTTTCGGAAAGGAATTCAGAGACCATTATCTGAGAGGGATTTTTCCGGTTTATTATTTGGGGCTTGTGTTGAATGTCCTTTGCGTAGGCTTTATGTCGATCCTTGTGTTTCATTCGCGGTTGGCGGAGCGTATCTTGATGAAGGGCGAGGAGTGGCTGGAGCGGCTGCACCTTATGAAACGAGCAGAGATGCGCAAGAGTAAGCTGCGGGATGCGATGAGGACTTACAGGGAGACTGCACAATATCTGAAGCAGCACAAGAAAGTGCTCGTAATTGTTATTCTGTGTACATTTGTGCAGCGTTTTGCACTGTTTGCGGTAACATGGATGGTATACCGCTCATTTGGTCTGATAAGGGTACATATGACGGATGTCATACTTTTACAGGCAGTGATTGCGCTGGCGGTAGACATGCTTCCGCTTCCGGGAGGCATGGGAATCAGCGAGGCGCTGTTTTTGAAGATTTTTGCGCCTGCATTCGGAACACTTTTGCTTCCTGCGATGGTGCTTTCCAGAGGGCTTGGATATTACAGCGAGCTTTTGATCAGCGCAGTGTTTACGGCGGCGGCACAGATCTATTATTCAGTTTTGCAAAGCGGGAGAGTATGAAATAAATTAGGCAAGGAGATTACAGATGATAGGATTTTATGATTACACAGTTGTTCTTACATATATAGGATTTGCTTCAGGCATTATGGGAATGTTCTGCGCAACTACAAAGCACATGAGACTGGCAGTGTTTTTCTTGGCCTTGTCCGGACTTTGCGATATGTTTGACGGCAAGATTGCACGGACGAAGAAAAACCGGACGGAGGAGGAGAAAAGCTTTGGAATCCAGATAGATTCTCTCTGCGATATGGTATGTTTTGGAGTGCTTCCTATTATGATTTGCTTTAAGATGGGGATGCGTCATATTTATAGCATGGTGCTTTTGATCCTCTACGGACTTGCGGGAGTGATCCGTCTGGGATATTTTAATGTGATGGAGGAAAAGCGGCAGGAAGAGACGGATGAAAACCGGAAATATTATCAGGGACTTCCGATTACGTCGATGGCGATCGCATTGCCGGTCTTTGTTGTGTTCTCGCCTCTTTTGCCGGATCATCAAGCATTCGTTGTCATGCTCCATTTTATGGTTGCAGCAGTGGGGGCGCTGTTCGTAATTGATATTAAAATTCGGAAATTATCTGCGAAGGAGTTGTTTTTGCTTGTGATAGCAGTGGCGGCGGCAGTGGCGGTCATTCTTTTTATATGGCGCAGTTGGTGGAATTTACTGCATTTTAATGGGTAGGAGGAGAGATATATGCATCGGATCGCAGACCGCGGGGGAAGAGTCTGGGAAGAGAATTCTTTTCAGGACAGGCTTTTAGAATGGATGTATTCGCATATGGTGGGAAGACTACTTTTAAGACCGCTGGTTTCACCTGCCGTATCAAAGTTCGGCGGGCGACTGTTAAGCGGGGAGGTCTCAAAAGTACTGATTAAGCCGTTCATACGCAGCCATTCCATTGATATGTCACAGTTTGAAAAAAAGAGATATACTTCATACAACGATTTTTTTACGCGAAGACTTACGGGCGGAGCGCGTCCTGTTAAAATGGAGCCTCATGTATTCGTAAGTCCCTGCGACAGCCGGCTTGGAGTGTATGAGATAAACCGCCTGCGGACTTTTGCTGTTAAGCATACCAGATATACGGTTTTCAGTCTTTTGAAGAGCCGCAGGCTGGCGGAGCAATATGCCGGGGGGTATGTATGGATATTTCGGCTATGTGTAGATGACTACCATCGTTATATATTCGTGGATGGAGGAACAGAATCAAGAAGATTTCGGATTCCGGGAGTTTTTCACACGGTCAACCCGGCCGCGGGGGATAGATTTCCGATCTATAAAGAAAATACAAGAGAGTTTTCTATACTTCAATCGGAGAATTTTGGGGAAATCATCCAGATGGAAGTAGGCGCCATGCTTGTAGGGAAGATTGAAAACCGTCCAAGAAGACCGCGTGTAGAGCGGGGGCAGGAAAAGGGGAATTTTGCTTTCGGCGGTTCTACGGTTATCCTGATGACGAGGGCAGGGGAGGTTTTGCCGGATCAGGATATTTTAGAAAATTCCAAGCGGGGGATCGAGACGAAGGTAAAGCTTGGAGAACGTATAGGGGAGAAGATATGAGACAGGTATGAACTGTATAAAAATTTGGTATCATTTAAGCAGGAGGTTTTGGTTTGAAGAACGTAAAAAAATGGAAAGAATTAGGAATTGATCTTATGGTAGATGTGGCGGCAAGTATTATTATTGCCGTAGGCATCTATAATTTTGCTATGAGCGCGAATTTTCCCGTGGCCGGATTTTCGGGAGTGGCGATCATTATGTATCATCTTCTTGGTATTCCGGTAGGTGTCGGGACGATTCTTCTGAACATACCGGTAGCCATATTCTGTTACAAGTTTCTGGGCAGGGATTTTTTCCTGCGTTCCGTTAAGACAACAGTGATATCTTCTATATTTATTGATTATGTGGCGCCGTTATTTCCGGTGTATGAGGGAAATCGGCTTCTCGCGGCGCTTTGTATGGGTGTTCTGTGCGGAATCGGCTATGCTATGATTTTCATGCGTAATTCTTCTACCGGAGGACAGGACTTTATCTCTATGTCAATTAAGAAGGTGAAACCTCATATTTCCCTTGGAATGATTACATTTGTGCTGGATATGCTGACCATTATGGCGGGAAGTATTCTTGTGTTTAAGGATGTGGACGGCTTTATCTACGGCATTATCGTAACCTTTCTTATGGCGAGCGTTATGGATAAGATTATGTACGGCATTGATGAAGGAAAAATGACGCTGATCGTTACGGAAAAAGGGGAAGAGATGGCGCGGCACATTGACGAATACTCAGGAAGAGGATCCACGATCCTGAAAGGAATCGGAAGCTATTCAAGGAAGGAGAAGGCAGTTGTTATGTGTGCCTGCAACAATAAGCAGATGTATACCATAAAAAAGATTGCGCATCATATAGATCCCAAAGCGTTTACAATTATCATGGAATCCAATGAGGTGTTGGGAGAAGGATTTAAAGAAGAAGTATAGGAAAAAACAGAGTGATAAAATGTCGTATTTATAAGGAGGATGGTTAAAAATGAAGTACGATTTTGAGAGTGTGATCAAGAGAGAGGGAAAAGATGCTTTGGCGGTTGACGGTCTGGGAATGCAGCCGGGATTTTCGCCGGATGCTCCGAAGGAGGGGTTTGACTGCATACCGATGTGGGTTGCGGATATGAATTTTGCAGCGGCGCCCGGTATTGTAAATGCTGTCAGGGAGAGACTTTCACATCCTCTGTTCGGATATTTTACTCCCAGAGAGGAATATTACGATGCGATCATAGGATGGCAGAAAAGCCGGAACTGTGCAGAAGGGTTGGAAAAGAAGCATATCGGCTATGAGAACGGTGTGCTGGGCGGCTTGGTGGCAGCCCTTGGATCATGTGTAAAGCCGGGTGGCAATGTTCTGCTGCACAGCCCTACGTACATAGGATTTACAAAAAGCATCAGCGCCGCGGGATACCATATTATCTTAAGTCCGCTTAGAAAAGATAAGGACGGGATCTGGCGCATGGATTACGAGGATATGGCGCAAAAGATTCGTGATAATGATATTCAGGCGGCGGTTTTCTGCAGCCCTCACAATCCGACGGGCAGAGTATGGTCGAAGGAAGAGATGGAACGGGCGATGGAAGTATACAGGACATACGGGTGTACGGTCATAGCCGATGAGATTTGGTCTGATATTATATTAGACAAGAATCAGTATATCCCTTTTGAGACAATAAATGAGGATGCAAAGCAGAACACGGTTGCGCTGTATGCACCCAGCAAGACATTTAATCTGGCAGGATTAGTAGGGGCATATCATATTATTTACAATGATGAGCTTCGGAAAAATGTAGAGAAAGAATCTAAGAAATCACATTATAATGAGATGAATCTTTTGTCCATGTATGCATTGATCGGAGCATATTCAGAGGATGGGGCAGAGTGGCTTGGCGAGCTTAAAGAAGTTTTGGCTGAAAATGTAAAGTATGCGTGTGATTATATCAGGGAGTATTTCCCGGATATCGAGACGACGAAGCCGGAAGGGACTTACATGCTATTTCTTGACTGCAGGCAATGGTGCGAAAAAAATAACAAGGGTATGGATATACTTTTAAAAGCCGGATGGGATGTTGGCGTGGCATGGCAGGATGGAAGGCCGTTTCACGGGGAATATGCGATTCGGATGAATCTTGCGCTTCCAACATCAAGAGTAAAGGAAGCGTTTGACAGATTAAAGAAGTATGTTTTCTGATAAATGCGTCCAAGAAGCTTTTTCAGATAAAAGAACCGCAGAACTGTCCTGGTATGACGCTTGCTGCAATCAGGAATAGCTCTGCGGCTTATTCGTTTATGATTTAAAATAGTAATGTCTATTGTCTATTTAGCATACAGTTTTACCAACTCCATCATTACATCTACGCTTTTGTCCATACCTTCAACAGTAATATGTTCGTAAGGTCCGTGGTACGCATGGCCGCCGGTTCCAAGGTTCGGACAGGGCAGTCCTTTAAAACTTAACTGACAGCCGTCTGTACCGCCGCGGATCGGGATGACAAGCGGTGTCACATCGGCAGCCTCGCAAGCCGTTTTAGCGTTGTCGATCAGATGCATACAGCCGGCAATGATCTCAGCCATATTTTTATACTGTTCTGTGATGGTAAGAGTTACGGTTCCTTCACCCCATTTTTCATTCAGATCTTTTGCAATCAGGCTGAGCGTTTTCTTGCGTGCCTCAAAAAGATTTTTATCGTGGTCGCGTACGATGTAGTTAAGCTGTGCGGATGCACATTCGCCGGACATGCTTACAAGATGATAGAACCCCTCGTATTCTTCTGTCCCGCGGGGAGTCTCGCAGCCCGGAAGCATATTGTTGATCTCTATCGCAACCAGAGAAGCGTTGATCATAGTATCCTTGGAGGAACCTGGATGAACACTGAATCCTTTAATGTCAAAGCATGCTTTACAGGCATTGAAGTTTTCATACTGAATCTCGCCTTCCGTGTCTCCATCCATCGTGTAGGCATAATCAGCGCCGAATTCTTCTACATTAAAGTGGGAAGCACCAGTTCCAATCTCCTCGTCCGGCGTAAATGCAACGCAGAGCTTTCCGTGCGGGATATTCTCCTCCTGCACTCGTTCGATCATTGTAAGAATTTCAGCGATACCGGCTTTGTCGTCGGCGCCCAGAACGGTAGTCCCGTCGCTGGTGATAAGGGTGCGTCCCTTTAAGGATGCAAGATGAGGAAATGTCTCAGGGCTTAAGATCAATCCGCTTTCTGCGATCTCCATCGCTTCGCCGTTGTAGTTTTCTGTCAGAACAGGTACAATATCGTGATCACAGAAATCAGCAACCGTATCCATATGTGCAATAAAACCGATGGCAGGCTTATCCTCATAACCTGCTGTTGCCGGAAGATTCCCGTACAGATAGCACTGATCATCCAGATGCACATCCTTAAGCCCCAATTCTTTCATCTCTGTCTCTAGGATTTTAGCCAGATCAAACTGGCACTGCGAGGATGGAACGGTTTCGCTGTTCTCGTCACTCGGTGTACGTACGACCACGTACTTTAAAAGTCTTTCATAAGCTTTCATTGTGTCATTCCCCTTTCTTTCTGATATCGCCGACTGTTGCGGCGTGTATCAGTATATCGCTTCACAATAAAATAATCATAACATATTTTGTCTGCTATGGCGAGAGGTTTCGTGTGATGGAATATTCATTTTTTCAGGGGTCGTACACAGCGCTAACGCCGGTCAAAAAAGATATTTTTTCCTGATATGCTTAAGGGGATACCAAGCCAGCGGACACCGCTTTCCAGTTCTTCCATCTCGGCGGCAGCTTTTCCGGCTGACCACATAATACGGTTGTCCACATTGTCATGCGCGGCTACGTTGACGGCGGAGGATACGGCGATTCCCATGTCAACAAGCAGATGCGCACAGACGCCGCCTGCTTCCTCGCATGCATGGCAGTCTGAAAATCCGCACAGTCCGCAGTGTGCGATATGCCGGCAGTCTTTTCTTGTCCCGATTAATACAACGGCCTGACTGTCTCTTACATTGGCGGCATCTCTTTTGTACCAGAATGCCTTTTCCTCTCCGAAAAGCCGTATGCCGATTTCCTCCATCTTATCAGCCAGACGGTTTTTATCTGTTTTTGTCAGCATACAGGTGACAATGGAATCCTGTCCCTTTGCTTTGGGGGCTGTGCGTGCTGCGGCGCACATTCTTGCCGCAGTGTTAAATAAAGCTTCTTTTTCCATTTCAGTACTGTTATAAATCATAATTTTTCTCCTCTTAGGAAAGTGCTTGTGGCATTACTTCTTTTACATTACTTCTTTTCATCAATTCCCTTCTGCACTTCCGTACAGAACAAAAGATTATTATCTGCCAAAATATATGATAATATAATTGCGGACGGATTACAATAATTCCATTTGATATTTCAAGATTTTTACGTTCATCAATAATAACAATCCGTGGCATCATGGGGAAAAATACCTTTTGCCCCCAACATCATACTATTAATTTTGCGATGTTTATGCTAAACTTAGGAAGAAAATATATGGGAAAGCAACGAAATACCGTACCATTAATCAGATATATGAATTTCAGGAGGCATGATTTATGAAGTTAACACAGTTATTAGAGCATTTACAGTATGAGGTAATACAGGGGAACGATGAGATCACAGTGACGGAGCTTGTGAATGATTCCCGCAGGGTATGCGAAGGCAGTGTGTTCGTATGTATCAGCGGGGCGGTATCGGATGGTCATTCTTATGTGGAAGAAGTGGCAGAAAAAGGTGCCGCGGCAGTGATTGTCGAGAAGGATGTAAAGATGCCGGATTGTTTGACTGTTATAAAGGTTTCGGATACCCGTTATGCGCTGGCGCTTATGTCAGCGGCATATTTCGGATATCCGGCAGATCGTCTTAAGGTGATCGGAATAACCGGAACAAAGGGCAAGACAACAACTACTTATATGGTAAAGTCAATCCTTGAAGGCGTGGGACATAAGGTGGGGCTGATCGGGACGATAGAGGTGCTGATCGGGGATAAAAGTATTCCGGCAAATAATACGACGCCGGAATCTTATACAATACAGAAGTATTTTGCGGAGATGGTCAGGGCGGGATGTGACAGTGTTGTCATGGAGGTCTCGTCTCAGGGGCTTATGCTTCACAGAACGGCAGGAATCCCATTTGAGATCGGTATATTTACTAATCTCGGAGAAGATCACATCGGACCGAATGAACATAAGGATTTTGAAGATTATAAGCGTTGTAAGGGCCTGCTTTTCAAGCAGTGCAGGCTTGGCATTGCCAATGTGGATGACAGATGGTTTGAAGATGTGTTTGCAGGAGCAACCTGTAAGGTGGAGACTTTCGGACTTTCAGAAAAAGCAGGACTGCGTGCAGTGGATATCCGCCATATCTCAAAACCGGGATATCTGGGAGTAAAGTATCATGTGACCGGGCTTATGGATTTTGATGTGGAGATTGATATACCGGGTGAATTCAGTGTGTACAATTCTCTGACAGCTATCGCGGTGTGCAGGCATTTTGACGTGCCTGTGGAAAATATTAAGGCGGCCCTTAAGGTTGCGAAGGTAAAAGGGCGTATTGAGATGGTAAAGGTGTCGGATGAATTTACACTGATGATTGATTATGCGCATAATGCCATGGCGCTGGAGAGTCTTCTTCATACATTGAGGGACTATGATCCGGGGCGTATCGTATCTGTATTCGGCTGCGGCGGAAACCGTTCAAAGACAAGGCGGTATGAGATGGGCGAGGTGTCTGGAAGGCTTGCGGACTTTACTGTCATTACTTCGGATAATCCGAGATTCGAAGAACCTCAGGAGATTATGGATGATATTATCATCGGAATGAAAAAGACAGATGGTAAATATATTGATATCTGTGACCGGGGGGAGGCGATCAAGTATGCTATCCGGCATGGACGTCCCGGCGATGTGATTGTAGTTGCAGGAAAAGGCCATGAGACGTATCAGGAGATCAAGGGCATAAAGTATGATATGGATGACAGAGTACTGATTCAGGATGCCCTGAAAGAAATTGCGGAAGGAAGATAAGATATTTTACGGATGTACGCAGATATTATTGTAGATATTACCCATGAAAAGCTTGACAGAATATTTCAGTACAGCATCCCCTCTGAACTAAGAGGGGAACTTTCTATAGGTACGGAAGTGATCGTGCCTTTTGGAAATGGAAACAGAGAAATATCCGGTTATGTGATCGCGTTTTCTGAGAAGACGGATTATCCGGCGGATAAGATAAAACCAGTGTTGAGAAAGGCGGAAAACAGCGTTGCCATCGAGTCAAAGCTGGTGGCTCTTGCCGCGTGGATGAAAGAGCAGTATGGCGGAACCATGATTCAGGCATTAAAGACGGTGCTTCCCATTAAGAGGAAAGAATCTTCGCGAGTGAAAAGAAAAGTACGGCTTTTGCTTAGTGAAAATGACGCAAGAGAAAAATTAAAGCTATATCTTGATAAGAACCAGAAAGCCCGCGCAAGGCTTCTGGCGGGGCTGATAGAGCAGCCGGAGCAGGACTATGAGCTGGTGACAAAAAAGCTGAACGTGACGCTTGCGGTGATCCGCTCTCTTAAGGAGCAGGGAGTGCTTTCTCTGGAATCAGAGAAGGTCTTGAGAGGATCTGTGAAATACAAAAAGCATGGAGAAGAGGCGGTGTGTTTTAATACGGAACAGGAGCAGGCAGTCGGCCGCTTTTGGGAGGATTACAGCAGGGGTATCTATGGAACTTACCTTGTGTACGGGGTTACAGGAAGCGGCAAGACGGAAGTTTACATTGAGATGATACGCAGGGTAGTGGAGCGGGGGAGACAGGCGATTGTGCTGATCCCCGAGATTGCCCTTACCTATCAGACAGTACTCAGGTTCTATGCCCGTTTCGGCGACAGGGTGTCCATCCTGAATTCCAGAATGTCCGCCGGCGAGAGATATGACCAGATGGAACGGGTGAAGCGGGGAGAGGTGGATGTGATGATCGGTCCGCGTTCTGCTCTTTTTACGCCCTTTTTGAATCTTGGGCTGATCGTGGTTGATGAAGAACATGAGTCTACGTATAAAAGCGAACAGGTTCCAAGATATCATGCAAGAGAGACGGCCATCGCAAGAGCGCGGATGGAAGAGGCGAGCGTGGTGCTTGGTTCGGCGACTCCTTCATTGGAAGCTTTTTACCGCTGCAAAATGGGAGACAGTGTTATGTTTGAGCTTACAAAGCGGGCGGCAGGGCAGAATCTTCCTATCGTTTATACAGTGGATATGCGGGAAGAATTAAGAAGGGGGAACCGTTCGATTCTGAGTGACCGCCTGAAAGAAAAAGTGCGGGAACGGCTGAATAAGGGGCAGCAGGTCATGCTTTTTTTAAATCGGCGCGGATACGCAGGATTCGTTTCTTGCAGGTCATGCGGATATGTAGTAAAATGTCCTCATTGCGATGTGTCTTTATCGGCGCATAAAGGCGGCAGGCTGGTCTGCCATTACTGCGGATATGAGGAGCGGGCAGGGGGGACATGTCCTTCCTGCGGTTCCGTTTGTATCGGCGGTTTTAAGGCGGGGACACAGCAGATAGAGGATATCGTAAGGAGAGAGTTCAGGGACGCTTCGGTGTTACGCATGGATCTGGACACTACGAAGTGTAAAGACAGCCATGAGAAGATTTTATCCGCATTTTCTAATGGAGAGGCAGATATATTGATCGGAACACAGATGATCGTGAAAGGGCACGACTTCCCGAATGTGACGCTGGTAGGGATACTGGCAGCGGATATGTCCTTATACTCCAATGATTATCGTTCTGGAGAGAGGACGTTTGAGCTCCTTGTGCAGGCGGCGGGAAGGGCCGGACGGGGAGAGGTCCCCGGCGAGGTTGTGATTCAGACATACAGTCCAAAACATTACAGTATCCGGATGGCCGCCGAGCAGAATTATGAGGGCTTTTACGAGGAGGAAATAAGATACAGGGAATTGATGGGATATCCGCCTGTAAGCAGCCTTCTCGCGGTGTTGATGACGGGGGCGGACGAAGAGTATCTGGAACTTGCGGCAGGGCATCTTAAGAACTTTGCAATACGTGCGGATAAGGCGAAGAATCTGCAGATCATCGGACCTGCAAGCCCTTATGTAAATAAAGTAAATGATGAATACCGCAGGGTTTTGTATTTAAAGTGCGGTGAAAAAAAAGTCCTGATAGAGATAAAAAATCTTATGGAGCAATATATTGAGATGAACAGAGGGTTTCAAAGCATAAAAATACAGTTCGATTTTAATCCGATGGGAGTATTCTGATTTTGACTTTTTGAAAGAGGTTGTTTATAATGATAGCGGTATCAGGCCAAAAGTAAAAGAATATATTTGGGTGGAGGTAAAATAGCATGAAGATTCAAAATATACATGTCTTTGACGGGCAGAATGTATTAGAGGGCTTGTATGACGTATTTATTCAGAATCACAGGATTTCAAAAATCTGTGTCCACGATCCTGCTTCCGGCGGTTGTGAGGAAGAAATTCTGGATGCCGATGGCCGCTGGCTTCTGCCGGGACTTATTGACCTCCATGTTCATCTGACTTGGAATGGCAAGGAAGACCCGGCAGCAGATATCACGCATTCTACCCGTGAAGAAAATATGCTTGAGACAGTTTCTAACGCTTTAAAGTATTTGAAACATGGCATTACATCTGTCAGGGACTTAGGGAGTCCCGATGACGCAGCTCTTCATGTAGGGAAAGCAATTGAGAAGGGGCAGATTGCCGGACCAAGGATATTTGCGACAGGAATGTCGCTGATCATGACAGGCGGGCATGACCCGTTCCACGGATTGTCTGTAGACGGACCGTGGGAAGCGCTCAAAGGTGTGCGAACGCAGGTAAAAAAAGGGGCGAAGGTCATCAAGATATCCGCTACCGGAGGCGTCTACGGAAGAGAAAGCGGAGAGAGTGTGGATGATACAGAGCTGCGGCAGGAAGAAGTTGATATGATCATAGATGAAGCGCACAGACGGAAAGTACCGGTAACGGCGCATGCGATCGGCGAGAAGGGTATCCGCGCCTGTCTGGCGGCAGGCATCGACTGCATTGAGCACGGTCATTTTATACAGCCTGATATGGCAAGGCAGATGGCCGAACAAAATACTGCTCTTGTGCCGACGCTTTATGTTTACAGGAATCTGGCGCAGAATCCGGATATTCCCGCATACGCTCGGAAAAAGTCTCTGGAAGTTGTTCAGCAGCACTCGAAAGCTGCTAATTGTGCCTGCCGGGAAGGAGTGCTGATCGGAACCGGTTCTGATGCCGGCTCTCCGAATACGCCTCATCCGTCTCTTTTGGAGGAGATCCTTGCAATGGAGCAAGCAGGTTTTTCGAGAATTGACGTGTTAAGGGCTGCAACATCAAATGCGGCTAAGATATTAGGGATGAATGGAAAACTCGGCACTGTTTCGGAAGATGCTTTTGCTGATCTGCTCATTATTGACGGGAATCCGGCAGAAGATCTTCAGGCTTTGAAAGTGCCTTATGCTGTTATAGCTGACGGCAGATTATATTATAGCATCAATCAAAATTAGGAGGAACTGTCATGGCATTAAGAAAAATCCGAGAGATGGGCGAGGAAGTGCTGACAAAGCACTGTAAGGAGGTTACGAAGATGAATCTCCGCACGAGACTTTTAATCAAGGATATGTTCGATACGATGTATAAGGCGGCGGGAGTCGGTCTGGCTGCTCCGCAGGTAGGAATTTTAAAAAGGATTGCAGTGATTGATGTAGGTGACGGACCAATTGTTTTGATCAACCCGGAGATCATCGAACAGGACGGAGAACAGACCGGGGAGGAGGGGTGTTTAAGCGTGCCGGGGAAATACGGTATCGTAACAAGACCGAACTATGTGAAAGTAAAGACTCTGACAGAAGACATGGAGGAGATGATCATAGAAGGAGAACAGCTTCTTGCGAGAGCACTTTGTCATGAGATTGAGCATTTGGACGGAAAGCTTTACGTGGAGCTGGCAGAAGATGGGCTTCATGATGTAGAGAATGAAGGGGAGTAGAATATGAAAGTTATATTTATGGGAACGCCTGATTTTTCGGTGGGAACATTGAATGCGCTGGTGGAAGCAGGATATGAGGTTGTCCTTGCAGTCACGCAGCCGGACAAGCCGAAAGGGAGAGGCGGGAAGATGCAGGCGACTCCGGTAAAAGAGGCGGCGGCCTTGCATGGGATACCTGTCTTTCAGCCTAAAAAGATCAGAACCAAGGAAAGTATTGCGGAATTAAAAAAATATGATGCAGATATCATGGTTGTCATTGCCTTCGGGCAGATTCTTCCGAAGGAGATTCTTGAGATGACACCTTACGGGTGTGTGAATGTGCATGCGTCTCTTTTGCCGAAATACCGGGGGGCGGCTCCGATTCAGTGGGCGGTCATAAATGGAGAAAAGGTGTCAGGAGTTACAACTATGCAGATGGACGAGGGACTTGATACGGGAGATATGCTTTTAAAAACAGAAGTAATTTTAGACGAAAAAGAAACCGGAGAAAGCCTTCATGACAAACTGGCTGCTGCTGGAGCAACGCTTTGTGTGAAGACATTAAGAGCGCTTGAGGAAGGGAGCATCACACCGCAAAAGCAAGGAGAAAGCCCTACGGAATATGCAAGAATGCTGGATAAGGGTCTTGGCAGTATAGATTGGAACAATTCGGCAGTATCAATTGAGAGGCTGATACGAGGGCTTAATTCATGGCCCGGTGCGTATACAGAGTGGAATGGAAAGGTTATGAAGATCTGGGGGGCGGATGTGTACGCCAAAGATGTAATCTCTGACAGTAAAGAAAGACTTCCAGGCACGGTCGCGAAGATAGAGAAAGACGGATTCTATGTGCAGACAGGTGAAGAGCTGCTGAAAGTGACGGAGCTTCAGATTCCCGGCAAGAAAAAGATGGATGCCGCAGCTTTTCTAAGGGGCTATCAGATTCAGGAGAATGACGTCTTAAAGAATTGATTTGCAAATTTATATTATACGGCAGGGCAGCCTTATGGCTGCCTATTGAGCTTTGTTCTGAGGTTTCATAAATTCGCTGTAAAATTCAAAGCTCTGTGCTCCGAAATATCCAAGCGAGAAGCCCCCGGCCTGTACGCACCAGTCTACAAATATTCCGCGTTCAATGACCAGAACGTGGTGGGCAAGCTTGTCGACCGAGATATCGTCTCTGATCTCGCCTTTTTTTTGCCCTTCTGCGATGATTTTTCTGACAAGTTTGATATAATATCGGTCTGTGCCTAAAAAATTTTCCTGTGTCTGATTGGAAAGCTGTGATTTGTACAGGGCACATAAAAATTCCGGTGAAACATTTCCTTCAATGAAGTAGGAAACATATTGGCCGAGCTGCTTTAGCTGGATCAGGCTGTTCAGGCTTTTATCCATTGTTTTATAGAATTTTTCGTATTCCCGGTCAAAAAATGAGTATAATGAATTCAGAAGTTCGTCTTTCGCCTTGAAATAGTAGTAGAAACCGCCTTTCGATGTTCCAGCCTGACGGATAATGTCGTTGATCGTCGTATTTTCATAACCTTTTTTATAGAACAAATCCCATGCCGCATCCATAATGGTTTGTCTTAAACTGTCTTTTTCAATATTCTTTTTCACTTTTCCTCACACCTTTTTAAAGATTTTGATGGGTATATTTTTATTGTAACACGAAATTATAAAAATGTAACTATTTAAGAACAGCAGATCAGGGGCTTATTTTCGGCTGCTCTGAATAATTATATAAAAAATATATGAAAATTTGCTATTATGTGCTATTTTGCTGTATAATGAATAGTATCGGAGTTTAACGGCGCTGTGCCAAAAACTTTTTAACTTTACAAAATCAGCAATTATCAGGAGGAGATGCAATGTATTATCCAATGTTTTTTGATACTACGTATATATTGGTTCTGATCGGCGTTATTATCTGTATGATAGCCTCGGCAAAGATGAATTCAACATTCAGCCGCTATTCCAGAGTGCGCAGCCGTTCCGGCATGACCGGGAGGGAAGCCGCGGAGCGTATTTTGTTTCAGGCGGGGATCAGAGATGTCAGGGTAGAGCATATATCAGGAAATCTGACCGATCATTATGATCCGAGGAGTAAGACGCTTCGTCTTTCTGATGCGACGTATAACTCGAATTCAGTTGCAGCAGTAGGTGTCGCGGCGCATGAATGCGGACACGCGATTCAGCACGAGACAGGATATATACCGTTGGCGGTCAGGGGGTCTCTCGTTCCGGTCGCGAATTTTGGGAGCAGCATCGCATGGCCACTTATTATAATCGGGCTCATTATGAACAGCAATATGTCTTCGCTGCTTTTGAATCTTGGGATTTTAGCATTTTCTTTTGCGGTGCTGTTCCAGATCATAACACTTCCTGTTGAGTTCAATGCTTCCGGAAGAGCCCTTAAGATTTTAGGCAATTCAGGTATCCTTTATGAAGATGAGGTAAGGGATACGAGAAAGGTACTGACCGCGGCGGCGCTTACTTATGTTGCCGGAGCGACATCTGCGGTCCTGCAGCTGCTTCGTATCGTCCTTCTTGCCA
The DNA here is from genome assembly GCA_946558695.1 of uncultured Lachnospiraceae bacterium. GTDB lineage: Bacteria > Bacillota > Clostridia > Lachnospirales > Lachnospiraceae > MD308. Next base: position 34,211 of record CAMNTQ010000002.1, read on the forward strand.
ACCGGAGAAACGATTAGGGAGGGCGGCGGATGTCGGCATCAGTGAATGTAAGAGAGATTGTTTTAGAGACGCTGCTTCTTATCACGCGGGATGGAGAATACAGCCATATAGCGTTGAGAAGTGTCTTGGATAAATATCAGTATCTGGGAAAAAGAGAGCGTGCATTTATTACGAGATCAGTGGAGGGTACGCTTGAACGCATGATAGAAATTGATTATATTATTAATCAATTTTCAAAGATAAAAGTAAATAAGATGAAACCCGTGATCCGGACAATCTTAAGGAGCGGCGTTTATCAGATGAAGTACATGGACAGCGTGCCGGACAGGGCAGTATGTGATGAATCGGTTAAGCTTGCGGTAAAAAAGGGATTCGCAGATCTCAGAGGATTTGTAAATGGCGTGCTTCGGAACATCAGCCGTAATCTTGAGACGATTACTTATCCGAAGGAAGGAAACGATACAGAATATTTGTCAGTGTGTTATTCTCTTCCGGAGTGGCTTGTCACTCAGTGGCTTCACGAATATGATGCGGCCGCTGTCCGTGACATGGGCGAAGCGTTTTTGAAAGACAGACCGACCTGTATCCGCTGTAATTCCAGTGTGATCAGCAAAAAGGATCTTATGCGGCGCTTGACGGAGGAAGGCGTGACTGTTATGGAAGATACGCGGATATCCTGTGCGTTATATATAAAGGATTATGATTATCTTGAGAAGCTTGAAAGCTTTCGGAAAGGATTTTTTTATGTCCAGGATATCAGTTCTATGGAAGTAGCTCTGTGGGCGGCTCCTAGGAAGGGAGAACGGATTGTTGATGTGTGTGCGGCGCCCGGCGGCAAGGCGCTTCATCTTGCGGAACTTCTGGGAGATTCGGGCGAGGTGATTGCAAGAGATCTGACGGAGTATAAGGTAGGGCTTATAGAGGAGAATATTGTAAGAAGCGGTCTGTCCAATATAAAAGCACAGCGGTGGGATGCGAAGGTTTTTGACAAAGAGCTTGAAGAATCTGCGGATATCGTCATTGCGGATCTCCCGTGCTCCGGTCTTGGCGTGTTGGGTAAGAAGACAGATTTGAAATACAAGATGACCCCGAGGATACAGGAGGAATTAGCAAGTCTGCAGAAAGAGATCTTGTCAGTTGTCTGCGGATATGTAAAGCCGGGAGGAAGACTTCTTTACAGTACATGTACGATACATAAAATGGAAAATGAAGATAATGCGCGTTACTTTTTAAAGCAGCATGCGGATTTTGAATTGAAAAAGGAGCAGCAGAGGCTTCCGGGAGCAGACAACGGGGATGGCTTTTATATAGCGATGTTTCAGAAAAGAGGTTCTTAGTGGAAGAGAATAGAATACAAAAAAAGGATATAGCGTCGTATAGTTATGAAGAACTGATTTCTGAGATGGAGAAGATCGGTGAGAAACCGTTTCGCGGAAAGCAGATTTTTAGCTGGATTCATGAGAAACTGGCAGATGATTTTTTAAAGATGACGAACTTGCCAGAGGCGCTTCGGAAAAAGCTTGACTATCTGTATGAGATTCCGAAAGTTCAGATGGTCACGAGACAGATTTCCAAAAAAGATCCGACGGAAAAGTTCTTGTTTGAACTCGCAGACGGCAGTATGATAGAAAGTGTCCTGATGAAATACGATTATGGGAATTCTGTCTGTATCTCCTCGCAGGTGGGCTGCCGCATGGGCTGCCGTTTCTGTGCATCTGCGATCGGGGGGCTTAAAAGAAATCTTAAACCCTCGGAGATGCTAAGGCAGATATATCAGATACAGAAGCTGACGGGTGAACGGGTTTCCAATGTCGTTATTATGGGAACAGGAGAACCTCTTGACAATTACAGTAATTTTCTGAAATTCGTAAGGCTGCTCAGTGATGAGCACGGGCTTCGTATCAGTCAGAGGAACATTACAGTATCAACCTGTGGGATCGTGCCGAATATGAAAAAATTGGCAGAGGAAAGACTGCAGATTACGCTTGCGCTCTCTCTGCATGGATCAAATCAGGAAAAGCGAGAGAGGCTTATGCCGGTTGCTGGCAGATATGACCTTTCCGAAGTAATGGGGGCTTGTGATTATTACTTTGAGAAGACAGGCAGGAGGCCGACATTTGAATACAGCCTTGTGAAAGGCGTCAATGACGGAGAAGAAGATGCAAGAGAATTGATTCTTCTGCTCAGAAATCGTAATTGCCATCTGAATCTAATCCCGGTTAATCCTGTAAAAGAGAGAGGTTTTGAGAGACCGGACAGGAAAAATGCGCTGGCTTTTAAAAATAAACTTGAAAAAAACGGAATAAATGTTACTATTAGAAGGGAGAAAGGCTCGGATATTGACGGAGCCTGTGGTCAGCTTAGGAGACGATATGCTGATGCGAAGAAGGAGAGATAGATGAAGACATATGCGATGACTGATGTAGGAAGAAGAAGGGAAGTCAATCAGGACTTTGTATACGTGACGGATGAGCCCATAGGGCCTTTCCCGAATCTCCTTGTTGTTGCCGACGGTATGGGCGGACACAAGGCAGGGGATTTTGCGTCAAAATATACGGTGGAAGTATTGTGCAGAGAGCTTAAGAAGACGGCGCTGGATAAGCCTGCGGATATTCTTCTTCATGTAGTAGGCATTGCAAATCACGAACTTATAAAAGCAGCGAATACGGATATTAAACTGGAGGGTATGGGAACGACGCTTGTTGCGGCGACCGTCATCGGCAATACATTGTATTTTTCGAATGTGGGGGACAGCCGTCTGTATCTGATCAATGATAAGATACGGCAAATTTCCAAAGATCATTCTCTTGTGGAAGAAATGGTAAGGCTGGGTGGAATCAAGGCGGAGGAAGCGAAAAATCATCCGGATAAGAATATCATTACAAGGGCCATGGGAGTAAAGGAAGGAGTAGAAGCTGATATTTACGAATATCGTCTGAGGAAGGGTGATATTATCCTGATGTGTACGGACGGGCTGAGTAATATGGTTGAAGATGAAGATATGTTTGATATTGTCAAGGGAGCCAGAGATATTGTGGAGGCTGTGTTGACATTGATAGAGAAAGCGAATAGCAACGGCGGAAGGGATAACATAGGGGTTGTTATGGCAGAGCCGTTAGTCGATGAGGTGAGTATATGGAAAAGGTAAAGGGTGGAATTGTGCTTGGAAAGCGATATGAAGTGCTGAGTAAGATCGGCGCAGGCGGCATGGCAGATGTCTACAAAGGGAGAGACACTATGCTTAACCGCTATGTCGCGATCAAAGTTTTGAAGAAAGAATATCGCGAGGATGATAATTTTGTAAGGAAGTTTCGTTCTGAGGCGCGGGCAGCGGCGGGACTTATGAATTCGAATATAGTAAATGTCTATGATGCAGGGGAAGACCGTGGACTTTATTATATGGTAATGGAATTGATAGAAGGTATTACGCTGAAGGAATACATCAAGAGAAAGGGAAGACTGTCTCATAAGGAGATTATCAGCATCGCGATTCAGATCTGTACCGGTATTGGCGCTGCGCATGCGGCTAATATCATCCACAGAGACATAAAACCGCAGAACATTATCATCTCTAAGGATGGTAAGGTGAAGGTTATGGACTTCGGCATTGCAAAGGCGACTACTTCTCATACAGTCAGCTCTAATGCAATGGGGTCTGTCCATTATACGTCGCCGGAGCAGGCGAGAGGCGGATTCAGCGATGCGAAGAGTGATATTTATTCTATCGGTATTACTCTTTTTGAGATGGCTACGGGAAGGCTTCCGTTTGAAGGAGATTCCACCGTATCGATAGCAATTAAGCATCTGCAGGAGGAGATCACGCCGCCGTCAGAATATGTAGAGGATATCCCGTACAGTTTGGAGCAGATTATCTTAAAATGTACACAGAAAAACGGGGAGAGACGTTATGCGAATACGGATGATCTGATTCGTGATCTGAAAAGGTCGCTTGTTGATCCGGATGGAGAGTTTGTCCTGATCCCGCCTCTCAGAAATGCGGATACGGTGATCATCACAGATGAAGAGCTGGATGACATCCGCAGTAATTATGACGATGACGATGAATACGACGATAACGAATATGAAGATTACAGATACGGCGATGATCGATATGATGACCGGTATGATGATCGGTATGATGATGAGTATGATGACGATCGAAGAGGAAAAGACGATGAAGATGTAAATCCTGGAATGAGAAAGGTCATGAAAGTTTTGACAGCCGTCGTAATTGTCATTATTCTTTTTATTGTGATTTTTGCGATCGGCAAAGCCGCGGGTATCTTTTCATCCCTTGGTCAGAATGCGATTTTGGAGGACAAAGAGGATGAAGAAATAGAAGTTCCGAGCCTTATCGGAATGACCGAAGAAGAGGCGAAGGAAAAGCTGGATAAAAAACTCGGAATTAAGGTGGTTGGAAGCGAAGAATCTGATCAGTATGAGAAAGGAAAGATTATAAAACAGACTCCAGAAAAGGGCGAGAAGGTAAAGAAGAATACAACGATCAAGATTACTGTGAGTTCAGGAATTACGGTGAAAACGCAGACGGTTCCGGATGTAACGGGCATGGATGAGGATGCCGCACAGAAGGAGTTGGAAGATAAAGGCTTTAAGGTCGGTACTTCTGAGTTTGAATATGATGACAGGTACAGTGCGGGAGAGGTTATCAGTACGTCGCCTTCCGCAGGATCAGAGGCGGCAGAAGGTGCAGAGGTCATTATGAGGGTCAGCAAGGGCACCGAGAAAAAGACTGTACCGAATGTAGTTGGGAAAAAGGATGCAACAGCACAGAAGGAACTTGTTGCAGCAGGTCTTGTGATCGAAGAAGTGGGATATGAATATGACGATAAGGTGGCAAAAGGAAAAGTTATTTCGCAAAGCATAAAAGGAGGGAAAAAGGTAGAAGCAGGCACCTCTATTAAAATTGTTGTCAGCAACGGTAAGAAACCGGAGGAAAAAGTAGAGGTTCCAAACCTCAGCGGAAAGACATACCAGCAGGCGAAAGCATTGCTTGAGAGTTATGGACTTGTCGCGGCAAAAGGCGGTGAAGAAGAGAGTGAGGAACCGGTCGGGAAGGTAAGCAGATGGTCTTCCGCGGGAAAGAGCGTAAAGAAGGGAACGACGATCACAGTATGGATCAGCGGCGGAATTCGTGAACCGGATTCAGAACCAGAGCCGACGCCGCCGACACAGACACCAACACAGACGCCGACGCAGACGCCGACGCAGACACCGAATTCAGGCGGAGACAGTCAGACGTCAGATCCGAATAGTACCCCGGAGCAGTAGTATGCAGGGAAAAATTGTAAAGGGAATTGCCGGATTCTACTACATTCATGTAGTGGAATCCGGTGTTTATGAATGTAAAGCAAAAGGCATTTTCCGAAAAGAGAAGATAAAACCTCTTGTAGGAGATAATGTGAAGATAGAAATTATTGATGAAAACGAAAAGACAGGGAATATTACAGAGATTCTGCCAAGGAAAAATGAGTTGATCCGTCCGGCGGTTGCCAATATTGATCAGGCATTGGTTGTCTTTGCAGTTACCCGACCGAGTCCCCATTTTAGTCTCTTGGATCGTTTTCTTGTTATGATGGAGAGTAAGCACATTCCGGTTATTTTGTGTTTTAACAAAGAGGATATTGCTGACGATTTTCAGATTGAAGCTCTTGAGAAGATTTATTCCGGCTGCGGATATCCGTGTATTTTTACAAGCGCTTTGGAGCAGAGGAATATTGAGCGGGTGAAAGCATTGCTGGCGGGGAAGACGACGGCGATCGCAGGCCCGTCCGGGGTAGGCAAATCATCGATCATCAATGTACTTCATCCTGAAGCAAATATGGAAACCGGCGATATCAGTCAGAAGATTGAGCGCGGTAAGCATACGACGCGGCATTCAGAGTTGTTTCTGATCGACGCGGATTCTTATATTATGGATACGCCGGGATTCAGTTCTTTGTATATGAGTGATTTTGAAAAAGAGGATTTGCAATATTTTTTCCCTGAATTTGAAGGAGTTGAAGGCACATGCCGTTTTGATGGGTGCAGTCATACCCATGAGCCGGACTGTGCCGTGAAAAATGCGGTTTCAGACGGAAAAATCGCGTCTGTGCGTTATGACAGTTACAAGAAGATATACGAAGAGTTGAAGGATAAGAGGAGGTACTAATTATGAAGTATATTTTAGCACCGTCGATTTTAGCTGCGGACTTTAAGGCGCTGGGCGGACAGATGAAGCAGACAGAAGATAATGGCGCCGGGTATCTGCATTTTGATGTGATGGATGGGATGTTTGTGCCGAGTATTTCTTTTGGAATGCCTGTATTGAAATCCATTCATGGGGCGACATCACAGGTAATGGATGCACATCTTATGGTGCAGGAGCCAATCCGCTATATCGAAGCTTTTAAAGAAGCAGGAGCAGATATTGTGACGGTTCATATGGAGGCATGTGAGGATGTTCGGGCAACGATCGGAAAGATTCGCCAGTGCGGTATGAAGGTTGGCTTATCCATCTGTCCGGAGACTCCGGCCGAAGAGACAGGGCAATTCCTTCCTGAAGTGGACATGCTGCTTGTTATGAGTGTGCATCCGGGTTTCGGAGGGCAGAAGTTTATCCCGGAATCTTTGGATAAGATACGAAAAATCAGGAAAATGGCTGAAGAACAGAAGCTTAATGTGGATATACAGGTTGATGGGGGAATCTATCTGAGCAATGTCAAAGAAGTTCTTGATGCAGGAGCAAATATAATTGTTGCAGGTTCTGCTGTATTTAATGGCAATCCGGCCGAGAATACCAGAGCTTTTATGGAGATACTTAGTGCCTATGAGTAAGATGATTGTGATTGTGAGCGGCGGAGAAATTGAGGAAGAACATGCCCTTTCGATTTTGAGGGCAGAAGATTCCTGCTATGTGATAGGCGTGGACAAAGGCGTGGAATTTTTGTACAGCCATAATATTGTGCCCAACTATATTGTGGGAGATTTTGACAGTGTCCGTCCTGAGATTGCGGATTATTACCGGGAGAACACGTCTGTGCCGATCAGAGAATTCAACCCGGTAAAAGATGCGTCCGATACGGAGATCGCAATCCGTCTTGCGGTGACGCTTGGCTGTAAGCAGATGCTGATTCTCGGTGCGACCGGCGGCCGCATCGACCATTTGTGGGCGAATGTCCAGTGTCTTGCGATTCCTTTTAAGAGCGGAATCGATGCGCGGATTCTTGACAGGCAGAACAGCATACGTCTGATCGGCGGCCGGACAGTCCTTAAAAAGGGTGAGACATACGGCCGATATTTTTCAGTATTCCCTCTTGGGCAGGAGGTTTTCCGTTTTAATATTACAGGGGCGAAGTGGCCTCTTAAAAACCATGTTCTCACGGCATATGACAGCCTGTGCGTCAGCAACCAGATAGAGGATGATGAAGCTGTGATTGATTTTGCAGGAGGGATTGTTGTGCTGATGGAGACAAAGGATTTGTAATAATGATGGCAATATAGCAGTGAAGGAAGGATAAAATATATGAAATTAGGAATCGTCGGTTTACCGAATGTTGGGAAAAGTACGTTATTTAATTCTTTGACAAAGGCGGGAGCAGAGTCTGCAAATTACCCGTTCTGTACAATTGATCCGAACGTGGGAGTAGTGACAGTTCCGGATGAAAGACTGGATGTGCTGGGAGAGATGTATCATACTAAAAAAATCATCCCTGCCGCAATTGAGTTTGTTGATATTGCAGGTCTTGTTAAGGGGGCGTCAAAAGGAGAAGGTTTGGGGAATCAGTTTCTTGCCAATATCCGAGAGGTGGATGCTATCGTTCATGTGGTGCGTTGCTTTGAGGACAGCAATATTGTACATGTTGACGGCAGTATTAATCCTCTTCGGGATATTGAAACGATTAATTTGGAATTGATTTTCTCCGATCTGGAAATCCTTGATAGAAGGATAGCAAAGACTTCTAAGGTTGCAAGAAATGATAAGACGGCTGCGAAGGAGCTTTCCCTGCTTGAAAAGATCAAAGAGCATTTGGAGAATGGCCGGCTGGCGAAGACATTCGCCGGGACAGAGGATGAAGAGGAGCAGGAGTGGCTTGAAAGTTACAACCTGCTGACATATAAACCGGTAATTTACGCGGCGAATGTAGCGGAAGATGAGCTTGCGGGGGACGGCGCAGATAATGACGGCGTTCAGAAGGTTCGGGAGTATGCGGCAAAGGAAGACAGTGAGGTGTTTGTCGTATGCGCGCAGATTGAGCAGGAAATTGCTGAGCTTGAAGAAGAAGAAAAGAAGATGTTTTTAGAGGAACTTGGATTGTCGGAATCAGGACTTGAGAAGATGATTAAGGCGAGCTATAAGCTTTTGGGGCTGATCAGTTATCTGACTGCAGGGGAGCCGGAGGTTCGTGCATGGACGATCAGGGAGGGCACGAAGGCGCCGCAGGCGGCCGGAAAGATTCATACGGATTTCGAGCGCGGCTTTATCCGTGCAGAAGTAGTATCCTACGATGATCTTATGGCATGCGGGACACATGCGGCAGCAAAGGAGAAAGGACTGGTCCGTCTGGAGGGCAAGGATTACGTTGTCAAGGACGGGGATATCATGCTGTTTAGGTTTAATGTATAAATTTATATGCGGGGAGAATAAAGGATGCACAAGACGATAGATTTCCCCAATATCGGAATACACTTGCAGGATGTTGGGAATCATATTACCATTTTTAATTTTGATATTGCATATTACGGGATGATTATCGGGCTTGGGATTCTGGCGGGAATATTAATTGCTGCGGCTGAAGCAAAGCGCACGGGGCAGGATCCGGAAACTTACTATGATCTTGCTATTTATGCCGTAATCTGTTCCATTATCGGAGCGAGGACGTATTATGTGGTATTTTCGTGGGATATGTATAAGGGGAATCTGAAAAGTATCCTGAATCTGCGGCAGGGCGGCCTTGCAATTTACGGAGGCGTGATTGCGGCAGTCATCACGGTTATTGTGTTTGCAAGAGTGAAAAAGCTCTCTGCACCGCTCCTTTTTGATACCGCCGTTCTCGGACTTGTTGCGGGACAGATGATCGGAAGATGGGGGAACTTTTTTAACAGAGAAGCGTTCGGCGAGTATACGGACGGCCTTTTGGCGATGCGGCTTCCGCTTGACGCCGTAAGGAGTTCGGATGTCACAGAGCTTATGCGGGAGAATATGGAAACAGTAAAGGGTGTCTCTTATATCCAGGTCCACCCTACATTTTTATATGAATCCTTGTGGTGTATGATGGTGCTTTTGTTATTGCTTCTGTACCGGCGTCATAAAAAATTTGACGGCGAAGTGTTCCTTTTGTACCTTTTTGGCTATGGTCTGGGCCGGGTATGGATTGAGGGGCTCCGCACGGACCAGCTTCTTATCCGAGGTACGGCGATTCCGGTATCCCAGCTTCTTGCAGGGACGCTGGTGATCGTGTCAACAGGAATGATACTGTTGCTTAGAAGAAAGATAAGAACATCTTAAGAGAATTTTAATGTGATTCTCATAAGAGTCTGCTATAATAATCGTCGGATTGTGAGGGGAGATGCTGCGATGCGTTTATTGGTAGTAGAAGATGAGAAGGATATGAACCATATTCTTATAAATAAGCTGGAAAAAGAAGGATACAATGTTGACAGCTGTTTTGATGGAAATTCAGCGATGGATTATCTGATGCTGGCGGATTATGACGGTGTGATATTGGATATTATGCTTCCGGGAATGGATGGTTTTCAGGTGTTGAAAAGACTCCGTGCATCCGGAAAGCAGACGCCGGTATTGTTCCTGAGCGCGAAGGGGGACACGGAGGATATCGTGGAGGGCCTAAATATCGGTGCGGATGATTATATGGTCAAGCCCTTTGTTTTCAAAGAATTGCTGGCCCGGATCAAAGTGATGACACGAAGAAAACCGGAGATTCAGGAGAATATTTACCGCTGCGGTGATCTGGTCATTGACTATAATACACACGAGGTTACCAGAAGTCAGATCCCGATATCGCTGTCGCCAAAGGAATTTGCAGTTCTTCTGTATCTTGTCAGAAATAAGAATATTATCGTGACCAGAGAGCAGATTGAGTCGAACATCTGGAAGCTTCAGTCAGAGGTGAGCTCGAATCTGGTGGATGTGTATATTCGTTATCTGCGCCGCAAGATTGACGATGATTTTGATGAGAAGATGATCTGTACAATACGCGGAACGGGATATATGCTAAAATGCGAAGAATAAAAAAAGTATCGGTTACAAGATATATCATCAGTTATCTGATCGGGCTGATTCTTGCATTATCGCTTCTTATGGTTCTTTTTGTCAATGTTCTTGCCGACAGAGTAATTTACTATGATATACAGAGTACTTTGATCAGGGAATTGATAAAGAATAACAAAAGTGTTTATTATGAGGATGGAATGGTAAAGCCGGATGAGGATTTCAGGTATATAGACGACGGCGTATATTATCAGGTTCTTGCTGAGGATGGCTCTCTTATGTTAGGAGAAAGTCCGAAAGGCAAAGAATTTGCGGAGGAAAATGTCAGCCAGAGACTGCGGACGATAGAAGCAGATGAGGGAGAATACTATATTCTGGACAGATTGAACAAGAGTATAACAAAGGCGGCGGGGTACATTGTTTATAACCGATGTATTGTGAATAAGCAGGACATTGACAGTAAATACCAGTTTATAAAATATACTTCTTACGCCAGTATCCCGGTATTCCTTGTTCTTGTGCTGATGGCAGGGCTTATGATGTCGAGAAAGATATCCGAACCGCTTAAGCAGATGTCAAAGACGGCGGAATCCATCGGAAAAGACGGTGAGCTGTCAAAGCGTATGGAATACGGCGGGAGGATTACGGAGCTTGGCGTTCTTGCCATGACCAATAACCGGATGCTTGAGCGTGTTGAGAACATGTTTGAAACGCAGAAGCGTTTTTCATCAGATGTGGCGCATGAGCTTCGCACGCCCATTTCAGTTTTGCTGGCTCAATGTGAGTACGCAAAGGAATATGTGAATACAAAAGAGGAATTTGATGATGCCATAGATGTTATTTATCGTCAGACGAAGAAGACAAACGTAGTGATTACGCAGCTTTTGAATCTGAATCGACTGGAAAGCGATCGTATTGTGCTTGATCTGGAAGACGCGGATTTAGACGAGATGATTCGTTCTGTCTGTGATGAGATAGAATTCAAAGAAAAGGGCAATGTTCGTTTTGATCTTTTGCTTTCAGGCGTAAAGGCGAATCTGGACATTGGGCTAATACTGATATTGCTGCAGAATCTTATACAGAATGCAGTGAAGTATAGTTCATCTCCGGCAACAGTGAGAATTGCCACGGAATACAGGGAGGGGTGTGTTGTTGTAGAAGTTCAGGATTTCGGATGCGGAATCAAAGAAGAAGACTTGCCGCATATTTTCGATCCGTTCTACCGGGCCGAAAAGTCGAGAAATTCTGAAGGTTTCGGACTTGGCTTATCGTTGGCAGACAGAATTGCCAAGGTCCATGGAGGAGAACTGAAAGTAAGCAGTGTATGGGGAGAAGGAAGTATATTTACACTGGTTATTGCTGGAAAACAAAGATTTGGATACGAATATAAATAAGGGGAGTAAATATGAGCAGAAAATACAGAATAACAGCAGTATTATTGGTGATATGCCTGTGCATTTCGGTAGTTCCAAAAAGGGTGTATGCGCAAGGAGCTGAGACGGAAAAAGAGCAGACACAGGAAGCTTTGGCAGCAGAGGATGATGATCCGGGCCAAGGAAGGCTCCGGGGAAAAGCGCCGGCGGAATTCTATGGCTCGGGCGGCGGAGTGCGGGCAATGGCAACGGGTATCCGTCATAACAGCAAGTTTGCAGGATATAAGATTGTAGAAGGGATTGATGTGTCAAAATATAACCGTACGATTAACTGGGCTGCTGTGAAAAAGGCGGGAATTGATTTTGCATTTGTCCGAACTTGTTACAGAGGATACGGGAAAGCCGGGAATCTTGCGGATGATCCGTATGCGGCGGCGAACTTAAAGAATGCGGCGGCGGCAGGTGTGAAAGTAGGCGCTTATATATTTTCCCAGGCGATTACGGTAAAAGAAGCGCAGGAAGAAGCGGACTACCTGTTAAATTCTGTGAAGGGCTATAAAATTACAATGCCTTTAGTCTTTGACTTTGAATATTTCGAGGGCGGACGCTTACATACTGCTAGGCTCTCAAAGAGAGTGAAGACAGATATCTGTCTTGCGTTTTGTGAAAGAGTTAAAGCGGCAGGCTATACACCGCTTGTATATGCCAATAAGAGTATGCTGACCAGTGATCTGTATGCGTCTGAGATCAGCAGTAAATACCCGGTATGGCTGGCACATTACACATCGTCATCTGATTATAAAGGAGATTATAGTTTCTGGCAGTATACAGAATATGGAAGCGTATCAGGAATCTCCGGGAATGTGGATATGAATTTCTGGTATGTGAAACCGGGAGATTCCATGTCTTTTGATGTGCCGGGTGAAACAGTAGTCACGAGACCGTCGGACACAAGGCCGATCGTAACAGAACCGGCGGCTCCGTCTGCGGCGGCTCTTTCAGGAAAGGCGGATTCTTATGACAGCGTGAAGCTGACATGGAAGAAAGTGCCGGGAGCTTCGGGCTATGTAATTTACCGTTACAATTCCTCATCAAAGTCTTATGAAAAGATTAAGACAATCAACAGCGCGGATACGAACTCCTATACAGATAAGGGGAGAACGCTGGGTACGACTTACAAGTATCGGATCAAGACATATAAGAAGGCGGACGGCGGAACGGTATATTCAAAGGCTTCTAATACGGTCAGTGTAAAGACGGCTTCAACGATGACGGGCAAGACGAACGGATCAGGCGTTGCGGTGAGAAAAGGACCGAGTGTATTAAAAGGCAAGTTAAAAACGTTAAATATAAACACAGGCGTAACGATAACCGGAACAAGCGGGAGCTGGTATCGGATTTCCTTGAAGGTAGGCGGGAACAAAAAGACCGGCTATGTGAAAAAAACCTATGTTACGATCATCAGGAAGCCGGTGTTGTCAGTATCGTCGGTTTCATCCAATAAGATAAAGCTGACATGGAATAAAATATCAGGTGCAAGCGGATATGAGATTCAGAGGTACAATTCATCAAGAAAAGAATATACAACAATAAAGACAATTAAAAAAGGTTCCACAGTATCTTATACGAACAGTGGTTTATCTAAAAAGACAACTTACAAATATAGAATCCGCTCTTATAAAACAGTAAGAGGTAAAAAGATCTACAGCTATTATTGTACAGCTAAGGGCGCAAGAACTAAGTGATTTTCTATACGGAGTTATTATTTGGTCATGTAAAAATGCCAGACCTTGCATATATGATATGCGGTCTGGCATTTTCCTGCCTGTTACACCGGATCAGGTGATCCGGATCTGAATTTCCGTCAGAAATTCTTCTTCTTTCATCGTATCCCGGTTATCAATTTCATACAGTTCAAAAGGCTCGCCCGCCATGGTAAGGTGGTGTCTATCTATGTAATCCATCATTTTTTTGAGACAGATGGAGTTATTGTTATAATTTCCGCGGTAATAGTAGGAAAGATAGTCTCCGGGGGGCAGCTCGCAGTCATAACCGGAAGTTTCCTTGTCCAGAATAAAGAAAACGGACTGGTAGACATTGGAGATGCCGTTCATCAATTCCTTTGAAGATAGGAATGCCCCGATGGTCTGACTGCCGAAATTAGAGATTTTCTTTTCATGCCTGCCAAGAAGTTTCTGAATCAGCAGATCCATCTCCTCATCCTGCGTGATATATGCTTTTTCCATGACGCAGAGCCGGCGGGGAAAAGTCTTTGTAGCGATATATCCGGGCACGATGTTTTTTGCAGCATGCAGAGCGTCAATGCGTTCTTTTAGAACTTGTTCTCTTTCTGTCAGTTCCTGAAGCTGGATTTTTAAAAGTGCCTGTTCACGGTAAAGAATATCCAGTGTATTGCCGACCGTCTGGCAGTCCAGATATTCTTTGATCTGTGACATGGAGAAGTTAAGCTTCCGCAGATCGCAGATCAGATTTAATTTATACATGTCTTTCAGGCTATACAGACGGTACTGATTCGTATCCCGCTTTGGCTTCAGGATTCCCAGACGCTCATAATAGCGGAGAGAGTCAGGTCCGATACCGTACAGTTTTGATATTTCGCTGATCTTATAATAATTTTTCATAGGAATCTCCCAAATCAATGTTTACACAGAATGTTTTTCCTGTCTAAAAAAACAGAAAAAATTCCTTGACCTTAGTATTATACCAAGGTTTATGCTCTTATTACAAGAGTGAAAAGAGGAAAATAGGTATGAGATTAGAAGGATCATCACTGAAGAAAGACTTTATGCGGTTCATCGTGCCGTCAATCGCAGCGCAATGGGTATTTACATTGTATACGATGGTAGACGGAATCTTTGTGGCAAAAGGAGTGTCAGAGACGGCGCTGACAGCGGTAAATATTGCTATGCCTTATACTATGGCATTGTTTTCCGTATCGATTCTGTTTGCAGTAGGGACATCAACGGTAACGGCCATACTATTGGGTGAAAAAAACGAAAAAAGGGCAAATGAAGTATTTACGCAGAATATTGTACTGCTGGCGGTATTTTCCGTTATTATAACCATTCTGGTCATGCAGAACCTTGAAAAAACCGCCGAATTTTTAGGGGCGACTAAGCTCAATAAAGCGTATGTTTTGGAGTATCTAAGATGGCTTGCGCCTTTTTCGGCGGCATTCATTTTGTCCTATTCTTTTGAAATGCTTATAAAGACGGATGGATTTCCAAGACGTGCGACAGTAATTGTCACGGCCGGCGCACTGATGAATGTGCTGCTGGATTATATTATGGTCATGCGGATGGATATGGGAGTGGGGGGCGCGGCGTTCGCGACGGGAATCTCCAACACGGCAGTCATCATACTTTACCTGTTCCATTTCTGCGGGAAGAGCGGCATCATTAAGTTTTGCAGGTTCAAACCGGATATCTCTCTGATCGGAAGGGAGTTCAGAAATGGTCTGTCTTCCGGAATCACGGAAATGTCGGCAGGCTTTATTATCTATCTTTTCAATCAGGCGATTATCCGCCTGTTAAATGATGACGCTCTCGTAAGTTACACAATTATCTCCTACGTAAATTCGTTAGGAATTATGGCAATGGTAGGTGTCGCTCAGGGGTATCAGCCGCTTGTCAGCTACTATTACGGTCAGAAGCGTATGGAACGGTGTCAGAAACTAAAAAAATATGGAATTGCAGCGGCAGCGGTAATTTCCGTTGTGTACACAGCAGCCTGTATGATTTTTGCAGAGCAAATTGTGTCCCTGTTCGTATCTGAAGATATGCCGGAGCTTGTGAATGATTCCGTAAGGGTACTCCGCATATTTTCCCTGTCGTTTTTATTGGCAGGCTATAATGTAGTAATCGGAGGATACTTTATCGCGGTAGAAGAATCTTTCGCCGCAACAGGGATATCTCTGTCACGCAGTGTGGTATCTTTGACGGTATGTCTGCTGATTTTGACCGCATTGTTTAAAGGCGCGGGAATCTGGTGGACGCCTTTACTGTCCGAAGCGGTAACACTTATATTCACTGCAGCAATGCTTGCCAGATATCAAAAAAAGAGCCGGCCGGGGAACAGACAGGATGTCAAAAAAATATTTACATTGATGCATTAATGCGATAAAATACGATTATGGCGCGCTGCCAGAGAGTGTATGCAGAACGCGCCGCATATGACTTAGCGAAAGAATAAGCAGGAAGGAAGTAGGAACATGAGTAACCACACAGAGATCAGATGGCACGGCCGGGGCGGTCAGGGTGCCAAGACGGCTGCTCTGCTTTTGGCGGATGTAGCTTTTCAGACCGGAAAATATGTGCAGGGTTTTCCTGAGTATGGCCCGGAGCGTATGGGTGCGCCGATTACGGCGTACAACCGGATCAGTGATACAGTGATCCGCGTCCATTCTAATATTTACGATCCGCAGTATGTAGTTGTCGTAGATGAATCGCTTCTTGAGACAGTTGATGTTACGAGCGGCCTTAAGGAGGACGGGGCGATCCTTATTAATACGGAGCGTCCGAAGGAGGAGATCATCCCTCATTTGAAAGGATATAAAGGAAAGGTTTATACGATTGACGCAAAAAAGGTATCCCTTGCGTCCATTGGAAGATATTTCCCCAACACGCCGCTTCTTGCGGCGATTGTGAAGGTTGCTAAGATTATGGATGAGGAGACGTTTTTAAAAGAGATGAGAGCGTCCTTTCACCACAAATTTGCCAGCAAACCGGAAGTGATCGAGGGCAACATGAAGGCGCTTGAGATGGCGCTTAAGGAGGTGCAGTAATGGCGACAGATATCAGTAAATTAGGATTAAAGACGAAGTGGCAGGATCTGACCGGCGGAATGATCGTTGCCGGAGCAGGTACGTCCAGAGATTTTAATACAGGTGAGTGGTCAGACAATAAACCGCAGTTTATCGAGGATAAATGTAAGCAATGTTTGCTCTGCGTTCCGGTGTGCCCGGACAGTTCGATTCCGGTAAAGGATGGGAAGCGGGGAGAGTTTGATTATGAGCACTGCAAAGGATGCGGCATCTGCGTAAAGGCATGTCCGTTCGGAGCAATTACGATGGAAGGGGTGAAGTAAGATGGCAAAAAGAGATCGTTTATCAGGAAATGAAGCCGTTGCAATCGCGCTTCGTCAGATTAATCCGGATGTGTTTCCGGCGTTTCCGATCACTCCGTCTACAGAAATTCCGCAGTATTTTGCTTCCTTTGCGGCAGACGGATTGGTGGACACAGAGTTTATCCCGGTGGAAAGTGAGCACAGTTCCATGAGCGCGGCAATCGGCGCTTCTGCGGCAGGAGCGAGAAGCCTGACTGCAACGTCATCCTGCGGGCTTGCTTATATGTGGGAGGAATTATACATAGCGGCATCGAACCGCCTGCCTCTTGCTCTTGCACTTGTGAACCGTGCGCTGTCAGGGCCGATCAATATTAACTGCGACCATTCTGACAGTATGGGCGCAAGAGATGCAGGATGGATTCAAGTTTATGCGGAGAACAATCAGGAAGCGTATGATAACATGGTACAGGCTTACCGCATTTCCGAACATAAGGATGTAAGGCTTCCGATCATGATCTGTCAGGACGGATTTATCACAAGCCATGCCGTTGAGAATATAGAACTTTTAGAAGACTCTGATGTGAAGAATTTTGTGGGCGAGTATGAGCCGGAAAATTACCTGCTGAATCCGGAATGTCCGATGGCAGTGGGACCTTACTCTGTCACGGACTACTACATGGAGGCAAAGCGCAATCAGGCAGAGGGCATGAAGCATGTGCCTCAAGTTGTTCTTGATGTAGCGAAAGAGTTTCAGGCAATCTCTGGAAGAGAATACGGATTGTTTGAAAGCTATCGGATGGAAGATGCGAAAAGAGCGGTTGTGATGATCGGTTCTGCGGCAGGAACGGCGAAAGATGCGATCGACAGACTGAGAGAGCAGGGAGAAAAGGTTGGTTTGATTAAGATTCGTCTGTTCCGTCCCTTCCCGGCAGAAGAAATTGCAGAAGCGCTTAAAAATGTAGAGGCCGTCGCGATTATGGACCGGGCGGAAGGCTATACGAACCACGGCGGACCGCTCGGCGCGGATGTGATGGCGGCGCTGTTTCGCGCAAAGTCAACGGCCCATGCCATTAATATTGTGTATGGTCTTGGAGGACGCGATGTGCGGGTAGAGGATATGGAAAAAGTGTTTGCGGATCTGAAACAGATCATTGACGATAACGATGCGGGTGAAACTTACCGCTATATGGGTATCAGAGAGTAAGGAGGGACGGATACGTTGAGTTATAATTTCAAAGAGACGATGAGCAAACCGGAACGTCTTGCTCCGGGACATAGAATGTGTGCAGGGTGCGGCGGCACGATTGCAGTAAGAAATGTGTTGAGAGGTCTTCATGAAGGCGATAAGGCAGTGATCGGGAACGCCACAGGATGTCTTGAGGTTTCTACCTTTACCTACCCTTACACATCATGGGAGGACAGCTATATCCACAATGCTTTTGAGAACGCAGGCGCAACCTTAAGCGGCGTGGAGGGCGCATATAAGGTGCTGAAGAAAAAAGGGAAATTAAATGAGACCTATAAGTTCATCACCTTCGGAGGCGACGGCGGAACTTATGATATTGGTTTCCAGTCTCTTTCCGGAGCGATGGAGCGCAATCACGATATGGTGTATGTGTGTTATGACAACGGCGCTTATATGAACACGGGGATCCAGCGTTCTTCCGCAACGCCGATGTATGCGGATACTACGACGACGCCGGTAGGAAGCGAAAGCAACGGAAAACCGCAGAACAGGAAGGATCTGGCGGCGATCATCGCGGCGCATGATGTACCTTATGTGGCGCAGACGACCTTTGTACAGAATTTTAAAGACCTGCATGTGAAATCAGAAAAGGCAATCTACACGCCGGGAGCGGCATTCCTTAACATTATGGCGCCGTGCCCGCGCGGATGGAGATATAATACGCCGGATATCATGGAGATCTGCAAGCTTGGAGTAGAGACCTGTTACTGGCCGCTGTTTGAAGTAGTGGACGGTAAGTGGATACTGAACTATGAGCCGAAGAAAAAGCTTCCGATTGAAGACTTCCTGAAACCTCAGGGACGTTTTAAACACTTGTTCAAAAAAGGAAACGAATATCTGATCGAAGAATTCCAGAAGGAAGTAGACAGAAGATGGGATGAGCTTTTGTTCCGGTGTTCCAGATAATCGGCGCAATATTATTGACGGCGCAGGATATAGTTTGGTAAACTGAAAGAAAAAAGACTTGGAGGTAGCAGGAGATGAGATATCAGATACAGGGGGAGACTCTTCCGGTAGTGATTTGTGAGCTTGAGGCAGGAGAGAAGATGATCACGGAGGGCGGCGCTATGTCATGGATGTCGCCGAACATGAAGATGGAGACAACGAGTAACGGCGGAATCGGAAAAGCGCTTGGAAGAGCATTTTCGGGAGAAAAGATGTTCCAGAACATCTATACTGCGCAGGGCGGTCCGGGAATGATCGCATTCGCATCCAGCTTTCCGGGATCCATCCGGGCATTCGAGATCATACCGGGACAAGATATGATCTTTCAGAAGAGCGCTTATCTTGCCGGTGAGGAAAGCGTGCAGTTATCGGTGCATTTCCGTAAGAAATTAGGTTCGGGACTGTTCGGCGGCGAGGGCTTTATCATGCAGAAGGTAAGCGGAAGCGGGATTGTGTTCGCTGAGTTTGACGGTCATGTGATTGAGTATGATCTTCAGCCGGGACAGCAGATTGTGATTGACACAGGGCATCTGGCAGCCATGAGCGCTACCTGCAATATGGACATCCAGAAAGTGCCGGGTGTAAAGAATATGGTGTTTGGAGGCGAGGGACTTTTCAACACTGTCATAACCGGACCGGGGAAAGTATGGTTGCAGACGATGCCGATCAGCAATGTGGCAGGAGCCATCAGACCTTATATACCGACAGGAAATTAAGGGTTGCAAGCTGAATTGTTTTGCATTATAATGAATGCAGATTGAAGCAGAGAGAGGTGAAAAGATGAGGAGATAATGCGCTTTTGAAAACATGAAGCTTTTTATTTATATCATCCGGCATTTTCGGAGGATATTTGTTTTATGTTGCCAAAAGTGGATTATGTTCTCATAACCTCTCTTTTTTGGTGGAAAAAAATAATAGTTTGTTTTATTAGTTTCGTGGGGTTAAGAGTGCAGGGATTCCTTTGGCAACAGCAGGGAGGAGGAATTTTAGATGTCACAGATCAGTGTAAATAACCTCACGTTTTATTATGAGGGAAGCTATGATAATATTTTTGAGAATGTATCTTTTACCGTTGATACGGACTGGAAGCTTGGATTTGTCGGGAGGAATGGAAAGGGAAAGACGACCTTTCTAAATCTCCTGCTCGGGAAATATGAGTATATGGGCTCTATCGCTTCTAACACGGTATTTGATTACTTTCCCTATCAGATAAAAGAAGAATTCAAGGATAAGCCGGCTGTTGATTTTGTGGAGGAGCTGAAGGCTGGCTGTGAGCAGTGGCGTGTGGTATGTGAACTTAATAAGATGGATATGGATGCGGAAAGTTTATACCGTCCCTTTTCTGCGTTGAGTTTCGGAGAACAGACGAAGCTTCTGCTTGCAGTGTTGTTTTCAGGGGAAAACAATTTTCTGCTGATCGATGAACCGACCAACCATCTGGACAGCGGGGCAAGAGAGACAGTAAAAGAGTATTTGAGAAAAAAGAAAGGATTTATACTGGTTTCTCACGACAGGGACCTTCTGGATGCCTGTGTGAACCATGTGTTAGTCCTTAATCGGCATTCTATCGAAGTGCAGACGGGAAATTTTTCGAGCTGGTGGGAGAATAAGAAACGTCAGGATGCTTGTATGCAGAAGGAGAATGAAAAGCACAAAAAGGAGATAGGGAGGCTTAAGGAAGCGGCAAGGCAGACAAGACAGTGGGCAGATAAAAACGAAAGCACAAAGATAGGCTTTGATCCGGTAAAGGAACCGGAACGCTGCATAGCTACGAGAGCGTATATCGGGGCAAAGACTAAGAAGATGTTAAGCCGGGCAGGTCAGACAGAGCGGAGACTGGAACGGGAGATCAGGGAAAAAGAAGGTTTGCTTCGGGATATTGAAGAACCGGCAAATTTAAAGATGATGCCTCTTGACCATCATAAGAGAACAGTTCTTGCAGCGGACAAGTATAGTTTGAAATATGGGGACGCGAAAAAGTATCTTTTTGAAAATATGTGCTTTGAGGTTAATCGGGGAGACCGGGTTTTCTTAAATGGCGCAAACGGCTGCGGGAAATCCAGTCTGATCAAGGCCGTTCTTAGAAGAGTCATGGATGGCACGGACGGCACAGAAAAGGGAGAAAAAAGGAGAAATGAGAGAAGAGCAGAAGACTTCGGGCAGTCTGAGGTTATAGAGAGCGGGACGCTCTGGACGGCTTCCGGTCTGTCGGTTTCTTATATCAGTCAGGATACTTCTTTCCTGCAGGGAGGCGTCAAAGAATTCTGTAAGGAGCGGAACCTCAATGAGAGTCTGTTTCTGGCAATTCTGCGCCAGCTTGACATGGAGAGAGTACAGTTTGAAAAAAGAATGCAGGATTTCTCGGAAGGACAGAAGAAAAAAGTGCTGATTGCTGCGAGCCTGCTTACTCCGGCACATTTATATATATGGGATGAACCGCTGAATTATATCGATGTATTTTCCAGAATGCAGGTGGAGGAATTGCTTCTTGCGCACAGGCCAACGATGCTTGTGGTAGAGCATGACGTACGATTCGTAAGAAAAATTGCAACGAAGCTGATTGATATCCCTTCCTGATTGCACTATAATGAATATCGAAGACAGTAAATCTGTCAGAGAGGGTTATCTTTTAGGGAAGATATTGTACGAGGGAGGAATAGCCGTGGGTAAGGATACGTCCGGCACGCTTCGGCGTGCGGAACATTTTCAGGTGGTTTTGATCGGAGAGGGGATCATGGTAGGAGGCATTGCCGGATTTGTGGTGATTCTTTACCGTATGATCCTTGAGTTTGCGGGTGAGACGCTGCAGCGCATATTGAGTTTTATCGGGCATCATCCGGTGCGTATCGCAGGATGGTTTCTGATACTTATATTACTGGCATGGATCGTAGGAAAGCTTGTGACGGCTGAACCGATGATTTCCGGGAGCGGGATCCCCCAGCTGGAAGGGGAGATGATCGGTAAGCTTGATCAGAACTGGTGGAAGGTTATCGGAGGAAAATTCTTAGGAGGCTTCTTGTGCCTGCTTGGCGGAATGGCGCTTGGGCGGGAAGGCCCGTCGATCCAGCTTGGAGCCATGGCGGGAAAAGGGGTATCTAAGGGACTTGAGCGGGGGAAGACAGAGGAGAGATTTCTGTTGACCTGCGGCGCCAGCGCCGGACTAGCGGCAGCGTTCCATGCGCCGTTGGCAGGAGTCATGTTTTCGCTGGAGGAAGTACATAAGAATTTTTCTGTAAGCGTGCTTCTGTCGGTTATGGCATCATCGCTGACAGCGGATTTTCTGGCTACTACAGTGTTCGGTATGACTCCGGTATTTGACTTTGACATTGTGAGGGCGCTCCCGCTGCAGTATTATGGGATGATCTTGATGCTTGGAGGGATGTTGGGCGTACTGGGAGCGTTTTATAACTGGTTTACGCTGAAAGTACAGTCTCTTTATAATCATGCTGTATTCGGCGGTATAACAGCCAAACTTATGATCCCGTTTATCTGCGCGGGGATTCTTGGTATTACGGAGCCGGAGCTTTTAGGAAGCGGGCATGCGCTGATTCAATATCTGACGAATGTGGACGTTTTGCTGGGTACGGTTATTTTCATCCTGATCAGCAGATTTATCTTTTCGGCAGTATGCTTCGGGTCAGGAGCGCCGGGAGGTATCTTCTTTCCGCTGCTTGTACTGGGAGGCTTTATCGGGGGAGTCTTCGCGACGGTGGGAGTACAATACTTCGGCATGGATGCAGTTTATATCAACAATTTTGTGCTGCTTGCTATGGCGGGGTATTTTTCGGCGATTGTCAGAGCGCCGCTTACGGGAATCATTCTGATCTTTGAGATGACGGGTTCCCTTACGCAGATGCTGTCTCTGTCAATTGTGTCAATTGTTGCGTATATTGTTGCGACACTGCTGAAATCGAAGCCAATCTATGAGAGTCTTCTTGAAAGACTACTTGACAAACAGAAGACGGAGGCGCAGGAGTTAAAGGAAGCAAAAAGGCGGGAAGCAGTACACCGGCAGAAGATTCTTGCGAATTTTGTCGTGCAGTATAATTCTATGTTAAATGATACATTGATCAGCGAGATCAAATGGCCGGACAATTGCCTTGTAGTGGCCGTTCAAAGAGGGGTAAAGGAGATTATTCCAAGAGGAACGACGAAGCTTCAGGTAGGGGATGTGATCGTAATCCTTATGGACGAGGGCGATATGGCATATGTGCATGATGAGATGCAGAAACTTTGCACCTCAAAGGACTATTTTGCGGCTGAACAATAAAAAGCTTTATAAAAATTCTTGAAATCTGTTCTTCTATGTGCTAACATGATAAAAAATTAAATTGTAAATGCGATGAAAGAGACTCTGTTCTCTGGAACTTGACAGGAATAAGGCGTCACCGACTGAGAGCGCTTTTTGAGGAATGAGGGCAATAGGGAACACTCTGGAGCAGACTGCTTGAAATAGAGTAGGGCAGTACGTGAGCGCACGTTATGCGCAGAAAGTGGAATCCTGATAAGAGGGTTCAAAGCGGGTGGTACCGCGGATAACGATGATGATATCCGTCTTGCGGCTGTAATGATGTTTCATTACAGTCCAGGGCGGATTTTTTGTTTTTGAAGAGGAAAGGCTTTCAGAGAGCCTCTCCTTTTACGTATCCGTCCCGCTGGAAAAAAGGAGGACCAGATATGGAATATTACACAGGCGTAACGCAGAAAAAAACAATGGAGATCAGTGAGCTTTTAAGAGAGGCAAAGGCGGGAGATACCGTGAGAGTGAACGGTGCGGTCCATACGATCCGCAATATGGGAACGGTAGCATTTGTTATCTTAAGAAAGAGAGAGGGGCTTTTACAGGCGGTATATGAAGAAGGGACGGCGCAGTTTCCTTTAAAGAATTTGAAAGAAGCGGCCGCGATCGAGGCGGAAGGCGTACTGGAGAAGAACGAGAAAGCGCCGCATGGGATCGAAATCCGCATAAGATCAGTCCGTATCTTAAGTGAGCCGGCGGATGAGAGGATGCCTCTTGCTATTTCAAAATGGAAGCTTAATACTTCTCTGGAAGCGAAGCTCAATTACAGATCCATTTCCCTGAGAAACGTGCGGGAGAGGGCGAAGTTCAGAATACAGGAAGGGCTTACAAGAGCATTCAGAGATTTTCTGTACGGACAGGGCTTTACCGAGATTCATACTCCCAAAATTGGGGCGAAAGGCGCGGAAGGCGGAGCAAATATATTTAAGCTTGCATATTTTCACCGGCCGGCAGTGCTGGCACAGAGTCCGCAGTTTTACAAGCAGATGATGGTAGGCGTCTTTGACAGAGTGTTTGAGACAGCGCCGGTATTCCGGGCGGAAAAGCATAATACAAAACGGCATCTGAATGAATATACAAGCCTCGATCTTGAAATGGGATATATTGACGGATTTGAGGAAATTATGGCGATGGAGAGCGGATATCTCCAATATGCAATGGGGCTGCTTCAAAGGGAGTACGCAAAAGAAGTGGAGATTTTAGGCATAGAGCTTCCGAAGGCGGATCGGATTCCGGCGGTAAGATTTGACGAGATCAAGAAACTGGCAGCGGAAAAATATAACCATAAGATGAGGAATCCTTTTGATCTGGAACCGGAGGAGGAGACTTTGATCGGGCGGTTTGCGAAGGAAGAGTGGGGGAGCGATTTTGTATTTGTCACCCATTACCCGTCTAAGAAGCGTCCGTTTTATGCGATGGATGATCCCGATGATCCGAGATATACGCTGAGCTTTGATCTTTTATACAAGGGCATGGAGATTACGACGGGAGGACAGCGTATCCATGATTATAAAGCCCTGAAGGAAAAGATTGAAGCAAGAGGAATGACAGAAGAAGGGATGGAACAGTATCTGAATACATTTAAACATGGCATGCCGCCGCACGGAGGTTTAGGAATTGGGCTGGAACGGTTGACAATGAAGCTGGTTGGGGAGGATAATGTAAGGGAGACAACGTTGTTTCCAAGAGATTTAAGCCGATTGGAGCCGTAATTTATGATTGAGAGGGAAAGCCTATGTTTGGAGAGAGATGTACTTTATGCGGAGGGAAGTTAGACAGCAGGAAGGTTTGTACAGAGTGCGGCCTGAATAACAGTAAGTCAGAGAAGAATTATAAGATCAACAAAAGTTCCTGCGACGGGATGCCCATGACGCATGTTCATGAGGAGGACACTTGCCAATCTCCCGGAGAATCAGCCGAACAGAGAACGTATCGGAGCGTGAAAGTGCCGACTGTGAAAACGGATCGGAAAGCGGACTCGCTGCCGGGCAGCTACCGCCGGAAGGAGAGTATTCCGAAACAGAAAAGTATGACGGCAAAGCCGGACCGGAAGCAGAAAAAGGCAGGGTGGGCAGCAAAGATTACGACGGCTTTTGTGATTCTGTCTATAGCAGGAACTGTTATAGGAAGTCTGGCGGAGGAGATAGATATCAATCTTCCTGTTTGGCCGGAGGGAGAGAACGTGGAATTGGATCCTTATGAACTGCTGGAAGAAAATGGAGAAGAGCTGCCGGAAGAAGGAGAGTATGCGGAGTTTGAGCTGACATCAGGCAAATATATCGTGGGCGTCCACATCCCGGCAGGAAAATACTCTGCATCTATGTCGTATGAGTATGATTCGATTCAGGTAAATGACAGGGAACGTGCTATTTTCTTATATGAATATCCAGCCAAAGAAGGAGTGGATTACCTGGATGACCTGCGGCTTTTTGAGGGGGCGCTGGTAGAGATCACAGCAGAGGAAAGCGTAATTTTAGAGACAGAGAATGCGCAGAGCGTTCAGAATGAGGAGAACCCGCTGACGCAGAGTTATGAGTTTGAAGGAGAGATAGAGAAAATAGCAGGCGTGGATTTTGAACCCGGCGTGTATGATATTTATGTCGATGAAGGATATGGGATGGTAGGTATCGGAATTAATGACGATGAAGAAGCCGGGGAGAACTTAGAAGAAGATTATGAAGAAGATTATGAAGAGAATGATTATACGACAGAGAATATATATGTAGGCAATGGTTCTGCAAAGGGGGCGGCATATAGGAACGTGATTATTCCGAAGGGCGCCAAATTGACCATGAAGAATGAATCTTATGATGATGAAGAGGGCTTTAAGATTACTCTGTCGCCAAGCCCGCAGATAGCCTCTACAGATTACCTGCAGACATACAGAGATTATTATTAAGCAAATACAAACATTTCAGGAGGTATGCAGTATGGCGAATAAGATATCAGATGAGACAATGGAATATGTCGGCATTCTTGCAAAGCTTAGGCTGTCTGATGAAGAAAAAGAGAATGCTAAGTCCGATATGGAAAAAATGCTTGATTATATTGACACGTTAAATGAATTGGACACAACAGGGGTAGAGCCAATGTCTCATGTGTTTCCTGTAAATAATGTATTCCGCGAGGATATTGTTGAGAACGGTGACGGAAGCGAGGATACGCTTGCCAATGCACCTTTAAAAAAAGAGCAGGGATTCAAAGTGCCGAAGACGATCGGATAGACAGGAGGTGTATTATGGATATTTGCAGTATGACGGCTCTTGAGCTTGGAAAGAAGATTCAGCAAAAAGAGATATCCGCCGTGGAGGCTGTGAAGGCGGCTCTTGAATGTATAGAGGACAGGGAACCCGAGATTAACAGCTTTGTAACGGTTGATGCAGAAGGCGCGCTTAAGCGTGCAGAGGAAGTGCAAAAAAGTATTGAGGAAGGAACGATTGTGAGTCCTCTTGCGGGAGTACCGGTGGGAATTAAGGACAATATGTGTACAAAGGGGCTCTTGACCACGTGCGGTTCTAAGATTCTTAAAAATTTTAAACCGACCTTTACTGCGGAGGCTGTCCGGAATTTGGAGAGAGCAGGGGCAGTGATCGTCGGGAAGACGAATATGGATGAATTTGCCATGGGAAGCACTACGGAAACATCTTATTACGGCGAGACGAGGAATCCGTGGAATCCGGCGCATGTGCCGGGCGGTTCTTCAGGCGGTTCCTGCGCGGCGGTTGCGGCCGGAGAATGCACGTATGCTCTGGGTTCGGATACAGGCGGGTCTATCCGCCAGCCAAGTTCCTTCTGCGGAGTAGTTGGAATCAAGCCAACGTACGGAACGGTATCCCGCTATGGTCTGATCGCCTATGGTTCTTCTCTGGACCAGATCGGTCCGGTCGGAAAAAACGTTGCGGATTGCGCCGCGGTTCTTGAGATTATTGCTTCTCATGATAAGAAAGACAGCACTTCTATTGACAGGAAAGATTATGATTTTACAAGCGCGCTGGTTGATGATGTAAAAGGAATGAGAATCGGAATCCCAAGGGATTATTTTTTAGAAGGTCTGGACTGTGAGGTAAAAGAAAATATTTTAAATGCAGTGAAGGTGTTAGAGGATAAAGGCGCTGTTGTGGAAGAGTTTGACTTAAGCCTGGTGCAGTATGCAATTCCGGCATACTATGTCATTGCGTCGGCCGAGGCAAGTTCTAATCTGTCCCGTTTTGACGGCGTAAAATACGGATACCGGACAGAGACTTATGAAGGACTTCACGATATGTATAAAAAGACTCGTTCGGAAGGATTCGGAGCAGAAGTTAAGAGAAGGATCATGCTCGGCTCTTTTGTGTTAAGCTCGGGATACTACGATGCATACTATCTGAAAGCGCTCCGCACAAAAGCATTGATTAAGAAGGCCTTTGACAGTGCGTTTGAAACGTACGATATGATAGCGGCGCCGGCGGCGCCGGCCACCGCTCCCAGACTCGGAGAGAGTCTGAGCGATCCTTTGAAAATGTATCTGGGGGACATCTATACGATTTCTGCGAATCTGGCAGGGCTTCCGGGAATTTCGGTTCCTGTCGGGACGGACTCTTTGGGGCTTCCGATCGGAATGCAGCTTATCGGAAACTGTTTTGAGGAAAAGAAGATCATCCGGGCGGCTTATGCATATGAACAGACAAGGGCGGATGCCGGAAAGGGGGCGGATTAAGTATGGCGAAACAGTATGAGACAGTGATCGGGCTTGAGGTACATGTAGAGCTTGCGACAAAAACTAAGATTTTCTGCTCCTGCAGTACAAGTTTCGGCGGAGCGCCCAATACTCATACATGCCCGGTGTGTACGGGAATGCCCGGCTCACTTCCGGTACTCAATAAACAGGTGGTTGAGTATGCGATAGCAATCGGACTTGCGGCGAATTGTGAGATTACGAGGATGTGCAAATTTGACAGGAAGAATTATTTCTACCCGGATAATCCGCAGAATTATCAGATTTCGCAGCTTTATCTTCCGATTGCGCGAAACGGCTATGTGGAGATTGAAACCGGAGATACGAAAAAGAAGGTGCGCATTCATGAAATGCATATGGAAGAGGATGCGGGAAAGCTGGTGCATGACGAGTGGGATGATACTTCGATTGTAGATTATAACAGGAGCGGGGTGCCGCTTGTGGAGATTGTATCAGAGCCGGATATGCGCTCGGCGGATGAGGTGCTGGCATATCTTGAAAAACTCCGTCTGATCATCCAGTATCTCGGCGCGTCAGACTGCAAGCTTCAGGAAGGCTCTATGAGGGCGGATGTCAACCTTTCCGTCCGTGAGATGGGAAGCGGGAAGCTCGGTACGAGAACGGAGATGAAAAACTTAAATTCCTTTAAAGCCATTGCAAGGGCAATAGAAGGAGAGAGACAGCGCCAGATTGAGCTTCTTGAGGAAGGCCGGGCGGTTGTTCAGGAGACTAGGCGCTGGGACGATAATAAAGAGTACTCCTACGCGATGCGTTCTAAGGAGGATGCGCAGGATTACCGATATTTCCCGGAGCCGGATCTTGTTCCGATTGTGATTGACGAAGCATGGATTGAGAAGATAAAGATGATGCAGCCGGAGCTTCGGGATGAAAAGCTTGCGAGATATAAGAAAGAGTATGATATTCCGGAGTATGATGCAAGGATTATTACAGAATCTAAGCGCATGGCGGATATTTTTGAAAAGGCGGCGGCGATCTGTAACAATCCAAAAAAAGTATCAAACTGGCTGATGGTGGAGACGCTTCGCCTGCTGAAAGAGTCCGGGATGGAGCCGGAGGGAATCCGGTTTTCGCCGGAGAATCTGGCAAAGCTGGTTAAGCTTACGGATTCCGGAGACATTAACAGTTCTGTTGCAAAGCAAGTATTTGTAAAAATGTTTGAAGAGAATATTGATCCTGAGAGTTATGTAAAGGAGCACGGTCTTAGTACGGTCAGTGATGAAGGCGAGCTACTTGCCGTTTTGGAACAGGTGATCGCGGACAATCCGCAGGCAGCGGCCGATTATAAAAACGGGAAGGAAAAGGCTCTGGGCGCGTTGGTAGGCCAGACAATGAAAGCCATGCGAGGGAAAGCGGATCCCGGACAGGTGAATAGGAGGCTTAAGGAGCTGCTTGGATAAAATACCATATGGACAGAGCGGCAGTGACTGTGATACAATCGTGAAGCAATGAAAAATGTGAAATAAAAGCTTAGGGCATTTGCAGTATAGACAAGGAGGAGAAAAATGGGTGGTTTTTTCGGTGTAGCGTCGAAGGAGGATTGTGTACTGGAATTATTTTACGGAGTTGATTATCACTCTCATCTTGGAACAAGGCGCGGCGGAATGGCGACATATGGCGAAGACGGCTTCAACCGGGCCATACACAATATTGAGAATTCGCCGTTCCGTACCAAGTTTGACCGTGATGTAGGAGAGATGAAGGGGAATCTGGGAATTGGCTGTATTTCTGATTTTGAGCCGCAGCCGCTCTTGATCTGTTCAAAACTTGGGAGCTTTGCAATCACAACGGTCGGTAAGGTGAATAATTATAATGAATTGCTGAACCAGCTTTACGAGAATACGCATTCTCATTTTCAGGAGATGACAAGCGGTCAGGTGAATGTGACAGAACTGATCGCGGCGCTGATCTGTGAGAAAGATACGATAGCTGAGGGGATCCGATATGTTCAGGAGATTGTAGACGGCTCTATGACGCTGCTTTTGATGACGAAGGATGGGATTTATGCAGCGAGAGACCGATACGGAAGAACGCCTCTTATCATTGGAAAAAAGGAGAACGCATTTTGCGTTTCCTTTGAAAGTCATGCGTATATCAATCTGGGATACACGGATTACAAGGAGCTTGGCCCGTCAGAGATTGCATTTATTACACCCGAAGAGGTTCAGACAATCAGTCCTGCCAGAGAAAAGATGCGGATATGCTCTTTTCTGTGGGTATATTACGGATACCCGACTTCTTCCTATGAAGGGGTGAATGTTGAGGAGATGCGCTATAAATGCGGAAGTATGCTGGCAAAGCGAGACGGTGATTCGGTACATCCGGATGTTGTGGCAGGTGTTCCGGACTCCGGCGTCGCTCATGCAATCGGCTATGCCAATGAGTCTGGAATTCCATATGCAAGACCGTTTATCAAGTATACGCCCACATGGCCAAGGTCTTTCATGCCTACCAATCAGAGCCAGAGGAATCTGATTGCCCGCATGAAGCTGATTCCGGTGCAGGCATTGATCGAGAACAAGAAGCTTCTTTTGATTGATGATTCGATCGTGCGGGGAACGCAGCTTCGCGAGACGACAGAGTTTTTATATAACAGCGGCGCGAAAGAAGTACATGTGCGTCCGGCATGTCCGCCGTTGCTGTATGGATGTAAATATCTGAACTTCTCCCGGTCCAAATCAGAGATGGAATTGATTACGAGAAGGACGATCAAGGAGAGGGAAGGGGATGACTGCCCGCAGGAAGTGCTGAATGAGTATGCCAATCCATGCAGCCAAAAATATGCGCAGATGATTGAGGACATCAGAAAGCAACAGAACTTCACAACGCTTCGGTATCACAGGCTGGATGATCTGCTTGCTTCCATCGGGATAGAACCCTGTAAGGTATGTACCTATTGCTTCAACGGAAAAGAATAAGTTCTACAGGACTTCGTATGTAAGTATATAGTCGTCCATCACGAATCCATTACCGATGTCAGCAATCTGTTCATCCGTAATGTTGAATCCAAGATGGCCGTATATCTGCAGAGTACGGTCATTGTGCTTGTTACAGGTCAGCCAGATTTTTTTAAGGTTTCTTTCTTCGCAGAGATGGATTAGGAATTGGAGACCCTTGGTTGCAAGATGCTGTCCGCGGTAACTTTTTTTGATATATAGCTTGCTTAAAAAAAGAGCGTTTTCTTCGGCATGGACTCCCATGTAACCGCAGGGAACGCCGTCATAAAGAAATGTAAAATATTCGTATCCGTTGTCCGATATCTGTGCTTTTAACGCCGGATAGGACTGGAATTTCTCTACCATGTAAGTCACCTGCGCTTCCCCGATGATGGGCGTGAAGTGCTGGTGCCATATCTCGTCCGCGATCGAAGCGATTGTCTGAATGTCCCCGTCAGTTCTGGCGGGGATGATTTTTGCTGTACTCATATATTATTTCCCCTTTTCTTTATCAATGTTTATTTCTGGATAAATGGTGTTCCGTATGATATTATATAACAAAGTAATGTGAGAGTCAAAAAGCATGGCTTTGAGAATTCCGGGAGCATGAAGTGCAGAACAATTGATAGCATCACGTACACAGCGGTGACGCAGTGAAAAAAACGTAGAAGGGACAAAGAGGATGAGTTCGTTTGTGGCATTAAGAGAAGTAAAGAAGATCTATCGTATGGGCGAGGTTGAGATCATGGCGGCAGCCGGCATTGATTTTGAGATACAAAAGGGCGAGTTTGCCGTTGTGGTAGGGCCGAGCGGTGCGGGAAAAACTACGGTGCTTAATATTCTCGGCGGCATGGATACGGCTACAGAGGGAGAAGTGCTGGTAGATGGGTATGATATTGCCTCCTATTCCCAGAGACAGTTAACGGCTTACAGAAGGGATGATATCGGGTTTGTGTTCCAGTTTTATAATCTGATACCGAATCTTACTGCGCTGGAAAATGTGGAACTTGCCCTTCAGATCTGTAAAAATCCCATGGATGCGGGAGAAGTGCTAAAGGAGGTAGGGCTTGAGGCGCGGCTTAATAATTTTCCCGCGCAGTTGTCCGGCGGAGAGCAGCAGAGAGTGTCTATCGCAAGAGCGCTCGCGAAAAATCCGAAGCTGTTGTTGTGTGATGAACCGACGGGAGCGCTTGATTACAGTACAGGGAAATCTATTCTGAAGCTTTTGCAGGATACATGCAGGAGTAAGGGAATGACAGTGATTTTGATCACGCATAATCTGGCGATTGCTCCGATGGCAGACCGGGTGATAAAGATTAAAAATGGCAAAGTCTCAGATATAATTGTGAATGAGTCTCCGGTATCTGTTGATACGATTGAGTGGTAAGGCGGTAAGAGATATGGCAAAAAAAGCAACACGCAGAGATTTTTATATGGAGATAAAGAAAAGCCCAGGCAGGTTTTTCTCAATTCTTTTCATTGTTGCGCTGGGAGTGGCGTTTTTTTCAGGAATCAGGGCCTCAGAACCGGATATGAGGATTACCGGGGACGCTTATTTTGATGCCAGCGATCTTATGGATATAAAAGCGCTCAGTACATATGGAGTTACAGAGGAAGATGTAAAAGCATTTGCACGCCTTTCCGGGGTGGAAAACGCTGAGGGCGCATACAGCGCGGATTTTTTATATAATCTTGGAGAGGAGCAGCAGGTGGTTCATATTATGGGAATTCAGAAAGAGATGAACCGCTTTGCGCTGACAAAAGGGAAGATTCCTGAGAAGGTTGGAGAGTGTCTCGCGGATGATGAGGCGGGATATCAGATCGGCGATGTGATCCGGCTGGAATCCGGGACAGAGGATGCGGTAACAGATACCTTAAAGACAGATACGCTTGAAGTAGTCGGTCTCGGAAACAGTCCCTGCTATCTTTCTTACGGGCGCGGCAGCACCGCGATAGGAACGGGAAGTATTGACGCATTTCTTATAGTACCGGAAGAAACCTTTGACATGGACGTGTTTTCAGAGGTATATGTCCAAGTAAAAGGGGCAAAGGAACTATTGTCATTTACGGATGAATACGAAGATAAGATAGAAAAGGTTCTTGAAAGGGCGGAACTTCTTGCAGATGATCGGGGAATCATACGAAAAGAGGAAATAGTGGAAGAAGCGAATGAGAAGCTTGAAGACGCCAAGGCAGAGCTTGCAGAAGGGAAGGCTGAGGCAGAAAAGGAGCTTTCGGACGCTGAGAATAAGATTGCTGATGCCGAAAAGCAGCTTAAAGATGCAAGAAAAGAAATTAAGGATGGAAAAAATAAGCTTGCGGATGCAAAAAAGACGCTGCGTTCTAAGCAGAAACAGCTTGATAAGGCAAAAAAACAGTATGAATCAGGGAAAAAGGATTTGGAAAAAGGGAAGAAAGAATATGAAAAGGGACGGAAGGAGTATGAGAAGAGCAGCCCCGCAGCGCAGAAAAAAATTAAAGAGGGACGTAAGCAGACTAAGGCATTAAAGGCACAGATCGATGAAGATGAAAAAACATATGCTTTGATAAAAGGGCAGATTGACAAACTTACAAAAGAGCTGAAAAAATTGGAGGAAAGTATAAAGGGAAGCACAGATGAAGGCCCAGAAGCAGGGACAGAGGATAGTGCCGGAGAAGCCGCCGCCGGGGAGCTTCAGACACAGATCGGAAAACTTCAGGAACAGATCGGAAAGCTTCAGGAACAGGCGGGAGGCATGAAGCAGAAAATAGATGCGCAGAAGCAGGCATATCATTCGTCGGAAGCGGAGCTTGATCAAGCGCAGGGGGAACTTGATTCTGCAAAGAAAGCGTTGGAAGCCTCAAAGAAAAAGTTAAAAAAAGGTGAGAAAGAGCTTTCCAAGGCCGCCGGGCAGATCAAGACAGGACAGAAGAAGATTGATGATGGGTGGGAGGAAATTAAAAATCAGGAAGCAAAGTTAGCTGACGGTGAAAAAGAGATTTCCGACAACGAAATCAAGCTTGCAGATGCAAAAAAAGAATATGAAAAAGGAAAAAAGGATGCAGAAAAGGAGATAAAGGACGGCGAGAAAAAGATTGCGGATGCCGAGGCCGACATTGCGGATATCAAAGATCCGAAATGGTACGTGTATGACAGAAGCACACTGGTGGAATACAGCGGGTTTGGCGAGAATGCGGAGCGTCTGGGGGCAATAGGAAAAGTGTTCCCCGTACTGTTCTTTTTAGTGGCGGCGCTGATCAGCCTTACCAGTATGACACGTATGGTAGAAGAACAGAGAACTTCGATCGGAACTATGAAGGCTCTCGGATACGGGAGATTTGCGATTGCGTCCAAATATCTTGGATATGCTTTCCTCGCAACAATCGGAGGAAGTGTGATAGGAGTGCTTGCCGGAGAAAAGATTCTGCCGTACATTATCGTATATGCCTACGGTATCCTGTACCGTCATCTGCCGGAAATCATAGTTCCCTACAACTGGACCTATGCGGTGATGGCATCAGGGGCGGCGGTGTTCTGTACGATGGCGGCGACCTTTATGGCGTGCAGCCGGGAACTTAAGGCTCAGCCGGCGGTACTGATGCGTCCGCCTGCACCCAAGAGCGGCCGCCGTGTATTTATGGAAAGGATAGGGATTTTGTGGAGACACTTGAGCTTTACATGGAAGTCTACCGTCCGTAATCTTATGAGATATAAGAAACGTTTCTTTATGACAATCTTTGGAATCGGAGGCTGCATGGCGCTGATGCTTGTGGGCTTCGGACTTAAGGATTCCTGCTATGAGATTGCTGATATTCAGTATACGGAGATTCAGTTTTATCACGGAAGCGTGTATCTGGAAGAGGATATTACCGATGAGCAGAGGGAGAAGCTAAAAGAAGCGCTTGACGAAGAGAAAGGAATCGAGCGTTATATAGATACTGAAACACGGAATATTACATTGATGAACGGCAAGAAGGAACGGAGTGCATATGAGTATGTACTGAATCCGAAAGGAGAGGTTCCCGGATATGTGGATTTTCATAATCGGAAGACAAAGGAAAAGTATGTCCTCACTGACGGAGGCGCAATTATCAGTGAGAAGACGGCGAAGCTTCTTGGGGTAAAAGAGGGAGATACGGCTTATATCAAAGATGAAGAAAACGGGAATAAGGAGATAAGAATCGAGCATATCTGCGAAAACTATATGGGACATTACATTTATCTGACGCCTGCATATTACGAGAAAGTATATGGAGAGCCGCCGGAATACAATAGTATTCTGTTTGTAACAGAAGATGCGGAGGAATCTGAGCAGATGGAGCAGATTGGACAGAGACTGCTTAAGAAGGATGGAGCAGTCAGCGTCGGCTATACCCATGATATAGAAAAGCAGCTTGACGACATGCTTGGAAGCTTGAACCTTGTGATCGTCGTACTGATCATATCTGCCGGGATGCTGGCATTTGTCGTTCTTTATAACCTCAATACAGTCAATATTGCGGAGAGGAAGCGAGAGTTGGCGACTCTTAAGGTGTTGGGATTCTATGATACGGAGGTTGCCGGGCACGTGTACCGGGAGAATATCATACTGACCTTGATCGGAGCTGCGGTTGGGTCAGGGCTTGGGAAAGTCCTCCATCTGTTTATCATAGAGACGGTGGAAGTGGAATCTGCTATGTTCGGAAGAAATATCAATCCGCCAAGCTTTTTGTACAGCCTTATATTAACAGTTGCGTTTTCTATGGTCATTAATGGCGTGATGTATTTTAAGCTGAAAAGTATAGATATGGTAGAATCGCTGAAAAGTATAGAGTAACAGGATAATACCGGGGACAGAATGCATCTGTCTCCGGTATTATCAAAAAATATAAGTTACTTCATTGCCAGTCCGGACAGAATGGATTTGACATGATCAATCTCCTGCTGGGAAGCTTTTGCCGCCGGTACATAATAGCTCTTCTCGCGGGCTACCTGATACAGCTTTTCCTGTGACATCTCACACTCATTGCGAATCTGCTTTAAACACTGTTTTAGCTGTTTGTTTTCTGTCTGCGGGATCATCTCGCCGTAGCGGGTAAGTTCGCCGTTTACGCCTGTTAAGGCATCTGAAACCATTGTCTTATCGTCTAACATAATTTCCCCTCCTATAAGAATTTCATTAAATCCTGTTTGTTTTTCATGGCTGAATTAGCAGCGTCCTGAAAGAGCTGTTTGATCTCAGGGTCTTTTGCCTGTGCTGCATAATCCTGCATTTTACAGTGGCATGTGTCAAATCCGCCGATTAGATGGCGTAAGTTTTGTAGATCGAGAACTGAAATTTCTGACATGGGTATTTCCTCCTTCATTTTCTTTCGAGTTTAGTATGTACCATTTGTTTAAAAAATATGTCTTTCTTTTTTTGAAGCTCTTACAAAAAGCAAAAAAAGATTTTTCATAGGTTCGCTGAAATGGTACATGCATTCCGGATGCCATTGTACGCCGGCGGCAAAGGGAAATACGGAAGATTCGACGGCTTCAATCACTCCATCGGGCGCGATGGCGGTTGCTTTCAGCGTATCGCCCAATGTATTGATACATTGGTGATGGAAGCTGTTTACATCAAGCGTATTGCCGCAGATCTTACAGAGCAGGCTGCCGTTTGATATAGAAAGCTGATGGCAGATGTCTGAACGGTCGAGGGACAGCTGCATATGGTTCAAAGATTTTTCAGGGCGCAGGCTCAGATCCTGATAGATGGTGCCGCCGAGAGCGAGGTTTAATATCTGCATTCCCCGGCAGATACCAAGGACGGGCAGCTTAAAGGAGAGAGCCTGCTGCATGAAGCGGATATGGAAAATATCGGTCTTCCAATCGGTTGTTCCTTTTTCCGTCATCAGGTTTTCTCCGAAGAGGAGAGGGGTAATGTCTCCGCCGCCGCAGAAAAGAAATCCGTCGCATAGATGGAAATATTTTGTTGAACATGTATTTTTTCCGGGGTAAGGGATAATGAGCGGAACCGCTCCGGCGTAAGAGATTGCTTCAATATAAGCAGTGGTGACAAACTGCCGGTTTTCCTCGAAACCGCAAAATAAAATTCCAATCACAGGACTCATAAAAATACCTTTCTTATGTTATAATGTAAGGAATCTTATTTATTAATTATGAAAGGAAAAGCGGCGATATGAAACTTATTGATCTGCATTGCGATACAATCTGGAAGCTGATGGATCTGGACAAAGAAGGGAATATGATGGACAATCAGTGCAGCATCAGTATTCCGGGCATGAAAAAGGCGGGAACACTGGTACAGTTTTTTGCCTGTTTTCTTTATGTGGAAGATATGGAAGGCGGATACGAGGAAGGATATCGTCATGCCCATGAGATGATTGATTTTATGGAAGGACAGACGGAGAAGTTCCAGAAAGATATCGCTCTTGCATATTTTTATGACGATGTGATGAAAAATGCGGAAGACGGAAGGATATCAGCAATCCTTACCGTAGAAGAAGGAGGCATTCTAAACGGCGATATGGGACGGCTTGAGACTTTATATCAAAGGGGCATCCGGCTTGTAACTCCGATGTGGAATTGCGAGAATTGTATCGGTTTTCCGAACAGCCGAGAACGTTCTGTTATGGAAAAGGGGCTGAAGCCATTTGGGATAGAGGCGGTAAAAAGGATGGGCGAACTTGGTATGATCGTGGATGTGTCCCATGCTTCGGACGGAACTTTTTTTGATATTCTTCATTATGCAAAAGGGCCGGTTGCGGCTACCCACTCGAATTGCAGAGCGCTCGCCGGCCATCCAAGGAATCTGACGGATGAGATGATACATAGTCTTGCCGAGATTGGCGGCGGTGCAGGACTTAACTTTTACGGGCCATTCCTTGGAACGCGGGACGCCTCTTATACGGAGGAGATGACAGCGCATATCCTTCATATGATTCGGTTAGGGGGAGAAGAGTTTCCGATGATAGGGACAGACTTTGACGGCTTTGACGGGATAGAAAGGCTTGACATCCCCAAAGTAGAAAATATGGAAAGATTATGGGATGCATTAAAGAAAAAAGGCGTTTCCGAAACACAGCTTGACAAAGTCTGGAGCGGAAACGCGCTTCGTATTCTTAAATCTCTGTGAGATCAAAAAATTCTCTGATCTGCCCGAGGATTATGTTCATCAGGCGGGTGCGGGCTTCCACGCTTGCCCATCCGATGTGGGGCGTGATGAATAGACGGCGGCTGTCTTTTAGATGACGCAGCGGGTTGTCGGGAGCCATCGGTTCTTTGCAGAGAACGTCCAAACCTGCCGCCCGGATCATGCCGTTTTCAAGTGCATCATAAAGGTCCTGTTCGACGACAATTGGTCCGCGGCCGAGATTGAGAAAAATACAGCTTTCTTTCATTTTTGAAAATGCAGCTTTATCGATCAGATTTTCCGTAAAATGATTAAGCGGCGCATGAACAGATAGAATGTCGGAGGAGGCGTAAAGAGTGTTGAGATCCACCTGACGGTATCCTTCCTGCGGCGCGCTGCCTGACGGAGAGGAATAGAGAACCTCAGCCCCAAAAGCTTTCGCGATAGATGCCACCCGCCGCCCGATGTTTCCAAGACCGATGATACCCCATGTCTTACCGCAGAGTTCATAGAATTTTTCTTCAAAATGCGTGAAGAGAGTATCGCCTGTGTAACAGTCTTTCTTCACATAGTCGTCGTAATAACGGAGTTTTTCAAGCAGGTAAAAAAGCATGGCGAAAGTATGCTGGGCAACAGATTCGGTAGAATACCCGGCAACATTTCTCCATGCAATGCCCCGGCTGTCAAGATAATCTTTGTCCAGATTGTTCGTTCCGGTGGCGGTAACACATACGAGCTTCAGATTTTTTGCTGTACCGACGGCGGCCTCATTTACCTGAATTTTGTTAACGATAATGACGTTGGCATCTGCAACCCGTTCCGGAACCTCTGAAGCATTTGAAAAGGGATATTTTATCACTTCCCCCAGTGTGTCATAGCCTGATAAATCAATATCTTCGCCGATTGTTTTTACGTCTAAAAATACAATTTTCATGTTGGTCTCCTTTCAGTATGGAACTCTTTTGTTAAGTATAATATAACTTCTAATATTTTTGCATATTTTTTACATTTTTCCTCTTTTCAGATTTGGATGTTTTATGATATTATTTCGTCCAAGAAAAGAAAAGGAGTGATAAGCAATGAGAAAGAAGACAGTCATGTTCCGCAAAATTGATGACATGTTGGACTTCATCAAAAAAGTTGAGAATTATCCGTTTGATATGGATATGAAAAGTGGTCGCTTTACCGTTGATGCAAAATCTTTGTTTGGCATTCTTAATCTTGGACTGGAAAAGAAGATTGAACTGAAGGTATACGACGAAGACTGCGATGCTTTGTTTGAAGATATCGCGCCGTATGTGACAGCATAGTACAGTCAGTAAAACATCAAAAATATATTCGTACCTATTGAGAAAAGACACTCCTTGACGTATAATAAACGCCAAGGAGTTTTGGTATAATGGGAAAAACAATTGCATAATGAAAAAAGTGAATCAAAAGGAGAAACGATTATGGTTTATAAGGAATTTCAAAATTTAAGATTATCCGCGCTTGGAATGGGGACAATGAGACTTCCGCTTATCGACGGTAAGGATGAGCAGATTGATGAAGCGAAGACTGCGGAAATGGTTGAATATGCGGTCAATCATGGTATCAATTATTTTGATACAGCATGGGGATATCACGGAGGAAATTCTGAACTTGCGATGGGAAAGGCATTAGGGAGATACCCGCGGGAGAGCTTTTATCTTGCGACAAAATTTCCGGGGTATGATCTTGCCAATATGCCTAAAGTAGAAGAAATATTTGAAAAACAGTTAGAAAAATGTCAGGTAGAATATTTTGATTTTTATCTGTTCCATAATGTATGTGAGATGAATATCGATGCATATCTAGATAAACAATATAAAATAGACGAGTATCTGACAAAGCAGAAAGAAAATGGACGTATCCGCCATCTAGGGTTCTCTGCACACGGCAGCTATGATGTAATGAAGCGTTTTTTGGAGGAATACGGCGATCACATGGAGTTCTGCCAGCTTCAGATCAACTATATTGATTGGGATTTTCAGGATGCAAAGAGCAAGATGGAGCTTTTGAAGGAATATGACATTCCGGTATGGGTTATGGAGCCGTTAAGGGGCGGAAAGCTTTCTTCTCTTCCTGAGAAAGAAGAAAAGACGCTGAAAACGCTGCGCCCGGAAGAAGGGATTCCGGCATGGGCATTCCGGTTTTTGCAGACATTCCCGGAGATTAAGATGATACTTTCCGGTATGTCAGATCTGAAACAGCTTAAGGAAAATATTGCGGTATTTGAAAGCGAAAAACCGCTGAATGATGACGAGATGAAGACCTTGCTTGAGCTTGCAGGAAATATGGTAAACGGCGTGCCATGCACGGCCTGCCATTACTGTACCAGCCATTGTCCAAATGGGATTGACATCCCGGCGATGTTAAAACTATACAATGAACATATATTTACCGGCGGCGGATTCCTTGCGCCGATGACGATACAGGCGATCCCGGAGGAGAATCGTCCGAGCGCATGCGTAAGCTGCCGAAGCTGTGAGGCTGTCTGTCCGCAGCAGATTAAGATATCGGAAGTTCTGGCAGACTTTGTTGAGAAATTGAAGTAAATACAGGAGGAACTTAAGTGAAGAGAGAATTAGTGATTGTTCTTGATTTCGGAGGACAATATAACCAGCTTGTTGCGAGACGTGTCCGTGAATGTAACGTATATTGCGAGATCTATTCTTACAAGACCGGAATTGAGAAGATCAAAGAGATGAACCCAAAGGGAATCATACTGACTGGAGGTCCGAATAGCTGTTATGAGACAGATTCGCCGACTTGCCCGAAAGAGTTGTTTGAACTGGGAATCCCGGTTCTTGGGCTGTGTTACGGTGCGCAGCTTATGATGCATGTGCTTGGCGGAAAGGTGGCGCGCCCGGAAGTAGGAGAATATGGGAAGACAGAAGTGCTGATAGACAAACCGTCCTCAAAGATTTTTGAAAATGTACCGGAGAAAACCATATGCTGGATGAGTCATACAGACGCTATATTCCAGACGGCGCCGGGATTTGAAGTTACGGCCCATACCGCGGACTGTCCGGTTGCGGCGGCTGAGAATGTACAGGACAAATTGTACGCGATTCAATATCATCCCGAAGTCCTGCATACGGCAGAGGGGACAAAGATGCTGTCCAACTTTGTATTAAAAGTGTGCGGATGTGCAGGCGGCTGGAAAATGGATTCCTTTGTGGAAGAGTCTATAAAACAGATCCGGGAAAAGGTGGGAGACGGCAGAGTACTCTGCGCCTTGTCAGGCGGCGTAGATTCCTCTGTGGCGGCCGTATTGCTGTCAAAAGCAGTGGGCGCCCAGCTTACCTGTGTATTTGTAGATCACGGACTTCTCCGCAAGAATGAAGGAGATGAGGTAGAGGCTGTATTTGGGCCGGAGGGGGCCTATGATCTGAACTTTATACGCGTCAACGCTCAGCAGCGATTCTATGATAAGCTGGCAGGAGTGTCAGAGCCTGAGAAGAAGCGTAAAATAATCGGAGAAGAATTTATCCGTGTATTTGAGGAAGAAGCGAAGAAAATCGGAACCGTAGACTTTCTCGTGCAGGGAACCATCTATCCGGATGTGGTAGAAAGCGGTCTGGGAGGAGAATCGGCTGTGATCAAATCCCACCACAATGTAGGCGGCCTTCCTGATTATGTGGATTTCAAAGAGATTATCGAGCCTTTGAGAGACCTTTTTAAAGATGAAGTGCGCAAGGCGGGATTGGAACTTGGGATTCCCGAGTATCTTGTATACCGTCAGCCATTCCCCGGACCGGGACTTGGAGTGCGTATTGTTGGAGAGGTGACTGCAAAAAAGGTTAGGATCGTACAGGATGCCGATGCCATTTACCGGGAAGAGATTGAGAATGCAGGACTGTCAAAAGAGATCGGGCAGTATTTCGCAGCGCTGACTAATATGCAGAGCGTCGGCGTTATGGGTGATGAGAGAACTTATGACTGTGCAGTGGCACTAAGGGCGGTTAATACGGTAGATTTTATGACGGCGGAAGCGGCGGATATTCCTTATGAGGTGCTGCAGAAGGTGATGAGCAGGATAATCAACGAGGTGAAAGGAGTAAATCGGGTATTGTATGATTTGACGAGTAAACCGCCGGGGACGATAGAGTTCGAATAGGGGACATTTGGACTGGAAAGCCTGTAAAATAAGGGTTTTCCGGTCTTTCTTTTTGCTACGTGATGTTAATATGATGTTGAAAAATCATGTTCGTACTTTTATTACCTCAAAATTGGAGGCAGTTGAAATTCCTGTCGGATTGTGTTACTATCTGTTCGGGACTATCAGGATGGTAGGCGGTTAGCCCTCTCCGGAGGGACTGTGACCCTCCGTTTACATAATCCGTCTTTGAGCGGAAATACTGAAAGGGAGGGCGACGCTTATGTTGACGTTAGAAGGACTTATTGCAGTTATCAGCCTTTGTGTTGGTTGCTTTAGCCTCGGATATGCCATGGGGCGTAACGATAATAATAAGACACAAAAATAACCGCCCGTGCCTGTGACAAGCTAAGCGGTTATTTTTTGCTTATGCTGAATGGGCTAACCGTCTATCGGTAGCTCCTGTGGGGCGTCTGTTGGAGCAGGCGTCCTTCTTTATCTAAAGAATACCATAAACAGTTCAAAAGTTCAAGATTTTTCTTCCGTTGCCGACGGCACTGCCCTCCGGAACTGGTTGAGCCGATCCGCCAGCTGTTGGTCTTTGTCCGGATAAAGGTGGGAATAGGTGTCCAACGTGGTCTTTACAGACTCGTGCCCCAGCCGATCTGCAATCTCCAATGGCGAAATCCCCATTTCTATCAACATACTTGCATGGGAATGCCTGAGATCGTGGACCCTTATGGGCGGAAGCCCGGCCTTTTCCGCAATCCGCTTTATCTCTTTGTCTAGGGCAGATTTTGTAAAATAAAATATCCGGTCCCCTTTTTCAATCCCGTATAGCTTTGC
The DNA here is from genome assembly GCA_946558695.1 of uncultured Lachnospiraceae bacterium. Classification (GTDB taxonomy): domain Bacteria; phylum Bacillota; class Clostridia; order Lachnospirales; family Lachnospiraceae; genus MD308. Next base: position 77,116 of record CAMNTQ010000002.1, read on the forward strand.
CACATACGCCTGGATATCATCATATAAAAAATCCGGTATCGATATGCAGCGCTTGGCTTTGGGTGTCTTTGGCTCTAGAAATAACTCTTCTCCTTTTACCTTGGCATAATTTTTATTGATATCTATCCGCTTTGAAGTGAGGATGTCTGCAGGGGTAAGGGCCAGCAGTTCCCCAGAGCGCATCCCGGTATAGAACAGTACATCAAATGCCAGCTTTACAGAGGATTTTTGTATGGTTTCGGAAAACCGTTCATATTGTTCCTGCGTCCAGATATTCATTTCCTCGGCGTTGCTTCGGCCCATGCTGCCTGCAGCTTTGCATGGATTGTAGGCAAGCCGGTAATGGGATACGGCGTAGTTCATCAGAGCCGACAGTTGGTTATTGACGGTCTTGAGGTACGTCTGCGAAAACGGCTTTCCATCTTCATCCCGGTATGAAATCAATTCGTTCTGCCATTTCCGTATCTTAATCGTATCAATGTCGCACACACGTAATTTGCCGAAATAGGGGAGCAGCTTGCCGTTTATAATGAATTGCTTATTTTCCATTGTGGTGGGCTTCAGCCGGTGTGACATATCTTCCATGTAGTTTTCTACAAGAGAGGAAAATAGGATGTCACTGGTGCTGGTCTGCTGATTCATAAAAGAACGTTCGTATTCTTTGGCCTCCCGCTGCGTTTTGAAACCACGTTTGCAGATATGTTTTTTCGTTCCGGTCCAGTCAGTATAGTAGAAATTTGCATACCAGCGGGTGGTTTTCCCATCTTTTAGGGTATATTTATAGGCTGGCATTGTAATCACTTCCTCTTAGTGTGGTAGTCAGTATTTCTGCCCCTGTTGTTCATATCATATTTTTCATTTAATAGTCCTCAATTTTTCTGCTTTCTCTGGAGTTCTTCTGCTCTTTTAAGGCGCTTTATGAACCAATCGTCTGAAGAAGTGGGTTGGAAGATTTTAAGTGCGGAATTTATTACACGGATCTCGTTTTTATAATCTTTTTGTTTGCGGAAAATTATGGCAAGCCTTTGATAAGGATGTGTCCCGTCAAAATGGTGTTTTACATTATATTCATATAAGTTTATGGCTGCAATAATATTTCCATCCTTCTCAAATCCCATTCCCCGCAAATTGTTATCTACCATATCTTTAGATGGTTTTTCGGAAGGATTGAGTTTTCGTGCTTCCTGAATATACCTATTGTTCCCTGAATCAAGGATATGCTCATCTATTACGTTATAATGTTCTTGAATTGCCTTATCACCGAGAGCAGTAGGTTTGTTATTTGTATCAAGGTATCCGCTCTCAATAAGAAATTGTTTCTCTTTTTCAAAATTTATTCCGTATCTGTATTCAAAATATACAGGAACAGATTTGTTCGTGTATTTTTTCAGCCAGTACAACATGTATACATGACCTGGAAGAAGTCCGTCTGGAAATCGTGCCATCCTTGTATGTGGGATTATGCTTGTGAGAGGGAATGCTTCTACTTGATCCAGCCAATTAGTATTTAATTCCCGATCCATTGAGATAAAGGGCTTTTCAGAAAAATCCCAATAATATTTGCTATAGACCTTTTCCTTATATTCTTTACTTGCTTCAATTGATCGTAAGTCATCTGTAATAGTTTCGTGAATAAGAGGTTTTTCAATAGTATTTATTTTTGAGGGTGCTTCTTTAACACTTGCCCATTCCTTGTTGTTTCTAACTTCTCTTAAATTGTCTATTACATCTTTGGGAATATAATTTCTTTGCTCGTAACTATTTCGAGTTGTCTGGTGATTATTAGTTGTATTTTTGCTTTTGAAAATATTGAATAAACCCATTAGTTTCTCCTCAAGTAAGTACAGTTACTTTTCTATTTTTTCCTCCGGTACCACGCGAAGGGTATTATTTTGGGCTGTCGGTTCCTGTCTTCTTCAGCGGCATTGAATCTGCTGCAACAGATTCGGATTCCCGTTCTAAATCAAAGCATTTACCGAGTATTCTAGTCCTATCCTTTTTGGAAAGAGAACAGAATGAGTGCAATAATTCCATGATTTCTGTGGGAAATCTTTTATAGAATAAAAGTATAATTTCTTCTTCTGCTGTCATTTGCTCCCTTTGTGAGTTATCTAATAAAAAATCAATGGAAACATCAAGGACTTCTGAAAAACGTATTAGTTCTTCGGCAATAGGTTGTACATTTCCATACCAAAGCAAATTAAACCTATCTTCGTTTATGCATGTTCTGTCCAAAACCTCTTCATAAGAAAGACCTTTTTCTGTCGCTTTCTGTTTGATATTCCAATTGGCTGTGCCATCCTCATAAAAATAGTTATCACAATTCCCGCATGAACCAATTTTCTTTAAACCAAGTAGGCAATCGACTGAAACGTTATAGTATTCGGCTAATTTGATTAGTATATCAATCTTGGGTACACGTTTATCGTTTTCGTAATTTGCCAGAGTGCTTTGTTCTATATTTAAAATGGAACAAACTTCTTGTTGGCTTTTTCTCTTTAATTCTCGTAAATATTTTAGCTGCTTGCCTATCATTACTGTACCTCCTTATAAATATTATATCACATATCGAAATGACTTCTAATTGCAAAATGAAATATTTTTATTGAAAACTATTGACAAATATTTCGCAATGCTATAATATATATTTCATAACGAAATAAGGAGGCGAAAATATGACACTTAAAGAGTTCAGAGAACAAAAAGGATTATCTCAGACAGAACTCGCTAACTGCGTCGGATTAAAGCAAACGACCATTTCGCAATATGAAAATGGATCCAGAAGACCGAATTTGTCTATGGCAAAAAAATTAGCAGATGCTTTAGGTATGTCACTAGATGATTTTGCTTGCCTTTCAACATTTCAAAATGAAATATAATTCAATTATATGTTATGGAGGTGAGAAAGAAAATGGCAAATATAACAGCGAAAACCAGTTCCAACGTATTTTATAAAGCACGTTGCGAAGCCGCAAAGCACAATGATCAACTGAGTAGCCGGGAGGGAGCTGCAGATATCATGTCCATAGACAGGGGCAGGCTCTACAGGATTGAAAGCAGCATCATCAATCCGTATCCGGAAGAAATCCGCCTTATGGCTGATTTATATAATGCGCCCGAATTGGAGAATCACTACTGTACAAATATGTGCCCTCTTGGATGGGATAAGCCGAAAGCGGATCTGGCAGACTTGGATCGTATTTCACTTAGGGCATTAGCCACATTCCGCAAGCTTGGAGAGACCAAAGAAGTCTTGCTGGACATAACAGAAGATGGTGTGATCGATGAATCGGAAAAACCGCAGTTAGATGGGATTCTCAGGACATTGGATGAACTGGAGCAGGTGGCGCAGAGCCTGAAAATCTGGGTTAAGAAAAATTTATAGGAGGTGTGGTATGGGTACATTAGCAATGGCGCCGGGTGTGATTGCTTCAACACCTAAGTGTTATATAGGAGTGGAAGAAGTCATGGAATATTTAGGGTGTAAAGAGAACAAGGCTTATGAGCTGATAAGGAAACTTAGGAAGGAATTAATAAACGATGGCAGGCTGGTATCGGCATACCCACAAGGGAAGGTACCAAGAAAATATTTCCTTGAACGGTGCATGATTGATGAACAGGAGGGATGACGATACGTGAGGAAATTAGGAGAAACATTATGGCAGCGTGCGGAGCGTTATGCAAGGATACATAAGGCTGCATATGAAAAATGGGATAACGGAGAGATTGCAAATGTCCGTTTGGACAATGCGGGAGTCCTCTGCATCCGTTATGAAAACGGCAAATGGTATCACTATTCAGAAACGGATGGAGAGTTGTTCTGGTGGTAGTCAGGAGGTGTAAAGGTGGCATATTACCATATTTGCCCTAAATGCGGTGCGCATTTGGATCCGGGTGAGAAATGCGATTGTAGAGAAAAGGAAGAAAAGTTTAGGAAGCAAGAGGAAGAAATCAGGAAGGTTATTCGGACTGAGCGGTCTGGTCAGATGGTTCTGGTTTTGTAAGAGGGAGGGAAGAACGTGAGAAACTATAAAATGTATGATATTCAGGCAAATGACGATTATCAATGTGTCTGCAAAGGATCTAGTTCCAATATATATCTTTGCCTAATACTGGCAGAAGATAGTGCGGAAAAGGAAATTGATGAAACAATGGTATGCATGCAGAAACGAGAGGAAAGTAGACAAAAACTCTGCAATTTATTTTTTGAAGGAGCGAAATTGTTTGGTGCGATGCTTACAGGTGCGTTTTTGCATGCCGCTTTAGTAGGATGGATCCCGACATTGTTTTAACAGGGGGAACTCATACATGACTTTAAAACTTTACAATATGGAAAAAGAGCACTCAGTCGAAGACTAGAGCGCCCAAATGGATATTCATATTGTAACAGGTACTGCTTTATAAATCAAGCATAAAAACAATATGGAGGTAATTTTATGAACAATTCTACAACATTGGCTGAAATCCAGTCAAAATATCAGAACTGCAATCTGCTGATACCGGCAGCTACATCAGTGCAGATTAATCCATTTTACAAATGTACAGTTATGGAAGTTGTGGCCGACATTTCAGAAAAATCCGGCGATATTTTTAAGGTCGGCAATACCAAAACGGGGGAAGACAGGAATGGGAAACCAATCTATAAAGATGTCTTTTCGCCGGCCAAGCCACTTCTGATGAAGCTGGCGACTGCAGCCGGCATCCAGTTCCACCCGGAGCATACGACGGTTTACAGGGAAAATGCGAATACTTATGTTGGGAAAGCTTTTGGGGCAGTACGGCTTCCAGACGGCACATTTAAGACGCATCCGGATACGAAGCGTATCTGTTTGGACGATGAAGAAGCGAAATACCGTCTTGAATTTATGGATAAATCAATTATGGGTATCCATGATTGGAGATCCGCTAAAGCTGCGGCGGATATGTTTAAAGGGGAATGGAAAGAAGACCCGGAAAAGCTGAACCAGTGGAACAAACCGGAGAAATATTATGTGATCGCTGACTGCGACAGGGAGAAATATGTTGAGCGTTCCGTCCTTGTTAATATGACACTGCTCCGGAAGACAGCATCCGAAAAAGCGCAGACAGGGGCAATACTCAGGGTTATCCGGGCGCTTTTGGGGATAAAAGGGACGTATCTGATCGAGGAACTGCAGAAACCGTTTGCTGTGCCTACGGTCACATTCTCACCGGACTACTCGGATGCCAATGTAAGGCAGGCTATGTTACAGCAGGGGATGAACTCTATGGGGAATATGTTTGGCACTGCATCGGCGACGCCGGCAATAAGTTCCTCGGCATTGTTTGGGGATGTGGTCCATGAAGCTTTTGACCCGGAAGATAATCTTGAGAATCCGGCTTTTACTTCTGATATGCCTGCGGATGAAGATGGCTATGCCGGAGAATACCAGCAGAATACACCGAACGCAGAGCCAGATTATGGGAGCGGGCAGGCGCCACAGACAGCGCCACAACAGGAGGATAACGCAGGATATTTTTGTGACGGGTGCGGCGCTGAAATAAATGAGAAAGTCTATGGGTATTCCATCAATAAGTTTGGGCGACCGCTCTGTATGAAGTGCCAGAAAGGAGCAGGAAAATAGATGAAACTGATCAAGATAACAACAGATAATGAAATTTCTGTCCATGAATTTCCAGAAGGCCCGTATACGGTGCAGAATTATGTGTTACTGGAACTGATTGGGCCGCGCTGTGAATTGTATGAGCATGTAATGCCGAATCGCTTATATAAAGAACTGGGAGGTTCAAGAAAGGTGGGGAAGGAAAAGGGAAGCAGCGTGAGCATGCTGGTTGATGATAATGGGCTTTACCATGATCTGGATGACAACGTGGTTGGAAGTTATCTGTATGAAACAGATAAGCATGGCCATGTGATCGTGGGAAATGTCCTGATTGTTGGAGAAGTATGGTCAGGTGATGGGATTGACTTTTGTGGAATGTCAGACATTCAATTCAATCTCCTTTATCCCAAATTGAAAGAATTAACAAAGAAAGCGAGGGATTTTGCATGAAAATTTTACATACAGCAGACTGGCATATTGGCTCTTTTAAGGGACCGGAAAGGGACGGGGTTAATCTCCGCTCCCTCGATACGCAGAAGTGCCTTGAAGAAATGGTGCATGTTGCAGAAACAGAAAATCCGGAGTTCGCGCTTGTATCAGGCGATATATTCGACCGGGCGGAGATTTGGCAGGGAAGGAGCCATAAGGAAGTGCTACAGGCACGGAATATCATATTGGGATTGTCAAAATGTTGCGGAAAGGTGATTGTGATGCGTGGCACGCCAAACCACGACAGTGCTGAAGCCTTCGGGGAGCTGCAGGCTCATTTTGAACTGGTGCCGAATGTGGAGATAATCACTGTGCCGCAGGTAATCAGGACAGAGCAGTTTGATATTGCCGTACTTCCGGGGTTCGACCGGGGGACGTTCCGGGCAAAATTTCCCGGACTCGGAAAGGAAGAAGAGCATGAGGTTCTAACGAAAGAGCTTACGAATGCAGTTCTTGGTCTGAAAGCGCAGTGTGAGCCCGGGAAAAAGAGCATCCTTATGTCCCATTATACTATCCCCGGATGTAATACGGAGAGCGGGCAGGTAATGATGCTGACACAGTTTGAGCCGATCCTTCTGCCGGAGTGCCTGATTGCTGCAGATTTTGACTTAGTGGCTATGGGGCATATCCACCGCCCACAGAAGCTGCCAAATGTGGAGAACTGCTATTATTCAGGTGCAATCAACTCCATGACGTTTAATGATGAGGGGCAGGAACGGGGTTTTTGGATACACGAATATTCGGCAGATGGATGGAGCAGGACATTCCATCGGACACCTTACAGGGAATTTGTTACTTTCCGTTTCACAGATACGGACATTGCGGCGATCAACCTTGGAAACATGGATGATGTGGCATTTAACTGGTGGAGGTACAACGGCGGGGTACAGGATCGGATTGTAAGGATACTTTACACATGCTCCTATGAAAATAGCAAGGCTCTGAATACAGCGCTTTTGGAAAAAACTCTATATGAGGACGGGGCTTTCTATGTGGCCGGGATACTCCCCGAAAAAGTCGAGGAAGCGGCAGACCGTAACGACCTGTCAAACACAACGGATCCGGAAGAAAACCTCCGGCAGTATCTCGCTGATAAACAATATACAGAGGAGCAGATACAGGAACTCGTGCTGAAGGCGAGGTCTGTTATCGCTCAGGCAGAAGCGAGCATGTCGCTGTCGGCAGGCACAGGCACATTTGAGCCGGTTGAGATTGAGGTAAGAAATTACCGCAATTATGTGGAAGAGCATTTCAGCTTTGAAGATATCAGCTTTTGTACAATCAACGGACAGAACGGTGCCGGGAAAAGCAGCCTGTTCATGGATGCGATCATTGACTGCCTTTATGAGGAACCGCGGGAAGGGGAGCTGACCGGATGGATCAGGAATGATGAAAAGGCAAGGTCCGGATCCATCATCTTCACTTTCCGGATCGGGGATAAGGTTTTCCGGGTAACACGGACGAGGGCAAGGTCTGGGAAAGGGACGCTGAACCTGTCAGAGCTGGCAGACGGGGAATGGCGCAACCGCTCAAAGGAGAAGCAGCGGGATACACAGGCGGAGATCATCAATATACTTGGCATGGACAGCCTGACATTCAAGAGCTGCGCCCTGATCATGCAGGACCAGTACGGCCTGTTCTTGCAGGCGCAGAAGGAAGACCGGATGGTCATTCTTGGAAATTTGCTCGGCCTTGGCGTGTATGAGGCGATGAACAAGATCGCCTGGGATAAGGCAAAAGCTTTCGGGGTCAGGACCAGGGAGTTGAAACAGGAGATCGGGATACATAATGCCACCATTAAAAGCTATGGAGATCCGGCCGGGGAGATGGAGCAGGCAAAAGCGGATCTGCAGACAAAGGCGGAAAAAGCTAAGGAGATTACAAAAGAGAGGGATGCAAGGAAACTGGAACTACTTTCTTTGCAGGAGGCCAAGGAACGGTGTAATAGGCTGTCGGAGTCTATTTCATCATTGACAGTGAAAAAGACTGCTACAGGGGAAAATAGGGGTGCTCAATCGGAGATCATCAGGAATTGCCGGACAGTCCTTGATACGGAGCAGACAGTCATGGAAAGAGCAGAACGGTACCGGGCGCTGGAAGCAAGGAAAAGTGAATTGATTGAGGAAGCTGCATTGTTTGGCTCAAAGCAGCTGGAAGTCTCGAAGGCCATGACAAGGGTTTCCACCTTGGAAGCAGATTTCGTGACAGCAAAAGAGAAGCTGCAGAGGGAACAGGTTCGGCTTGCAGAGCATGAGAATACATTTGGGGATGCAGAGATACTCCGAAATGCAGAGAAATACCAGAATGCCAAATCTTCCATGGATGCTATGCAGGCATTGGCCTTGGAGTATCAGGAAGCCGACCAAAGGGTGCAGGCGGCAAAAGCAGCACAGAGGGATGCTGAAAGAGAGATAGAGGCAAATAATGACCGAATCATATCGACACGGGATTTCCTCGGGAAGGATATTGCAATCCTCTCTGACAACTGCGGCTGTATCGATATCGGGAAAGCAGACTGTAAATTTTTGGCTAAGGCAAAAGCATCAAAAGGGATGTTGCAGGAAGAGGAAGAGAAATACCGGGTAAAGAAAGCGGAATTGGAACACATTCTCGCGCAGCGCATTTCTTCAGTGGCGGCGGCAGAATCCAAACGTGACAGCATACCGTATGACGCAGGCAAAAAGGCGGAAGCGGAAAGGCTTTGCGCAGAACTGCTTCCTTATGTCGCAAAAGCAGAGCAGGTTAGGAAGAAGGTAAGCGAAATTGCCCTTGTACGGGCTTCCGTCGAGAATGCCCGGTCAAATATATCTGATATCGAAAAAAGGCTCACAGAAGCGAAAGTAGAGGCATCCATGGCAAAGGAAGAGCTGGAGCAATACCGGAGCGCATTTGATGAAAACAAAAAGGTCTCGGATGAAATGCAGATGCTCTCCCCTTGGATTGAACAGGAGAAACAGTTGCCAGTCATTCGGGAGAGGATGGCAAACGCCACGCAGAGGCTTATCGAACTGGATCTGCAGATCACGGAGCTGGATACTGAATTATCAGAAAAGCAGCTTGAGCTTTCCAGAGAAATCCTAAAGACCACGGGTCTTGCAGAGAAGCAGGCGGAAGTCGGACGTTTGGATACACAGCTTGAAGGCATTGAGGGAGAGATTAAAATCCTCCAGATGAATGTCGGGGCATTGACGCAGAAAATGGAGCAGATAGGTAAGCTGAAAGCAGAAATTGATGTGTTGCAGGGAAAGGAGCGTGATGCGGCCAAAGAAACAGCGGATTACGACATTCTGAAAGCTGCGTTCAGCCAGGACGGCATCCCGCATCAGATCATCCGCACAATCGTCCCGAAACTGACCGCAACGGCAAATACAATCCTTGGACAGATGACAGGGGGCAAGATGGGGATTGATTTCAAGACAGAAAAGGTGATGAAAAGCAACTCCAAAAAGGAAGTTGTCACGCTGGATATTTTTATTGAAGAATATGGGAAGTCGGCGCTGCCGTATCTCTCAAAATCCGGAGGGGAAAAGGTAAAGGCATCGCTTTCCGTGATACTGGCCCTTGCTGAAATAAAGTCCTCCACGGCCGGCATCCAGCTGGGGATGCTGTTTATAGATGAACCACCTTTCCTTGATGCTGAAGGGATACAGGCCTACTGTGATGCCCTCGAAATCATCCAGCGGCGGTATGACGGGATTAAGATTATGGCGATTACACACGACCCGACAATGAAAGCAAGGTTTCCGCAGAATCTGGATGTTGTGAAGACGGAAAGCGGAAGCCATGTGAGATGGGACTGAGAAATAAGCAAGAAAGGAATGTATAGATGGCAACGGGTAAAAAGTTTTATTGGATCAAATTAAGAAAGGATTTTATGTCTGGAGATATTGTTGATTTTCTCATGAGCCAGCGTAATGGCGCCCAGTATGTTGTTTTATATCAAATGCTTTGTATGATGTGCATCAATACAAAGGGAGCTCTTTCACGGCAGATTGGAGAGCTGATCGTCCCTTTTGATACGGATAAGATACAGCGGGATTGTAAATATTTCAGCAGAGATACAATAACTATCGCTTTGGAACTATTTAAAAAAGTAGGGCTTATCTATGAACAGGATGCAGGAGGCTTGGTGATAACTGGTTTTAGCGAACTGGTTGGCTTCGAGACGGATTATGCGATACAGAAGAGACAGCAAAGAAAATTGCCAGACAGCGCGGCAGACAGTATTGAAGACTGTTCTATGGACAGTAATGAAGACAATAGCGTGGACAATGTCACAGACAGCATTGAAGACAATGGTGTGGACATTGTCCACACAGAAGTCCATGGTTCTGTCAGGGGACAAGTAGTAGACAGTGGTGTGGACAGAGATGTGGACATTGTCCATACAGAGATAGAGAAAGAGATAAGAGTAAAGAGTTTAGAGAAAGATATAGATACAGAGAAAGATAAAACGCTTATTACTGTTTCTGACGAAACAGTTTGTCAGACTGACGTCCGACGGGTCGTTGATGCATGGAATGGACTGCGGGAATATGGCATAAAACCAATCTCGAGAGCTGGAAGCAGTTCAAAGCGCTACAAAAGCCTTACAGCCAGAATCAGGGAGTACGGAATTGAAAATGTTTTAAATGCTGTTGAGCGGATAAAAGGCAGTGACTTTTTACGGGGCAGGAATAAAAATGGCTGGGTCATAACGTTTGACTGGTTTGTATTGCCTAGTAATTTCCCAAAGGTCTTTGAGGGCAACTATGACAATCATTCAGAGAATGGGAAAAGACTTAAAGGTCCGAATAAATTTAATAATTTCTCACAGAGGACATATGACATAAAAAATTTGGAAAGATGTTTGCTGGAAGATAACAGGACTCAAGCGGGAGGGAATGGAATTGGCAAAGCGGAGTGAAATGATACAGGGTACTGAAAAAGAGTTCTTAGATGTATTCAAGCAGCTTTGTTATTCCAGAAGTTCGTGGCAGGTGTGGGCTGACGTGATCAGTGCAATAGCGTGTTCCCTGAGCAATGCTGCGGATCGGTCGCCAAAACATTTTGAGCAGCGGGAAAAAGAGTACGCACAGTGTATAGAGCGGCTGGGTTCCGTGGAAGCACCGGCAAAGATACTTGGCACCATAGTAATGGCTTTGGAGAATGACCCTGAGCAGGATTTTCTTGGGAAAATGTACATGAATCTAAACTTGGGGAATCACTGGAAAGGGCAATTCTTTACGCCCTACAGCATATGCAAGCTGATGTCAGGGATTACTCTGGGGAATGCAGACAAGCAGATTGAAGAGCAAGGGTATATATCGGTCTGTGATCCGGCCTGCGGTGCAGGGGCAACGTTAATCGCCACTGCAAACACTATGAAAAATTCAAAGTATAACTTCCAAAACCATGTGATATTTGTGGGACAGGATGTTGACAGGGTAGTCGCGCAGATGTGCTATATCCAGCTTTCCCTGCTTGGGTGTGCCGGATATATCTGTGTCGGGAATACGCTCACCAATCCAATGACAGGACATGTGCTGTTTCCGCAGGAAAAGGATGGTCAGGAATTGTGGTATATGCCGATGTTCCAGTCGGAGGTATGGCATTGGCGGAAGATTTTTAACTCGTTGGGAAGTATGTGTGGAACCGTAACCACGGAAAAAACAGTGGAAAAAGAGCGCTTTTTTATGTTTTTCGATTTCGACAAAAAGGAGGTACCCAATGGATAAAGAAAAGATTGGTGGAAACGGAGTATCGGAACAGAACAAAGAAGCACTGCAGTCTGAAACATGGAAAGAAGTACGGAAAATTATGAAAACTGAAATCATGCATTTTAAAGACATACCGGAAATTTTAGATTTTGAAGCGGTGAAAGTAAGCAAAAATGACGGTGCTTACGGAATCATGTGGGGGCGGCTGGTTTGTGACTATTTGGGGACGGCATATTTCGGGAGAACTGCGGCGGCTGAGGTCGTTTCGGAGGGCGTTACATATAAAGTCCTGAAGCGTGGAGAGGTAACCGCATTCTATGATGCAGATGGGAATACGCTTTTTGATGTGGAAAATAAGAGGCTTGATAGGGAATATGAACGGCTGATGGAGAACGGCACCGTGAAGCAGGAGAAGAATGAAAGATCCGATAGTCCCTGTCCTAATGCGGGGGAAGCTGCGGAAACGGATGGAGACAAAGAAAGTGTTGCCGGGGATGCTCCCGAAGATAAGGCAGATGATAAAGCCGGTGATGGGCTGACCAAGGCTGCTGACACGGCAAAAAAGATCTCTGCAAAGCAGGCGGCAAAGGAAAAACTGAAGAAAGAACTGAAAGGCGACAAAGATAAGAGTTTTGCAGAGCCCGTGATCGGATATCTGCTTGGACGGTGTGCAGAGGATGAAGGCCTTTCCCAGGATGTGGTGCAGGAACAAAAGACTTGGAAGAAATGTGTTGATTATATCTATGAACGGGCCAGAAAACAGGCGGTCGGCAATAAGGCGACTATCCGTGATGATGTAGTCTATGAATGGGCCGAAGACTATTATCACAAAGATGATAAGGTTGAGGAAGAACAGAAAGACGGGAAAGAGGCAGAGAGAAAAGAAAAGCAGAAAAAAGCGGTGGCTGAGAGGGCGGCTAGATCGAAAAAGAATCCGGCTAAGGCAACTCCGACACCGGAAAAGAAAGAGGACAAGCTGAAAGAGCAGTCCAAATCGAAGAAAAATAATAAGAACATGGAGGGACAGCTTGATATGTTCTCCATGATGGGAATGTAGGGGGTGTAGAGTTTGGATAAGCGGAAATTATCAAAAATACCGAGAGATCCGGCAACCCCGGACATGATCAGAATCGCAAAGCGTTTGGGCGGCATGACGCATATAATGACGGCCAGACTGCTTGAAGATGAAAAAATACTGCAACTGACTTTCTACGAGATCAGTAAGCTCAAACAAGGAAAGTCAGAAGCAGCATTCAGGACATTTCTGTCTGACAGTGATTATATCACGCAGGATCTGAAGGTGTCAAAGGTTAAATGGCTGACAGCGGCATTTGACGGTATGTGGGATTTTTCATTGTTAGATTATGTATGGGATTCCGAAAAGGGAAAAAGCTCATGGAAGGAAAATGTATTTATCTGGTCTGGGGAAGAAAAGGAGCTTATGGAGGATTTTTTCAGCCAGTATAGCAATCCGGAAGATAGGCATAAGCCTTGGGATGCCATACGCCGTTTCCAGGATGTGGTTAAAGGAAAGCGCCTGTCTGCAAGACATAAAAAAGAAACGGACAGGATTGATGCGGTGATGGAGCCGATCAAGGATGCGCCAACAGGATTTTTTGACTGGGTATGGGAATGCGGAATGAGCTTTAGCCGGTATCTTATCTACAAAGAGGAGAAGAAAGGAACGGCAGTATGCGAATGTACACATTGTAAGAATATTGGTGTAGTAAACAGAAAAGAGGTCCGTCTCCGGAATAACGAAAAAGGAATCTGTCCTTTCTGCGGCAGTAGGATAACGATAAAGGCAAAAGGGCGGATGCCGGCACAGATATTTGATGAAAGATGGTTCCTGTATGTGGATCCTACGCAGGACGGATTTGTCCTCCGGTACTTTAAGGCAAACAGACGCATCCGGAGCGACAGTTATGTAGATGCACTTATAAACAAAGACAGGATTGAGCAGGATGTGCATGAATACAGCAGGTCAATCTACACATTTCCTAATGGGAAGCCTAAGTGTGTGTCCTATGAATGGGGCGTGTATAAACAACAGGGTTTGCCGAGATGGTGTCCGGATAGTGGCCGGATAGCCTGCATGGAATGTATTTTATATCCGGGTAATCTCCCACAGGCATGGGCGCATACACCCATGAAATACTCTGCGTTGGAAGTGCTGTCTGCGAACATTCCGACGGTGTCAATATGCTATGAGGATGCGATGAAGACATATTTGGATTTCCCGAAGTTGGAGTGGCTATGCAAAATGGGGCTGAATAACCTGGTCAGAAACATCATAAGCGGCAAAAACTATTATGGCAGTATGGTAGGCAAAGTGAATTACAAAGGAAAAACTATTTATGAGATTTTGGGGCTTACAAAAGTTAATACCAGGGTATTGCAGGCAGTGGACGGAAACAATTATGTGCTGAGATTATTACAGGTGTCACAACAGATTGGCCTTCAGTTTAAGCCTGAGCAGCTGCAGAAATATTATGAAACATTTGAGTGCAACACAGAACTTTTAAAGCAGGCAAACCGCAAGGTCTCACTTCACAAGCTGGTGAAATATATTACGAAAGAAAGTGAGCGCTATCCGCTGGGAGATAACGGTGCATGCTGGCAATGTGCTTATATGAGATACAAAGAGCGGGAGGATCCCCGGGTTGAACGAAAACGGAATATGGCAAAAGACTGGTTGGAGTATCTTGGCTGGTGTAAGGAACTGAAATATGACCTGGACAATATGTTTATTTATATGCCGACCAATTTCAAAAAGGTACATGACCGGACAGCTAAAGAATATCAGCAATTGCGGGACAGGAAAGCCGCGGCGGAAAAGAAGCGCAGGGAACGCGAGGCGAAGAGGAATATGGAGCAGACGAGGAAAGCTTTAGAAGAAATCCTCAAGACAAATGATGGAGCGGATGCTTTTTCCATTAAGGGAAAGGGGCTGGTGCTAGTGGTTCCAAAGACCGCAGATGATATCCGGACTGAAGGCGAAAAACTGCATCATTGCGTTGGAGGCTATGTAGATAGGGTTGCCAAAGGGGAGACAAACATTTTCTTCGTCAGAAAAGCGGATAGACCAGATGAACCGTACTTTACATTGGAATGGAAAAACAATGATGTTTTCCAATGCCGTGGCCTTCATAACTGTGATATGACACCTGAGGTAAAGGCGTTTACGCAGGCATTCAAAAAGAAAATGTTGGATAGTATAAGAAAAGGCCAGAGGAAAAAGGAGGGTGCGGTTAATGCCAGATAAGACAAAGCATAAAATAAAGAATCTGCTCCAGAAGCTGAATGATGAAGATAGGAGTACGCTTTGTTGCCTTCTGATTAAATCAGGATATGCGGTAAGAATAGGTAAAGAACGTCCAGAAGGCAAAAGGCAGACAATGTACTTTGTGGAATATTGGGAGGAAGACGGATGTTAAAAAAAATAATGAAAAAATCGGCGCCGCTTAAAAGCATAGCCAGAAAACCTGTGTCTAAGATTGAAACATATTTGAAATTCGGTTTCGTCATAACGGAGATAGAACGGTACTATTGCCCCAGATGTGGACACAGTTTGAATGTAGGTCCTGATTACCAATGCAGATACTGCAGTCAGTGTGGACAGCGTCTCACATTTGACGGAATTACATGGAAAGAAGAGAAAGATTTGAGATGCGTGCCGTATGGGCAAAGGGGGAATATATGTGAATCGATCGAAAATAGAATGGTGTGATCATACATGGAATCCGATCACGGGGTGTCGGCATAATTGTCCCTACTGTTATGCAAGAAGAATGACGGCCAGATTTGCCGGTGATATACGGCTGAATAAGATGGCGAAAAAGGATTATTCAACTGTACCGGCCGCAGACGGGGGAGAAGATATATACGTACTGAACAAGCCGATGATGAATGAGACGGAGAATGCCTTAGTATATCCATTTGGATTCGAGCCGACTCTACATAGATACAGAATGAACGTTCTGGATAAATTGAAAATGGGAAATAACATTTTTGTAGGTGCTATGGCAGATATATTTGGGGCGTGGGTTCCGGATGAATGGATAAGAGAAGTGATCGGATACTGCGTGGAGCATCCCACACACAACTATCTGTTTCTTACCAAAAATCCAAAGAGATATATGCAGTATGGTGTACCGGCTGGACTTGAAAATATCTGGTATGGAACCAGCGTGACAAGGGAAGCAGAAATAGAGAAGCTAGATTACCTTCCAGAGCATTGTCGGACATTCGTTAGTATAGAGCCGATCTTGGAGAATATACGGCCGATAGAGAACAGAAAGTCATTAGAAGACATTGATTGGATTATTTTAGGGGCTGAAACAGGCAGGATAAAAGAGCGCGTCATTCCGGAATGGGATTGGATTAAGGAAATTGTTCTGGAGGCGGATAGTCTGGGGATACCGGTATTTATGAAAGAGAGTCTTGCAGGGGTTGTCGGTGAGGGGAATATGCGCCGAGAATTTCCGTACCAGCTCCAACGATCGGCTATCAGCGAAAAGATGGAGAAAAAGCTTTATGGAGATTGCGCCGTCTGCAATTCGCATCTGAAAAAAGGAGAAATGATTACATTGCTTGCCAGATCAAGAAGAGGCGAACAGCCAAAGCAGTTTGGATTTATGTGCAAAGACTGTTTCAAACGATTTTGTGAAGATCTTAATCTGGATCTCCCAGAACTGATAGGGCTGGCAGAAAGCATTACGATCGGTTCTGGTGAAGGTGATGGCTAAATGGAATAGAAACGGAGAAGGATATGCGGATATGACTGCTGGCATAGCCATACAGAATATATCAAGAGAAGAAAGGAAGAACGCTATGGCGAAGAAAAGAAGCTGCAGACGCACTACAGATGAAAACATCATCCATGATAAGGCGGTAAAGATGCGTAAAATGACAGATGAACAGCTCGTGCATTATGTTGAGGATCGTGTGGAGAAGGCAAGGAGCGAAGGATTTAACCGGGGGAAGGAACAGGCGCCGAAACCGAAACCGGTAAATATTGAAAAAATCCTTGGAGAAATTGGGATGATCCGTGGTATTGGGACAGCAAAGCTGCTTAGCATCGGCGCTGTCCTTGGCAAATATCTGGAGGTACAGGAGAATGCCTGATCCAAGACGGCAGATAATCGGAAGACGGAGCAAAGAATCCGGGGAGACTTTTGAACGCTGGCTGTCAAATGCCTGTGAGTTTTATTTGCGGAATGGATGGGCGCATATAGAAAAGACACCGGAACCGTTTCATATTACCGGTAAAGATAAGAATGGGGTGGTTCGGGGATATTATGAGAAAAAAGGCCAGCCGGATTACAAAGGGGTGCTGTGTGACGGCACAGGCATCATGTTTGAGGCGAAGCACACAGATTCCGACAGAATAAACCAGAACGTGGTCACGGATACCCAGTGGAAGAGCCTTGATATTTATGAACGGTTCGAGGCACATTGTTATGTGATGGTTTCGCTGGGGCTGGTCAAATTTTACCGGGTTCCCTGGAAGATATGGAAGCAGATGAAGGAACTGTTTGGCCATAAGTTTATGACGGAGCAGGAATTGGAGCCGTACCGCTTGCCGGAAAGGCAATGTACGATCCTCATTTTGGAAGGAGTTGAGTTAAAGGATGAAAATACAGAAAACAGAGTTGGCGCAGAAGCTGAATAAGATCAAAAGTGTAGTGCCGAAGAAAACCACACAGGCGGTCTTACAGGGCATTTTGGTGAAGGACGGTTATTTAATAGCTAACAACATGGAAATGACCGTCAAGGCGAAAATAGGGGGCACTGAGGGTGAATCATTCATCATCCCGGAGCGGGCATTTGATCTGATAAACAATCTGCCGGATGGGGAAATGGAAATTGCGCCAACAGCCAAAAATACTATCACGATCAAAGCGGACAAGATCAAGAATAAGTACCAGACGTTGGATGTGGAACTCTTCCCGGTAACTGCAGTGCAGGAAGAAGGGAATGAACTGACAATCAAAGCGGATATGCTTTTAGAATCCGTAAGACGTGTTGCGTATGCGGTCCCGGCACAGGGGCAGAATGTCGTAATGATGGCCATGTGCCTGCAGGCCACAGACGGGCAGCTGAATTTTGTTGGGCTGGATGGGCATGTGTTGGCATGGGACAGGGTAGATTATGAGGGCGAGTTTGAGCTGCTGATACCTAAAAATACAGTAGAAAAATTGAAATCCCTAGGTCTTTCTGGGGAAGTACAGATTAAGCATAACAAGTTGGGCGCAGTATTCGCCACAGAGGATTTTGAAATTTATACAAGGCTTATTGAGGGAGAATATTTTAAGTACAGGTCTATGTTTAAGGAACTCCCGATACATACGGTTGTGTCAAGGTCAGATCTTCTGGATGCCATGGTAAGGGCAAAAATGTGTACGGAAGAAAAATGCCCGGTTCGGTTCGAAATGTCGGGGAATACACTCAGCCTGAGCATTAAGGACAAAATGACAGATTATAACGAAACGGTGGAATTGCAGGAGGAAATGCCAAAAGAGCTGACAATAGGCTTTGATGCCCGCCTGGTATTGGAAACATTGAAAGCATTTGACTGTGATAATGTCGGGCTTTCCCTGGAAGGACCGAAGATGCCTATGATTGTTGAAGCTGAAGACAGCGATTTCAGAACCATTGTTTTGCCTGTCAATCTTGGATAGGGAGCATTCCTTTTGGTCAAGGATTGATATATCACGGAATAAAACAGGGCGGCAGGCTCCGCCGCCCGGAAAGGAGCAACATATGAAAATTGAAAATCTGGAAAAGGCAAATGAGATTCAAAAAAGGATGAAGGAATTAGAAAAAGCAAAAGCGTGGATGGAGGATGCAGACAGGAATGTTTACATATTGGCAGCTGGATGCACAATGAATGAATCAATAAAGATAAATTCAGATGGACGAGCGTTGCTTTATGGTCTTATTCTTGGAGAACATCTGCGGTTGCAGAAAGAGTTTGAAAAATTGTAGGGAGCAATCATGAAAGCAGTAGCAAAGTATCCAGGGAGTAAGTGGAGCTTAGCGTCATGGATTATCAGTTTTTTCCCAGAACATCACAGTTACCTGGAGCCGTTCTTCGGCAGCGGCGCGGTGTTATTCAACAAACCCAGGAGTCATATAGAAACTGTGAATGATCTGGACGGCAACGTGGTTAATTTGTTTGACTGGATCCGGAAAGATCCGGAGCGTTTGGCATATGAAATTTACTGGACGCCATACTCCAGACAGGTTTATGAGGATGCATTTTCCGGAATACCAGAAGACAGCTTGGAGTGTGCGGTAAATTTTTATATCCGTCTGAATATGGGGCATGGTTTTCGCACGACTGGGGAAAAGGTAGGCTGGAAGAATGATGTGCAGGGGCGGGAACGCTCTTATGCATCGCAAGACTGGTGCAATCTTCCGGAAAAGATTATGCAGGCAGCCGAACGGCTCAGAGGAGTTCAGATCGAGAACCGGCCAGCGGTAGATTTGATTCCGAGATTCAATTTTGAGAATGTTCTGATTTACTGCGATCCACCCTATATGCTGGATACCCGGCATGGAAAGCAGTATCGATATGAGATGGATGTTAGAGACCATGAGAGCTTGCTTACGCTCCTGCTGGAGCATAAAGGACCGGTAATTATCAGCGGATATGAAACAGAGTTGTATAACAGTATGCTTGTTGGGTGGAACCGTTACGAAACAACGGCATATTCACAGGTATGCTCCAAGAAAAAAGAAGCTATCTGGATGAATTGCAGTCCACCCGCAAAGCAAATGTCATTTGAAGATTATGGAGGTATGCTATGGAAAGATTAACAGATGTTTACAAGGGGCGGTATGGAATTAAAACGCCGGAAGGGATTATGCCAGCCTATGAGATGGCATCAGGAAATAAGACAGCGGAATCTGTAATTGATTTCCAGAAGGGGATTGACAGGTTAGCGGACTATGAAAACACAGGGCTTATGCCTGAGCAGATAATTGAAATAGATTATCTGTATGCTGAGAAGTGCCGGGAAGTGGCAATGCTGAGAGGGGGATTGAAGAAATGAAGATATGTCCGAAATGTGGAAGGGAGTTTGAGCGGCTGCTTGCCCTCTCCCGAAGCGACAATAAGACAATGATCTGTGATGAATGTGGGATTATGGAAGCTCTGGACAGCGTGCCCCATGGGATTCTGACACCCCAGGAACGTACAAGGATAGCCGTGGCGGCAACGGGAAATAAGTGGGCTATGGAAAATTTTAATGCAACCCATAATTGATAGGAGGCTTTATGACAGCAGCAGAAAAGAAAGCATACAAGGCGAAGCAGCTCCGTTATAAGAAACCGATAGTAAGAGAGCTGAATATTGAAAAGATACAGTCGGAATTATGGGACATGATGTCAGCCTGTGGAGATATCCATTGGTACGACAACGACGAAGAATCGCTTGTAAATGCGCTTGATGGGGATGAAGACGAAGCGTATGAGTTCAAGATAGCGTTTTCAGACTTGGAGGCAGAGCTTGATCAGTTCCAGGAGGATCTAAATAGCGAGTATATATCGCCATATTTCGATGTATTATTTCCGGCAGTGAAAGCGAGGTACGCAGGTGGATATTTAGGTTATGACCAATATGAGGGTGATTATTACGGGTTAGAACCATATGAATATTCATTTGCGGAAAATGAAGCGGCGAAAAAGATTATGTCGCTGACAAAAAAAGAAATTCTGGAAGTTGTCGGGCAGTGCCTAAAGATTGCTTATCAATACATGGCAATCCGGTATAGGTATGATTGCCTGGATGCTGCAATAGAAATCCTGCGCGGGGAAAACATGGAACGGATTAAAATAATCAAAGGAATTGAGGAACAGTATTTGATTGCGGAGAAAAGTTCAGACGGTTTTAAATGGAAATATGACAAGGAAGTTGAAAAACTTGACCGCATGCTCCAAGAAGTTCCGCAGGAATATTGGGTTCAATAGGAGGTACTTATGGGAATGTATCATAAAAACAGGGAACCATTTATAAATGCACAAAAGTATCTTCCGGAACGTGTCTTAATTACACCGGCGGAGAAGGGAATATTGTTATGGATATAAAAAATGGGTGAAAGAATCAAAGAGACAGAAAATATGACGGATAACGAATTTTTAGATTCTTTTGGATTGTGCCACAAATGCAGAAGGGAGAAGACGGCGCCAGGGAAAAAATTTTGTTTTGACTGTCTGGAGAAAATAAGAGAAGACAGCAGGAAATATTATGAACCTGAAAAAGCAAAGGAGTATCAAAAGCGCCGCCGTGAGATCTACCGGGAAAAGAAAGAGAAAGGCATTTGTATACGCTGCAATAAAAAGGCCACGCACGGGATGTACTGTTACGAACATTCGATCAAAGAAAAAAGGAGAAGGATGCAGAGGACCCAGGATGCAAAAAATAAAAGGCATGACAGGGGTCTGATACCGGATCTAAGAAAAGCAAACGGAGAGTGTCTCTGGTGCGGGAAGCCGGCGCTGAAAGGGAAAAATGCGTGTGCGTATCACAGCAGGATATTTTCAGAAGCAGGGAAGAAAGGAAAAACTGAAGGATACATGGGTAAAGGAATTTTGGGAACTAAAAAAGGCGAAGAGTTTAAGCAATACCTGATGGATATGGAGCGCTCTCCTAATACAATAGACAGTTACATAAGGTCGGTTGATATATTTTTTCAGAAATATCCGGAAGTGACAAAGAAAAACATGTTGGATTTTAAAAGCAGGCAGTTGGAAGAATGGAAACCGAAAACGGCGTATAACCGGGTTGTAGCGATGAACCAGTACTGTAAGTTTTTAGGACATCCGGAATTATCCGTGAAAGGAATAAAGGTACATGGGAGTTCGTATGTGGAAAATGTGATCACGCTTGAGGAATATTACCTGCTTTTGGATGGCCTCCGAAATGAGGGGAATGAAAAAGGATATTGGATGGTTAAATATCTTGCAAAGACAGGGGCCAGGGTCTCAGAGTTTATCAGGTTAACAAAGGATTCCCTTGAAAAAGGATACAGCGAAATGTGGACAAAGGGCAAGATCCGCAGGATTTACATCCCCCAGGCATTGATTGATGAAAGCAGGGGATATTTTTCCAGACAGGATAATGAGTACCTTTTCCCCAACAAGTATGGAAAACAGATGACGGCGCGCGGAGTAGCGCAAAATCTTAAAAACTGGGCAAAAAAATATGGGATAAGGGCCGAGGTTGCACATCCCCATTCATTCAGACATTTGTATGCCATTGAGTTTTTAAAACAAAATTCCAATATATCATTGCTGGCGGACCTCATGGGACATTCGTCATTAAATACTACTTCAATCTATCTAAAGTTGAGCAGGGAAGAACAGCTCAGGCAGTTTAATCAGGCATCTGACTGGTAAGGGAATGAAAGGAAAAGTGAAACGATGGAGAACCCGGAAAATGGATTAAAGGAACTGATGTGGGCGTTCCTGATGGACAGAGAGAATGAATAAACAGGAGAGTTGAGGAGAGAAAGGGAAATATGGAAAGATTGACACATAAGGCAAGATATGAAGCTGGGTATAAAGCAAATAAAAATGTTTCTGACTGGGAATGTATAGACAAATTAGGCCGGCTAGAGGATTTGAAGGAACAAGGCAAGCTGCTGAAACAGCCTTGTGCGGTGGGAGATACAATTTATGTCATACCGAGTAAGACGAATTACAAGTTAAACATATTAAACGGGCATGAAGAAAACAATCGAGTATATGAACAGGCAGTAAATCGGATAGAGATTTCAAAAAGTGGGTATCTATTATTGACGTGTGATGGCATGGCAAGCGTAATTGACAAATTTTACAAAGAAACATGGTTTCTTGTAAAAAAAGAAGCCGAAGCCGCATTGAAAGAATTGGAGGGTGAAAATGAGTAAATTTGATTATGCCACATTCTACGGCGGATATGATGAACTTGCAGTAAGTAAGGAAAGGTACACCAGAGAGCAAGCGATAGAGATAGCAAAAGCAGAGCTGGAGCGCAATAAAAAGCCATATTACATAGCTGTTGGTGATGGATATGTACGTCACAGAGCCGGAGTAAATGAAGATCACGAGCCTTGCGTTGGCTGGTGGCTTGAGTATTCAGAGTATAAAAGGAGTTGCCCGTGCTGGGTGTTCCATGTAGCGATTGATAAAAGTGAAATTTTTTCAGAGCGTTATGAATATATCTTGGTGCCTGAAAAAGTATGAACATCCGGCAGATTATAAACAAATTGTAATCCGATTTGATTCAAAAGGCTATACCCATAAAACATGGTAATGCGAAAGGATAGGGAAATGAGAGAGATTTTATTTAGAGCAAAGAGAATTGATAACGGAGAATGGGTAGAGGGATTTTTATTCTCTACCAATGACCATACTTATATTGCATATCAAAATCAATTTGATGATGATTTATTTCTTTCGCCAAAGAAAATATTTATTGAGGTAGACTCCGAAACCGTCTGCCAGTATGTGGATTTTGATGATAAAACCAGAAAGAAAATCTTTGAAAAGGACATATGTGAAATGGTATGCGATGATGAAGTACATATATATGTTGTGGTTTGGGATAAGTCGGAACATGATTTTAAAGGGACGAATGGAAAGGAAAATTATGGTATCGAATTTGAATATCTTCCTTGCTGTGACGAAATTGTTATTGTTGGAAACATTTTTGACACACCAGAGTTGATAAAATGAACATACGAAAAACAATAAACAAACTCCAAAAAGTATTGATACAGCGTGGCTATATGTAAGGTTAGAAAGGTAGGATGATTATGAAAGCAACGGGAATTGTTCGTAGAGTTGACGATTTGGGAAGAGTCGCAATTCCAAAAGTGATAAGAAGAAAAGCCGGAATTACAGATGGTACTCCTATGGAGATATTTACTTATTCTGACGGAATAGTTTTAAAGAAATATAACACATCGGAAGAATTGATAAATGTGGTTTCTGCTTTGGCGGAAGCTGTTGATAATTCTGTTGATGATTTGGAAAAAGAAAAGGTATCTGCAATCCAGGAACATATCAGCGAAATAAGAATTCTCCTGAAATAGGGGGAATTGTGGAGGGAAAGGAAAATATGACAGCTTTAGAAAAACAAGGAAAAGTAAGAGAAATATTAATCCGCAACTGTGGATATGGCAATGGTTGCCTTGATTGTGAATTTTTCAAACCAGAAGATGAAACGGATGGAGAATTCTTTTGCGCTATAAGGGATTCAAAGAAACTTATCCCATTTAATGATGGATGGGATATAGCAAGTGCAATGATAAGCGATTAACGCTGAATGGCTGTCTGTGGTTGAAAGTGTTGAAGTGGTTTGTAGGGAAATGGAATGAGGAGATGGGAAAATGGTATGTTCGGTTTGCGGAAGAAAATTGAAAAGTACTACAAGTATCGAAGCCGGGTGTGGCCCCATTTGTTACCAGAAAATGTATGGAATATCATTAAAACAGCATAAGGTTTTGAAAAAAGTGAGGAATATTCAGGATAAAGATAGTTTATGCCATGGTATTCCGGGACAAATGGATATAAAAAGCTATTTACAAGAACTTAATGCGAAATAAAAAGGAGAGTGCTTTCGCAACCCTCCCGTGGACAATTAGATTATATCATAATCTGATATGATTTTGAAATATTTTTTAGGAGGGCGATGGCATGGATATTCAAAAGAAAGACGAAAAGGCTCTGGTAGTCCTGACACAAGGGCAGTTGAAAGATATTTACGAGAAAGCCGCTGCGATTGGGGCGAATGAAGCATTGAAAACCTTTAGGCAGGAGCAGAAGAAAGAATATAGCAGCCGGGCGGATCGCCGACTTCGGAATACAAAACTGCTCCTGCGTAACTACCGTATGTTGAAAGAACATGCGGAGAATTCCGTTTTCGGGCGGACACAGATGGAGGAATCTGCACTGGATATTTTGGAATCCATGATGTCCATGTATGATAATGAGATTATTATTGAAAGCATCAAACGCAGCGCTACCCGGACTGCAGTCATAGTTTCCCATATAGAGACTATGTTCGACTTATATGCTGCGTACTGCGATAAATCCCCGAACAGGGATATTGAAATGAGGCGGTATGAAGTCTTGTGGGATATGTATATGGCAGAGGATACATTGTCTGCCAAAGAGGCGGCAGAAAAGCAGCATGTGTCAAAAGATACGATATATACCGACATAAGGATGGCAACTGAAAAGCTTACAGCACTGATTTTCGGGGTGGATGGCTTGAACGTACAATAAATCCCCCATCCCGAAAAAGTCTCGGTTGACACCCTACTATAAATGTGAGAAAATGATATCCGTAAAATTTTAAATCAAACGTCGCGGGAGGTCTGGAAGATACTAGGCCTCTTTTTTGTGTAATCATTTCGGGAAAGGGGATGGACAGGAAGAGAAAGCACGCAAAGCTCCTCCAGAATAAAAAAGCGAGGAGGAATTGTATGGATTACACATTGGTTGTGCTGCTCGCCTATGCAGTGGTAATGCTGGGCGCAACATTGGCCATGACAAAGAAAGAGGACAATATAGAGCGGTTCTGCGTCGGGAACAGGAATACCGGCTGGTGCGTGTCGGCACTGAGCATAGCGGCAACATGGATCTGGGCGCCTGCTCTATTCACGTCTACAGAGAACGCCTACACGAAGGGCTTTGCAGGGCTCTTCTGGTTCCTGGTGCCGAATGTGCTCTGCCTGATATTTTTTATCCCATTTGCCAAACGAATCCGGGAGGAAATGCCAGAGGGCATAACGCTGTCCGGTTATATGCATGGGAAATACCGGTCGGAAGCGGTAAGGAATATTTACCTGTTCCAACTCGGTGCGCTGTCCATATTATCAACAGGAGTACAGCTTCTGGCCGGAAGTAAAATCTTGAGCATGCTCACAGGGATACCCTTTGTAGTCATGACGGTGGCCATGGCGGCGATCGCTTACTCCTATTCCCAGTTTTCGGGGATAAAAGCCTCTATGCTGACAGATGCTATCCAGATGGCTCTCATGTTGGCTATAAGCGTCTGTTTTGTGGTTTTGGGTATAAAGAATGGTGGAGGGCTTGAAATGCTGGTCAAGGGCCTAGGAGGGGCCGCAGGGGATGCCGGGGCACTGTTTTCACAGAAGGGATGGGAGGTATTCCTTGGCTTCGGCCTGCCGACTACGGTCGGGCTCATGTCGGGGCCGTTCGGGGATCAGTGTTTCTGGCAGAGGGCTTTTTGCGTCCGGAAAGATCGGATTGGCAGGGCATTCCTCGTTGGGGCGCTGCTGTTCGGTGTTGTTCCCCTATCCATGGGGATTCTCGGTTTTATTGGGGCCGGGATGGGATACACCGCAGCGGATACCGGGGTGATCAATTTTGAACTGATAATGGCTCTGTTTCCAAGGTGTGCGGTGACCCCGTTCCTGTTTATGATCATATCCGGTCTGTTGTCCACGGTTGACAGCAATCTTTGCGCAGCATCCTCCCTGACCACAGATATTTTTAGGGAAAAGACGGTCGGGAAGACAAAGGGTGCCATGTTACTGCTCCTGGGCGCCGGGATTGCCATAGCCAACATTCCGAGGCTGACGGTGACGCATCTGTTCCTGATGTATGGGACGTTCAGGGCATCCACGCTTCTTCCAACAGTATTCACGCTCAGAGGGGTAAAGCTGGCGCCGCGGGGGATCGTGGCGGGGATACTGCTGTCTATGGCAGTCGGTTTGCCGATATTTGGATATGGTAACGTACAGGGGATCGCGGTTTATAAGACTGCAGGCAGTCTTCTGACGGTCATACTTTCCGGGGCGGTTGCCCTGGCATTGAGCAGAAAGCGGGGTGTCAAGCATGGCTAATGTCCTTGGAAGGAAACAGAGGATAAAAAATTCAGAATGGATAAAGGCTTTGATGGACATTGAACAGAAGGTGTCAAAAACGGAACTGGATCAGTTGGTAAGCAGGACCATAAAGGAGATCAGAAAGAAGACTAAGGGCAAGAAAGCTGCCTATGCATGGAGCGGGGGCAAGGATTCACTGGTGCTTGGTGAGATCTGCAGGCAGGCTGGGATAACCCCCTGTGTGCTTGTTATCTGCAATTTAGAGTACAAAGCATTTATAGAATGGGTAGAAGCCCATAAGCCGCCGGAATTGTCCATAATCAATACCGGACAGGACATTAGCTGGCTGGCCGCCCATCCGCAGATGCTCTTTCCACTGGACAGCAAGACAGCGGCGCAGTGGTTCCATATCGTCCAGCACCGGGGGCAGGCAAAGTATTACAAAGAAGAACAGCTTGACATGATCCTTTTAGGCCGGAGACGGACCGATGGGAATTATGTAGGAAAAGGGGACAACATCTACACCAACGGGCAGGGTGTGACGCGGTACAGCCCTTTATCTGACTGGACGCATGAGCAGGTATTGGCATATATCCATTATTACAATTTGGAAATGCCGCCGATCTATGGATGGAAAAACGGTTATCTCTGCGGCACCCATCCGTGGCCGGCAAGGCAGTGGACCGGAGATATTGAAAATGCATGGTCAGAGATTTACGAGATTGACAGCTCTATTGTGGCTGAAGCCGCAGGGCATATCCAGAGTGCGAAGGAGTATCTGGAAAACCTTAAATAAATACGCTGACATTTGACAGTATTTGCGTGCACTTGTACGCAGGCTGTCATTTTTGCTATTTGCAGATGGCCTACTTGCGTATCATACGTCGTTCGTTCCTCTAAAAATCATAGGAGGATATGAACATGAAAATAATCAAAATGAACCTGACAGATCTAAAAAAACCGGGGAAAAATGTCAGGATACATACGGAACAGCAGCTCAGGGAGTTTCAACGAAGTGTAGAAATGTTCGGACAGATTCGTCCGGTTGTCATTGATGAAAATAATACCATTCTGGCGGGTAATGGACTGTATGATACGTTGGTTGCTATGGGAAAAAAAACCGCGGAGGTGTATCGGTATGATAATCTTACAGACAATCAGAAAAAGAAGCTGATGATTGCTGATAATAAGATTTTTAGTCTCGGAATTGAGAATCTTGATACGCTTAACAGCTTTCTTGAAGATCTGCAAGGGGACTTGGATATTCCCGGATTTGATGAAGAAATCTTGAAGCAGATGGTTTCGGAAGCGGAAGATATTACTGATAAGATTTCAGAATATGGAACGCTGGATGATGAGGAAATACGAAATATTAAGGAAAATGCGGGAAGGAAAGAACAACAGATACAGAACGCAGCAGTTGAACAGGATATAATGATACAATCGGCAACTCCGTCACAGCAGAATACAAAGGAATCTGGTAAGGAGTATGTCGGAGCAGCAGGGTTTGTCATTTGTACGAATTGTGGAGAGAAGATATGGCTATAAAGAGATGTCCGGCAAGTATTGATGTTGTAGAGGCAGCAAAAATCAGAATCCGGAATGTGTTTCGGAATGGTCTGCCAGTGTATATGTCTTTTAGTGGTGGCAAAGACAGCTTGTGTTTGGCCCAACTTGTGATGAGTTTGATACAGGCAGGAGAGATTAACCAAAAGCAGCTTACGGTGCAGTTTATTGATGAAGAGGCTATTTTCCCATGTATGGACGAAAAGGTGAGGGAGTGGAGAAAGAAATTTTTGCTTATTGGGGCGAAGTTTGAATGGTTTTGTCTTGAGGTGAAACATTACAACTGTTTTAATGAGTTGTCCAACGATGAAACCTTTATATGCTGGGATAGATATAAAAAAGACGTTTGGGTAAGACATCCTCCTGCATTTGCTATATGCACACACCCGTTATTGAAGTCAAGGGCTGATGCTTATCAGGATTTTCTGCCGAGGATATGTTCTGACGGAGTGACGATTACAGGGATAAGGGCAGCGGAATCTGTTCAAAGACTGCAAAATATAGCTGTTATTTCTCGTGGCGGAAATAAAATGACAAAAAGAAAACAGATTTTTCCGATTTATGATTGGAAAGATAATGATGTATGGAAATATTTGTATATGGAGAGAGTGGATATTCCGGAAGTATATCTATATTTATGGCAGTGTGGGGCAAATCGGAGACAGTTAAGAGTATCACAGTTTTTTTCAATTGATACGGCTAAGAGCCTCGTAAAGCTAAATGAATATTATCCAGACCTTATGGAGAGGATAGTGAAGCGTGAACCGAATGCGTATCTCGCATCCCTGTATTGGGACAGTGAAATGTTTGGACGTAGTACCGTCGCACGGAAACAGAACGAACATGGGCTGCAGGAAAAAGATTATAAAGCAGCCCTTTTGGAACTGTTTTCTGATATGAATGGGAATTTTCCGACAAAGCATAAACGGTATGTGGCAGACCGTTACCGGAATTTTTTCCTGGGCATCTCGGCTATTGCGGATAATAAGGATTGCAAAGCCCTTTATGAAGGGATTATATCGGGTGACCCGAAGCTGCGTTCCTTCCGTGCGATGTACCAAAGGATATACGGAAAATATATTACAAAGGCCAAAAGGAAGGAGGGATTATAGAATGGATAACAAGATAACCAGCCCTTTGTCAACGATGCAATGGGTGAGCAGAGGAATTGTGAAACCAAATGACTATAATCCGAACAAAGTATCGAAGCAGAACCTGGAATTATTGAAGCAATCCATATTGTCAAACGGATGGACGCTCCCGATCGTGGTGCGCCCGGATTTTACGATCATTGATGGATTTCATCGTTGGACGATTGCCGGAGAAGAGCCGTTGCTATCTATGCTTGACGGTAAAGTCCCGGTCGTGATTGTTGACCATAAAGATAAGTCAGGGGATATCTATGGAACGGTTACGCACAACAGGGCAAGGGGAACACACTTGCTTGAACCGATGAAGGCCATTGTAAAGGAGCTTATGGACGAAGGTAAGTCTGTAGAAGAGATTGGGAAACAGTTGGGAATGAAGCCGGAAGAAGTATTCCGTCTATCTGATTTTTCCAAAGAGGACTTCCTAAGAATGATGATCAAGCCGGATCAAGGTTTCTCAAAAGCAGAATTTGTAACGAAGATTTGACATTATAATGAATAACATTCATGAGTAGAGCGGTGGATTGTATCCCCGCTCTTCCTCTTTATTAGAAAATATTATCTTCTCCTGAGATGGAACATACGTTCTTTTGCGCGTATGCAAAAACGGATAAGGAAATATTGTATAAAGGAAAATAGGAAACAAAACAAACAGCGGGGTGATGGCAAATGGCAAGGGCTAGAAGTCCGAATAGTATTGAAGCTGAACGATTGTATCATAACGGTATGAAACTTGTTGATATTGCAAAGAAATTTGGAGTTCCTGATGGTACAGTTCGCCGATGGAAATCTACTCAAAAATGGGATGAGAATAAAAGCGAGCAAAGTAAAAAAAAAGAAAACGAACGCTCGGTTAAAAAGAAAGCGAGCGTTCGCAAACCAAGAGGAGCACCAAAAGGGAATAAGAATGCTGCCGGTCATTCTCCCTCTGTTCCAAGGGGCAATAAAAATGCTGAAAAACATGGTGCATATTCAACGATATACACAGATGTTTTTGACGATGATGAAATTACACTTATGCAAGAAGTTCCTGACAGTGAAGAAGTAGTCCTTAAACAACAAATAGGTTCTTATTCTGTTAGAGAACGATATCTAATACAGAAAATCAGGGAATTTGAAAGTAAACTCTCAAAGGGTTTATATGTAAAAGAAGTCCGCACGAGCAAACATTCTGATTATGTTGAAGGAAAGGCTACACCTAAAAGTGTCGATACTTATACAAAAACAGAACATTGGATTAATGGCCTTACGGCATTGGAATCCGAATTAACAAAAGTACAGCGTGCTAAAACAAAGTGCATAGACTCCCTTATACGTTTGCGTCAGATTAATGAGAGATATGATGACATGCTGAATGGATGGAAAACAAAAGTAACTGAAGAGGCTGCTATTAATAAAGATGAGGAGGCAGAGGATGTCCATATTTACATCCCTGACAATGGAAGGAATGATAAATGATAAAGATATTAAAACCTCAAGAAGGTCCGCAAGAAGTCTTTATGAGTACGTCGGCCGACATAGCCATATATGGAGGGGCAGCCGGGGGTGGAAAGACGTATGCCTTGCTTCTTGAATGCTTAAGAAATATTAACAATTCAAGATTTGGCGCAGTTATATTTAGGCGCCAGTCGATTCAAATTACGCAGGAAGGAGGATTATGGGATTCCAGCTTTGATGTATATGGAAACATTAAAGGGGCATTGCCAAAAACTTCCCCCCGTAGACATTGGCGCTTTAAGTCAGGTGCTCGCGTAGGCTTTGCGCATATTGACGGGGACAAAGATTTAAACAAATGGCAGGGGTCCCAAATAGCCCTGATTGGGTATGATGAGTTGACACATTTTACTAAGCATCAATTTTTTTATATGCTGTCCCGTAATCGTTCCAGCTGTGGGGTGAGGCCTTATATTCGGGCAACATGTAATCCTGATGCAGATTCATGGGTGGCGGATTTTATAACATGGTGGATAGATCCAAATACGGGTTATCCGGTTCCAGAGAGAAGCGGTGTTATCCGATATATGATTCGAGTGAATGATGAAATCATATGGTCTGATTCAAAAGAAGAGCTTGTAGAACAGGGAAATAATGAAAGAGATATTAAAAGCGTTACATTTATTGCTTCGACAATACAGGACAATAAGATTTTACTGCAAAATGATCCGGCATATTTGGCAAATTTAAAGGCGCTTCCGCTTGTAGAAAGGGAGCGCTTATTGTATGGAAACTGGAAGATTAAAGCGGCGGCGGGCCTGTTCTTTAAGAGAACCCAGATTGGAGAAATGCTGGAAGAACTTCCGAAGGATGTAATCTTGTGGTGTCGAGGATGGGATTTGGCTGCCACCAGTGAGGATGAAGACGGCGATCCCGCATATACAGCTGGAGTGCTGATAGGAAAACGGAAAAACGGACGGTATATTGTGGCTGATGTCATAAATAAAAGGCTGGCAGCTTCAGATGTGCGAAAGATTATTAAGATGACCACACAGGCGGACAGGGCTAAGTACGGCAGAGTAATTGAGAGACTTCCACAGGATCCGGGTCAGGCTGGAAAAGAACAGGCGCAGTCATATACAAAGATGTTATCCGGATTCATTGTAAAGGTTCTTCCTGAATCTGGAAGCAAGGAATCCAGGGCAGAGCCTTTTGCTGCGCAGTGGCAGGCTGGAAATGTAGATGTACTTATAGCAGAGTGGAATGAAATGTATTTCAACCAATTGGAATCATTCCCTGAATCAAAATTCAAAGATATGGTGGATGGCAGCAGTTCCGCTTTTAATGAAATAGAAAATGGGACAACTTATTCGGCGCCACCTAAAGACACATTGAGCAAGAGTAGTTATTGGAGGAGATGATGTAAGCCATGGCAAGTAACAGAAAAGAAATAGGCCGTATCGGACAGCGCCGGTACGGCGGTGTTATTTATGAGGAATTTCTGCCGGAGCTGCAGGGGCATAAAGGGATAGAAGCATATCGGGAAATGGCTGATAACGATGATATTATTGGGGCTATCCTATATGCGATTGAAATGTTGGTTCGTCAGACTACATGGACGGCGGAACCCCAGGGAAGCTCCCGCAAGGATAAAGAGGCGGCAGAATTTGTCCAGTCATGCCTTGATGATATGCAGATTACTTGGGCGGACACCATATCTGAGATACTGTCTTTCCTTACCTATGGATGGAGTTTTCATGAGATAGTGTATAAGCGCAGGCTGGGAAATACTCGCGACATCAGAACCCGGAGCAAGTTTGATGATGGATTAATCGGATGGGCGAAGCTCCCGATCAGGGCGCAGGAAACCCTTTATCAGTGGGAATATGACGAAGCGGACAACCTGATTGGCATAACACAGATGCCTCCTCCGGATTTCGGATTGTTTACGATTCCCATGAGCAAGGGAATGTTGTTCCGGACACGTTCAAGGAAAGACAATCCGGAAGGCAGGAGCATTTTAAGGAATGCATACCGTTCATGGTATTTTAAGCGCAGGATACAAGAGATAGAAGGAATCGGGATAGAAAGGGATCTGGCCGGCCTGCCGGTTATTTATTCTCCGGAAGATTTCAACGTATGGGATAGAAGTAACAAAGATGCGGTGGAAGCATTGGAAGGGTTGGAAGAAATAGTAAGAAATATAAGACGTGATGAGAAAGAAGGGATTGTCCTTCCCGGAGGTTATAAATTGGAACTGCTCAGTACCGGCGGCACCAGACAGTTTGACACGAATGCGATTATAGAGCGCTATGATACGAGGATAGCAATGACTGTCCTTGCTGATTTTATGTTTCTTGGACATCAGGATAGTGGATCATGGGCATTGAGTTCGGATAAAACCAGAATGTTTGCAATGGCCTGTGGTGCATATCTGGATATTATTACAGAGACATTTAATAGTCAGGGCATTCCGAATCTGATCGACATCAACGGGAAGCATTTTGCGGGAATTACGGACTATCCGAAGCTTACACACGGTGATATTGAGGACGCGGACATTGAAAAGGTGGCTGCTTTCATCAAGGACATGACCAGTATCGGAGTCGTTGTACCGGATGATGGTCTTGAAGATTATGTGCGTCAGATAGGGCATCTTCCGGAAAAGGCAGGAGATACCCGGGAAATTGATGAAGAGAGAGAACGGCAGCAGAACCGGAGCCAGCCTCCAGAGCCTAAGACGGCAGCAGGAGAGGAAGGCGGGGACATGTTTGACGAAGTGATTGAAGAAGCGAAGAAGCGGCTGGAAAGGTGAGCGTATGTTTATATTCAAAGCACCTAAGAAGAGATATATTCAAAAATCAGCCAGCAAAGACGGTCAGGAAGTATTGAACCGCCTGAACGCTTATTTGGATGGAAATGCTGATGAGCCGGCTAAATTTCTGGTATCTTTCTGGGAAGATCAGGGAACGGTATTCTCTTACAAAGAAATTAGGGAAGCTATATTGGAGGGGACGGTATCCGAAGAAACGATGCGGCTGTGGCGGCAGGATTATACAAAGCTGGTTGCGGATAAGATGTACCCGGTGTGGCTGGATGCAATCAAGGCGGGAGTGAAAGGGCAGCCGATTTTTGATGGCCTCCCACATGGATTTTCTTTTGATACAGGAGTCCCGAATGTAGTATCGTGGATCGCTGCCCGCGGATCGGCTTTTGTCACTTCTGTTACGGAAGAACAGCGGAAGGCGATCAATGCACTGCTGCTCAAGGGGGTAACAAACAAATTTTCTGTGGATGAACTTGCAAGAACGATTCGTCCCTGCGTTGGTTTAACGGAAGGACAGGCAAAGGCAAACATCAGATATTATAACAGCATCAAGGAGAGATTAGCGAAAGAGCATCCCCGGATGAAGAAAGAAAGCATTGAGAGGAAGGCGAGGGAAAGGCAGCTTGTGTATGCTGAGAGGCAGCACAGGCAGAGAGCTTATACCATAGCGCATACCGAGATGGCTTTTGCGTTCAACAAGGGGATGGATGAAACCGTAAGGCAGGCGCAGGCAGAAGGCCTGATGGGTAAAATGAAAAAGAAGTGGGTTACTGCCGGAACCGGAAATGTATGTAGTATCTGTGAAGCTTTGGATGGAACGTCGGTTGGAATGGATGAAGAATTTGATTTTAAAGGAAAAGAATTATATCCAGGTCAGAAGCTTACTCCTCCCGCACATCCAAGATGCCGGTGTGCGGTTCAATATATAGAAGCAGAGCCGCCAAATCTGGGCGCAGGAATGGATGACATATCATTATATGGTCATTATATGGATTCTTCCGAAGAGGATGAGGCGAAAAATACTGACCATAAACCACCAAAATATCTGGGCTCACTTGATAATATATCAAAAGATGTGGTATTATCTACATTAAGAGGATACGAAAAAGAACTTGTCAACTATGATAAAGAATCTGCCATCGTTATAACGAGTATGGGGCTTGTTTTTCAGTGTTTTGGGGGTAAAGAGAATGTGTATGTGGATGAAGACATGGGAGATGAGTTAAAAGGTTCATATGTCACACATAACCATCCGGCGGGCTCTTCAAATGAATATTCTTTTAGTGATGCAGATATTCGGATGTTTATGGAATATGATTTAGAAGTGTTGCGCGGTATAGATGAGAAATATATTTATGAGTTGACCAGAGATGCATCAAAAATAGATGCGAATCGTCCGATATTAGATTTAATAGATGAGGATGATGGAAGGCATGAAGGGGTTATTGAGGAAGCCCAAAAGATGGGGATTGGATATAGGAGATGGAAAAGATGATGGCGGATGAAAAAAGGCAGGCTGCCAAAGAAGAAAAGTTAAAACGGAGGAAAGAGATTTGGGATAAAATGACTCTGGAAGAGCAACAAGCGGCCGAAAAAAAGAAAGAAGAAATCATAAAGTGGTCTGCTGAAGAAAGCGACAAAATCATAGACAGGCTGAAAGAGGAAGGAAAATTCAAAGCAAGGCTGGGTGCCGATCCGCCGGAATTGATAGAACATCACCGACAATATAAAAAACGTTTGTATGATCTGCTTGTATCTATTTTTGGAGAAGAAAATATGGAAGAGTGGAAAATATAACAGAGGAAATGAATATATAAATATATGATTTAAGAAGAGCTTGGACAGGCTCTTTTTTTAATGGAAAGAGGAGGTATTTCAGTGTATAAATTTTCAGAGCTTATACAGAAATCAAAAGAAGAGTATCACCCAGAACCAAGGGAATCCCCTAAAGAGGACATAAAAGGCAGGTTCAGGGTCACGAAATCCGATGATGACCGCAGGCTTGCCTTTGGATGGGCCAGTGTATCCATGAGGGTAGACGGTGAGCTGATTGAAGATTTCCAGAAGGATATCGTGGAGCCGGAGGTGTTAGAGAATTCTGCCTATAATTTTGTGGAATTCTACCGTGAAGGCGGAGAGATGCATGAAAGAGGCGGAGCGGCAGTTCTGGTAGAGAGCGTTGTCTTCACCGAAGAAAAGATGAAGGCTATGGGTATCCCGGAGGGTACACTTCCTGTCGGCTGGTGGATTGGTTTCAAGGTTACAGACCAGGAGGTATGGGAGAGGGTCAAGGACGGGACATATCCGATGTTTTCCGTAGAGGGTACGGCACAGAGAATTGAAGCAGAAGAATGGGGGTAATTTAGAAGGGCATCCGTCAGGGTGTCTTTTTGAATGATATAAATCCAAAGAAAGGAGGAGCCATATGGCAACAAAATTAAAAAATCTCAAAATCACAAAGGTTGATTTTGTAGATCAGGGGGCTAATCCGGACGCACATATCAAGCTCTACAAGAGAAAGGATGAGCAGGAAGCCCCGTCAGAAGGAGGTGGGGGCGAGAAGGGTTCGGGGATCTTGAAAAAGCTGGTTGCTTTCATTGCAAAAGCGGCAGGCATGGAGCAAGAAGAAATTGACAATGCAATGGAAGAGATTCAGAAAGGCGATTCGGTAAGTTTCAGCGACAGGGTAAATGAAGCTAAAAACCGTAAAATTGCAGATGAGATATGGGATATCTGTTATGCCCTGCAGTCCTCGCTTTGTTCCATCTTAAATGACGGAGACCTGGACAGCACTGCGGCCGCAAATGCAATGCAGGAAAGTGTAGAAGAATTCTGCACATTCGTAAAGGATTCCATTGCCCAGTGGTCCGAGGGGAAGTCTTCCAATATTGTGAGAAAAGATGAAGCCGTAACAGAGGCTGATGTCGAGATGATGAAGTCAGCAAGGGACAGGCTGGCGGAATCCATTGAAAAAGCAGCTGCCGCCGAAATTGGCGCAGGAAATAAAAGGAAAGAAGTGAAAGGAGAACAAGACATGGGAATGAAGATTGACAAAAGCAAACTGACACCGTCTGAGGCAGCGTTTTTGAGTGATATTGAAAAACGCTGCGGTGTTGATGACGGCATGGGAGAACCGGGAGGCGAGCCGGGGGAAGGAGTTAAGAAGGCTGATACCAAAGGAAAAGCCGCCGGTGATGAAGAGGAAGAGGGGGATGAAGAGGAAAAGAAGAAGGCATCCGGAAAAAAAGATGATGACGCTGTGGCAAAGGCATTGCAGACGCTTGGGCTTGGCAACCTGCAGCCGAAGGAGGAACCGGAGGATATTTATAAAGGGCTTCATCCGGCAGTAGCAGCGGAGCTTAAGAGCCTGAGAAAGTTCCGTGAAGATTCTGAGGATAAGGAGCTTCATGAAGTGGCGAAGCGCTATGCCATCATCGGCAAAAAGGAAGAAGAGCTTTTTCCTGTGCTGAAAAGCCTGAAAGCTGCCGGGGAAACTGCCTATAATGATATGATCGCTATTCTTGACCAGACGGTGAGTACGGTGGAGAAATCCGGGGTTTTTGGCGAGATCGGAAAGACCGGCGGGCATCACAGCCCTTATACACCTTATTCAGCTGTAGAACCTGTGGCCAAGAGCGAGCATGAGTCAAAGGTTGAGAGCATTGCCAAAAAATATATGGAAGAGGATCCGGCGCTTAGTTCTGTCCAGGCATTGGCCAAGGCATGGGAGAACCACCCGGAGCTATATGCGGCATATGAAGATGAGGCCGGATTCTAGAAAGGAGATGAAAAGAGATGGCAAACAAAAATTTTAACGGGGTACAGATCAATCAGAGTGTGACCATCGTAGAACAGGCAGGCGCTGATATAAATGACTGCCGGAACCGCATTATGGTATATGATGAAGACGGCAATGTAGTTTTGGCTTCTGGTGGTACAAAGCCTTTGGTCGGCATTTCTCTGATCGAAGCGGGAGTAAATGACATTTCAGGGGTGGAAGCCGGAAAAGTTATCAAGGGAGATGACGTGGATATCCAGATCAAGGATATTGGCTACGTAATTGCCGGAGAGGACATAACAAAAGGAACAGAAGTGACGGCCGGTGCAGACGGCTTTGCGAAAGCAGCTGCATCAGGTGAGTATGTACTTGGGCTTGCATTGAGAAGTGTTTCAAAGGACGGCTATTTAAGAGTACAGATTGCCAAATATCAGAAGGGTGCACAGGCGGCTTCCGCATCAGTGGAACCAACAGAGTAAGAACAGGAGGTAGATTGAGATGAAAAGAACGGCAGGAAGTATTGCGGTGGAGATTGCGAAAGGGACATTCCGGCCGCACACCGCATTATCAAACATTGCACTGGCATATTACCAGAGTGATGCGAATTATTTTGCAAGGACGATCTTTCCGATATGTCCGGTAAGTTTGTCTTCGGACAACTATTATATTTTCAAGAAGGAGGATCTGCTGCGTGACAGCTGGCAGAGAAAGCCGGCTTACGGCAAAGTTGATCCGGCAGTACTTTCTGAAGATACTGCAACCTTTGCGTGTCTTGTAGACCAGATGATTATGGGAATAGACCAGATCCGGCAGACTGACCTTACGAGGAGACTCGGACCGGCAACCCGTGATCCGAAGCAGCAGAGGACGAGAACCATATCTGCACAGGCGAACATCCATCAGGATGCTATGTTCGCGCGGAAGTATTTCCGCTCAGGAGTGTGGGGAAATGAAATGACGGGTGTTGACAGCACCGGACTTTCAGATGGACAGTTTATTAAATTCAGCAACGGGAACTCCGACCCGGTTGATTTTGTCAATCAGAAGAGTACTGAGATGGAGGAATCTACCGGACGCAGACCGAACAGGATGGCTTTGGGTGTAAATGTGTATAATACGCTGAAAAAGCATCCGGCCATTTTAGAGCGGGTAAAATACGGTGGTACGACGGCTAATCCGGCCAGCGTTAATGTGAATGTGCTTTCCCAGTTGTTCGAGATGGAAAGGATCTCTGTGCAACGTTCCATCATGAATAAGGCAGAGTTCGGGGAAGAAGCCAAGATGTCCTATATCGGTGATCCAAATGCATTTCTCTTAGCATATGCGACAAATTCCCCGTCTATTGAAGAACCGTCTGCAGGTTATATCTTTACATGGGATATGCTTGGCAATGGGAACATTCTGCCGATCCTGAATTATCTTGGGGAGAACGGCACGCACTCGGAGTTTATTGAAGGGCTCATGGCTACGGATATGAAGAAGACGGCGGACGACCTGGCGATGTTCTTTAAGGATGCAGCGTAAGAATACAAAGATAAAGCGCAAGGAGGTGAAGCGATGAAACTGATTGCGAAGAAGCCGTGCAGCTTTGGCGGCAGGAAGTTTTTCATTGATCAGGACATCCCGGTGGAGCTTGTAGCGGAGCCGGGGGTGCAGGAACGCTTGGGGGTGCTTACGGTGATTGACGATACAGTGGCTTCCGGTGGAGAAGCAACGGCAATACTGGATACGGAGGCATTTGACGGATTTGACGGAAAGGTGATTGTGCCTGTAGTTAATAAGGAAAATGGGGATGCAGCAGAGATGATGTCCATACCACTGACAGAGGAACAAGTGCAGAGCGTATTTTCCATTATGCAGATGAACATTCCTGATGCTGAGAAAGCTGTCGGTGAAGTGACGGAGGAAAATGTTCTGATCGTCCTGCATGCCTGTGATACCCGCGCAAAGGTCAGAAAAGCAGCAAAAAACAGGGCAGATACATTAATCCCCAATGAGACCGAAACAGACGCTCCTGAAGGCAGTAACGAAGCCACAGGGCATACTCCGGAGGCCGATAACCAGTTAACTGATTGATAAGGGCGGTGAAACTGATGGAAAAAATATATACTTATGAACCGGGTAAGGTGCGGGAAAAGGGGAAGGACCGGATGCGGTTTGAATTGGGGGATACGATGGTAGAGGGCGGCGCTGATACATCCGCCCTCACGGATGCAGAGATTGAGGCAGTGCTTGAGATGTATCCTGAGAGGTGGAAACGAGCAAAGCTGGCACTCTTAGAGAGCATTTGCAGAAGATTTGCTTATGAGCCGGATACCAAGACAGGTCCGTTATCTTTTTCTTTCGGAGAAAGGGCAAAGCTCTGGCGGGAAGATTACGAAAAATTAAAGAAAGAAGTCGCCCTGGAATCCTGTTCTGTCCCGGCATCCGCATCGGGGGGAAGTAAGAAGCCGCCGTATTTTTATACCGGCATGCACCGGAACAGGAGGACGTGAGATGATCAGGAGTCCCATGTACCTCAGGCCGGGTAATCTGTATAAAGATTTTGATGTAATGAGATATAAAGTGGAAAAGGTTTCCGGATTCCCGAAGGAAAGCTACGTGAATACGGGAAGGAAGGTGAAAGGTGTTCTGGCGGAAGCCAGCAGCAACCAGTCTGAACAGGTGAAACATCGTTTTGATCAGAGCCAGCATTCCCTGACACATACGCTTGTTGCGGATGGCAGGTCGGGAGTCAGGAAAGGGGATCATCTGGTTCACGGAGAAAGAGGATTTCTGGTGCTTGTAGTGGATGATGCCAGCTCCCTTGGCATCTCGGATATTATTTATCTGGAAGAAAGGAATGATATAAAATGACGGCACATGAAGCAGCGGCAGTATTGCAAAGGGACGTGAAGTTCAAGAAGGAGGATACTATTCGGCAGAAAAATTCAAAGCTTATGCGCGGAGCCAATGCCCTTAGAAATGCGGAACTGGAAGTATTAAGAGGAAATCCGGCACCGGCACCTGTTGGAAGCCCTCCGGGGACCAGAAGTGGAACTCTGATGCGTTCCTGGTCAACATATTGTACTGCGGGCGGAGAAACTGGAATGTTTGGAATCCTATGTGCCGCCATCTATGCGGGCTATCTTGAGAACAGAACAAGGAAGATGGGGGCACGTCCTTATGTTGATAGGATCCAGCAGAAGGCTCTGCCGAAGATTATGGCCATATTTGAGATGGGATAGGAGGTGTCGATGTTTTTAGTAAACACGGAAAGAAGAGAATTTAACATGGAGGAGATAAGCCGCGGGACGCTGATTTACGCAAAGCATAAGAGCTGGCCAAAAGGACAGGCGGGAATTGTAACGGCAGTATCCGGCGGGGAACTGCGGGTACTGTATCTGCCGGACATTCAGAATGTATGCAACCATTTTTTTATCAGGGCAGCGGAGGCGGAAGCCGGGCAATGGGACATCCGATATTCCGGCGACGGGCTTCAGAGTGTTACAGGATTCCCAGAACAGTTCAAGGAACCGGATGAATCGGAAGATAAAGGAGATGAGGGCAATGAATCTGAATGAGTTACTATTAAGCAGATTATCATCATATCCGGGAATCAAAGAAAACATGGCGGAATATGGAGGCGAACCGGCAATATTTAATAAAGAGTTTCCTCCTGACCAACAAGAAGGTTGGGGAGGAAAGAGCCAGTATCCGAGGATGTGCTATCGTTTTGACATGCAGGTGAACCGGGAGCGTTCATCGTCCGGAGTCCTGCGTGTGGCGATCTATACCCGGAAGGATCAGGAAGTAATGAATACCATAGAGGATCTTGTAAGAAGGTGTCTGAAAGATGTGCTGATGAAGCCGTCTGATCAGGCACCTTTTTGTGTGTCGTGGTCATCTACGGACTATTACCCCATGAAAGATCTGGGAGTGATGTGTCAGGAGGTTGTTTTTGACATCCTTGAGTATCCAAATCAGGAAACTACAGATCCGGATCCGATTATGGCGGTGAGCATGTTTGTCAAAAAAATGTATCCGGAATCAATTGTTTTAGGAATTGACCGGATAGGAGATTATGAGGAGCCATCCGAAAAGCCCATATTTTTCTGCCGTTTGCAGGACATTCAAAGCACTGCGGGGCACTGTATGCATTCTATCGCATGGTTTGACTGCAGGGTGGCTGTACATCTTTTGTGTCCGGATCCATCGGAGCGGTTAAAGATGATCGCTGCCATTCATCAACGTATGGAAGTGGAAGGGGAAATCATCATGCTGGACCAGTCCCCTATGTCGATGAAGGAGCTGCATGTAAATAATACGGCTGATTACCTTAGAGAGGGCCAGCTTGTAATAACCGGAAAATATGGATGCCTGCGTGGATTTGAGAAGAAACAACATCTTACGGGCATAGGCATCACAAACTAAAAATGGAAGGAGAAAAGAAATTATGTCTAAGACAGCGAAAGCAAGCGGGGCAGCATGCATTGCACAGGAAATGCAGGTGGCCAAAAGGGAAAGCATAACAGCTTCCGTAAAAACAGAGACTTATTCGGTGGAAGAGTTGATTGCTGCAAGTGAAACTGCCCTGCACGTTCCAAAAGAATGTGCGGCAGCGGCATTTAAATTCCAGAAAGCAGAAAAGCTTACTCTTTCGGAAGCACAAAGTATTGTAGAGAAATTTATGAAGAAAGAGGTGAAATAAGAAATGGCAGGATATTTTCAGATAGGGGAAATGAAGATTCGTCCAGGTTCCTATTTTAATGTCCAGAAACGGACGGAAAACAATGAATTTGGCGCAGTAGACGGCATAGTGGCCGTACTATTCCGCTCTAATATGGGACCGCTTGGGACCGTAAAAATGATAGAGAGAGAAGAAGGCTATGAAAAGACTTATGGCACAAGCGGGACTACGGATGCCATGCGTGAAGCTATATATGGGGGTGCGCAGAAATTAATTGCCTTCCGTGTCGGAAACGGCGGTACGAATGAAGCGGTGTCTCTGGCTGCCGAAACTGGAAAAGTGAAGATTGAGACACAGTATCCGGGAAAGACAGGATTTTCTGTAACCGTACGTACCAAGCTTGCTGACAGCAGCCGTAAAGAGTGCATTGTCTACAAGGATGCGGAAGAATTTGAAAAGGTAAGCTTTTCTATCGGGGATAATGAGGCTCAGGCGCTTGTCGATGCATTTGCAAAATCCAAGAATTTTACTGCTTCACTGGAGGAAAACGGAAACGGTGCTGTTAGCAATGTGAGCCAGGAAGCATTTGCAGGAGGCGAAGATCCAACTGTAACAAATGCCGACTACAGCCGTGCATTGAGGGAGATAGAGAAATATTATTTCAACACAATCTGCGTAGATACTGAGGATAAAGGTGTTCATGAGATGGTATCCGCCTTTCTGGACCGCATCTACGATTCGGGACGATTCGGAATCGGGGTGGTCGCTGAAAAAGATACTTTGGATTTTGAAGAAAGATTAGAGGCGGCAGCCGGTTTTGATAAGGAAAATATGGTCTATGTGGTCAATCCAAACATCAGTACGAGAACCGGGGAACTGAATGGATATCAGACGGCAGCACTGATAGCCGGGATGATCGCAGCGTGTCCGTCTAACCAGTCTTTAACTCATACAGTTATTAACCGGGCGGCAGAGATCAAGGAACTCTTTACAAACAGTCAGTATGAGAAGGCAATTGAAAGCGGATGCCTTGCTTTAAGCTATAACACGAATGACGAAGTGTGGATTGAAAGTGCAAATAATACCATGATCCACACGGATGAAAATCATGATGAGGGCTGGAAGAAGATCCGGAGAGTAAAGACAAGATATGAGTTAATGTATCGTACAAATGCACAGGCAGATGCCCTTGCCGGGAAAGTGGACAATGATGTTAACGGCAGGGCAACCATTATTGGCAAACTGCAGGCGATTTGTAACAACATGGTACAGGAAGGAAAGCTTGTATCAGGTACAGTAACAGAAAGTACAGAGTATACTGCGGATATTGATTCATGCTGGTTTATTATTGACGTGATAGACAAAGATTCCGCAGAACATATCTATCTGTTCTATAAATTTGGATTCAGTACGTTAGAGTAGGAAGGGGAGATGAAGAATGTTAAATCCAAACGCAACAGCGGATGCGAGACATGCCAGATCGGGTTCGGATGCAATGCTTTACAATGAAGACGGGGCACCTTTCGCACAAGTGGATAGTTTCCAGTCGAAAGGAAGTTTCAGCAATAGTAAATATAATCCGATCGGCCAGAACCGGGAACTGGAGGTCAACGGCACGATCGGTGTCACGCTTGTTATATCGGAGATTGTGGTGCTGGATGGATATCTGTTTAATCAAGTAATCCAGGCAGTTGCAAACGGGGAGTCGCCAGTAATGACATTAGACGGCACTATTGAAGGAAGAAACGGCTCTCAGGAACGGATTACGTATAGAGACTGCATTTTCTCGGGTGACAATGATTTACAGAATGTGTCTACAGGAGATGTGCTGAAACGGTCCTATAATCTGCATTGTAACGGCAAAGTGGAACCACGGTCCAGCCTCACAATTTAATAATAATCAGATACGGAAAGGAAGCCCCGGGACGATGGTTCGTTGGGGCTTTTCAATTTTAGAAAAGGAGAAGATTATGGAATTAAATAAGAAAAACGAAGTGATAGAAAAAGATTTTACGGAGGAGGAAACCAGACAGCAGATCCGCGAGAACGAAAATTTGCTGCTTGAAGGATTGCTTGCAGCGGCAGATTACGCGGCCAATGAGGAAATGACTTTTGAGATCAAGAGAGAAGGGAAGTTCTTCTTTTCCTTTACGGTAACTCCTATCAGCGAGGAATCTATGTTCAAATTACGTAAGAAATATACGAGTTATGTAAAGAACAAACGTGCAGGGATCAAGGTTGCGGGAGAGCTGGATGTTGCAAAATTCAGGTGTTCCGTTATCTATAATTCCACCGTAGACAGGGATAAGGAGAAAATATGGGATAACAGGGAGTTGTGGAGAGGGCTTGAAAAACAGGGACATGTCATCATCAATGCGCTGGATGTCATTGAAGCCGTACTTCTTCCTGGGGAAAAGGAAAGGATCATGGAAGCTATTGATCGTCTTGGCGGCTATGCGGACGATGATGAGGAAGTCATCAGTGATGAAGACAAGCGGATAGAAACAGCAAAAAACTAATAATGGCCGGAGGAAAAGCAACTCTGCTTCATCATATTTTTCAGAGGCAGGGGATTCTTCCGGATCAGGTTATGGAGTTGCCTTCAGGTGTGAGGGCATTTTTATTTGCCTCCATGATTATCCGTTTGGAAGGTGAGGAAAGAGACAGAGGGGG
Source organism: uncultured Lachnospiraceae bacterium (assembly GCA_946558695.1). GTDB lineage: Bacteria > Bacillota > Clostridia > Lachnospirales > Lachnospiraceae > MD308. Next base: position 121,827 of record CAMNTQ010000002.1, read on the forward strand.
TGTATGATAGTGGCGCAGACGATTAAAATCGAGATTCCCGTTGAGGTTATTGATAAGACAGATGCATTGTCTGCAATTACAGGCAAGTTAATGGGAATGGATAATGCCGCTAAAACAGCCTCCAGATCGATGGAAAAAGCCGGAAAAGTGTCAGGTTTTGAAAAGTCGTATCAGAAAACAATGAGGTCAATGACGGAATGGGGGAGGCAAAAATATCAGTCGGTTATGGAGGTAAAAGATATGGCCTCTCCAGTCATATCAAAAGTGGTATCCGGAATCAGAGGTTTTACGGGAAGAGTGTGGACTACAACTCTGAAAGTGGCGGATATGGCTACAGCGCCTATTCGGAAGATAGGAAGTATGCTTGCGAATCCGCTGGCAGCCGCAGGTGTGGGTTTGTCTGCAGGCGCGGCTATCGGCAGTTCGGTCAGTACCTTTGCAGGTTTTGAAGCGCAAATGAGCCAGGTTAAGGCCATATCAGGAGCTACGCAGGGGGAATTTACCCAGTTGATGGATAAGGCCAAAGAAATGGGCGCTACTACAAAATTCACTGCGCAGGAATCCGGGGAAGCGTTCAATTATATGGCAATGGCCGGCTGGAAGACAAAGGACATGCTTGGCGGAATCAGCGGAATACTGAATTTGGCGGCGGCTTCCGGGGAGAGTCTGGGAACTACCTCAGACATTGTTACGGATGCGATTACAGCATTCGGCCTGAAAGCTTCGGATGCCGGGCACTTCTCGGATGTCTTGGCGCAGGCTTCCAGTAATGCGAATACAAATGTAAGCATGATGGGGGAGTCGTTTAAGTATGTAGCTCCGGTTGCCGGTGCTATGAAGTACAGCATTGAAGATACATCCCTTGCTCTTGGATTAATGGCGAATGCATCTGTAAAAGGGAGCATGGCCGGTACGTCTCTGAAAACGGCTATGGCCAATATGGCATCGCCTACGGCCCAAATGGCGGCGGCTATGGAAAAATATAATATTTCCCTTACAGACAGCCATGGAAATATGAAGACATTCCGGGGCGTAATGGAGAACTTGAGGACAAGTCTTGGAGGTTTAAGTGAGACAGAGCAGACAGCGGCTGCAAGTACGATATTTGGTAAAGAAGCAATGTCAGGTATGCTTGCCATCGTCAACGCTTCAGAAAGCGACTGGAATAAACTGACGACGGCCGTAGATCATGCAGACGGCGCCAGCAAGCGTATGGCGGATACAATGCTTGATAATCTATCCGGTAAATTCACTTTATTTAAGAGTGCGCTTGAAGGTGTGAAAAATGCATTCGGTGAAAGGATCGCACCGTATCTTATGGATGGTCTGGATTGGCTCACGAAAAAAATGCCGGATGTACAGAGCGCGCTGATGAGCGGTATGGACAGGTTTGATCGTTTTACGGCCGGTATAAAAGAAAAGATATCTGAATTTACTGATACTCCGGAATGGGATGCGGCCGGCATATTCGGAAAAATAAACATAGCATGGGATGAATTGGTCGCTGAACCTTTTATGGAATGGTGGTCTGGAGGCGGTAAAGAAAAAATGGGGGCGGCGGCAAAGGATATCGGAATGGGACTTGGAACGGGAATCTCTGCCGGTATCCTCACGCTTTTAGGCATAGACGTATCCTCGACGCTCAGCGAAGGGGAAAGTATTGGAGCGCAGTTCGCAAAAAGATTTTCAGAAGGATTCCAGGGGATGGATATCATGGGAGCACTCGGGAATACAGTCTCGGGGGCTTTTTCCAACGCTTCAAAACTTCTTCCGGGCGGGCAGTCAGCAGACCTTTCTTCGTGGTTATCTGCCGCGATGCTTGCAAAAATCGGGCTGCCGTTACTTGGCATGGGAGTAAAGGGGATGAGTCTGGGGAAAGGTGTTCTTACCAGTGCGAAGACGGGCTCTCTGTCAAAGTTGATTGGATCATTTACTATAGCAGACGAAATCGCGGGTACTGGTATGGCAACTGGTACTGGCCTGATGGGATTATTTGGGAAAACAGGTATGGCTTTAGGATCAGGAGCTTCCACGGCCGGAGGTTTGGCTGCTGTGGGTGCGGGTTCCATAGCAGGCGGAGTTGTTGGAGGAATCGCTGGTATCAGTGGTATCAAGGATTTGTATAAGGCTTCAAAGGCAAAGGACAGTGATGAACAGTCAACATATATTTCATCCGGTGCGATGAAGCTTGGGGGTGTAGCAGCAGGCGCAGCAGCAGGTGCGATGATTGGAACTGCAATACCCATACCAATAATAGGAACTGCAACAGGCGCATTGATTGGCGCCGGCATAGGCGGACTGGCCGGTATGCTTGGCGGTGGCAAGGTTGAAGACATGCATAAAGAAAGAGTCAATGCTGCTGAAAAGTCTGAGTATGCACTTAAGGGGACTACCTTCGCTTCAAAGGAGCTGGAACAGGCTTATAAGGATACGGAAGTCTCAGCGGCAGAATTCGGCGCCATGATGCAGGAAGCGGCATCGGATAAGATCAGGAATGCATTTGGAGATCTTAGTCTGTCTATGCAGGAGATACAGGATGCGGCAAAGCAGATCGTGTTCGGTGGAGATGATACTGAATTAACGGGATTTGCTTCGGCGGCAGCGGAAGCAGAGAATTCTTTTGGAAATCTACAGAGTGCTGTTGCCAGTATGGGGAAACTTAACTGGAAGGCCGGGCTTGGCATGATCAATGATGAGAGCAGTGTCGAATCCTACCGGGCAGGTATTGAAAATATGATACAGAGTGCGGAGCAGTATGTCACGGACCAGCATTATGAAGCGACGGCAGCGGTATCCCTTCTTCTGGAGCCGGAAGAGACGGAAGGCTACATGTCCGGGTTGGATACCATGTATCAGGATATACAGAACCGTTTGGATAGCGCGGGCAGTGAACTGACTGCTAAAACAAAAATTGCTCTGGAAGATGGTGTAATTACGATGGATGAGCAAAAGGAACTCAGCAGTTTGCAGCAGCAGGTCACGGACATTACAAACCAGCTTTCCAGTGCACAGTCTGAAGCTGGGATGCAGGCATTGAAGATAAAGTATTCCGGTGCTCAGTTGGATGCGGAGTCTTTTGCGAACCTTACAAGTGAATTGCAGGCTCAGGCACAAAGCGCCGCTGACAGTTATGATGATGCGTTGCAGGTGTCGCTTACAAATCTTAATCTTCAGTTAGAAACAGACGCTATTAATCAGGATCAGTATAATGATCAGCTTGCGGCGCTCACAGAAGGCTATCAGGCAAATGTAAGTGAGCTGGCGGTCAATGTAGAAAGTTTTCAGTTACGGGCGATTGAAGAGGCCTTTGGAAGTGAACTGGATGGTATCCTTCCGGATATTGAAGGGTCTGTTGCAGAGAAATTAGGGACTGCCCTCAATAATGCTATGGCAAGTGGAGTTGATGCTACCCAGTGGGGCATGAGTGGGGAAGGGCTTGCATCCGCAGTAGACTGGCTCGGTCTTGAAGGGCTTGACGGAGAAATCCAAAGTGCGGTTGCGTCAATGATGGGACAGGTTGCCGCTTCCCTTCCTGATCAGATTACAAGCTCTATGGCTGACAGCAGTGCGGCCATCAGCGAAGCAGCGGGCGGTGCGCTTACAAGCGGTGTGGAGAGTGTAGATACATCACAGGCGAGTGCGGCACTTGGTGCAAAACTCAGTGAGAATCCTCCGGAAGTAGACCTGTCAGGATGGTCTGCAGGATTAGGAAGTGAATTTCAAAGCGCCGCGTCTGCAGCGGTTGAGAGCGCCGATTATTCAGCGGTTTCCACCAGTGTAGGGAATGGTGTGGGGAATGCGGTTACGGCTTCCATGAGCACGATACAGACCGCCATATCAAGTCTTTACAGTCAGGTTGGCTCCGCTATTAACAGTGCGTTTTCAGCTGGCTTTAATACGACAACGACGGTTACCATACGGGCAAATTATAAGCTGGCAAACCCAACGGCCACTATCAGCTTCAGCGGCGGCGGCTCTGGAACGGCCACTGTAAGCGGAAGCATTTCTTCCCATGCAGAGGGCGGATATTCCAGCGGTCCGGAACTTACCCTGTGGGGTGAGGATGGTCCTGAGGTTATCATTCCGTTAGGCGGAAAGCGCAGAAAGCGGGGCTTGGAGTTATGGAGACAGGCCGGTGAAATTATGGGTGTCAGCGCTCATGCGGACGGAGGATTTATTGATGGCTATGGCAAGGGCGGAAATGATTGGCTGGATGCGGCTGACGGTGAAACAATACCGCAGGAAATCGGCTCAGACGGAGGGACTGGCAAAGGCACAGGCACAGCTGGACCGATCGTGGTCAATGTAAACGTATCTCCGCAGTTTGAAATTTCGGAGACCAATGATAACAGTGTCATGAAGATGATAAAGGCACATATGAGGGAGCTTGCAGATGATATAGGAGCAGAGATATCTGTAGCTCTTAGTGAGTCATTTGAAAATATGCCGACATAAGGAGACAGGATATGGATATATATTTGAAAGAAAAAAAGAATACCAAATCATCATTTCGGTTTCCATCTCTTCCGGATAAGGATATTGAATTGAACACCAGTATGAACTATCAGGAATATGACATCTTGAAGAAGGGGACATATGCGTTCCCTTCTGGAAAGGATGCGCTGCAGGTTAAATGGGATGGGTTCTTTTGGGGGAAAAGCCATAATAATGGCGCCCTTAACCGTCAATGGATTGAACCGGAGACATGTATTAAAAAGCTTAAAAGCTGGATGGAAAAATGCACCGTGCTCAATTTGGTGGTATCCGGCGGAGGAATCAACTGTGACGTCACAATAAAATCATTTAAGTATAAGGCATTCGGAGGAGCTGGTGACTATTCCTATTCTATAACCTTTGTTGAGTATCGGGAATTAAAAGTCTACACGACAAAGGAATTAGGCATTGGAAAAAGTAAAAAAGGTACAAAGAAAAAAAAGAAGTCTAGAACATCTGCAAAGAAAAAAACGAAAAAAACTTACAAAGTCAAACCCAGGGACACCTTGTGGAAAATAGCTAAGAAGTATTGTGGCAGCGGGACGAAATGGCCAAAGATATACAATGCTAATAAGTCAACGATTGAAAAAGCGGCGAAAAGACATGGAAGAAAGAGCAGCAGTAAAGGGCATTGGATATATCCGGGGACGGTGCTTAATGTAGCAGTATAGAGGAGGGAGGAGATGTTAGAGCCTGTAAAATATAAGTATACAGTCATATTGCTGACGGAAAAAAACAAGCAGTATGATATTTCTGGATGTGTTAGTGATTTGTCCTGGGAGGAGCCGGAAAAGGAACTTGCGGCCAGGATTTCATTTACAGCAAAAAATGATAAAACTTCAAAAGGACTCTTCTCTTCCCTTGCGAAGCCGGGGAGGTATATCTTTCTGATGTATTCCTATAACGGTGGAAAGAATAAAGAAGCCGTCCGGGGACGTATCATAGAATGGAATCCCAGCGCGAAATCTTCCTCACAGCAGTTGAAGGTAAAGGTATACGATACTTTGTATGACCTGCAGGAATCCAGCGATAATCTGTATTTTAAATCCGGGACAAGAACCAAGTCTGCTATTACCCAGTTATTTAAGCGCTGGAAGATACCAATGGGAAAGTATACCGGACCAAACGTAAAGCATGGAAAGCAGGTGTATAAAAACAAAAAATTAGGGACATTTTTGCTGGATATTCTGGAGGAAGCTAAGAAAAAGGGTGCGGATAAATCTTTTATCCGTGCTTCCAAAGGTAAGGTACAGGTGCTGGCATACGGGAGCAATGAGGATGTATATCACTTTGCCGAAACAGGCAATCTTACATCAGCGTCGCATAAGATTACGACAGCCGGGATGGTTACCCGGGTCAAGGTTACCGGTGAGCAAAAGAATAACGGGCGGACTCCTGTTCAAGCTACCGTTAATGGAAAAACAGAATACGGGATCCGGCAGAAGATGTATACAAGAAGTAAGGATGAGAGCCTGAAGGAAGCGAAGAAAGCTGCAAAGGACATCCTTCATGAAGATGGAAAGCCGAAAGAGACGATCACGATTAAGACGGCGGATATCCCGATTATCCGGAAAGGAGATATGGTACACGTCAAGATGACTACCGTGTCTGGATATTATTGGGTTATCGGAATCAGACACGACTGTGATGATATGTCTATGGAGATGGATCTCAAAAAAGCAGAGCTTAAGGATACAGACAATAAAAAGTCATCCAAAAGCAAGAAAAGCATCCACAAGGTCGGAGATGTGGTTGAGTTCAAAGGAGGGAGGCATTATGTGTCAAGCAGGAAGGGGGCGAAAGGGTATAAAGTCAGCGCCGGGAAAGCAAAGATCACAAGATCAAACCCGGGCAGCGCTCATCCGTGGCATTTGATTACACGCAGCTGGAAAAAGTCCCATGTATACGGATGGGTGGATGAAGGTACGTTTTGATGGAGGTGTAAAATGTCACAGAAAAATAAAGGGTTACAAAGTCTTGCCTGTGTGCTGGATAATCGGATGACGGAAAAAAGCATTCCTGAAACAGTTCTGGATTTTGGGGAAATTACAAAATCTTATGAACTGGTAACGAATGACTTCCCGGTTCCAATTGCAAATGATGATTATCAGGTATGCAGACAGCTAACGCTTGGGAAATCCGGTGATGTATTATGCAAAGCCAGTGGAGGGAATGAGGTGTATATTCCGGAGAAAATGAGGGGATTGAAGCCCGGAGACCGTGTGCTGGTGGCGTGGGTAAGGGCAGAACCGGTGGTAATTGACATTGTAGTAAGGGCAGACAACGCATAGGAGGGAGAAACGTGGACGAAGAAGAAAGAGAGCTTTTCCCGGTATTTGACATTCCGGAGGTTGAAGAGGATGAAGAAGAGTATGATACGGAGTTTAAGTCTTCTGTTGCGTGGGATGTAGAGAAAGGTGATTTTGTTATTGATACGAAACATCAGGTTGTGAGGAGCGATGGGTATGAAGCTTACCGGATATGGTGCTACAAGGCGCTACAGACTGAAAGGCTGTCCTGTCTCGCATATGATGAAGATGTTGGAGTGGAATTTGAGGATGCTCTAAAAGAAGATGATGAAAACGCTGTAGAATTGGAAGTAGAAAGGACGATACAAGAAGCGCTTATGGTAAATCCACGGACGGAATCCGTAGAGAATTTCGTGTTTGAATGGAAGCCCAAAGGACTCAATGTGACATTTGATATAGTCCCCGTCCAGTGGGAGGAGTTTTCGCTGAGTCTTGAATTAGACAGATAGGAGGTGATAAGCATGAGACCAGAGTTTACGAATCCGGATTTTATTGAAGAGAGCGAACCGGAAATGATCCATGAACGCATGATGGAAAATCTACCGGATGATATTAGTGATATGCCGGGAGATTTCGCCCATGATTTTACGATGCCTGCTGCAATTGAGATATCACAGCTTATACAGTTCAATTTGTTGCGTACGCTTATGATCGCATTTCCGGAGTATGCATTTGATGAATGGCTGGATCTTCATGGAGAGCAGGTGCATCTGATGAGACATCCTGCAAATTATGCTGTGGGTAATGTCGTGGTTACGGGAGAACCCGGGATTATCATTGAGCAGGGAACTGTGTTTTGTGTGCCGGCTGTAGATGATACGGAGGCAATTGAGTTTGAATCAACAGAGACAGTAGAATTGGTGGCGGGAGAGGCGAGTATACCGGTCACAGCGGTTGAGGCAGGGGCTGATTCTAATGTAAAGGCAGATACAATTACAATATTGGCAGTCCCGAGACAGGGAATAGTATCCGTCACGAATCCTGAACCTGCTACTGGAGGTACGGAAGAAGAGGATGATGATGCTTTTTATGAAAGAATCCATGCGGAACATATTTCAGCGATGTCGTATGCCGGCAATGACAGTGATTACATCCGATGGGCCAAAGAAGTAAACGGTATCGGGGATTGCATTGTGTTGTCCGGGTGGAATGGTCCGGGTACCGTCAAGTTGATATTAGTGGATGCAAATGGAGCTGCGGCCAGCAAGGAACTGTCAAAAGCGGTTTATGATCATATCGTATCTCCAGATGACAGAAGTCAAAGACTGCTTCCTACAGGATGTGCTGAGCTGACCGTAGAAGCTGCTGAAATACATCCGATTACATATACTTGTTCAGGGATTGTTCTTGACGAAGATGTAGGATTTACGATTGAAGAAGTTGAAGAATCGTTTAGAAAAGCTGTATTTGGGCTTTATGTGGATGCAAAAAGAGAAGGGATTCTTCGGTATAATGATGTGCGTCCATTACTGGCTTCCATCGGAGGGATAGAAGATTTCAGTGATTTCTTGATTAATGATGCACATGATAACGTCGTATTGAAGGCAAATGAATATGCAGATACTGCAGAGGTAATATTTACTCAAAGGGAGGAAACATATGATTGATTTAGATAATTTCCCCCAGAGTGAGGCAGCAAAAGAAATGATTTCATATGTAACTTCGGGGTGGTATGACAGGTCTTATATTGGTAAATGGCTGTTTGAAGTCATGGGGATTGAATTGGATGAGGCAATAGAATATATAGAGTCATTGCCTGAACAGTTATTTCCGGAAACGGCGACATGGGGACTCAGGTATCATGAAGAAAAATATGGATTGCCGGTATTAGAAAACCTTCCCGTAGAAGAACGGCGCATACGAATTTATCAAAAGCGTGATTTTCGTGCACCTATGACACCTTATCGGATGGAGTCATATCTTGAAAATACTATGGGATTTAAGGTCAGGATAGCAGATTGTAATGACGTGGGCGAGTTTGGATATGTTCCTGATCATCCAAATGTATTTAAAGTGTGTTTTATGGGGGAAGGCACCTTGGATACAAAAAAGGCGAGGCGGCAATTGGATAAGCTAAAGCAATCGCATACTACGTACACCATGAACGACAGGGTGATGATGGAACTGGATAATTGCAGAGTGGAAAAAATATTTCTAAGGAGGGTGCTCTTGCATATGCGTGTCCCGTTCTTTAGGACCAGAATCTTTGACGGTACATGGAACTTTGATGGTTCTGTACTTATGGACGGGAAAAAGCGGTATAACCTGCATGTTGGACTGAAATATGATGAAGGGGGGACTGTGACGGACGAGGCAGTTAGAAAGCCTCGTGTGCGGGTTAAGAGCACATGGAATATTAAAGAGAAAGCTGATAGTGTCAGGGCAGGATTCTGTTTTGGCATTAATTTTTTGCGGTCGAAGCAAAAAAATATATCCAGAATGAGTACGAAAATGTATTTGGCAATTGATAACCAGAGAGAGAAAGCGGATGTTATATCAGTAACGGTAACAAAAAAGGATACATGGTTTTTTGATGGTTCTGTTTTGATGGATGGTACAAGATATTTTAATTCAATTTATGGGAAGGAGATTTTGTGATGGCAAATAATGCGATTATAACTCAAAAAGCAAGAGAGAACATGGCAAAAGCGAGGGCGGGAGAGATAGTGCTTCCAAAAATCGTAGGTATGGTGTTTGGAGATGGAGGATGTGATAATGAAGGCAATGTGCTTGCGCCGGAGGAAGACCAGGCAGAATTGCGGAACGAATTGTATCGTAAGGAGATTGACAGGTACAGCTTTGTAAATGCGACCACATGCCGGTACGAGTGTACGCTGACCGAGTCGGAGTTGTCCGGCAGTTATATTAGTGAGATTGGATTGTATGATGAAAATGGCGATGTAGCATGTATTAAGTCATTTAAGAAAAAAGGGAAAGATGATGATCTGGAAATGACTTATACACTGGATGATATTTTTTAGAAGGAGAAAGGATATGAAAGATTATACAACTGATACTCCGGAATTTTCTGATAGTATTAAAATTCTGGAGCCAACAGATCCGGGACATGCTGACAATGTAAATGTGACTACGAAACAACTATTGCAGAATACTCTTGTGAATAATAAAAATTTAAATGAGTTTTCCGAGGTGACAGATGAAGACGTAGAAAATATTATTAAAGAGGTATCTGATGATGTCCCTGAGAAAAAAACACCGCTTGTTAATCTGCTGAAGCTTCTTTGGACAAAATGGATAAAACCTATAACGGGTGACATAGCAAATAAGGTGGATAAATCAAAAATTGTAGGAAGCGTAAATATAACCGAACCGGGATTTTTGATGGATGGGAAGACGGCATCGGATGAGTTTTCTGAATTAAACAAGAAATTA
>CAMNTQ010000003.1 GCA_946558695.1 uncultured Lachnospiraceae bacterium
GTCAACCTCTGCACTGCCTCTTCCTTCGTTGACACAAAGAAAAAGTCCTTCCCATGGTTCGACTCATAGATAAAATCCTTCAGCGGCTTACTGGTATAATGCGAATAATCCCCGTAAACAGCCACCTTCATATGATAATTCATAAACTTCTGGAGAATCTCACCCGCCACACCCGTACTAAGGATGAAAAAATCCCCGCATATTACAGCTTTATCAATGACAATCCGCTCCGCGCCCGTCTCATACTTCACAGTCATCGCCAGATCCAGAGCCGACTGCGTATCAACAATTACCACCTCGTCACCGGAAACAACTGCAATATCAATCCCGTTATCTTTCAAATGTTCAATATTCATAATGTCCTCCTAACTCAAACCTGCAGTACAAATTCCAGTTGAAGATAGATTCTACAGGACAACACATAAATTGTCAAGTACTGTTTTCACAGCCCCATCCCGCTAAAGATTTTTAAACAATTTCACTTCATAGCATGATGATATATGCTATAATATTAATATATTTTATCCGATGCCCGATAAATGTGAAAGAAACAAAGGAGAATGCATCCTATGAAAAGAAGAAATAAAATCTATCTGTATATGACGATCGTTCTGATCATAATTTATATCAGTCTGCTGTCCCTTCTCTGTCTCTCCGAACGTACTGCCGGAAATGCTACCATCCATACGTTCGGCGACGCATTATGGTATTCGCTGGTCACATTCACCACCGTCGGCTACGGTGACTTGACGCCTGTAACACCCTTAGGGCATGCCATAGGAATCGTCTTTCTGTTATTGTCAGCAGGCATTATGATGACACTGTTCGGCGCCGTCATATCTTTTATTGCCAGCGAAGGGCTCCCGCTCCTTATGCTTGGTTTCCAACGTGAGAAAAACTGGTACTATTTTGCAGATTACAGTATCGAATCCAATACTTTGGCTGCAAATATATATAAGGAAGATCCGGATGCGGTTATTATCTACGGTGAGAAAAGAGATGACCAGATAGAGTCCCCGGATCATCCCTGCCTGTTTATCAGCGTCTCTCCTGCCCGAATTGTAGCTCAAAAGAAAGGTATCGGCTCAAACTGCAAAATCTTTCTTATGAAAGAAAATGACATCGGCATGAACAGCCGCGCCATTGGTCTTGATGAACTTCCTGTTGAGGTCTACGCAAGAACAACCAACGGCCAAGACCGCCTTTCCACAAACATCCGATTCTTCCACAGCTACGATTGCTGCGCCAGACAGTACTGGCGTTCCAAACCGCTGTGCAGCCATGAAAATACGATTGTAATCATCGGATTCGGAAACTATGGACGCTGTATTCTTGAGCGGGCTGTCTTGACAAATGTGATCTCTGTCGGCCAGCATATTGCCTATCATATTTTTGGTGATGCGGCAACATTTCTTGCCATGCACCCGCATCTCCATGAGGTATTTTCTCTGGGCGAAACATCCGCTGCAAGAGACTCCCTGATTTTCTATGATGAATTCTGGGAAATGCATCCAGACGTCCTTGAACATGCCGACCGCATTATCATCTGTCCTGATGATGAGCAAAAAGGCTGGAGCATATTCTGGCAGCTTAACAGATATTATAAAATCTGCGGGCATATTGACCTGCACAGCAACCGGAAAGCGCCGGGGGTGTCTTATTTTGGAACAAATGAAGAAATCTATACCCCTAATCAAATCATGCGTACCACATTGAATCAGGCCGCTGTCACAATCAATGAAATTTTCCGCAGCTCCGTTTCCTACCCTACTCTGAGCTGGGACGATCTGGATGATTTTCACCGGGAATCCAAAATAGCCGCCGCAGACCATCTTCTGATGAAAATCCGTATTCTTCTGGATGATGAGACGATCACAGAATTTACGGTTCCAATCATAGAAAAAGCATACAAGAAATACTGCGAAACAAAAGAAGACGGCACAATCCGGGATATGTACCGCAGGCTTGATCATCTGAGGTGGCTTCGTTTCTATACCTTTTACAACTGGAGCTACGGCCCCTTCCGGCACGATGGCGAGAGACAGCACCCTATGCTGTGCCCTTATGAGAAGTTAAACGCAGAACAGAAGCGGGAACGTGATGCCGCTTGGGAACTGTTAGGCAGCATTTCCAATGCGCTTTGAGCAGCCATGCTTTTTCCTATCTTGCAATTACAAGGGGCACTGACATCTGCTGCGCTTTCCTTATATATTCCTTTGATACTTCGTCGTCCGTTATGATCTTGTGCACATCACGGATCGGGCAGATGACCGACACATACCCTCCGCCGAATTTACTGCTGTCCGCCAGCACATACACCTCGTTCGCTGATTTTAAAATCGCTTTTTTCACCTGCATCTGGGGAGTTGCGATAGATGTAAGTCCCACATCAAAATTAATGCTGTGAATACCAATAAAGCCTTTATCCACATGGAATTGCTCAATATTAGAAAGAGCCGCATCTCCCATGGTTGCCGCCAGATGGCCTCCCACATGGCCTCCCACCATATAAAGTTCCACATGGGGCACTCCTGCCAGTTCATTCCCCACCAAAAGGGAATTCGTCACAACCGCCAGTCGTTTCTCCGGATGCTGTTTAATATGCCCTGCCAGATAGAAACTGCTGGAAGCGTCATCAATAATGATCGTATCCCTGTCTGCGATAAACTCATAAGCGCAGGCGGCAATCCGCTTCTTGCGCTCTGTATTACGGTAAATGCTCTCCGCTGAATATTTCCGCTCCGGCTCTTTATCAAGCTTCACCGCTCCCCCGTGGGTGCGCATAAGCAGTCCCTCCATATCCATATTTCTGATATCGTTACGTATCGTAACTTCCGAGCAGCCGAATCGCTTACTTAATTCCGCTACCTTTACTCTGCCTTTTTCTTCTACTTCATGCAATATTGCCCGTCTGCGCTCTTCCATATTCTTCCTCCGCACGCTGTTATGTTTGTTTTGCTTTGTCAGCGCTGTTTTCTGCCAGATGACGAACGATCATCTGATAGATCGGCAAAAATTCCTCCCCAAAGTCTTGTTTCGGCAGAATCAATGCCTGATCTCTCCCATAATACACGCCGATTGTCTTAGGCGCTACAACCGCCCTTTGGACCTCACTCCAGTCCACATGGCGATTCCCGCTCTCCCACCGGGCTGTGATTCCTTCTTCCTCAGAAAAAGTATATTCTACTGTTTCTCTGTACTCGGGGTTTACTTCTACCTGCTTTTTCGCCCTTCTCTTAAGCTGTATCGGCATATATCCTATAAAAATCAATGCTGCGATCAGATAAACTGCAGCGCCGCCCGCTCCCGTCCTCCCGGCAGCGTAACTGAATACTCCTAAAAATATCACCGCAAACCCTAAAATATTCGCCAAAAAACCGCTGAATTTGGAATACGCGTGATACAGCAGGAAATCGTAAAGGGCTTCTTTTGTCATATGGACTGTTATCTTACTCATAGAACCTCCTTATGGAAAAAGCCCTTTTATATTTTATCATATAAAAGAGCTCTTTTCACTTTCTTTTTTGCTTTTCTTTCGTTTTTATTTCATTTTTTATTAGTTTGTTCCAGAAACCTTTGCATATGCCCAACCGTCCGGACCATAGATTCCTTTCTGCTTCTTCTGCATATACTTATCAAATGCAGCCGTGATAAACGGACACAGGAATAATGTAATGATCGACGCTGTTGCGCACTGTGCGGTTGCCATTGGAACAAACTGCTCCATCGTCGGATCCGCCTCGGCAACTGCTGCCGGAGTCATAGCTGAATTCAGCGCGGTTGTACCGATCGCGGCGCCCATCGCATTTCTCTCTTTCTTCGGAAGAAGAAGATTGATGATGAAGAAGAACAGCACCGCCGTCGCTGCGGAGATCAGTCCCAGTACGATACCGGAAGCGCCCGCCGTAAGAATCGTCTTAACATCTGTCTTTGCACCGATAGATATCGTCATGAAAAATGTTACGATCGGCTGTGCATTCTTACATGCGTCGCGGAATCCTTTGTCAAGATTTCCCCAGATAAATCCAATCAGCAAAGGTACTAACACTGCGACAAGAGACATGATCGGAATGTTTGCAAGTCCCGTAGCTCCAAGGGCAACCAGTGTAAAAAATGGGCCGTCATTCAGCGACAGGATAGAGATCGCTCCTGTATCAGTCGCATTTCCAAACTGGGAAGACAGGGAGATATACAAGGAACCGTTGGAATTCGTGATCGCCGCGATCAAAACAAACGGAGCGATTCCAAGGAATCCTGCAGGCCCGCAGAGCTTTCCGACTACCAGACCAAGGATGATACCGAGCAAAAGCTTTGTTCCCGTCATAATAACTCCCTTGTAAAGCGGCATGCCCACCTGCTTGATATCGATCATAGATCCGCACACGATCAGGAAAAATCCCATCATACAAGCATTTCCTTCATAAAACAGCGCTGTTACATAGCCTCCGATCTGGAATACCTGCGGTACAAATGTTGCCAGCACTACCGCGATTACCAGCGGAACGATTACCAGACCGCCCGGAAGACCTTTCAGTTTGTTCAGAAGATCAAGATCTTTACGTTCTTCATTGTTTTTTGCATTTTCACTCATTTTGTTTCTCCTCTCTTATCCTTTTTATTATTTTATTACCAAAATCATCTCATAGCCTCGCCAAACAATCGGTCTACGATATCACACGCCGTATTGTCATTGCCAGTAAGGCCGCCCTTTCCTACGACCGGAAGTCCGTCATAGCTGCCTACCAGTCTTCCTACGTCCGTCTGAGGAATCACATAATCCATAACCTCCAGACACTCTACTCCGAGCTGATAGCAGACGTTTACCATCGTATCTCCTCCCGTTGTATAGAGTCCTGCGATTCTTTCCCTTCCGGTCTTTTCCAATACCTGAGAGATAATGGAGCCAAGCCCCGCATTGATTCTGTTGGCGCTCATACCGCCTGCATAATGTCTCTTATTATCCTCTTCATCCAGATTAAGAAGTTCTCCGTGAAGCGCCGTCTCAAAGAGAATAGCTCTTGGCTGCGTACCGCCTTCCATAAGCTCCATTGCTTTTTCTACCGCTTTTTCTACCTCTTTTACCGCCCGGCCGCCGCCTTCGATCAGAGGGACCGGTTCAACCGAAATGCGCATATGTCTTGTATCCTTGCAGAGCACTTCCATCTGCTTCTTTGTAACCGGCGTCGCACTTCCTGCCGCAATGAGAACCGTCTTTCCTGTCTCGTCAGCCTCCGGCGGAAGATTCGGCTCTTCCGCCTTGATAAGATCCCTATAAAATGCCAGCTTTGAGGTAAACGGTCCCGGATCCACAGCAACGACATCCCACTTCAACGCGATACATGCTTTTGCCACAGTCTCCACATCCTCAAGAGTGATTCCGTCGCAGACGATCACTTCACATCCGTCCGCCCTTGTCCCTGCAAGCGCCTTTTTCACCGCTTCCTCTCCTTCAAGGACTTTATCTAATGCAACAAGACCTACTTTTCTTCTTGTCTGTCCCGCAAGAAGTCTTGGTATGTAATTCTCTTTTACCGGCGTCCGCACGTCCTGCGCCACCGGTGTATTGATAAGCGCTGCGCCGTCGATGACCGAATATCCGCCTACGAGGATTCTTCTTGACTGAGGCATCGCCGGAACAACGACTGCAACGGCATCCCCTCCGACTTCATCCAGCATGGCGTCTACTTCTACTCCTACGCCGCCTCTAAGCGTCGTGTCGATTCTCTTGGAAAAATACTTAACGCCCATATTCTTAAGCGCCGCCGTTGCCGACTTTACTTTGTCATACGCTTCATTTGCCGGGAGAGGTCTGGAATTACTGCTAATCAAAATCGCGTCAAGCTCATCTGTCCCTTCTGCCCTCTGCGCCGCCTCTTCATTAAAATAGACCGCTGTTCTCGCCTTTGACCTTGCAAGTAAAACCCCTGTCGTCGTCGCGCCGGTCAGGTCATCTGCTACTGCTCCGATTAATGGCATCTTAAAATCCCTCCTGCATATCCTTTTCATGCTGTTTTGCCGCATATTCTGCAACAACCTTCGTGGACTCTATCAGACTGACACATCCCGCGATTCCCTTTCCGGCAATATCAAACGCTGTTCCGTGGTCAACAGAGCTTCTGATAAACGGCAGCCCGAAGGTCAGTGTTACAGATTTTTCAAAATCCAATGTCTTGCATGCGATGTGCCCCTGATCATGGTACAGAGAAAGAATCGCATCAAATTTGCCGGATTTGCCGATGTTGAATACGGAATCTGCCGGGCACGGACCAACTGCGTTGATGCCTCTTTCCTTTGCTGCCTCAACTGCCGGACCAATGTCCGTAAGTTCTTCTGTTCCGAAAAGTCCATTGTCTCCGTTGTGCGGATTCAGACCTGCTACTGCGATCAGCGGATTCTCAATACCGATCTTTCTAAGTTCTTTGTCGATATTGACCACATTTTCAAGAACTACTTCCTTGGAAGCATAATGACATGCATCTACAAGAGACATGTGGCGGCTTACAAAAAATACTCTCAGCTTATGACAGGAAAACATGGTAAGCGCATAAGGAGAATTGGTCTGATGCTGATAAATCTCCGTATGTCCCGGCTCCTTGATTCCTACCAGCTTAATAGCGCCTTTGTGAATCGGGGACGTAGACACCGCGTCAATCTTCTTTGCCATACCAAGCTCGATGGATTTCATGATCCAGTCGACCGCCATTTGTCCCGCAAGCGCCTGCTCCTTGCCCCACTCGATGGAATCCGTATCGTAATCGCCGGTTTCAAGAATATCTACCGTTCCGAACTCGTATTTCGCTTCCGCCGGATCTGCGATCAGATTGTACTTTAATTCCTTCCCAAGAACCTTCGCCGCTTTCTCCATAATTGCTTTGCTTCCGATTACAAATGGTCTGCAGCAGCCGTGGATTTCTTCTGACAGCATAGTTCCTACTACGATCTCCGGTCCGATTCCCGCCGGATCTCCCATTGTAATAGCTGTTACTGGCTTAAATGTGTTGTTCATACTTCTCATCCTTTCATATTATATTTTGTTTTATTTCGTTTTTCTTTTCTTTATGGTTTTATTTTACTATCGTTTCTTTCGTTTTTCAATACCTTTTTTTATTTTCGTTACATTTAAACATCTTGATATATTTGTTTTTGTGCGATATATACTAAATTTCTCCGCATTTCTTTCGTTTATTTTCGTTTTTTTCGTTTTGTTAATTATTTGTCAGATATGTATTGCGCTTTTCGATGATATAGAGTATACTTAAAATATCATTTACAAACGGAAATCAAGGAGGAAATCATGAGAAAAAAATTATACTTCGGAAGCAATTTTAAGATGTACAAGAACATTCAGACTACAGAAGAATACCTGCAGGCTATCACTGCCGCCACCAAAGATATCGACCGCGAAGAGATTCAGTTCTTTTTCATCCCGTCCTACACTTCCTTAGAAAGCGCCAGCAAATGCAGTGTCCGAAACAGCTTTATGCTGGGAGCGCAGAATATGTGCTGGGAAGACGATGGACAATTTACCGGAGAGATCTCTCCTCTGATGTTAAAGGAACTCGGGCTTGACCTTGTTATGATCGGTCATTCCGAGAGAAGGCACGGATTCGGCGAATCGGATTACACAGAGAATAAAAAGGTTCGAAAGGCTCTGGATTCCGGCTTTACTACTCTTCTATGTGTAGGCGAGACCGCGCAGGAGAAGGAATTCGGAATCAGCGCAGAAGTTCTCCGCACTCAGTTGAAGGTCGGTCTTCACGGAGTTGCAAAGGAGCAGATCGAAAAGGTATGGATTGCTTACGAGCCGGTGTGGTCCATCGGCGTGAACGGCACGCCTGCTCCGGTCGATTACGCGCAGGCAATGCACAAGGTCATCAAAGACTGTCTGGAAGAGATGTTTGGAAAAGAAGGACGAATGATTCCCGCTCTGTACGGTGGAAGCGTCAATCCGGATAATTCTAACGCGCTCATCGTACAGCCGGACATTGACGGGCTATTTACGACAAGAACTGCATTCCAGGTAGAAGCATTTGCGAAATTGATCGAGGATGCCATTACCGCCTGCAAAGAGGCCGGAACGTTTTAAAATAAAAATCAGGGGATGGCCGCGGCCATCCCCTGATTTTTATTATTTTCCCTGTTTTCGAATGATACTTTATCTGTATTTATTCATATCTGTATGCCTGAATCTGCTGGAAAATCAAATCAATTTTTCTGTGTGCCATAAGCGACATCTGCAGACGCTCCCTTACATTTTCAGAATACATGCCGCCGTATTAATCTACGAGAAAACCATCCATGCTTTCAGTGATATCATCGCCGTCTCTATAGATACGCACATTTACAATCCCGTCATGGCGGTCCGAAAGATAATTTGCAAAGGGCGACTCCGCCCGCCTTTTTGCAATTTCCCTCGGATAATATAAAGCCCCTCTGAGCGTATTAAAGTTAATTTCACTCATCTCTTATCCCTCCATGTGTTAAAGTCTGTCTCTTTTACAATGGCCGCGAACAACGATCAACTCCGCAGTTCCTTCAATATTTCCATATATTTCCTTGTGTCAATAAAACATGATTCATTGTCTGGATCATCTACATTGGTATTTTGTTTCGCCCAGTCATACCATGCCTCAAAATAATCATATCCCATCTTCTGCGTATCATTGCCGTCGCTTCCGCTTCTTTTTGCCTCATTCCATCTGGACTGAATAGCTTCAAATTCTGGCGTACACTTCTGAAGAAATCCGTTCTTTTTTGTAATATCTAAAGGGATGCCGCCGGAATACACCAACCGGGCTTCTTCCTTCGTCATGATTCCTGCCTCCACCAGCTCTCCCATCAGATCTACGCAGTCTTTCTGCGTCATGGTATCCGAATTATACTTTTGCTTCAGATCATTTAGCTCATCTGCAGAAAGGCTGTCCTTGAATTGTCCTTGTTGTTACTACCACGATTCTTTCTCCTCCTATCTCAAACTTCGTGCTCTTTTCTCTCCTGCCTGCCGTTTCTATTTCAGTTCTCTGCGTCCCTGATTCTGTTGAAAATAAAACAGAAAACGCTCCGCATCCATACGTGTCTTTGCCCCCCTTTCCGGCTCTATGGCCATCTGCGCCCCTTCATTCAGAAACTGGATAAAGTCAAGCTTCTCATTGACATCAAATCCCCACATGGCCTCTCCCACACGCCATTCCCGCATACCCGATGACGCGATCACACTGTCGCCCTGCTTTTTCAGATGCGCCTCTAATGCTCTCATCTCTGCCGGAGACGCGTTGCGGGGATCTACCTCATTGACATAAATCAACCGCTCAAAATTCTCTCCTTTGGAGTCCACCCCCCATGCCTTTATGACCGGGTGATCCACGGTAGAACTTTCATCATAATCTAAGTGTAACTCCTGTCCGTTTTCCGCCCATGCGCTGGACAATATTCCCGGGTGCACTTTTGCCGGTCTGTCACTTTGGAAATTAGCCAGCTCCGAAAAAAGACATTGGTCTCTGAGAGGTGTTGACGATTTATTTTTTGCTTTATTTTGTTTCAGATACCTAGACGCTCCCGCTTCGCCAAAAGTTATATTATACATCTTCAAATTCCTCCTAACCTGACGTATTGACACTCCTCACACGCTCATATCAGCATACGCTATCCACCGTTATCAAATACGCTGATATTCACCCAAAACTCTTCTCTGTCCGCATGACATTCAAAACAGCCGCCTCTTTTAGAAATCACGCGCTTCACGCTCTTTACACCATAACCATGCATACCGGGATTACTCTTATCTGATACAAACCTCCCATTCATCCGGACCGGAAAAGATGCAATACTGTTCTGAATCTTAACCGCTGCAATATTCCCTCTCTTTTTCAAGAAAACATGTATGTATTTTCCCCGGTCTTCTACTTTTTCACATGCCTCGATCGCATTGTCCAGCAGATTTCCGAACACTACACTTATCTCACTGTCTGTAAATCCCCATACAGGTATAGCCTCTGAATCAATATCAAATAGGATTCCCTTTGACTCTGCCTTGCTCTTTTTCTGATTCAGTATGAAATCCAAAAAACCGTTTCCCGTCCACGTCTTGCGCGGCACACACAGATACTCATCTTCAATTTCGTCAAGATACGCTGTAACCCCTTCCAGATTGCCTTCCTTTACATATTCCCGCAAAATAAGAAGATGATGTTTCACATCATGTACCAGATGCCGGTTTAGCTCCGCACTCTGTCTGAGCAGCCGGTAATTCTGTTCCGTCATCTGATCATGAAGCGCCAAAAGATCCTTTTCCTTTTTTATCATCCTGTTTTTTACTATTAGCAATATAACTGCCGCTGATACTGCAGCCAACGCCGCCGGATACAATGTCTCTACCATTCCTCTTCACTCCATAACCTGTGAAGCTTTTCCTTCACTTTGACAATACGTGCCTTGCTTATTATAACCGTATCCTGATTGCTCAGATAGAGCGCGCTGTCCTTAAGCCGCATTACATGCCTGAGGTTGACTGCACAGCCTCTTTCCACAATCATAAAATCTGGATTGGCAAGCTTTGCTACCGCATTTTCCAGACTCGTTCTTTCCGAACAGCTCTCATTTTCCATAACATACGTGACATATTTGGCATTCTTTTCTTTTTTAATCCAAATGATATCATCAAAAAGCACTTTCTTCTTTTGACTTTCTGCTCCGATAAAACAGTAATTTTTTCTGTACCTTTCTATCATGTCCGTCAGTCTGCAAAGAATCCTTGGCAGCCGTTCCTCTAATTCCGACTTTAAAACGTACTGAAAAGCGTCCATCCTGTAACTCTCTATCGCATATTGCATATATGCCGTTACAAAGATGATGAACACTCTCGGATTTGCCTCCTTCACCCTTTTGGCCACCTCAAGCCCGCTCATTTCCGGCATATCAATATCTGAAATCAAAATATGACATTTCCTTTTCTCTATTTCTTCCAAAAGCAGCTTTGGCCGCTGATATCCGGCAACAGATACTCCCTCTCTGTCCGCCGTTGACTCTCTGACATATCTTTGCAGCAGTCTGAGCGCCGCGCTGTCATTATCTATAATTAAAATATTAATCAAACTTTCTCCTCCGACAATAATAATCTGTACTTATAAAAATCATACTATCTTTTCTGAAAGAGTCAACCATCTGACCATCAAATATATTATATTTGACCGTCAATCCTTCATCAGCTTCCACGAAACGCCGTATCATGCAAAATATCCTGCAAGATTCGATTACTTGCAGGATATTTTTATGGATTGCACCGCTTGCAGGGTTCATAACCCATAGAATCCAGTTCCACCTTATCTCCGGTAAATTCTTCTGCACTGGCTTCTTTCATCTGCTCTACACTGGAGCAGGACGGCTTATGAAACTTATGAGTATTCGTATTCAAAATGTAAACCGTATCTGATGTCACATTATGCACAGCTTCATTCTGATCCAACCGGCTTTCTCCCGTAGCATAATCGATGGAAATACCCGGCTGGACATTGTAGCAATAGACATGAAAAAGAATTCCTTCTCCTTTGTCTTCCACAGACATCGCTTCCATCTGCACGCCGCCGGCAACCAGATTATCATCTTCAAAAATGGGCGTCACCCGGTAAAGTACATGATTTTTCGTTTCCTTTACATAATCGGCCACCATATTTTCAAAAGGAAGCATCCCTTCTGTATTTAGATATCGGGTTCCGGTGATAAGATTTTTCTCATTGGCATTCTCGGCGGTGAGCTGATAACCGATAAGATGACAGCGATTGTACAGACTGTTCCCCTCTACCATATCATACTCCACGGAGTGCCATCCGGAAGGCTTTACCTTCCCGATCGAACCACGCTTTTCATCGGGCATCAGATCTGTCCCTACATTTGCATATGCCGCACCGCACCTGCCAAGCCCGTCCAATTCACTGTAGGTCTCAAAAGAGTTCTGTACAAGTTCCTCATCCGTAAAAAGCGGTATATTATCATTAACCGATATATACGGGGAACCGCTGTACGCAGGAATCTCTGATACAGCAAGAGAATCCGCCGCCAGTACGTTTCCGGCCTGTCCGGATAACCGCACTGTTTGGCCGATGTCTAATTCAGAAGATTGTTCCTCAGCAGACCTTTCTTCAACAGACGCCCTCTCATCCGGCGCAGAATCACCCTCTGCAAAAGGCTCTCCGGCACAGCCCGAAAGCAGCAGACCAAACGCTGCCAGCCAGATCAGGATAAATCTTTTCCTCTTATCCACGGACATATACCTCCTCTGTGATCTTTTCATGGGAAGAACCGGTAAACTCTCTCGTTTCAGCCAGCTTCCATTCCGACTCTTTTAAATTTATGTCAAACCGGAAGTCAGCCGGATACTTTCGATTCCATCGAAACAAAATAATTTTTTCTATATCTTTCGCACAGGGAACAGCCGAAGCGTTCTCCACAAAGCAGAATTCTCCCCCGCCGGCTTTATCAAGAAAATCCGGATCAACTTGAATCCCGCCGGTATCACAATCTGAAAACTGCTGGTATGTGTATTCATTCATCCAAAGCTTTCCCTCACTGGCCAACACAAGAATTCTCTCTCTAAGCGCCCGGTCCTTACTCTGCCGCCGTTTGTTGAACATCATACCCATATTATCATCAACAACCGCTATCACTATCACAGCTATCCCTCCAAGCCAGAATTTTCTCAAGCTTTTCCTTTACTTGTTTCTCCTGCCCCTGCTCCCCCGGGCGATAATAGCGTCTTTTTGCCAGTGCATCCGGCAGGCACTGCATCCGAGCGATCTTTTCCTTTGTATCATGGGCATAAACGTAGCCTTTCCCATAATCCATCTCTTTCATCAGACTAGTCGGAGCATTGCATATCTGCAGCGGAACAGGCTCCGCCGGGAATTCCTTTATATCCGTCTTGCAAGCTTCACATGCCATGTAAAGGGCATTGGACTTCGGCGCCATAGAAAGATAGACCACCGCGTGCGTCAGATGTACGTCGCACTCCGGCATTCCGAGAAAATGGCATGCCTGATAGGCTGCCACTGCCACCCAAAGAGCGCCGGAATCCGCCATCCCCACATCCTCGCTTGCAAACCTTACCAGCCGTCTTGCAATATACAGCGGATCTTCCCCGCCGTCTAACATACGGCACATCCAGTAAACGGCTGCATCCGGATCGCTGTTGCGCATGGATTTGTGAAGCGCCGATATCAGATTATAATGCTCCTCGCCATTTTTATCATAGAGAAGAGAACGGCGGTTCATGCATTGAGCCAGAATATCCTCGTCCACGCACAAAACCGCCTCTTCATTCATCCGGCCGTTTAACACCGCCATCTCAAGCGTATTTAGAGCCGTCCTCGCATCCCCGTTGGCAAATCGGGCGATTGCCGACAGAAGAAACTCTTCTATCTCAATCTTCATATTTCCAAAGCCTTTCGGACTGTGAAGCGCATGCAAAAGCAGCTCTTTTAAATCCTCCTCGGAAAGAGCCTTCAGAATAAACACTTTGCAGCGGGACAGAAGAGCTGAATTGATCTCAAAAGACGGGTTCTCCGTTGTCGCTCCCACCAGTATGATGCTTCCCGCCTCCACAAAGGGCAGAAAAGCATCCTGCTGTGCTTTATTAAAACGATGGATCTCGTCTGCAAAAAGCAGCGTGCGGATTCCCATTTTTCGGTTCTGTTCTGCCCGCGTCATTACTTCTTTGATCTCTTTGATGCCGCTGTTCACTGCGCTGAATTCTACGAACTGCGCCCTTGTCTGCTCTGCAATGATCCGTGCCAGCGTAGTCTTTCCCACTCCCGGCGGCCCCCAGAAGATCATGGAGGATATCTGATCGTCCTCAATCAGACGTCTTAATATCTTCCCTTTGCCCAGCAAATGCTTCTGCCCTGCATATTCCTCCAGTGTATGCGGCCTTAACCGGCTCGCCAGCGGCGCGCTTGTCTCTCTGTCGTCAAACAAACTTAACTGCTCCATACTCTTACCTTTTACTCTTTGCAGACCGTTTCCATGATTTCCTTAAGAAATCGCTGAAAATCCGGTTCTGCCTCTGAAAGTTCCTTATCATTGTCATAGCAGTAATCATAAGCATATTGTTCCACATTATCATCGGATTCATTGCCCCACTGCTGTCTGACAAGTTTTCTGCGTATCAGAAGCGCAATGCACGGAATGTCTACGTACTTTCTGAATTTATCAATCTCCTTGCCTTCCCTGATATGTACAAACAATATCTCTGCGCCGCTTTCCAAAAACTTCTCATATTCGCCAACGAGATATCGGCAGGGCAGATCATTGTAATCCGCAAAAAGCCGCTTTAAATCCGCAAGGAATTTCCGTGATTTCTCATCCTTCTCTCCCTGCCATCCGCCGTACTTACGAGCAATCTCCTTAATCGGTTCTGCAGACGATACATTCCTCACAGAGTAGATGCCTTCTGCAAAGCCGCACAATGTATCCTTTCCAGATCCCCCATGCCCGTTCATGATAATCACTATCTTTCCCATTATCCGATCACTCCTAATCAATACTGCATATAAATAAATCCTGCCGCATCATATCCATGTCCATACACACCGAACACCAATACCGTAAAGATAAGTCCGAAGGCCAATCCCCATCTGAAGTACAGATTCTGCCCATACAGCCACTCCCGGATCCTCATGCGTTCTTGGAAAATCTCCACCACAAGAAGCACCATGCACGCGAACACAAGCACATAAAAATCCGGACGGTCAAGCCCAAGCTTGTACAAACCTTCATTGAAAAAAATCCCTACGTTTTTGGCCGTAAACATCGATTTCAATATTGTCAGCGAAGCGCCGAAATTCGGCGTGATATAAATGACACGTCCGACTGCCACAAGAAAGAATGTCCTTGCCATCTGGAAAAAGCTCCATGAAGCGCAGCTCTGGTTGATATGGAGCTTATCTCCCAATTTCACAAGCTTCGCATGATATTCCTCGGAAAGAACTGTCAATATTCCATGATAAAGTCCGAATACGATATATTGCGTTCCCGCACCGTGCCACGCGCCGTTGGCAAGCCAGAGAACAATACAGGATACATGAGCCGGCAGCATCTTCGCCAGATGCAGATGTCCTTTTTTTCTCAGCGACTTTGAAATTTTCTGCGCCGCGGACGATAAAGACATAGGGTAAAAAAGATAGTCCCGAAACCATGTTCCAAGGGTCGTATGCCACCGTCTCCAGAATTCCGGTATATCCTTAGAAAAATACGGACGCTCAAAATTGTCTACCATCTCTATTCCAAACATCTTCGCAGCGCCTCTTACAATATCAATCCCTCCCGAGAAATCCCCGTACATCTGAAATGCATAAGCAAACGCCGCCACCCAGAACTGCCATCCCGTAAAATTCTGATAGTCATAAAACACATAGTCAACCATGATCCCCGCCCGGTCAGCGATGACCATCTTTTTAAACATCCCCCACAGCATCAGATAAAATCCGTCCGAAAGATTACGAGCCTCAAACTTATGTCCGCTATACAGCTCCGATGAAAGCTGATCGAACCTAGAAATCGGTCCCTGCACAATCTGCGGGAAAAATGTGATAAACAGAGCCGCTTTAAAAAAATTACGCTCTGCCGCCACCCTCTTGCGGTAAATATCTACAAGATATCCCACTGCCTGAAATGTATAGAAAGAAATTCCCAGAGGAAGCCCAATATGAAGCAGCGGCACAAACCCTTCCGCCGCTCCGAAAAATCTTGTGTTAATATCCGTAAAGATCAGATCCCAGAATTTCAGTACAACAAGCATGCCGACATTAATAAGCGCCGCCGCCCAGATACACAGTCTCTTTCTGCGGATGTTCTGTTTTTTCGCCAGCTTTTTATCAAGCTTTAATTCGCCCGACTTAATCCGCTTCATCTCATCCTTATATCTTAACTCCGATTTTTCAATTAACAGGCTGATAACATAAGTCGAGATACAAGTAACCGCGATAAATACCGATAAAGTCTTGCTGCAATAAACATAAAAGAAACAGCTGACAGCCAAAAGCCAACGCCACTGATACTTTTCAGACAACAGAAAATATACCACTAGGCTGGCAAAAAGAAACACGAAAAAGTTCAGTGATGTAAGACTCATGGCATACTCCACCTATTCTTCTTCCTGAAGATTTTCTATCAGTTCAACCATCGCGTCTACACAGTTAAAATTTTCCGGGAGAAGATCCTGCACATTGATGGAAACATCAAATGCGTCATTCAGCTCTCCGACCAAAGAAACGATGTCAAAAGAATCAAGAATCCCATCGTCAATCAACTTTTTTTCTTTCTCAAATTCTACGTCCGGTCTTAATTCAGTTAAAATCTCCATAATTTCTTCTCTCATTTTCTTTTCCCTTTCTTATATAAAATAATTTATTTTACCAAATGACTGCCATACAGCCATTAAGCATCCTTTGTAATATAAGTCTCCCGCAGATAAGTGCGGTCAATCTTATTATTCTTGTTCATAGGAAGCTTTTCAAAATAATAAAGTTTGTTCGGAAACATATATTTCGGCAGCTTCTTTCCCAAAGCTTTTAACACTTGCTTATCACAGCATTCTTCCGCCTGATAAAACATAAGAATCTTTCCTGCCGCCTTATCGTAAATACACACTGCCGCCGCCAAAAACTCCAATGAATTTGCCGCCGCTTCAATCTCACCGAGTTCGATCCTGTGTCCCATATGCTTGATCTGGTCATCCTTTCTGGAAAGAAAGATCAGCTCGCCGTTCTCATTGACCTTCCCGATGTCACCGGTACGGTATATCCGTTCTGGGTATTCATGATTCAGCGGATTCTGACAGAAACTCTCTGCTGTTTTCTCTGCATTATTATAATATCCAAGAGCCAGACTGCTTCCCTTGATACAGATTTCTCCCGGAACGTCCGTCTCTGTCACCAGCCTGTCGTCATCCAGCAGAAATACGCCGGAATTTAAGAAAGGAATTCCGATAGGAAGTACCTCCTCGTCCGCAAAAGGACGGTTCACCTTATAGAAGGTACAGTTGCAGGTAATCTCTGTCGGTCCGTACAGATTCACATAATCGACATCCGCAAGATACCTTCTCCAGTAATTCAGCACTTTATTATGCATCACCTCTCCAGAAAACATGACCGTCTTAAGATACTTTGGAAGTTCCCCTGTAAATGCATTCAGATTTTCTATGATCCGAAGGGCCGACACTGCCCAAATGACCGTATTGATCTTCTTCTCATTCATAAAGGAAATGAGCTTCGCCGGAAACGAGAACATCACCTTCGGGATTACATACATGGTAGCCCCGTTTTTAATTGTGGAATAGATGTCTTTCACCGAAACATCAAAATCAAAAGGCGCCTGATTTCCAAAAATACACTCTTCCGAAAATGAAAATTCATCCTTAAAATTATCGATCAGATCAATCACCGAACGATGGCTTACCAGCACACCCTTCGGAACTCCTGTAGAACCTGAAGTAAAGATGGCGTACAAAGGATCCGTATCAAGCGCTCTGCGCCGCACCAATGCGAGACATTCCTTTTGCTCCCTGCTAAGCTCGCAGTCTCCTTTTGCCGCGAGTATGTCGCTCAGGATCATCAGCCTGTCTTCTCTCTTCATAGTCTCAAGGATTCTTTTATCCTTCTCTTCTCCCAGAATCACCCTTGGATTCAAGGTATCAAGAATCAGTTCAATCCTCGCAGCCGGCATCTGCCGGTCAATGGGTACATAGAAATCCCCGCTGTAGACCACTCCGAAAAAACCGGTCAGGCTGCCGATCGACCGATCGATAAATACCGCTGCCGGTGCATTGCCTGCCATATCACCCCTAGATTCCAGTAAGAATGCTCCAAGAAACTGTGCCTGTTTTATAAATTCATGGTATGTAATCTCTGATCTGTCATCTGCAAAAAGTATCTTATCCGGGTATGCTTTGCCCGATTCCTCCAGATATTCTAATATATTTCTCTGCATCATGTACCTCTTTTCTTCACTAAATATCATTAAAATATTTTAATGAACTATCGATAAAATGTCAATCTCTTCCTGCGAATTATCGAACCGCTAGTAATTTTTCCGAAGACTCAGCACTCCTTCAGCCAATATTCTCATATCATCCAGAATATAATCGAACGCACCTGCTTTATACAGATTAATAACAATCAATCCCGCCGGCACTGCAAAAATCATTCCGAATATACCGCCTGTTTTATAGCCAACGTAAAGAAATACCAGTGTAAGCAGCGGATTCATCCCGATGCTGTCTCCCACAAGCTTTGGCTGAATCAACTGACGTACAAGCTGCGTCACTCCGTAAAGCGCCAAAAGTCCCGCCGCCATCTTATAATTTCCCACAAGAAACTTGTAGACCGCCCACGGGAGCAGCGCCGTACCTGTGCCAAAAAACGGAAGAAAATCCAGAAATGCGATCAGGATTGCAAGAAGGAACGTAAAATTCAGTCCCATGATTAAAAAGCCCGCTGATAGAAGCAGAAAAACTACTGCCATAATCTTAAACTGGGCTTTAAAATATCCGCCGACTGCGTATTTCAGATTATCGGATACCATCGTCATACGCGTGACGATTGGTTCCGGCGTAATACGTTTTGCAAGATGAAGTACCTCGTCTCTGTCCGCGATAAAGAAGTAGGCAGATATAAACGTCACGATAATCGCGACAAGTACGGAAGGGATTTTTTTCGCAAATTTCCCAGCGGCGGTCACTGTCGGCGTACTGATATTTCCCACGATGTTTCCCGCCTGCTTATCGAGATTTGAAAGCAGCCCGCTAAGAGCCTCGCCGATTCCTTTCGGAAGCCTTTTGTGAAGTCCCTGCATTCCCTCCCCGATTTCCTGAAAGCCCGCTTCCAGATCCTCATACATAGAGGGCATATCCCAGATTAAAGTCTGCACCTCTTTTCGCAGCGTACTCGCAAGAAGATAGACAAGAAAGACAATTCCCGCAAGTACCGCGATGATGATTAATGCCGAACCAAGCTTTCTCACGATCTTTAATTTTTGTTCCAGCAGATTTACAAGCGGCGCCGCAATCGCAGCGATTAGCCATCCAATCACAAAAGGCATGAAAAATATCATAAGCTTATAGCCCGCGACAAGAAACAGCACTGTCCCTGCCAGGCTGAATGCCAGACTTACGGCTACCTTCCAATATGGTCTGTTATCACCCATCTTCTCTTTGAAATTCATCTCCATATCTGACTCTCCCCGCTGTCAAAAACTGTCTTCCAAAACACCTTAAAATGACTGTCTCTTAAGTACCGTCGTCTCTACCAGCTCCCAGATCTCATCTCTGCCCTGCTTGCTCACGGATGAAAACGGGATGATAACCGTCCCCGGCAGAATCGACAGCCCTTCCCTGATAAGCTTTAACTGCTTATCCTTCTGGCTCCTCTTTATCTTGTCAAGTTTTGTAGCGATAATGACAGGCCGATATCCATTTTCTACGATCCACTCATACATCGTTCTGTCATTGGCAGAAGGCGCATGACGGATATCAATCAGCAAAAACAACGTCCGCAGCTGCTTTGAACTGCGCAGATACCGCTCTATCATTTTTCCCCACTGAAGCTTTTCTTTCTCGGAAACCTTGGCATATCCATATCCCGGAAGATCTACCAGATACAATTCCTCATTGATATTGTAAAAATTAATCGTCTGCGTCTTACCCGGCGTTGCGGATATTCTTGCATAGGATTTCCGATTCATCAGCGCATTGATAAGTGAGGATTTCCCAACATTGGACTTTCCTGCAAATGCAATCTCCGGATACGGATTGTCTGGCAGACTGCTTGTGATACCGCACACAGTCTCCAGATTTAGGCTTTTAATTACCATACATGACTCCTTAATATTCTCTATCTCTTCACTGCCGCGCCTTTTTTCGGCTTAACAAGGGCGATTTTTAATACTTCGTCCATATGCGATACCGGAACGATATCCAGTTTCTTTGTAATCTCAGAAGAAATCTCCTCAATATCCGGCATATTCTCTTTCGGCACAATAACCGTACCGATTCCGGCGCTCTTTGCTGCCAAAAGCTTTTCTTTCAGACCGCCGATGGGAAGAACTCTTCCCCGAAGAGTGATCTCGCCGGTCATGGCCACATCCGCGCGCACTTTTTTCCCTGTGACGGCAGACAATATAGCTGTCGCCATGGTAATTCCCGCAGAAGGCCCGTCCTTGGGAACCGCTCCCTCCGGAATATGGATATGGACATCATGCTCTTTAAAGAAATCTTCCGCAATCTTGTAGGATTTTCCTATGGAACGAATGTAGCTGATCCCGGTTCTTGCCGATTCTTTCATCACATCGCCAAGCTGACCGGTCAGAAGAATCTCTCCTTCTCCCGGCATAACATTCACTTCAATCTGAAGCGTATCGCCTCCCACACTGGTCCATGCCAGACCGCGGACAATTCCCACCTCATCCGTTTCGTTTGCCATCTGGTAAACGTACAACTCATTTCCAAGATACTGGTGTACATTCCGCTCCGTAATATGTACGGAAGCCTTCTTCTCCTCAAAGATCTCCTTGGCTGCTTTTCGGCAGATATCCGCAAGCTTTCTTTCAAGCTGCCGCACGCCCGCCTCTTTTGTATAGCTCCTTGCAATCTTCCAGACCGCCTTTTTACTCACATGAAGCTGCTTCTTTTTCAGTCCGTGCCGTTCCATCTGCTTCGGGATCAGGTGTTCCATCGCAATATGCAGTTTTTCATTCTCCGTATAGCTGGACACCTCAATGACCTCCATGCGATCCAGCAAAGGCCTTGGTATTGTCTGAAGCGTATTGGCTGTCGTGACAAAAAGAACCTCCGACAGATCAAGCGGAACCTCAAGGTAATGATCTCTGAATTTTTTATTCTGCTCGCTGTCCAGCACTTCTAAAAGCGCAGAGAACGTATCTCCCTTGTAATCATTGCTCACTTTATCTATCTCGTCTAAAAGCATCAGCGGATTCTTAACCTTCGCACTTCGGATACCGTCGGCGATCCTTCCCGGCATAGCTCCCACATAGGTCTTTCGGTGTCCTCTGATCTCCGCCTCGTCTCTCACGCCGCCTAAAGAAATGCGCACGTAAGGACGCTTGAGCGCTCTTGCGAGTGACTTTGCAATCGAAGTCTTTCCAGTTCCGGGAGGCCCCGCCAGACAGAGAATCGGACTGTCCCCTTTCTTTGTCAGTGCGCGGACTGCCATATATTCCAAAATCCGCTCCTTGACTTTCGTAAGTCCATAATGATCCTCGTCCAACACTTTCTTTGCATATGCGATATCCTTGTGCTCTTTGCACATCTTATCCCACGGCATCTCCAGCATCGTCTCAATATAGGTACGTATCACGCCAGTCTCACTGGGACTGTTCATAATATTGCGGAATCTCTTTATTTCTTTCGTCAGTTTCTGCTTTACTTCATCCGAAGATTCCAGCTTTCCTACCGCCTGCTCAAATTCGTCGGCATCGGACACTGTACTGTCGTCGCCAAGCTCTTCCCGAATTAAGCGTATTTCCTCTCTTAAAATATATTCCCGCTGATTTTTGTCAACACGCCGCTTTACCTTTGTCTGTATTTCCTCTTTGATATTCTGTACCTGAACCTCATGAATAATCTTATTCACCAGCATATCATAACGGCGCATAAGATTCACTTCCTCTAAGAGCTCCTGTCTCTGCATATAGGGAAGCGGAAAATTGGCGGCAATGACGTCCACCAGCTTCTTAAGCTCTCTGATCTCGCCGATCTGTCCTGACAACTCCTTGTATGCCTTGGGATTCTTATCCATATATTCTTTAAAGACATCCTTAAGCCCCAGTACCATTGCCTCAGCATTCAAAGGGTATCTTTCAGCGCCGATCTCATCTGCCAAAGTATCTATATCTTCAACGACCGACACATCAGCAAACAGACATTTTCCGGTATCCTCCATATGATTCAGCTGCGCGCGCTCATCTCCCATGATCAGCACACGGCTCATCCGCTTCGGCAGCTTTATGATCTGCTTGACCGTGACGATGCATCCCGTCTTATACACATCTTCAATCCCCGGTTCTTCTATATCTGCATTCTTCTGCGCAGTCAGAAAAAGTTTTTGCTGTCCCTCCATGGCACATTCAACCGCCGCCAATGATTTTTCCCTGCTTACATCAAAATGTATCACCATCTCCGGCAATACCGTCATTGCCCGCAAAGCTACCATCGGCAGGCTTTTTGTATTATCACCCATATTTTTTCTCCCGATCATAAAATAAATTGGAGTAAAAAGGCAGGCGCAACCATCTTTTTGCACCCGCCTCCACATACGAATCTATATTCGCTAGTCAACCTGTCTATTACCACTATGCACTTTCAGACCGAACAACCGCATGTGTACACTCTGCCAGACTATACCCCTTTACTACATCTTCTGTAATTCGGCATGTCTGTAGCGTCTCATCTGACGGCGCATGATACATGATATCCGTCATAACATCTTCCATAATGGCACGAAGTCCTCTTGCCCCCGTCTTTCTCTTTAATGAAATATCTGCAATCTCTTCTAGAGCCTCTTTATCAAATGTAAGCTCTACACCGTCAAGCTCCAGCATCTTCTGATACTGCTTCACCAATGCATTTCTCGGCTCTGTCAGAATGCGCATCAATGCCGCTTTATCCAGCAGTTCTAAAGACACCGTAACCGGAACTCTGCCCACCAGCTCCGGAATCAGGCCAAACTTAATCAAATCCTGAGGGAGAACCTGTGAAAGCAGAACATCCACATTATTCTCATGCTTGCTTGCTATCTCGGCATTAAAACCGATCGACTTCTGATCAATCCGCTTTTCAATAATCTTGTCAATTCCTTCAAATGCCCCGCCGCATATAAATAAAATATTCGTTGTGTCGATCTGTATCAATTCTTGGTGCGGATGCTTCCTTCCGCCCTGAGGCGGTACATTGGCAACCGTTCCCTCAACAATCTTGAGAAGCGCCTGCTGAACGCCCTCGCCCGACACATCCCGGGTAATCGAAGGATTCTCGGATTTTCTCGTAATCTTATCAATCTCATCAATATAAATGATACCATATTCAGCGCGCTCAATATCCCCGTCCGCTGCCTGTATGATCTTCAGAAGGATATTCTCTACATCCTCCCCGACATATCCTGCTTCCGTCAGTGCAGTCGCATCTGCAATGGCAAAGGGAACATTCAGAATCCTCGCCAAAGACTGTGCAAGAAGCGTCTTCCCGCAGCCAGTCGGCCCAAGCATCAATATATTGCTTTTTCCAAGCTCCACTCCCAGATCTCTGCCTGCCATAATCCTCTTATAATGGTTGTATACAGCGACAGCGAGAACCTTCTTCGCCTCGTCCTGCCCAATTACATACTCATCCAGAAATGCCTTGATTTCTTCCGGTTTTATAAGATTAATGTCCGAGAATGGACTCCAATTCCCTCCATTCTCCTCGTATCCCAACTCTTCTTCTATAATTTCAGAGCAGACATCGACACACTCGTCACAAATATACGTATCATTCGGCCCTGCAATCAACTTTCTGACCTGTGCCTGCGTTTTATTGCAAAATGAACATCTAATCTGGTCGTCACCTCTACCTAACATGCTTTCACCTCATACTATACCGGACTCATGATTAACGGTGTGAAAGAACTTCGTCAATCAATCCGTACTCTTTCGCCTCTTCTGCGGACATAAAGTTATCACGTTCCGTATCAACGCTGATCACATCCAAAGGCTGTCCTGTATTCTCCGCCAGAATCTGGTTCAATTTCTGACGGGTTTTTAAAATATGTTCTGCGGCTATCTGAATCTCTGTCGCCTGTCCCTGCGCACCGCCGGATGGCTGATGGATCATGATCTCCGCATTCGGGAGTGCAAGACGCTTACCCTTCTTGCCGCCTGACAGTAAAAAGGAACCCATACTTGCAGCCATGCCGATACAGATTGTCTCGACATCGCACTTAATGTACTGCATCGTATCATAGATAGCCAAACCTGCAGTCACAGAACCGCCGGGGCTGTTAATATAAAGGTGGATATCTTTCTCAGGATCTTCTGCTTCAAGGAATAAAAGCTGCGCGACAATGACACTCGCCGACACATCCGTTACTTCTTCTCCCAGAAAGATGATCCTATCCTTTAATAATCTGGAATAAATATCATAAGATCTCTCGCCGCGGCTCGTCTGCTCAATGACATAAGGTACTAAACTCATATATCATATGCCTCCTGTCTATTATAAACTTACTGTTTCTCTTTATTTCTCTACGGCATTCTCCACCAAGAATGTAACCGCTTCCTGAACAGCCATATCTTCTTTCATCTGTTTCTTTTCTGCATCACTCATGAATTCTTTCAGCTTATCAGCTTCCATCTTATAGCTCTCCGCCATCTTGCTGATCTCTTCATCAATCTTCTCATCGCTGATCTCAATATTCTCAGCCTTTGCAATCGCCTCAAGGACAATCCGCGTCTCTATCCGCTTGATTGCCTGCGGACGCATCTCCTCTTCCATCTTCTCAGCAGTCATGCCTGTAAACTGGTAATACTGCTCCATCGTAAGTCCCTGTGACTGCATCCTTCTTGCAAAATCATCCGTCATCTGGCTGATATTCGTCGTGATCATAGCCTCCGGAATCTCAAAAGAAGCATTCTCCACTGCCTTCTCAACAGCCTGATCTTCCTGTTTACGCTTTCCTTCCGCTTCTTTCTGCTCTTTAATCTTTGCCTTAAGATCAGCTTTATATTCATCCAGAGTGTCAAATTCTGAAACTTCTGCCGCAAATTCATCGTCAATCTCCGGAAGTTCCTTCATCTTAATCTCATGTACCGTACATTTGAATACCGCATCCTTGCCCTTCAGTTCTTCCGCATGGTAATCCTCCGGGAAAGTAACCTTAACTTCTACTTCCTTCTCTGCCTCTGCACCGACAAGCTGCTCTTCAAAGCCCGGAATAAAAGAGCCGGAACCAATTGTAAGCGGATAATTCTCTCCCTTTCCGCCTTCAAATGTCTCTCCGTCCACGAACCCTTCAAAATCCATAATGACTTCGTCGCCGTTCTGGACCGCCCTGTCCTCTACCGTCACGGTTCTTGCATTCTTCTCCGCTTCTTCCTTCAGCTTTTCTTCTACTTCCTTCTGCGTCACACGCGTAGATATCTTATCAACCTCAAGTCCTTTATATTCTCCCAGTGTTACCTCCGGTTTCACTGCAACCTCCGCCGTAAAAATAAAAGGCTTGCCTTTTTCAATCTGAACGACATCAACCTCCGGTCTTGATACAATATCAAGTTCACACTCCTCATACGCATCTGCATATGCCTTTGGCATCAGCTCATTGATCGCATCATCATAAAAAATCTCCGGGCCATACATCTTCTCGATCATCTGACGCGGAACCTTGCCCTTACGGAAACCCGGAAGGGTAATTTTGTTCTTCTGCTTCTTATATGCACTCTGAAGTGCTTTCTCTAAATCATCGGCAGAAACCTCAATGGTAAGCTTTGCCATGTTTTTTTCTAATTTTTCTACCTGTAAACTCATTTACTATATCCTCCTGTTTCTATCCCATTCTTTGACAGTTGTAAAATGGGCACACTGCTTTGCACTCATTAAAGAAGTATAACACAAACATTTTCAAATATCTAGCCCCCGATTTCATCTAATCGAAGTATTTTTGAGATTAAATTGTCCATATCATCCTCATCGATCGAATAAATATCATTTGTATCCGATTTCACCCTTAAAATCACCGTCTGTTTGTCCCCATATTCACTGTCTTCATAAGCCCTTCTCAGCAATTCATAAGCTTGTCTTGCAATTTCAGTCAGCACCTGAGCCTGTATTTGTTCCTCTGTGCCGTTGTATTCCCCGTTCTTTATTCTTTCTGTTATTCTTAAGGCATCCTCTGCCAAAAGTTCTTTGTATCTCAGGAATGTATCTATGGGCTGTATGACAACCGGAACCTCGTATTCTTTCTTTCCGGTTTCATCAGCTTCTCCCACCTCATATCTCATGGAAGAAAAAATCGCTGCCGCCAGCTCTTTAAATTCTTCGGAAGCATCGTCTGTGATATTCATGCCGTCCGTAATGTAACCTGCCACAAAATGATCAATAAATTCCTGATACATCTGGCCAAGTTCTTCCTGAGTGGCGCCTGCCACTAGTGTCCTCGCGTTTTTTATATCTCCCTGAAACTGCAGATCAAGAATTGCCTCCGTATATCCTGACGCGTCAAACCCGCCGCTGCATCCTGTCATTGTAAAAAGGATTACACAAGCAGCAAAAACAGATATTATTTTTTTCAACCGTACCATAAATATCCTCTTATCTGTCTCATTTACTCATATATGATAGATTCTGCAATGCCGACGGCCCTTTCCTTCCCTGCAAGCACCGTAATGAGTTCTAACGCAAAATCAATTGCCGTCCCCGCGCCGCGGCTGGTCACAATATTTCCGTCCACCACCGCAGGAACCTTTACAATAACCGCTCCCTGGATATCACTCTCTACCGAAGGGTAGCATGCGATACGCTTACCCTTAAGCAGTCCCAGATCACTGAGAACGGTAGGCGCCGCACAGATCGCCCCTACAACCTTGCCGCCCTCCGCAAAATCCGTTACAACCTTCCGCACTCCCTCATGCTCCTTCAGATTCGCCGTACCCGGCATACCGCCCGGAAGTACGATTGCATCCGCCTCCGAAAAATCCGATTCTTCAAACAAGTCTTCTGCCTGCACATTGATTCCATGTGCACCGTGAACCTGATATTCATCGCCAATCGACACCGTGTCTACATATATCTGCGCTCTCCTTAACAAATCAACGACTGTTAATGCCTCAATCTCTTCAAATCCGTCTGCCAGCAATACATTTACTTTGATCATAGAAAATCTCCTTTCTTCTGATAGAATGATTGTTTACTTTCGGTGTAAACTAAATTATAATATTACAAAGGTTAATACCGCACCTAAGGAGGCACAGCTATGGAAATCGAACGGAAATATCTCGTAAAAAGCATCCCTGAAAATTTAAAAGATTTTCCCTGCAGAATCATGGAACAGGGATACCTGAACATTGCTCCGGTCATACGTATCCGCAAAGATAATGATAACTTTGAGCTTACTTACAAGTCAAAAGGATTGATGGTACGCGAAGAATACAATCTTCCGCTGACAAAAGAAGCCTATGAACATCTCCTTTTAAAAATTGATGGCCGTCTCATTAAAAAACGCCGTTACATGATACCTTTGGAAGGAAATCTGACTGCGGAACTAGATGTATTTGAAGGAGAGCTCACACCGCTTATTCTGGCAGAGGTAGAATTTCCTGATGAAGACAGCGCGCGCTCTTTCACACCGCCGGACTGGTTCGGCGAGGATGTCACATTTTCCGGCAAATACCACAACAGCCATCTCAGCCGGCTCTGACATCCCAAACACCTATTCTCCCATTGCAAACCCGTCGTGTACGGCATTCATCGCCTTATCAATATCCTTCTCGTCAACCAGAACCGTGATTCTGATCTCTGATGTAGAAATCATGTTGATATTCACTCTGGAATTATACAATGCTTCAAACATCTTCGCTGCAACTCCCGGATTGCTCATCATACCGGCGCCTACTACCGACAATTTCGCCACATTCGGATTGCAGCTCACTTCTTTGATCGTAAGCCTCTTTTTGTTCTTCTCCAAAATCTCGATGGCATGTTCCATGTCGTCTCCCGCGACGGTAAATGAGATATCCTTTGTTCCTTCCCTCCCGACAGACTGCAGGATAATATCTACATTGATATTATTTTTTGCCAGAGTATCAAATATATTGAATGCAATTCCCGGTTTATCCAAGACTCCGATAACCGAGATACGCGCCGTATTCTTGTCCGCCGCAACGCCGGTCACTAACAGTTTCTCCATGTCTGCTCCTTCCCTGACCACAGTCCCCTCTGTATCATTCAGACTGGACCGCACTACTAATTCCACATTATATTTCTTCGCCATCTCCACAGAGCGGTTGTGGAGAACCTTCGCCCCGAGACTTGCCAGTTCAAGCATCTCATCATAGGTAACTTCATCAAGCTTTCTCGCATTCTTCACTACTCTTGGATCTGCAGTAAATACACCGTCCACATCTGTGTAGATCTCACACCTGTCCGCATGGAGCGCAGCCGCCAGCGCCACTGCCGTAGTATCAGAACCGCCCCTTCCCAACGTAGTGATATCATCATATTTATTCACACCCTGAAAACCTGTAACGATTACAATCTTTCTGGAGTCCAGCTCATGCAATATCCGTTCTGTCTCCACACGCTTGAATCTGGCATTCCCGTATCTGGACGTAGAATGCATCATAACCTGAAAGGCATTCAGCGAAACTGCCGGCACATCCAATGCCTGCATCGCCATTGCCATCAGCGCTGCCGACACTTGCTCACCCGTAGTAAGGAGCATATCCATCTCTCTTTTTTTCGCCTTCGGATTAATGTCTTCCGCCATCGCGATCAGCTGATCCGTCGTATCTCCCATGGCGGAAAGCACTACGACTACATCGCTTCCATTCTTATATTCCTCAATGCAGCGTCTCGCCACATTGAAAATACGTTCTTTATTCGCGACAGAACTTCCCCCGAATTTCTTAACAATTAACATACTTCCTCCTGCAGCAGATGTCCCATAAGCTGATAGCCGTCGCGCCATACGATCCCGGTTTCTGCCGCCGTCTTTTCATTATATACTGCCGGTCCCTTTTCCTCTGCTGCACTGTCATATAAAAGATAAGGCACCGCTTCACCCGTGTGCGTCCGGACCTCGACAGGCGTCGGATGGTCAGGAAGAAGAAGCAGCCTATACTCCTCTCCGGCTTCCTCCAATCCGCAGATAACCGTTTTTAACACCTTCTCATCAATATTCTCTATGGCAGTTATCTTATCCTCTATACTTCCCTGATGCCCCATCTCATCGGGAGCCTCCACATGGATATAAGCAAAGTCATAACCTTCGTACGCCAATGCCCTCACAGCCGCCTGCGCCTTGCCTCTATAATTCGTATGAAGCCCTCCGTTAGCGCCTTCTACCGCGATACTGTCCATTCCTGCACCGACTGCGATACCCTTTAAGAGATCAACCGCTGAGATCATAACGCCCTTCTTTCCGGTTCTCTCCTGAAAAGAATCCAGCGCAGGCTTTTTCCCTGCTCCCCAGAACCAAGCAGAATTCGCCGGACGAAGACCCTTCTTGCGCCTCTTTTGATTCACCGGATGATTTTTCAGTATATCATAGCTTTTTTTCATCATATCAAGAAGCGCTGCATCCTTCGGAAGATATTCTCCGATTTTTTTCGTCAGGATATCATGGGGCGGCATAAGGTCCGATACCTCTCCCCTCTCCTTTATCAGAAGATGTCTGTAACTGGTTCCGGCATAGAATCTGTAACCGTCCTTCTTAAGTCCTTCTTTTAATGCCTCCAGTAAAACAGCCGCTTCCTCTGTCGTAATCTCATCTGAACTGTGATCTATGATCGTCCTGTCCTCATAAGCACAGTCTTCTTCTGATAATGTCACAAGATTACACCGAAAAGACACATCCGAGTCCTTCATAT
This sequence comes from uncultured Lachnospiraceae bacterium, assembly GCA_946558695.1. Lineage (GTDB taxonomy): Bacteria > Bacillota > Clostridia > Lachnospirales > Lachnospiraceae > MD308. The sequence goes on from CAMNTQ010000003.1 coordinate 29,617, forward strand.
CCACTCCGATGCTGAGCGCCTCCAGCGGGGATCTCCCTGTATAGTATATCTTCGGATCATATCCCAGAACTGCCAGATTCGCCGTATCACTGCCCGGCGCCATCCCTTCCGGAACCATGGACACAAGCCCTACCTCGGACATCGCTGCCAGACGGTCCATCTCCGGGACATATGCGGCCTCTAATGTAGTCTTGCCATCTAACTCCTTCAGCGGCCTTCCTGCCATTCCATCGCTTAAAACTACAATATACTTCATCTTCCTTCTCCTCATCCCTCTATACGAATCATATGCAGAATCTGATCTTTATACCGATTCGCCCTTGTATCATAGTCACCCTCCATCATGACCGGGGTCGTAAATCCAAATTCCCCGTCAAGACCCGGAACTTTAATGATATCCACATCTCCGAAAGAATACTTAAGATTCGGAAGCTCCTTCTCGGCATCGCCCTTCATACGGATAAAAAATCGTCTCTTAGCGTCGCCTTTATCTTCCAGCATAAGCTTATCCTGTTTCCACATCGTCATAATATTTCTGTTCAAATGCTTGGCAGCATCTACAACATCCGCCACAACTGCACTGGCCGTCGGAAGCTTTCCTGCGCCGCTGCCGTAAAACATCGCATCTCCCAACACGTTGCCATGTACAAAGATGGCGTTAAATACATCATTCACATTGTACAGCGGATGCTCCGGATAAAGCATACACGGTGCAACAATCGCATGGAGACGGTCGCCCACCCTCTTACTGGATGCCAGAAGTTTAATCGTTGTTCCCATCTCCTTGGCATATTTCATATCCTCTACCGTGATCTTGGTAATTCCCTCACAATAGATATCTTCAAAATCTACCTGCCTGCCGGAAATCAGCGAGGACAGGATGGCAATCTTACGGCACGCGTCGTACCCTTCCACATCCGCTTCCGGATTACGCTCTGCATAACCGTTGGCCTGTGCTTCTTTCAGCACCGTATCATAATCTGCTCCCTCGTAAAACATCTTCGTCAGCATATAGTTCGTCGTACCATTCAAAATTCCGGTTATCTCCTCGATCTCGTCCGCCGTAAGGGAAGAATTTAAGGGACGGATAATTGGAATCCCGCCGCCTACGCTTGCCTCGAATAAGAAATTGATATTGTTCTCCTTTGCAATAGAAAGAAGTTCCGCTCCATGCTTTGCTACCAACGCTTTATTTGATGTGGCTACGCTCTTCCCTGCCAGAAGACATCTCTTTACAAATGTATAGGCCGGCTCAATCCCTCCCATAACCTCAACAACAATCTGAATGTCCTTATCATTCACAATCGTCTCAAAATCATGGACGATCTTTTCCTGCACCGGATCGTCCGGGAAATCTCTCAGATCCAGCACATACTTGATATTCAGTTCCTCGCCGATTCTCTGATTGATCCGCGCACCGTTGGTATTCACTACTTCCACAACGCCGGAACCAACTGTTCCATAACCCATCACTGCTATATTTATCATAATCTTCCTCCCTCTGACTGCTTTGCAGTCCCTTTCAGATAGGAATTGATGAACGTATCGATATTCCCATCCAAAACAGCAGTCACATTACTGTTTTCTTCATTCGTTCTGTGGTCTTTTACAAGTGTGTACGGCTGCATGACGTAAGACCGTATCTGATTGCCGAAGCCGATCTCTTTTACCTCTCCGCGAATATCCGATACCTTCTCTGCTTGTTCCTGTTCCTTCAAAAGCTGCAGTTTCGCCTTCAGCATCTGCATCGCTTTTTCTTTATTGTGATGCTGGGAGCGCTCATTCTGGCACTGTACCACGATTCCTGTCGGAAGATGCGTGATACGGATGGCAGAGGATGTCTTATTGACATGCTGTCCGCCCGCACCGCTGGCACGGTAGGTATCAATCTTCAGATCATCATCATCAATGTCAATATCAATATCATTTTCAATATCCGGAACTACATCACAGGACGCAAAAGATGTCTGCCTCTTTCCCGCCGCGTTAAACGGAGAAATACGCACCAGCCTGTGTACTCCCTTCTCAGACTTCAGATATCCATACGCGTTCTCGCCCTTCACTTCAAAAGTGACCGTCTTAATTCCCGTAATGTCCCCGTCCAAATAATCCAAAACCGTAATGGCAAAGCCTTTCTGCTCCGCCCACCGGCTGTACATGCGATACAGCATACCTGCCCAGTCGCAGGACTCCGTACCGCCCGCCCCGGCGTGAATCGTCATCACTGCGTTGCAGAAATCATACTCTCCGGAAAGAAGAGTCTGAATCCGAAGTTCCTCATAACAGTCTTCAAAGCCTTGAATCTCATCCTTGATCTCCTGAATGACAGACGCATCGTCCTCTTCGTAGCCCATCTCGATCAAAAGCTGTATATCCTCGTATCCTGTGTACATGGCATGAATCTTTTTCACAAGCTCCTGAAGATCTTTCAGTTCCTTCATAATCTTCTGGGACTCCTCTGGATTATCCCAGAATCCCGGCTCTTCTACCTTGCGCGAAAGCTCCTCGATCCTATTTTCCTTGCCGGCCGCGTCAAAGTGAATCCCTCATCTCGGCAAGAGGTTCTTCATAAGCATTCATCAATGTTTTAAACTGATCTAACTCAACCACTCTATCACCTCTTTCAAATTATAATATATATTCTATGCTCTATTTGCGCCCACAGCACTGCTTATATTTTTTGCCGCTTCCGCACGGACACGGATCGTTCGGATATACCTTTTTATCCGCACGTTTTTTTGGAGCGCGGACGGCGCTTTCGTCCTTATTGGTTCCCGTAACCTTGGCAACCTGTTCTCTCTCAACCTTCTGCTCAATCTTTACATGGAACAAAGTCCGGACTGTATCCTCGGTAATGGCATTGGTCATCTCTCCAAACATGTCATAGCCGATCATCTTATATTCAACCTTCGGATCCCTCTGTCCGTATGCCTGAAGACCGATACCTTGTCTGAGCTGATCCATATCGTCAATGTGATCCATCCATTTCGCATCAATCACTTTTAGAAGGACAACCCGCTCAACCTCTCGCAGATGCTCTGCCTCCGGGAATTCCGCCTCCTTCATCTCATAAGCTTTTGCAGAACGCTCCTTGAGCAGATGCTTAAGCTGCTTCTGGCTCATACCCTTAACGTCCTCTTCTGTAACAGGATCCATCGGAATCGTAACCCGAATCGCCCGGGAAAGATCCTTCATATTCCATTCCTCATAATCCAGATCTGCCGGAATCATCCTGTCTACGATATTCTCCACATAATCATTAATCATATGGAAAATAGAATCACGCATGTTCTCGCCGTCAAGAACCCGTCTTCTCTCTTCATAGATGATCTCCCTCTGCTCATTCATTACCTGATCGTACTCTAACAGGTTCTTACGGATCCCAAAGTTATTGCTCTCAATCTTCTCCTGCGCCTTCTCAATGGCGCTGGAAAGCATCTTATGCTCAATCTGTTCCCCTTCTTCGACACCAAGAGCCGTAAATACATTCATCAGCCTTTCCGAACCGAACAGACGCATAAGGTCATCTTCAAGGGAAATATAAAATCTGGATTCTCCCGGATCGCCCTGCCGTCCGGAACGGCCTCTCAGCTGATTGTCGATGCGTCTGGATTCATGACGCTCCGTACCGATGATTTTTAATCCTCCCGCTTCTCTCGCCTCATCATCCAACTTAATATCCGTACCGCGTCCTGCCATGTTGGTAGCGATCGTGACCGCATCATGCACGCCTGCCTGTGCAACGATCTCTGCCTCCATCTCATGGTACTTGGCGTTCAGAACATTATGCTTAATTCCTCTTCGTTTTAACATCCCGCTCAAAAGCTCTGATGTCTCAATGGTAATTGTACCTACCAGAACCGGCTGATGCTTTGCGTGCGCAGCCTCGATCTCATCGCACACTGCCCTGAATTTTTCCTTTTGAGTCTTATATACCGCGTCATTCAAATCTTGGCGGATAACCGGAACATTGGTCGGAATCTCTATAACATCCATTCCGTAGATCTCACGGAACTCCTTCTCCTCCGTCAGCGCCGTACCTGTCATACCTGCCTTTTTCTTAAATTTATTGAACAAATTCTGGAAAGTGATCGTCGCCAGAGTCTTGCTCTCCCTTCTGACTTTCACATGTTCCTTCGCCTCAATCGCCTGATGAAGACCGTCGGAATAACGGCGTCCCGGCATGATACGTCCGGTAAACTCATCAACGATCAGAACCTCCTCATCTTTCACCACATAATCCTGATCCTTGAACATCAGGTTATGAGCGCGCAAAGCCAGAATAATGTTGTGCTGAATCTCAAGGTTTTCCGCATCCGCAAGATTCTCCAGATGAAAGAACTTCTCTACCTTCTTCACACCGTCTTCTGTAAGATTCACATTCTTTTCCTTTTCATTGACGATAAAATCTCCCGTCTCCTCAATATCCTCGCCCATAATAGCGTTCATCTTAGAGAATTCTCCGCTCGCCTCGCCTCTCTCAAGCTGACGGGCAAGAATATCGCACGCCTCATAAAGCTTCGTGGATTTTCCGCTCTGTCCCGATATAATGAGAGGAGTCCTTGCTTCATCGATCAATACCGAGTCCACCTCATCAATAATCGCATATTTAAGTCCTCTCTGGACAAGCTGCTCTTTATAAATGACCATATTATCTCTCAGATAGTCAAATCCGAGTTCATTATTCGTAACATAAGTGATATCACAGTTATATTGCTTACGCCGTTCATCATTATCCATGCTGTTGAGCACACAGCCCACCGTCAGACCAAGGAATTCATGCACCTGTCCCATCCACTCCGCATCACGCTTTGCCAGATAGTCATTGACAGTGACGATATTAACGCCCTCTCCGGTCAGTGCATTCAAATATGCCGGCAATGTTGACACAAGAGTTTTTCCTTCACCTGTCTTCATCTCCGCGATACGTCCCTGATGGAGAATGATGCCGCCGATTAACTGTACACGGTAATGCTTCATGCCAAGCGTGCGGACAGCCGCCTCTCTCACTGCCGCATATGCCTCCGGCAGAATATCGTCTAATGTTTCACCCTGCGCAAGCCTTTCTTTAAATTCCTTCGTCTTACTCTTAAGCTCTCCATCTGTAAGCTTTTGCATCTGCGGCTCTAACGCCTCAATCGCATCCACGATCGGATAGATACGCTTTAACTCATTCTCACTATGCGTTCCGAATATTTTCTGCAATAAACCCATATCGAAAAAACTCCTTGTCCGTAAAATTTGCTATCCTACATTGTAGCACTAACCCCACCGCAATTCAACCAGTTTATAAAGTGTTCACACAAATGTTACTATTTGCAGCCACACAGGCGCAAGGAGACCGATTCGTCAAGCCTGCTTGTAACAATCGGTCTCCTTGTGCCTGCGTGACTGGAATCAGTCACTTTACATACATAAGTAAAACAATAGCTGCGCAGCAGCGGCAGACAGCAAGCTGTCTGGTTTTGCGCACGTGTATGAAATGGCTGCGAATAGTAAGAAGCTACGTATAATCCTTCACCGCCTCAAAAGGAATCTTTCCCCCGAAGATGTCCAGTGCGCTCCCGATCGTAAAATCAATCTTTCCCCCTGTTACATCCCGGAACCTGTTAAGATCCGCAAGACTCCCGATTCCTCCCGCATAAGTGACCGGCGCTCCCGAATAGCTCCCAAGAAGACCGGAAAGCCTCTCATCCACGCCGCAGGAACGTCCTTCCACATCCACGCCGTGAACAAGAAATTCATCACAGTATGACGCAATTTCTTCAAGCACCTGCAGTGAAAGCTTCACCTCCGTAAACTTCTGCCAACGGTCTGTTACAATATAATACTCCCCCTCTTTTTTACGGCAGCTTAAATCAATGACAATATGCTCTTTTCCAACCGCTTTCCGCAATCGTTCCAGATTCTCCCACCGTATCCGTCCATCCCGAAATACATAGGAGGTCACAATCACATGGCTCGCTCCCATCTCAAGAAAACTTTCTGCATTATCCGCATGGATACCGCCGCCGATCTGAAGCCCCAGAGGATAAGCCATAAGCGCGGCCTTTGCCTGACGCAAGGCCGCTTCATAATATTCCGAAGACGGCGGATTCAAAAGAATCACATGCCCGCCGCGCAGTCCGTTTCTTTTATACATCTCTGCAAAATAATCCGCATCATAGATAGATGCAAAATTCTCTTTTGCGCAGTCTCCTTCATCTTTCAGGCTTCCTCCTACTATCTGCTTTACTTTTCCGTTATGAATATCGATACACGGTCTGAATCTCATGACATTTCCTCCAATTGTACAGAATGCCGGGCCGAATGCTTCTGCCCTTTGGTAATTGCGGGATGTTTGCTCCTTTTTTCGCCCGCCGAATCGCTTCATTATACCATATCTTGCCGCAACGCGCAAAAAAGCAGGGCAATCCCTATGCCGGAATGCCCTGTCCTTCTTTCTTACCACACGCTTACTTGTTTGTATCTTCTGTGTTACGGTTCGTATTGTTATTGTTATCGTCAACACTGTCCTTAATATCGTCACCAATCTCGTCCGCGCCGTCTCTTACGTCATCGCCGATTTCATCCATGACTCCCTCGCCGTTGGCGTTATCATTTCCATTGGTTGCGTCATTGGCGCCGTTGGCGTTGTCTGTACCGTTGGTGTTTCCGGCATCATCTGCCGTTCCGTTCGCTGTGCCGTCCTGTGTGGCTCCATTGTCATCCGCGTTATTATTGCTTCCGCAAGCTGCGGTGCCCATAATCGTTCCTACACAGAGAAGTGCAAGAAATAGTCTTTTTAACTGCTTCATAGTTACTCTCCCTTTCCTATTCATGTATATTTATCTGTTGATCAAGTAATACTTGTTGCTAGTAATATTTACAAATACAAAAAATATATACTTATCTGCGATTGGGAGTTTTTTACAGTTATACTTTTTCTGCAATTCCGCCGTTGCGATAGAACTCAAGAAGCCTCTCCAAATCCTTAATCTGCTCCTTAAGTTCTCTTCCGATATCCGTATCGCCCACCAGCTTGCGCTCTATCATACGTTTTACGGTCACACTCTTAGAATGGATGTCATTCTCTTTTTCTATGGCCGCCTCCGTAGACTCAAAAGGATCATGGGCAGCAAGGATGATGCCGTGAGAATTATAAATCAACGTATATCCTGCAATCCCCGTCTCTTTCTGGTATGCCTTTGAAAAGCCGCCGTCAATCACAAGCACCTTTCCATTGCATTTCACCGGACTTTCACCTTTTTTCGTCTTAACCGGCACATGACCGTTGATAATATGGGATTCCTCCGGATCAAGACCGAATTCCTTCATAATACTATTTACTGTATCCTCATCCTCTAAAAGCTCATAGTAAGGATTCTTCTTTTCTATATGAAGTTCTTTTTCCGACAGGAAATACCGTTCAAAGGTCGCCATCTTATTTTTGCCGAACAGAGGCGAGTTTTCATTCAGCCAGATATACCACATCATATTCTTGCCCCGCTCCCGCTCCTTCTCATCCAGCGCGTAAAAGCCTTTTCTCACATAACTCTCCAGCACTTCATACAGCGCCCGCCCTTTATAAGTCTTTCCAAAAAGGCTCACCTTTTTAAAGCTTCCGTCCTCATTAAGCGGCACGCAGCCATGGTAAAGCAGGTTTCCGTTGTGCACTTTATATAGCCCGCCTTTGTTCAGAAGAAAACGCATATGCTTCTGCAGCTTCCCGCAATTTTGGAATGCTTTTTCAAGACGGTGCATAATATCTTCTTCCTCCAGGGTTAGCTCGTACGGATCTTCTGGATTGACCGTCGGGAAATTCGCATCTTTGAGCTTATAGACTGTACCATCGATCTCTATCGTCCCCTTCTTGTAATCAATATGATGAAGAAGATTCCGATCCTCCATATGAAATTCTGGATTCTCCCGTATGATCTGTCCTTCCACCTTAAATTGAATCACAGACATAGCCTTGTGCATCTTGACATCAAGAAGCATCTCATTGTCTCCGTAATCCGGCTCTCCTTTTAACTGAAAGCATTCACAAGGATCTTCCCTGTATGTATTCATGGAAAACGATGCAAGCGGAAGCAGATTGATCCCGTATCCATCCTCTAAAATATCCAGATTTCCGTATCTCGCGCAAATGCGGATCACATTGGCAATACAGCCTCTTTGTCCCGCTGCAGCACCCATCCACAATACATCATGATTTCCCCACTGGATATCTACAGAATGATACTTTCTCAGGCTGTCCATAATAATATGCGGTCCCGGCCCCCTGTCAAAAATATCCCCCACGATATGCAGATGGTCCACCGTCAGCCTCTGAATAAGTTCACTTAAAGCAATGATAAATTCCTCTGCCCGGCTGATCTTAATAATCGTACTGATAATGGAATTATAATAAGATTCCTTATCGGAAACCTCCGCTTTCTCCGTGATCAATTCCTCAATTACATAGGCAAATTCCGGCGGCAGGGCTTTTCGCACCTTTGAGCGGGTGTATTTGCTCGCAGTACATTTACACACTTCAATCAGACGGTAGAGCGTGATCTTGTACCAGTCCTCCATATTATCTTCTGTCTTCTTGATGCGCGCCATCTTCTCCTTCGGATAGTAGATCAGAGTGGCCAGCGTCTGCTTGTCCTTGTTCGTCAGAGTATTCCCGAACACTCCGTCAATCTTGCGCCGCACCGCACCTGAGCCATTTTTCAGCACATGTGAAAACGCCTCATATTCTCCATGTATGTCTGTAATAAAATGTTCCGTCCCCTTCGGAAGATTCAAGATTGACTGCAGATTGATGATCTCTGTCGATGCTCTGGCAATGGTCGGATATAATTCCGAAAGCCGCTCCAGATAACGTGCCTCTAAATCCTTCATAAGATTTTTCCTCCCAATTTGTGTTCTGTATTGCATTGTACTTCACAAATTTAGCGCTAGAATTGGATGACGTCGGACATATCGTAGCGGCCGGCGGGTTTTCCTGCCAGAAATTTGGCGGCCTCTACGGCTCCTTTGCCGAATACGCCTCTGGAAAAGGCAGTATGTTTGAATTCGATCACTTCATCCATGCCAGCGAAAAGCACTTCATGTTCTCCTACTATCGTCCCTCCCCGGACTGCAGAGATCCCAATTTCTTTTGCGCCGCGTTTTTTGCGTTCCGTGCTTCTGTCGTAGGTGTATTCAAAGTTATGATCCATCGCTTCGTTGATGGAATCTGCTAATGCTATCGCTGTGCCGCTTGGGGCGTCAAGCTTTTGGTTATGGTGCTTTTCTACAATCTCAACGTCATATCCTGCCGGAGCCAGGACCTTTGCCGCATCTTTCAAAAGCTTTAAGAGCAGGTTGATTCCCATGGACATATTCGCAGACTTAAGCACTGCTGTTTCTTTTGCGCTCTCTTCTACTTTTTTAAGCTGCTCATCGGAAAGTCCGGTAGAGCAAAGCACAACCGGAAGCTTTTTGGCCGTGCAGTAATCAAGCAGCGCATCGACCGCTCCTGCATTTGAAAAATCAATTACAACATCTGCCTCTGCGTCGCATGCGCCGATGCTCTCAAACACCGGATAATCATTGGCAATCCCTGTAAAAGTATCCACGCCCGCCACGATCTCAATTGCTTCATCCTCCTTGATGAGACCGGTGATCACTCGTCCCATCCTGCCGTTACATCCATGCATAATCGCACGTACCATAATTGATATCCTCCTTTGTTCTCGTAATCTCATTTATCATTGTCTCTGAACGGTATTCCAAAACAAAAGGATATCATATACCCTTCTGACAGGCCATGATATCCTTCTCATACTTCATTCATTATGCCATCGGTATACCAAAATCCCTCATCGCTTTTTCAAGCGTCTTCTCATGCTCAGCCGAAATCTGTGTTAAAGGCATACGCAAAGGTCCGCAGTCCATACCCATAAGCGCCATCGCACGTTTCACCGGAATCGGATTCACCTCGCAGAACAACTGCTCAACAAGCGGCAGCGCACGAAGCTGCAGCGCGCGGCTCACTGCAATATCCCCTTGAAAGAACTTCTCACAGATATCATGAGTCTCCTGCGGGGCTACATTGGACAATACAGATATCACACCTATGCCTCCCAATGAAAGAAGCGGTACGATCTGGTCATCATTACCGGAATACAGATCAATTTTCCCATCCGTCATCTCCATAATCTTCGCCACCTGAGCAATATTCCCCGAAGCCTCCTTGATTCCCACAATATTATCTACATCTTTCACAAGCGCGGCAGCTGTCGCCGGCTCGATATTGCATCCGGTCCTGCTGGCAACGCTATACATAATGATCGGCGCTTTCGCCTCCTTCGCAACTGCCTTATAATGCTCGATCAAACCGTTCTGCGTCGCTTTATTATAGTAAGGCGTCACAAGCAAAAGACCGTCCGCACCGTAATCTGCTGCCTCCTTCGACATCTCGACCGCCGTCTTTGTACAATTCGAACCCGTTCCTGCAATAACCGGAATCCTTCCCTTCGCCCTGTCGATCGTAAACTTCACGCACTCAATGTGTTCTTCTTCTGTCATAGTCGCGGATTCTCCGGTAGTTCCGCAGATAATAATGCTGTCAGTACCATGACTGCAGTGATAATCAATCAACTCATCCAGTCTGTCGTAATTGATACTTTCATCCTTATTAAATGGTGTGACAATCGCCACCCCGGCTCCTGTAAAAATCGCCATCATGCTCCTCCTGATTTTATACTAAGTATATTGAAAAATATTCGTCATATGCATTCACATCTAACTTACAGAAATTCTATCATCAATCAAACATGATGTCAATGAAGTCGCTAAAGTTTTATATAAGCTTATTCATCCAGACACTCCAGCTTACTTACGGAAACTTCGTATGCTGTCCGCTTCTCCGTCTCCGTTTCAGAAAGTTTCTTCACATATTCTCTGCTCTGGATACGTCCTAAGACCTGCACATGCTCCCCGACCTCAAAAGCTGAGGCGAACCTTGCATTTCTCCCCCAGCAGATACAGGGGATATAGTCTGATTTTCCATAAGGACGGTTCACTGCCAAAAGAAGATCCGCGATCTCCCTTCCAAGAGGTGTCTTCCTGTAAATCGGCAGCTTGCATATGTATCCGTCCAGCAGAATATTATTTGTCTTGGCGCCATCCAATTCCTCCTCAATAAAAGACACTTCTCTTGCGAATACAGATAATACCAGCCTGTTCTTTTGTTCATCGTGTCGGTTATAAGAGCGGAACTGACCGCTTACCATCAGAAACTCACCTCTGTAATCGCACTCCACATCAATCAATCTCTCGGATATCATAACCGGAATCGTGTCTACAGAATTGCTGAGCCTCCTCACACTCACATCCACCATATAAAACCCTTCCCCGAATACCTCGTGGCTGAATGCAAATGTAGATACAATTTCTCCCATAATGGTTACCTGATTGTTTTCAATTATCTTATCTGACATAAATTTTCTCCCTTCTCCAATCGTATTTTTCCATCCATATAATCTATGAGCGGCGCCGTCGAATTAGAACTGATTTTTCTGACAATCGCAGGACATGGTTCGACGGCATTTTTCGTCATTCCCGATATATGTCAGAAATAAAGAATATGCCGGTATTTTTATGGTTCCTCTCTTTGTGTAAAAGCTTTCCATAAAAAATACCGGCATCATAAACTTTGCCCCGATCTTCGAATTCAGTCAGATTAATAGGTCTTCATTGCAGAATGACCATAATAACACTTTCCATAATGTTTATGCAATTTTGTCTTCTTACAGCCGGGCGCCGTACATTGTCTGTATACTGTATCACCGTCAGAATGACCATAGTAATACCGTCCGCCGTGCTTATGCTTCTTGGTCTTCTCACAGTCCTGTACCGTACATTGGCTGTATGTTATACAGTTATAGGAATGTCCGTAATAATACTTTCTGCCGTGCTTATGTTTCTTGCTCTCTTCACATCCTGCAACCTTGCACTGGCTGTATCTTTTTTTGCCTGAATGTCCATAATAGTACTTGCCGTTATGCCAATGTCCCTTTGTCTTCCTGCACTTTGACACCCTGCATTGGCTGTATGTCACACAGTTGCCATGATGCCCGTTATAACTATTTCTGCCATGCCTGTGTTCTCCCGCGGCATTACATCCCGACACTCCGCATGATGCGTACGCCCTGTCCGCATCAGAACGGCACCTGCCATGATGACCTCCGTGCCCATGTGCCGCAGCGGTAACCGGCGTCTGCAGCGCAAGAAAAACTGCCGCTAAGATCAAGATCATTTTTTTCATGTTGCGATGTACCTCCTGTTTTATGAATCTTGCAGATTATTCAGTTCTTAATTAACTTTTAAGATTATACTATCATATACATATGCACTTTTCAAGATGTCTTCTGCCTTTCCCTGCAACAACTACTTGTAAATTTCAGAAAATGTGATAAACTATTGAGGTTGTAATATAGATTTGCATAATTAATAAGAAGATAAAGGTGGAACTCATATGAAAACGAAACGCGAAGATATACGTAACATAGCAATCATTGCCCATGTAGACCACGGCAAGACAACCCTTGTGGACGAGCTTCTCAAACAAAGCGGTGTATTCCGTGAAAACCAGGAAGTTGCCGAACGTGTCATGGATTCCAATGATATAGAAAGAGAACGCGGGATCACGATCCTTTCTAAAAACACTGCCGTCTATTATAAAGGGACAAAGATCAACATCGTCGACACTCCGGGACATGCTGATTTCGGCGGTGAAGTAGAACGTGTGCTGAAGATGGTAAACGGTGTGATTCTCGTAGTCGACGCTTTTGAAGGCGCCATGCCCCAGACAAAATTTGTGCTTAGAAAAGCATTGGAACTGAGTCTTCCGGTTATCGTCTGTATCAATAAAATTGACCGCCCGGAGGCAAGACCGGACGAAGTCATTGATGAGGTATTAGAGCTTTTTATGGATCTGGACGCTTCGGATGAACAGCTTGACTGTCCTTTTGTATATGCTTCTGCAAAATCAGGGATCGCCGTCTTAGACCTGACTGACGAAGAACGGGACATGAAGCCTCTGTTCGAGACAATCCTAGACTACATTCCGGCTCCCGAGGGCGATCCAGACGCAGACACTCAAGTACTGATCAGCACGATCGACTATAATGAGTACGTCGGCCGGATCGGCGTCGGAAAAGTAGATAACGGCACAATAAAGGTCGGTATGGATGCGGTTGTTGTAAACGAGCATAATTCTGAGCGCCAAGAGAAAGTACGTATCAGCAAGTTATATGAGTTTGACGGCCTGAACAAAGTTGAGGTAAAGGAGGCAGGCATTGGCTCCATCGTGGCAATCTCCGGCATTGCTGATATTTCCATCGGCGACACCATCTGCTCACCGGAAAATCCAAAAGCGATTCCTTTCCAGAAGATCTCCGAGCCAACGATTGCCATGCAATTTATCGTGAACGACAGTCCATTTGCCGGGCAGGATGGAAAATATGTCACTTCCCGTCATTTAAGAGACCGGCTGTTCCGTGAACTGAATACGGACGTAAGCCTGCGGGTAGAAGAATCCGACAGCACCGACAGCTTCAAAGTGTCCGGCCGCGGAGAGCTTCATCTCTCCGTCCTCATCGAAAATATGCGTCGGGAAGGGTATGAATTTGCTGTCAGCAAAGCGGAAGTTCTCTATAAAAAGGACGAAAAAGGGAAACTCTTGGAGCCGATGGAGACAGCTTATGTGGACGTTCCAGAAGAGTTTACCGGAACAGTCATTGAAAAACTGAGCCAGCGCAAAGGAGAACTTCAGAATATGGGAACGGCAAGCGGCGGATACACAAGGCTGGAATTTTCCATTCCTTCCCGCGGACTGATCGGCTACCGCGGCGAATTTTTAACCGACACAAAGGGGAACGGTATAATGAATACGGCATTCAACTGTTACGCTCCCTATAAAGGCGATATCCAGTACCGCAAACAAGGCTCGCTGATTGCTTTTGAAACCGGCGAATCCGTTACTTACGGCTTATTTCAGGCACAGGAGCGCGGCATCCTTTTTCTCGGTGCGGGCGAAAAGGTATATTCAGGTATGGTCATCGGTGAAAATGCAAAGACTGACGATATCGAGGTGAATGTCTGCAAGACCAAACATCTTACCAACACCCGTTCTTCCGGTGCAGACGATGCGCTTCGGCTGACGGCTCCAAAAATCCTAAGTCTGGAAGAAGCGCTGGATTTTATTGATACAGATGAGCTTTTGGAGGTAACTCCAAAAACTCTCCGAATCCGAAAAAAAATTCTGGATCCGAAAATCCGAAAAAGGAGTAACCGATAATGGCTTTTTTATGGCTTCTAAGCGAAATCAGAACCCCTTTTTTTAACGATATCATGCAGTTTCTCACCTATTTCGGTCAGGAAATGATTATCATCACGGTTATCTGCGCACTGTACTGGTGCGTGGATAAGCGCTTTGCGTACCTTCTCGGCTTCACATATTTTACTGCGGGGCTCGGAGTGCAGACGCTTAAGATCACCTTTCGCATCCCACGGCCATGGATCTTAGATCCTGACTTTTCTGCGGTTAAGAGCGCCGTCCCTGCCGCCACCGGATATTCCTTTCCAAGCGGCCATACGCAGGGCGCAACTGCTCTTTATTTCCCGCTGGCACTGAAAGTCAGGCCTATGCTCCTTAAGATTTTCTGCGTTCTTTTATTCCTTCTGGTCGGATTTTCCCGAATGTATCTGGGATGCCACACTCCGAAGGATGTCCTTGTTTCCATGGCTCTTACTATCACTGTATCTCTCATTATATGGCATTTTCAAAGCCTGTTACTTGATGATACACGATATCTTAAGCAGATCGCCGCCCTGCTCGCCGTACTTTCCTTGGCTGTTGCCGCCTATGCACTTGCCTTGCAAGCCTCCGGAATTATAGAGACAAAATACGCGCTTGACTGCTGCAAAGCCTCCGGCGCAGGACTGGGCTTTTCCATCGGCTGGTATGCGGAACGCACAAAACTTAATTTTGACACCCGCACAGAGCATATGCCGGGACAGCTTATCAAGCTTTTGATCGGTCTTTTAAGCGCCCTATTTATAAAAAAGACTTTTCCCTTCTTTTTCGGAAGTTCCGTCTTGGCAAAAATGATTGAATACTTTATACTGGTATTATGGGTGCTTGTTATATACCCGTATTTGTTCAGTTTAAAAATTAATACCCCCAAAGGGAACCAGACACCTGCTGCTTAAAGACTAATACCCCAAAAGGGAGAAAACATTTGCAGACCAAAAAAGGAGAACTGTATGAGACTGTATGTAACTATCTTCATTAAGCGTCTTGCTGTCATTCTTGAATTCGTCATTACCATCATGCTCGGCATCGGCATCCTGCTTTTGTGCCTGCGCATGGCTTCTTCGCTCACGAATATTCCCAACTTGGACGTGTGGCCGAATTACAATGACCTTTTAGAAACCTGTTTTAATCTGATCATCGGAGTAGAATTGATCCGCATGATGTATCAGCACACCCCTGACACTGTATTTGAAGTGCTGCTTTTCGCGATCGCAAGGCACATTATCATGGATCACTCCTCTATCTGGAGCAGTCTGGTAGGCGTGTGCGCAATCGCTGTACTTTTCGCTACCAGAAAGTATCTGTTCTGTGAATTTGACATTACTGATGAATTCGTTTTCCGCGCCACAACGAAGGTCCATGCAGTCAATAAGATTATCCGCGTAAACCTCCCTCATGAGCCGGGCGATACTTTGTTGGATCTTATCACGGCGAAATTCAACGAATTCGAGACCGAGACCGGCGTCGGCGCCTGTGTCTATATCGGAGACGTCGGATTGCGTGTTGCGAAAATGCATGAGGGAAAAATTTCCAGAATTGAAGTAATACATGCTATACATTAGACGGAAAAAGTGATATACTAAATATATCAGAAACATTGACAATTTAATTGTTAATTGTCAGATTATACATTCTGAAATTCTATTTATAAAGGAGTTGGGGAGCATGACGTTTATCATTATCGGAAAAAACATCGATGTAACGCCCGGCTTAAAAGAAGCCGTAGAACACAAATTAGGAAAGCTTGAGAGGTACTTTACCCCAGACACGGAGATTCATGTAACCTTAAGTGTACAGAGAGAACGCCAGAAGATTGAGGTAACCATTCCTGTGAAGGGCGATATCATCCGTTCAGAACAGGTAAGCAGCGACATGTATGTTTCGATTGACCTTGTTGAGGAAGTCATCGAGCGGCAGCTTCGCAAATATAAAAACAAACTGATTGCAAGACACCAGGAGGGCGGTAATTTCAAGCAGGAATTCTATGAGACAGATGATTTGATTCCAGACGAGGATGAAGTTCAGATCGTCCGCACGAAACGGTTCGGCATCAAGCCTATGTATCCGGAAGATGCCTGTGTACAGATGGATCTTTTAGGACATGACTTCTTTGTATTCTGTAATGCAGAGACGGACGAAGTGAATGTCGTATACCGCCGCAAGAACGGTTCCTTCGGATTGATTGAGCCGGAATTCCGCTAACTGTTAATATCCGCAATCTAATATGATATGGATAGCTTTAGCTTTATTTACCCCCTGCCGTATTCTTACGGCAGGGGAATTTTTCAAAAGGGGGCATCCCAGGAAACGCTTTATTAAGTATATCCCTGCGGAATACGATTGGCATGGAAAAGACAGGAATTAAAAAAGTTGTTATGGAAGAAATATTAAATCTTGCAAAAAAGCATGGCATAAAAGAATTGATTCTTTTCGGTTCCAGAGCGAGAGGGGACTTTAACAGAGCCAGCGACATAGACCTGGCTGTGCGGGGAGGAGATATTTGCCGGTTTGCTCTGGATGTGGAAGATGAGACTTCAACACCTCTTAGATACGATGTGGTGGATCTGGATAGAAATGTGCAGGAAGATTTGCGCAAAATAATTGAAACAGAGGGAGTTGTATTGTATGAAAAAGTTTGATAATTATATATCTAATCTGCGTGTTTTGGAAGGCGCCGATAAAGAATGCCTGAACAATGAATTTATAATCAGCGGAATTATCGACAAGTTTTCCATACAGTTTGAGCTTGGCTGGAAGACATTAAAAGAATTGTTATCCTATGAAGGCAGCAGAGCTGCCCTGACAGGTTCCCCGAGGGGAGTAATCAAAGAAGCATATGCTGTGTATCCTTTTTTTGACGGAGATCTCTGGCTCGCTATGCTTAAGGACAGGAACGATATGTCGCATATCTATGATGGAACCGCGGCAAAGGAGTTAGTGAAACGTATTCTGAAAAAATATATTCCGGAATTTGCACGGCTGGAGAGGGAATTGCGCAGACATTACGGAGACGTGCTGGAATCGCTGCAGGAAGCTTCTAAAGTATGAAAACTATTAAAACGACCTATAAAATCGGCGGCGGCCGTTATGACCGATATTTTGATATTTTGATTCAAAACAATGCCTCCATACCTTTATTTACTGAGATTTTTATCTTACATGCCTGCCCAAAACCTACACAAAATAGTATAACACAAAATATACGGTAATTAAAAGGCGATGAGCATAAAACAGCGGCTTTGTTTCTCAAAACCGCTGCATGAAATTACTATTTTTTTATCTTTACACTTGAAGCCTGCCCTTTCTTTTTCAGCAGCTTCTGGTAAACTTTGAGTTTTTTAGAAGGAACCTTAATGGTCGCTTTTTTATGAATACCGCTCAAAGCTTTTTTCCCGACTTTTTTCAGTACGGTTGACTTAATCTGAATCGTCTTCAGGCGGCTGTCCTTTGAAAAAGCTTCTTTTCCGATCGTCTTTACTTTCGCCGGGATGACCAGCTTCGTCAACTTTTTACAACCGCTGAACGCATAATCGCCAATGGTAACCAGCGCTCCGTTCAACGACACGGCAGTCAATGACGTACAGCCGCGAAAAGCATTGGCTCCAATGCTGTTAATATTTTTACCGAGTGTCACCTTTTTTAATTTGGTATGTTTATAAAAAGCTTTGCCGGAAATCTGCGTCACTTTAAATACATAGCCATTCTTCTTTACCGTAGCAGGAATAGCAACTGATGTTTTCTTTTTATTACACTTTAACAGTGTGACGGTTCCCTTCTTCGCAGCGGATCTTGTCACTTTGTATGTGATATTCGAGATGGTGAAGGTACTGTTCTTCTTAGGAACCGTTTTTTTCAGGCCCGCGCCAACGGTTGTCGTTCCTTTGCCGGAAGACGAACTGTCAGTCTTTGGCGTCCCGCCTATTGAGATTTTAGCAGGATTTTTCACATCATGTCCGTATGCCAGATTCACGACGCCGTCGCCTAGCTGACCGCGCCAGCCGCCTCCCCATGTCCAGAGACTCCCGTCTGTCTTGATCATCGCATTATGGGTGTCGCCAAGTTCTACAAGCGCTGCTCCGTCCGCAAGCTTCTTCGGCGTATACTCGCTGAAACGAATATAATAATTGTATCCGCACATCCAGAGACTTCCATCTGTTTTGACAATACCGCTTGCCCACTGCCCCAGAGAAAACTGCCTGACGCCGGTCATGATCTTTTTGGGAGTTCTAACGTTTCTCTCACTTCTGTTATCCCCTAACTGTCCGTCGCCGTTATCTCCCCACATCCAGAGACTTCCGTCTGTCTTGAGGGCTCCGCTATGGGCGTGCCCTAAAGAAATCTGCTTAACACCGTCCATAAGCTTCTCCGGTCCATACCCATTGATACCACCCAGCTGACCGTCTGCGGTTCTGCCCCACATCCAGAGACTTCCGTCTCTTTTCAGCGCCGCACCATGAGAGCCGCCAAAATCCACCTGTACCACCTCATCCAGAAGCTTTACGGGCCGCTTTTGATCGCCGCCGCCTGTGCCCAAGTCACCGTTTCTGTTATACCCCCATACCCAGAGGCTTCCATCCGTCTTGATCACCGCGGTTTTTCTGTAGCCCAATACAACCTGAGATACACCGGTCATAATCTTTTTGGGTTTCAGTTGCTCCGTAGTGGTTCCGTCGCCAAGCTGGCCAAAGTTATTGCATCCCCACATGTAGAGACTTCCGTCTCTTGTCACTGCGCCGCTGTGAGCATCATAATCGCTTCCAGTACTCAATGACACTGAAGTCACGCCGTCCATGATCTTTATCGGCGTGCCTTCACACAGATTATTTCCCTTTTTTCCGTTCCCCAGCGCGCCGCTGTCATTGCATCCCCACATCCAGAGACTTCCGTCCGTAGCGATCGCCGCGCTATGTGCCCCGCCGAGCGCTACCTTCGCTACCTTCTTTTCGGCCGCCTGTACATCTTCCCCCATAAGTACTCCCGCCAACAACAGGATAGCAACTGCTCCTATCAGGAGCCTGATTCTCCTTTTTACTCTCATAGTTCCTCCTTTCATTTATCCGTAAACTATTTTTAGTTATACTAACATATTACTCTTGCCGCCGCATACCTGTCAACGATATTTTTCCTTATATTCCTTATCTGCCGCCCAGTACTTTTTTCCTTCTTTTTTCAGATCGTTTTCATATCCCGTCCCGCCGTCAGCCGGCTTTACATCCAGCCGTGTATGAAGCTTTCTCATCCCTTTCACTTTGACCTTATCATTTTTACAATAGTTAAAGGATTCTGTCTCTACGATCGGCTTATATTCTTCTATCGTATAATTCTTTGGATTGCTGTCAATCCTTCCCGTGTCCCTGATCAGCTTCAGATAGTCCCACTGGGTTACAAACTGTCCTGCCGCCCCATATTCATTGGCCCTCATCCGTATGATAAATTCTGACAGTCCATTCTTGCTTTTTATCTTATCATTCACCTGTTCTTCATATTTTCCCAGATTCTTTTTAAGCTTTCGGTTGTGAAGCCTTGAACTTGAGCTGTAATCCAACGTCCTTTTTGTCTCTTTCGCATATGCGTTAAGTTTCTGCATATCACAGCTGCCCTCATACTTCGTTCGGATAAAGCTGATATTGTGAAAATCTATATACATACGGAACTGATGGACATAGGGATTGTCAAGTCCCCTTTTGCCGAATGCCTCAACAACTGTACGGGCATATTCTTCTAAGAATAAACTGTCAGGCTCCATATCCCTGTCAAAGCAATAACCGTCCTCTCTCGCCGCCATACCGATTATTCTGCCGGTGTAAGGATTTATGATATATTCCAGCCGTGTAAGCTGCAGCATCCCGTGTTGATCAATCATGCCGCCCATCTGCCGGATGGGAAGCATAGCTTTTGCCACAGCACTGTACTGGCTTGCGGCGAACATCTTCCGGTAAGCCTCAGAGCCAATCTGCTTCGCTTCCAACTCCCCTCCACAGACAGCCAGCGCCGCCTCATCCCAATATCCGTCCCTTTTTATAGCTGATAAATCAGTGCATTGCAAATACATGCCGCGATATTACTCCCGCCTTTTCTTCCCTGTGCTACAATATACGGCACACGTTTCAGTGTCAGAACCATTTCTTTCGACTGTACTACATTTACGAATCCCACAGGAACTCCGATCACCAACTTCGGCTCTATCCGTCCTTCCTGAATCAGCTCATACAGGCGGACCAGCGCTGTCGGCGCGTTCCCGATGGCAAAGATCAGCTTCTTATCCAGCGAACATGCTTTTTCCATGCTGGCCGCGGCCCTTGTGGTGTTTTTACGCAATGCTCTTTCGGCCACATCTTCATCGGACATAAAGCAGTAGACTTCCCCGCCGTACTCCGCCAGTCGTTTCTTATTGATCCCGGAATACGCCATCTGCGTATCCGTTACAATAGACGCTCCCTCCCGCAGCGCCTGAAGCGCTTTCTCTACAGCTCCCTCCGAGAATACAAGATTTTTCGCATAGTCAAAATCCGCGCTTGTATGGATACAGCGCTTGATGACCGGCGCCTGACTCCCCTGCAGTGAGATTCCTAGTTCCTCTAACTCCTGCGTAATGATCTCAAAGCTTCTTTGCTCTATCTGAACCGGCAGAACCTCTTCTATCTTTGTCATCATTTTTCCCGTCTCCTCTTTTCAGCCATATCATGACCATGTGGCAGACATTTCATGACCATATGATAACCATATCATGACTCATTGCAGCATATTACAGTCCCATAATTCTGTATATTGTCTCCAGATTCATATGCTCCCTTAAGCCTGCTGCCAAAAGATCATACTGCGTCTCTTTAAACTGCGTAAGATCTATGCTTTTCTGTCCGCCAGCTGCTATCCCTTTCTTTTTCGCCAGACTTCTGATGATGCCGGCTGTCACCTCATCTTTATCAAAAATCCCGTGCACATAGGTTCCATATATATTTTCCTTTGACAGACCGTCACAGCGTTTCTTTCCTGTAACCCTGTCCGTAATCTCAGTCATACCCGCTCCCGACACAATATCTGCTGCGCCGTCATTTTCTCCCATTCCATCTCTGCCGGCCGCTTTCGTCTCTCCCATATGGATTTCATACCCTTCAAAAGCAATGCCCTTCAGATCCCGAAGCGTACCTTGAATTCCTGTAAATGTCCCTTCTACTCTGGTCCGTGTTTTTGCTTCAGTAAATACAGTCTCTACAGGCAGCAGGCCCATTCCCCGCACGGTTCCTCCATTTTCTATCTTCTGAGGGTCACGGAGGAATTCTCCAAGCATCTGATAGCCGCCGCAGATGCCAAAGATCACCGCACCCTCTTTTGCCGCCTTTAAGACAGCCGACTCAAGTCCGTTTTGGCGCATCCAGAGAAGATCCCCCATCGTATTCTTTGTTCCCGGAAGAATGACCATATCCGGCCTCCCAAAGTCTGACGCCCGCCTCACATAACGCAGAGAAACCTCCTTCCGGTTTTCCAAAAGCAAAAAATCTGTAAAGTTAGAGATTCTCGGTGTCAGAACGACCGCAATCTCTATACTGGCATGGTCTTTCACCGCCCTCTTCCCTGAAAATCTCTCCGTCAGACTGTCCTCTTCTTCGATATCTGCCGGAAGATAAGGAGTAACTCCTACAACCGGAATATGCCCTCTCTCCTCAAGCATGGCAATCCCCGGATCAAGAATCGTCTTATCTCCCCGGAATTTATTGATGATGAGACCTTTTATCCGCGCTTTTTCTTCCTCCTCAAGAAGCATGATCGTGCCAAGGAGCTGCGCGAACACACCACCTCTGTCAATGTCTCCCGCAAGAAGCACCGGCGCATCCACAAGCTTTGCCAATCCCATATTAACGATATCCTCTGCCTTCAGATTGATCTCGGCGGGACTTCCCGCCCCTTCTATGACAATTATGTCATACTGCGCATCAAGCTTTCCGAAGGCCCTCATAATATCCGGCACCAGCTTTTTTTTATAGGAAAAATATTCCCGGGCGCTCATATTCCCGAGCACTTCCCCATTTACGATCACCTGTGATCCTGTATCACTGGCAGGCTTTAACAGAATCGGATTCATCTCTATTGCAGGCTCTTCTCCTGCCGCCTCCGCCTGTACCGCCTGTGCCCTTCCCATCTCAAGGCCGTCTCTGGTGATAAATGAATTCAGCGCCATATTCTGCGATTTAAAAGGAGCGGTCTTATAACCGTCCTGCTTAAAAATCCGGCATAGTCCCGCGCATAAAAAGCTCTTTCCTGCACCCGACATCGTTCCCTGAATCATAATTGTCTTAGCCATGTGATAATCCTTTCGTTTTCCGCACGCGTTTTCACCGCAATCCGGTAATATCCCTTAAAAAGCCCCCGGTAATCCGAACAGTCCCGAATCAAAAATCCTGCTGTAAGGGCTTTGTCATAAAGGTCTCTCTCTTTAGAAAGAAAATCTTTAAAAAAGATATAATTCGCATGAGAACCGCAGACCTGAAACTTAAGTTTCCTAAGTTCACCTGATAGAAATTCCCGCTCCCTGCGGATAAGCTTTTTTGTCTCTTCCAGATAATCCGCACAGTCTTCCACCGCCGCAATCCCTCCTGCCTGGGCCAAAGCAGATACATTCCACGACTGCAGGGCTTCCCGCATTCTGCAAAGAAGCCTCCTGTCGCTGCACATCCCATACCCAACGCGCAGTCCCGGTATACAAAAAAGCTTTGTAAGCGCCTTTACGATCAAGAGTTTCGAAAAACCGGAAATCTCTCCTTTCATCTCATACAACTCTGGATGATCCAGAAAATCTACAAAGCACTCATCTATCACAAGAAAACTTCCCTGCTCTTTGCATTTTTTCGCAATACACTCCAGCAAGTCCCTCGGTATAGATTGTCCCGTAGGATTATTGGGATTGCAGAGAAAGACCATATCCACATCCTGCATAATATAACAGAGAATGTCCTCTCTTACCTGAAACTGTTCTTCTTCTCTTAATTCATAATAGGATATCTCTGTATTTAAAAGCTTTAAAGCACGTTCATATTCTGAAAAAGTCGGAGAGAGCAGCAGCGCTTTTTTTGGCCTCACAGCAAGTACTGCGCTGTAGAAAAGCTCTGCCGCCCCATTCCCGCACAGAATGTACTCTGCCGGCACATCTTCAAATCTGCCAAGTGCCTCCGTCAGCTCCGCGCAGTACATATCCGGATAATGAGAAATCTGTTCCGCCTTACTCCGTATCGTCTCCGTCACCTCATGCGGCGGTCCGAGCGGATTCGTATTCACAGAAAAATCAATCCTGACATGCCTGTTGCGGTAAATATCTCCGCCATGGATACCGCCGCAGACCTCTAATATTATTCTATCCCTCATCCGCACTCCTTCTCTTTTTATGCTGTATTTTTCTAATCCGCACAATGTTCTTATTCTTTTGATTATTTGATATAACCATATTAACCTGCCTTTAAGGGCTAACATTATCATTTTGTTATCTTCATTGACAACACTCATTCCGTATATGATAATGACGAAAAAGTGCTGCATCCAACCTTGAAAAGACTATTATAAGTGCAAAAAGGGAGCGTCACTCCACAGGTGTTCACTCCTTTTTTGCAACTCTTTCTTTCATTTATATCTTACGAAGAATAACAATATGTTCGTTCGACATTGTAGAAGATTTCACACCGCTTTTATTTGTAGGGGAATTTAGAGACGGCATAACCTTATTAATAATGTTTCTATCAACTGTATGGATGTGCTGCAGTCCATTTTGTTCAGCTATTTCAGAAATAATCTTATCGGTCAATAACAATTCCCCTTTTACGGTTCTGTTGCCGACAACCCAAAACATATAACCACCAGCTTTTGTTTTATTTGAGATAGCAGCAATAGACTTGCTTAAATCTAAATAAAAGCTATATACATCTCCTGCTCGTTCTAAATCAATATCTTTAATTCGTTCTAAAGATGTTCTCAAAGTATCGCTGGGAATTGTAAACTCGAAACCATTTCTGAATTTGCTGCCGCCCATTAAAGTTTTGTCAATACTCATTATGTCTTTTTCAGACAGACCAAACAGATCCAACCATTGTAATGATAATCTGCTATATTCTCCGTAGGCTACCGTTGTTCTACTATCACCATATGGTGGCGAAGTAATAACAAGGTCAACAGAATCGTTCGGAACATCCTCTAGTGTGGCAGCATTATTTTTGAATATGGATATGGATGCGTCCGCTCCTATATTTGCACAAGCTTCAACAAAGGAATCCATTTTCTCAATGTTGCGATTTAATATAACTGTAAATTCTTTTATAACATCTGGTTCGAATACATCCACTTTGTTGGGTGGCATACGGAACATCTTAAATTCACCATTTCGTCTATTTGAGACAAATCTTATTGTTTCACTAAAAGCCACAAAAATAAACTCGCGGATATCTTTGTCCTCAATTCTATTAATTTCTTTTTTTATCAAGGACAATAGCAAAATCACACGCGGCTTAAACCAGTATCCGATATTTTTAAAATCAGGCACATCAATATCTATGTAATTGTCTTGTGTGTATTTGAGCAAATATTCCGGCGCTTTGGCGCCCCAGCCGTCTTTAGCTGTCAAATCCAATTTGTAACCGCATCGCATCACTTCATCTGCACTATCGATTTGAGGTGCAAGCTGGTTATACGTATCATCTATCCTCTTATACAAAGACTGTGTTGCACTCTGCAATAAGGTTATATCTAAACGTGTGGTCTTCGCCTTACTCAAATATAGTGCAAATGGATTTATATCGTTGCCGTAAATATTTTTTGCTCCAGCAAGTATACTTTCAATCAAAACCGTCCCCGATCCCATGAATGGATCAAATATTGTATCTACTTTCCGAACTTTTTTCACTAATTTTATAATATTACGGCTAATAGGACAAACCATCATTGCCGGATAATTATGAATGCCGTGAGTATATTCCCTAACATCATTATTTTTAAAATCCCAAAAGTTTTCTGGAAGTGAATTTAATGCTGATATTAATTTCTGATCTTCTTGTGTAAGCTTAGTGTTCTTTATTTTTTGCGGCATATCAACTGTATCCCTTCTCAACTTTGTGATTTTTCCTTCGTAGGTCTTTACTTCTACGGTGCAGATGGTATCATTGTGCCAACCACCATGCGGAACCAACAAAATTCTTTCTATCTCAAATCCATATTTATATCCTATTCCGCCGCTATTCCAACCAAACGTTATTACTTTTCCACCCAATTTAACAATACGTGATATTTCACGTTTATGGTTTCCCCAAAAAGAAGCTTTGGTTGTATCCCATGTCACATTATATCCAACATTATTGTAACATTCACTAACCTGTCTTGGGGAATAAGGCGGATCATACAAAACACCATCAACAGAACTGTCATCAAACAGCTTCATAAAATCCAAAGCATCTAAATGATAATCCGTATCAAATTCCACACTAAGATCATTAGTGATCGTCGCAAGCTTATTTTGATTAGCAAACGGATCGATCCATAGACCATCTGTTAGCTCTTCAGTTATCAAGTCATGTATAGGTTTAATAGCAAATGTATTTTTATTAGGCATAGCCCATATTCGTTCAATAGAAACGTTCGTATTAACACGTTTAGTCCTGTTAGCTGCCTTTTTTCTTACATTAGCAGGCTTTTCTGCATTTTCAGGTATTATCCATACATTATCTACTTGCTGCGCACCGACTATACGGCCTTCATCGCAAAGAACTTGTACTCTTCTTGAGGATATATCCCACTTTTCTGCTATCTGAGTTACACTTAAATAATTCATACGGACCTCCACGATTTGACGTGTTTATTATATATCGAAACGCGAACAAAAGCAAAGAGTCTTTACAAAATAGCAAAAGATTATCTTCCGAATCTATCGCCCGAAAACTGCCGCCGCCTCCTGCATATTTTTTATAATAGATACTTCAAAGGGACATCTTGTCTCACATGCGCCGCACTGGATACACTCGCCCGCATGGTGCTCAAGAACATGATAATGTTCTCTTACTGTCTCCGGCACTTCACCCTGAGCCTTCGTTAGATTCAAAAATTTTGTAACGGATGCCACATCAATTTTCTTCGGACACGGCGCGCAATGACTGCAGTACATACAGTGACCCTTCCAGCTTATATTAGGAAACGAAGCAAATGCAGGCGCATAATCCTTTTCCTCGTCCGGCGCTTCCTCGTAAGCGATATCTGCCTGAAGCTGTTCGACTGTACGCGCTCCCGAAAGAACCGTCGCCACAGCGGGGCGGGTGAGCGCATAGTGAAGACACTGATTGGCCGTCAATGCTTTTCCGGCAGGGGACATGGTCTCATCCAGAAGATCTCCGCCGCCGAATGCCTTCATAACTGTAATTCCTACGCCAAGGCGCTGACAGGCTTCATATAACTCCTGACGTTCCGGATCCATATTCACCAGATGCGCCGCATAATTCTCATCTCTCCACAAGTCCTCCACATCCTCGCTTGCAGGCTGGAGATCATAACATGGGTTCACACTGAACATGAGCACCTCTATGTATCCGCTCTCTATCGCTTCCTTCGCAACTTTTGGATTATGGCTGCTTAGTCCGATATGATGGATTCTTCCCGCTTCTTTTAACTCCTTTACATAGGAAAGAACCGGACCGTCAGCGATATTTTTCCAGTCCTCCATAGAATCCACATAATGAATCATGCCCACGTCAATGTACTTCGTATTCAGAAGAGACATCATCTCCTCGAATCCCGCTTTTACTTCCTTGATATCTCTGGAGCGCTTATACTGTCCGTCCTTCCAGACTGAACAGATATGAGACTGTATGATGAACTTTTCCCTTCGTCCCTCCAAAGCCTTGCCAATACTTTTTCTCACCTTTGGATCCGGCGTATACAGATCAAAATAATTCACACCGCTTTCTTCCGCCAGATCTAAGAATCGCTTTGCGTTCCTAAATTCATCTCCCGCAAAGCTTTCGCATCCTATCCCAATTTCACTTACCTTAATACCCGTGCTGCCCAATTCGCGATACTTCACCTGATTCATCTCCTTCATTCAATTCATTTCAATTATACACATTCTACTGCATCCCTATAATAAATGCAAACAATAATATATCAGAAAAAGCGGTATATAAAATTCACTTTTTCTTTCAAAAAGGATGATTCCCATTTCACAAATGGAATCATCCTCATTCATTTACTCATTTTCTATTTTTCATACTGTGATACTGTTGTCATCTTCAAATATATCCGGCAGTTCTGATGATTATAATCATATATTAATGCCTGTTGAAACTGTCTGGCTGCTTCATCCATATCACCCAACCCCAAATTCGCAAGCCCCATCAGATAATGGCAGTGCGCTTTATTCTTTTTATCCATATCATCTTCAAAAATCAGGAAATCTGGTAATGATACTGCAAAGAAATCATTTTCTGTTTTATCATATAAATGTCTTTCTCCATAATCCATCAATTTGTTAAAGCATGCAAAAGCCGCTTTCTTATTTCCGCTTTCCAAATACGCAAGCCCTTTATAAAGAATCATGTCTGCAGGCTGATCATAATAATACATAACGCCAGCCGGCTCATTCTCCCCTGCCTCAGCTTTTTCAAAATATATTTTTGCTTTTTCCTCTTTCCCAAGCTTCTTATTTACAATTCCAAGATAATAATAAATATGGTTATCCTTCGTGCCCTCTAACCATCCTTCACCAAGATTTAAAGGGTACTCCAGCGCTTTTTTCAATAGTTTTTCTGCTTTTTCCGGCATGGATTCTGCGAGTGCAGTCTTTGCCATTTCAACAAGTGCAGTCTTATATTGACCTGAAATTCTTCCTTCTGCGCCTTCCCACGGGCGGAAGATATAATAGAAAAAAACACAAAAATGTGTTAATGTAAAAAACAGGAGGTGGATTATGCATAAGATTGGGATAATATCCGATACTCATGGTATGCTGCGCCCGGAAGTATCCGAAATATTAAAGAACTGTGAACTAATACTGCATAGCGGCGATATTAATAATCAGGAAATATTAGACGCTCTGAGTCAGATTGCTCCTATCCACGCAGTCCGCGGCAATAACGATAAAAAATGGGCAAATTTCCTGCCCGAATCACTGACCTTAAATATCTGCAATATACCCGTCTTTGTGACACACAACAAGAATTTCATTCCAAAAGACCTGACGGGAATTAAGCTTGTTGTCTATGGACATTCTCATAAGTATGAAGAACGGATATCCGACGGAATCTTTTACTTGAATCCCGGAAGCTGCGGACCAAAGAGATTCCGTCAGGATATCACATTGGCAATTCTGTATATAAACGATGATATGACTTTTAAAATCGAAAAGGTCTTAATCAGTACTTCAAAAAATAAGAACACAGAAAAGGCTCGTGAAAAAACGGAAGATGAAAAGATAACAGCCAATATAGCATCTATGCTTCCCACAATCATGCGGGAAATCGATGCCGGCAAAACCGTAGAGCAGATTGCCGCAAAGCACCGCATCTCCATGGAATTATCAGATCAGATTAACCGGATGTACCTGACGCACCCCGGAGTTGACGTTGAGGGAATCTTAAGAAGACTGGGACTTTAAAATATACTCCACTAAATCTTTGCCCAAACTTAAGCACTTCTTAGGCTTTCTTAATTCAAGGCAAAATCCTGACGTACTTCCATCAGTGCGTACCCCAACAGATTCTGTCCCTTCCACGCGCTCAGGTCGAATCTGCGCACGTCTTTCACCGTATTGGTTCGGGTAATCAGTGAAATCTCTTTCCCACAAACCTCCAGATTATCATCACTGACATATGCCATATCGCCTATCACTTCTGTTACTTTTATTCCATTTTTCTACGCTTTTTCTATTAATTTCGGTAATTCCTGACCAGAAAAGGCATTTTCCTGAATTCCACTCAAGAAAATGCCTTAAAGTTCTTAAAACAACTCTTTCACCGCCGGATAGATCTTCCGAAACTTCTGGTACTTCTCCTCATACTTCGCTACCAGCTCTTCCTCCGGTTCTACCGTATCCACTACTTTCACCAGCTTCCCTGCAATCGTCTCTACATCCGGATATTCCCCGCAACCTACCGCCGCCAGCATCGCGCCGCCAAGAGCAGGTCCTTCCTCGCTCTCGATGACATCCACCTTCAGGTTCATGATATTGGCGATCATTTTCTTCCACAGCGGGCTTTTCGCTCCGCCGCCGCAGATTTTTGTCCGCTCTATCTTTATGCCAAGGCTCTTCGCTACCTCAAGGGAATCACGAAGCGCGAAAGCAACACCCTCTAAAACAGCCTGTGTCATATCCTCTCTTGCAGTGTCCATGGACATGCCGATAAACATCGCCCTTGCATCCGGATTGTTATGCGGAGAACGTTCTCCCATCAGATAGGGCAGATAGAATACATTGTTCTCGCCAAGTTTTTGAATTCCAGCCTGCTCCGCTCCGAAATCCTTTGTCTTTAATATCTCTTCGCTCCACCACTTATTACAGGATGCCGCGCTCAGCATACATCCCATCAGATGGTAGCTTCCGTCCGCATGAGCGAAAGAATGTAGCGCATTATTTTCATCCACCCCAAAGCTCTTGCTGGAGATAAATATGGTTCCCGATGTTCCGAGGGAGATGTTGCACATGCCATCGCCCACCGTTCCGGTTCCCACTGCTGCCGCGGCGTTATCCCCGGCTCCTGCTATCACTTTTACGTCCTCGCGTAACCCTAACTCTGACGCAATGTCCGATTTCAATGTACCTACTGCTTCATAGCTCTCATAGAGTTTTGGAAGCTGTTCCTCGTTAATCCCGCAGATATCCATCATTTCCTTGGACCAGCAGCGGTTTTTCACATCCATCAAAAGCATTCCCGATGCATCCGATACGTCTGTGCAGAAGGAACCTGACAATTTGTATGCCAAGAAATCCTTCGGCAGCATAATTTTACAGATCTTTGCGAAATTTTCCGGCTCATGCTTTTTCATCCACAGAATCTTCGGTGCAGTAAATCCTGCAAATGCGATATTTGCCGTATATTCGGAAAGCTTATCCCTTCCGATCACTTCGTTCAGATAATCTGTTTCTTCTCCGGTTCGTCCGTCGTTCCAGAGAATCGCCGGACGAATCACTGCGTCCTTGCCGTCTAATGCAACCAGCCCGTGCATCTGTCCTCCGAAGCTGATTCCGGCAACCTTTTCCTTATCACACTCTGCAGTCAGTTCTTTTATCCCTTCCATGGACTGGTAAAACCAGTCCTCTGGATTCTGTTCTGACCAGCCCGGATGCGGAAAGAACAGCGGATACTCCTTTGACACGATCTTTTGGATCTTTCCCTTTTCGTCCATAAGCAGGAGTTTTACCGCAGAAGTCCCTAAATCTACTCCTATATATAACATCATATTCTCCTTAAATCTGTCTGACAATGCACTGATATGTCATGATATTCATCATACCCGCATTTTCGACTTTTATTATCCCCATGGATTCTCTGTCGGGTATCTCACACCCGCCGGCTGGTTATATCCTATCTCTTCTACCGGAACGCCGATATACTTAAATACCTCAAACAAAGCTTTTCCAAAATGTCCGAAGGCAACTGCGCCGTGGTGCGGATAACCTCCTTCAATCAGTACGTGACGGTAGAATCTTCCCATCTCAGGAATTGCAAATATGCCGACAGAACCAAAGGACTTCGTAGCCACAGGAAGCACCTCGCCGTGAGCGATATAAGCACGGAGAATATTGTCTGCGGTGCTCTGTAAACGGTAAAAAGTAATGTCGCCGGGAACAATGTCTCCCTCCAATGTTCCCTGTGTTACTTCCTCCGGCAAAGTACGGGCCATGATCATCTGGTATTTCATCTCGCAGAAGGAAAGCTTCTTAGAGGCTGTATTTCCGCAGTGAAATCCCATAAAGGTATCTTTATGCGCATAATTATACTTATCCTTAATTTCGCTTTCATACATATCTTTCGGCACCGTATTATTAATATCAAGAAGTGTCACGGCATCTTCGCTGACTACTGTTCCGATGAACTCGCTCAGCGCACCGTAGATATCCACTTCGCAGGAAACCGGAATCCCCTGCGCAGTCAGGCGGCTATTTACATAGCATGGTACGAAACCGAACTGCGTCTGGAATGCCGGCCAGCACTTTCCGGCAATCGCCACGTATTTGCGGTATCCTCTATGATCCTCAATCCAGTCCTTAAGCGTCAGCTCATACTGGGCAAGCTTGCTTAAAATCTCCGGCTTCTTATTACCTGCGCCAAGCTCTTCTTCCATTTCTTTGACAACTGCAGGAATTCTTTCATCGCCTTCATGTTTATGAAAAGCTTCAAAAAGATCAAGCTCTGAATTCTCCTCAATCTCCACGCCAATATTGTAAAGCTGCTTGATCGGCGCATTGCATGCAAGGAAATTAAGCGGTCTCGGTCCGAAGCTTATGATCTTTAAATTGTTAAGTCCTTCAACCGCTCTTGCGATCGGAAGAAATTCATGGATCATATCCGCACATTCTTCTGCATCGCCTACCGGATACTCTGGAATATAGGCTTTGATATTCCTGAGCTTTAAATTATAACTCGCATTCAGCATTCCGCAGTAAGCATCGCCTCTGCCCTGCACCAGATTGTCTCCCGTCTCTTCTGCTGCCGCGATAAACATCTTCGGCCCGTCAAAATGCTTTGCAAGCAGCGTCTCTGAAATCTCCGGTCCAAAGTTTCCAAGATATACAACAAGTGCGTTACATCCTGCTTTCTTCACATCCTCCAATGCCTGTACCATATGAATCTCACTCTCCACGATGCAGATCGGACATTCATAGATTCCCTCTGCGCCGTATTTGTCCGTATAAGCTTTCATCAGATTCTTTCTCCGGTTTACAGACAGACTCTCCGGAAAACAGTCACGGCTGACTGCTACTACTCCAATTTTTACTTCTGGCATGTTACTCATAATGAAACTCCTCCTTATAATGTAATGTTTTTACCTTTAAGCCCGCAGAACGCTCCCTCTATCTTCGCATCCTCATGGGCGATCAGCCATTTGTTTTTCGCTGTCATCAGTTTCTCTTCCCCGTTATCATACGTGTCAAAATCAAGCTCATGATTGGTCCCCTCCGGCAGCACGATCACGCAGCGGAATCCATCTTCTGATGCCTGACACGGCGCATAGTGGAGTGTCGTAGCGTAAAGCTCTACCGCCGTTCCCGCCGGGACAAAAAATCCTTCTACATTTTCCGTATCATACATATAATCCTCGCTGATATCCTGCTGTTTTCCCAGAAGGAGAATCAGATCGCTGGCCGCAATATCTACTTCTGATGAACGGTGGTACTCCAATGCGTTCAATGTCTGATTGTGTCCGTTGCAGTATCCGATCTGAATCGGAAGACCGCCGTAAGCGCTTTTCTTTAGCTGATCCGCCACAGCTGCCGACTCCAAAGCCGCAAATCCCGGCACATAGACCACGTCCTCCGGGCACGGCGTACTCTTCATCGTCTCTAAAAGTTCTGAGAAGTCATATCCCTTAAGGACTTTTCCGTATGCGGAAAATGAATCATCTGTAACTTTCTTAATCTCCATAGTCATCCTCCTTTATGATATGTATATTTATTTCCGCGAAACAACGAGCCAAGCAGCCATGCTTGCATGGATATTTGGCGACTGCCGCGAGGGTCAAATGCCCCGTAGCTTGCTGCGGGGTATTTGACTGACATTGTCTTGCTTCGGCAGACGGCACTCCCTATATATGCCAAAGTCCCGAAAACTGATAGATATATCATATCAGTTTCCGGGACAGAATGCGTTCAAAAATTTATGAAGTTTGTAGTATTTTTTTGACATTTTACTCCATACATCTAAGCATCACCTTCAGAAGATTGCATGTACAGAATTGAAGATCGCCAAGTGTAATAATCTCTCCGCTTTTGACTCCGTTTATAATATCATTGATATTCTCGATACATCCCGGCATCTGCAGATCATTTCCGGCCTTAATGCACCACTCGCTTGACGACCACGGATACTTCTCGGATGTAAGTCCCATATAGCTTGTATCCTGAGAAGTACACCAGTCTGTCATGATCATGCCCTCAAACCCCCACTCATCCCTTGCCACTGCTTGTAAAAGGTCATAATTGTTGGCCGTGTGGATTCCGTTGATCAGATTGTAAGAGGTCATGACCGCGTAAGGCTGAGACTCCTTCACCGCAATCTCAAAACCTTTCAGATAGATTTCCCGAAGCGCCCTCTCGCTGATATGAGCATTCGTAAACATCCGGTTATCTTCCTGATTATTTGCCGCAAAATGCTTGATCGTCGTCCCCTGGCCGCCGCAGGACTGCACGCCTTTTGTATCTGCGGCGGCACATTTTCCTGAAATCAGCGGATCTTCGGAATAGTATTCAAAATTTCTTCCGCACAAAGGATTTCTGTGAATATTCATTCCCGGGGCAAGCCACAGATGAATACCATACTGCTTCATCTCTTTCCCCACGATCTCACCCATTCTCTCAATCAGATCCATATCCCATGACTGCGCTAGTGTCGTTGCAATCGGAATTGCAGTACAATACTGATAATGGTCTGTCGCCGTTTCCGGAGTGTCCTCTGGAAACGGCATACGGTTCATACCAAACACCTCGCCGCCTGGCAGGACTTTTCCATCCTCCGCCGTCTTAAAATGAGGCTGGAGCCTTAATCCCGCCGGTCCGTCTGCAAGAATCAACGGAAAGATTCCTCTGTCCTCAAGAAGCACGGAACTAGTCTCTCCCGCTGCTCCCGGCACAAGATTAGCCGCATTTCCTACAACCTGCGTTCCATTCTCCGCACGCCTCTCGATGCCGACCGTAAGCTCTGCCATCTCCTCTGCGGTAAGCTGCGCAGCCAGCTCTTCTATCGTGGCATTGCCGTCTTTGACATCACGAAGCGTCAGGACTTTTTGCGGATTTCTGTCTTCCAGAATCGGACGCGCTTTATAATTTTTGTCACACTTTTCAGTATCGGTCAGACGGTTTGTAAGCTGACTTGTAATCGTCTTATCCTCAATCTTTACTGTCCCTGCCACATCCGTATGAGCCGAATCCGCTCCAGCGCGGATCACGTATTCACCCGGCTCCAATATCCACGCTGCATCTTTTGTGCTGTAGGACGCCATATCTGAACATTGAAATGTCACGGTAAGCTTTTCCGACTCACCCGGTTTCAGCAGCTTAGTCTTTGCAAATGCTGCCAGCTCCTGATAAGGTTTCTCAAGTTCTCCCTCCGGAGCAGAATAATAAATCTGCACAACCTCTCTTCCGGCAAATTTCTCTCCTGTATTCGTCACTGCGATTTCCAGCAAGATTCTTTCGTCTTTCTCTGTCTCTTCTACAGAAAATTTTTCCGGCTTTATCTCAAATTGCGTGTAACTCTTTCCGTATCCGAAGCAATAGGACGGCTTTATCTTATGCGTATCAAAATAGCGGTACCCTACGAAGATATCCTCCGTATAATACTCATCGTCCACATTCCCGTTATTATGACTGAAATTTTTTGAGGATGGATAATCATAATAATCCTTTGCCCACGTGTCCGTAAGCCTTCCTGACGGGTAAGTCTTTCCGGTCAGCACATCTCCTGCCGCGTAACCGCCAGTATTTCCAAGCTGCCCCATAAGGACGACCGTGTTAAGTCCTTTTATGTTCTTGATCGCCATGGTATCAATCACTCCGCCGACATTAAGAAACAGGATTGTCTTTTCATAGTTTTCAGCCAGAAACCCGATGTTCTCAAGCTCCCGGTCTGTCAGGAGATAATCACCTTTTTTGTACTCTCTGTCCTTTCCTTCTCCGGAATTTCTTGAAAGCACATAAACCGCAGTCTCCGTCTCTTCCTTTTTTACAATAGAAGGAACCTGCGGTTCTTCAAACGGCCTTTCAAAAAGCACCATATGTACAGGTACATTGCGTTCTTCCATTTCTTTTTCCACACTGTCCATATATTCTTCCTCAGCCCGGGCAAGCTCCGCATCATAGCTGTCTAACCACTCTCCGCTGAGAATATCGAATCCGGCGGCTGTAAGTCCTTGCTCCACATTGATATTCTCCCTTGTATTCACGTCGCCGGAACCGGTCCCGCCCTTCACGGTATGTCTCGCCCCATTCCCGTACAATGCGATCTTTCGCTCAGATTCGCGAAGCGGCAGCGCCCCGTCATTTTCTAAGATCACCATACACTCCCCTGCAAGCTCCCTTACCATCCGCTGATTCTCTCTCTCAAGCGATGTCACCTCATCTGTTTTTAATCCAAAAAATTGTTCCATAACAAAATTTTCCTTTCACTCTTTATTCAAAATGACGCGGTCCCGAGATCATCCCGTCTTATGACATTTGCGGAATTCACTTGGAAGAACCCCATATTTTCCCTTAAACAATTTTGCGAACGACCTGCTGTTGGCAAATCCATTGTTTGCTGCAATATCGCCGATTGCCATGTCTGAATTAGCCAGATCCTTATATGCGTGGGCCAGCCGGAGACTGTCAAGATAATTTTTATAATTGATTCCTGTATATTTGCAGAACATTCTGGAAAAATAAGCGGAGGAATAACCAAAAACGGCCGCCACTCTCTCTAGAGGCAGTTCCGCCGCATAATTTTCTTTTATATAAGCAGTGATATCGGAAAGGCTGTCAAGCTTCCTATGCTGCCGGATCAGCTTGGTATCCACCTTCTTCATACGGTATTTTGTAACAAGAAGATAAAGAAGCATATAAAACTTTCCCATCACCTTCAATTCATAGCCGCTGCCTTTTTCCGTGTAGGTTTCATATATCTCTCCAATCAGAGCCATAACCTCTCTATCCTGTATCAGGCTGCTGTTAGAGAAATATATGAACTTTTCATCTGTATAATATTTCTCAAAGTTTGACAAGGGTATCTGCAGAACAACCGTCAGGTTCTTCTTCGGCGCATGAACCGAGTGGATCTCGTTGGAATTCACAAGCATACACTCTCCCGGTTTTAGAAGATAGCCTGAATTATTGACAAAAAAGTCAATCTCCCCTTCAAAGAGCGCAAAAATCTCTACAGAACGGTGCCAGTGCTTCTCCCGGACGTAATGACCGTCCTTTCCTTCAAAAAGAAATAATTTAAAAGGGATGTCATCATTGGGCATGATCAATTCATGAGAATATTCCATTTTTATCATTCCTTTCGCTTTGCTCAAAACACAAACGGGCCGCTTTTCTTCCGCATTCTGATTTTCTCTTCTTCATACTCTCCTAATGAGCGCGCCCCTGCTTCTTCTTTATATATTCTCCAATGCCTCATTCGCTCCAATCAACATCAGGATCATCTTTTCACTTAAGAGCATATCAGGATTCGGGGTTATCTCGACCCGCTCTCCTTCCCGGATGCCGATTACATTTACCCCATATACCTTCCTCACATTCAGTTCCTTTAAAGTCTTCCCAATCCATTTTTCCGGTATGGCGGCTTCAACAACACTGTAATCCGGCGACAGAGCGATCCAGTCCGCAAGATTCCCCGATACCAGATTTTTTGCAATCCGTTTTCCCATCTCTTTTTCTGGAAATACAACAGCGTCCGCGCCAACTTTCCTTAAGACTTCCGCATATCTTTGATTATGTGCCTTGCAGAGAACATAGGGAATTCCCATTTCCTTGGCAGACAGAACCGCCATGATACTTCCCTCCAGATTCTCTGATGAAGCAATCACGATTCCGTCAAAGTTCTTCGAGTCAAGAGACTGTAATAGTTCGGGATTTCCGATATCTGCCTGCATAGCATAAGTAACCTGATCCGCCACCGCCTCCACACACTCCATGTCCTGATCCACCGCCACCACATCACATCCCATCCGCTGAAGCGAGACTGCGACACTGGCTCCAAAGCTTCCAAGTCCCAACACAATGAACTGCTTTTTCATCAACCAACCTCCTTCTATCTTATCTTGTACCATCTGCTTTTCTTATCCGACCATGATCTTCTCCTGAGGGAGACTCCGCACCCTGTCTCTTAGATGTGTCTTCCCTGCAAAAATAAGAACCAGCGACAGCGGCCCTAATCTTCCGATATACATCATGATCATCAGGATGATCTGGCTGGCACGGGAAAGATGGGGAGTCAGATCCGCTGTAAGACCTACCGTCCCGATTGCCGATGCCGTCTCATAGATCACATCTGCCAGCAAAATACTGTCCGGTTCAATAATCAGAATCGTGATCGTTCCGGCAATAAATACGGTAAATGCCACCATAACAACGCAAAAACCCGTACGGAAATTTGCTGTTGATATTTTTCTTCCCATGCACTCCGTATCATTGCCTCCCCGCACAAATGTAACACAGGCAAGAAACAGCATGGCAATGGTCGTTGTCTTCACACCTCCCGCAGTTCCTCCCGGGGAACCGCCGATGAACATAAGAACCGCGCAGAATAATTTGGACTCCTCATGGAGCGCTCCCTGAGAAACGGTGGCAAATCCTGCCGTTCTTGTAGTCACCGACTGAAACATAGCCGCCAAAAATTTCTGCCCTGTATTCATACCTCCGAGTGTCTGCGGATTGTGATATTCTGCACAAAATACAAAAACCGCCCCTGATATGATCAGTATCACTGTCATGATCAACGCCAGCTTTGAGTGAAGCCGAAGCCCTCGAAACCACCGATGCCGCGGCGCTTCCCGCCTGATAACCTTCTTTCCGTTCTCCAGCACATCGAACCATACCGTAAATCCAATACCGCTTAGAATGATCAATAGCATTGTCACAATATTTATGATTGGATTCACCGCATAGTCAGACAGGCTTTTGTCCCCGAGTATATCGATTCCTGCATTGCAGAATGCCGAGACTGCATGAAAGACCGAATACCAGATTCCTCTTACAACACCGTACTCCGGCACAAACTGAAAAGCATACAAAACAGCCCCGCCCCCCTCGGCCAAAAGCGTGCCGGCAATTACTTTTTTCACCATCCCGACGATCCCGCCGAGCCGTTCTGTACTATAGGACTCCTGAAGCACCATTTTTTCCTTAAGAGTAATTCTTCTGCGCAGCAAAATAAAAAACACTGCCGCACATGCTACGACTCCAAGCCCGCCGATCTGTATCAGCAAAAGCAGTACCATTTTTCCAAACAGAGTAAACTGCGCGGCAGGAACAATCGTTACCAGTCCCGTCACACATACTGCCGACACTGAAGTAAACAATGCATCGATAAACGCAATCGGACGTGTATTGCTGACCGGAAGGTATAAAAACACCCCTCCAAGAAAGATGACTGTCAAAAATCCCATCGCCGTTATGCGCAGCGTATTCCACCTGATATTCTTCTCTTTCTTCACCGTTATATTCTCTCCGCACAATTGTTCTTTCTTAAATGGCGCAGATAATATCAATCTACTATCTGCGCCGTCTCTGCACTTTATATATTATAACAGACATCCATTATTTCTGCACGATGTTGATAATCTTTTTCGGAACATAGATTTCTTTCACGATTGTTCCTGTAAGCTTATCCGCCACTGCCTCCTTGC
Source organism: uncultured Lachnospiraceae bacterium (assembly GCA_946558695.1). Lineage (GTDB taxonomy): Bacteria > Bacillota > Clostridia > Lachnospirales > Lachnospiraceae > MD308. The sequence goes on from CAMNTQ010000003.1 coordinate 68,507, forward strand.
CGGCCTTAACCGCATCCTCTTTGGATATATCCACTGGAATCGAAATAACTGCCCTTGTCTTTCCATTGATCTGTACCGGAACCTCTATCTCGTCATCCTTCATAGCTTCCTCATCATAAGACGGCCATCCGGCTTTAAACACACTTCCTGTATGACCTAATTGTTCCCAGATCTCCTCCGCCATATGCGGCGCAAACGGTGACAGCAGAACTGCCATCGCCGACAGTGTGTCGCTATCGATTCCGCCAGTCTTCTTTGCAATCTCAATCAAGTTGTTGTTATGCTCCATAAAACCTGAGATTGCGGTATTTAAACTAAAACCTTCGAGACGTACTGTAATATCCCTGATCAGTCTGTGGCGTTCCTTGATCATCTCTTTTGTTGCGGTTACCTTTGCCTCTTTACTGTCCATAACAAGATTCCACAGACGCTTTAAAAATCTGTTTACACCGTCAATCCCGCGGTCATCCCACTCGGCATCAAGCTCCGGCGGTCCTACGAACAATTCGTACATCCTCAGGGAATCACAGCCGTAATCTCTTACAAGGTCATCCGGGGACACTACATTTCCTTTAGACTTGCTCATCTTTATTCCGTTCTTACCAGTGATCATACCCTGATTGAACAGCTTCTGGAACGGTTCATCAAAATCAACTGCTCCGATATCATACAGGAACTTTGTGTAGAATCTGGAATAAAGAAGGTGCAGTACCGCATGCTCCACGCCGCCGATGTACATATCTACCGGAAGCATCGCATCTGCTTTCTCCTTGGATACCAGTTCTTTATCATTGTGGTTATCCACATAACGAAGGAAATACCAGGATGATCCTGCCCACTGCGGCATCGTATTTGTCTCGCGCTTTGCGGCTTTCCCACACTTCGGGCATATGCAATTCACCCACTCGTCAATAGCGGCTAGCGGCGATTCACCCGTGCCTGTAGGCTCATAGGACTCCACCTCCGGAAGTCTGAGCGGCAGCTCTTCTTCTGGAACCGCCACATTCCCGCATTCCTGGCAATGCACGATCGGAATCGGCTCTCCCCAATAACGCTGGCGTGAAAATACCCAGTCGCGAAGCTTATAATTCACAGTCGCACGCCCCATTCCTCTTTCCTCGATGATATGGGGAGCCTCTTTCTTCAGAACCGCAGATTCCATACCGTTCCACTCGCCGGAATTGATCATCGTTCCGTTCGCTTCCGTATAAGCCTCTGTCATATTTTCAATCGCTTTTCCATCTTTCGCGATAACTTGGATGATCGGAATGCCAAACTTTGTCGCAAATTCAAAGTCACGGTCATCGTGAGCCGGTACGCACATGATCGCTCCGGTACCGTAATCGGCAAGTACATAATCGGATAGCCAGATCGGCGCCCTCTTTCCGCTTAATGGATTAATGGCATAGCTTCCGGTGAAAACACCCGTCTTTTCCTTGTCCTGCATACGGTCTACATTGGACTTCATAGATGCATCGTAAATATATTTTTCCACCGCTTCCCTTGTCTCATCCGTAGCCAGCTCTTTTGCAAGGCTATGCTCCGGCGCAAGCACCATAAAAGTCGCGCCGAAAAGAGTATCCGGTCTTGTCGTATACACGGTAATCTTCTCATCGCGTCCATCCACCGGGAAATCAACCTCCGCGCCGTAAGATTTTCCAATCCAGTCAGTCTGCATTTTCTTGACCTTCTCCGGCCAGTCAAGCTTATCAAGATCGTTAAGAAGACGCTCTGCATATGCGGTAATCTTAAGCATCCACTGGCGGAGATTCTTCTTTGTGACCTCCGCGCCGCAGCGCTCGCATTTTCCATTTACTACTTCTTCATTGGCAAGGCCGGTCTTACAAGACGGACACCAGTTGATCGGGAACTCCTTCTCATATGCCAGCCCTTCCTTGAACATCTTTACAAAGATCCACTGAGTCCACTTATAAAACTCCGGATCTGTCGTATTCACTTCCCTGTCCCAGTCATAGAGCGCTGCGATCTCATTGATCTGATGCTTGATGTTCTTTACATTCTCCGCCGTAGAGATTGCCGGATGTACCCCCATCTTAATGGCATAGTTCTCTGCTGGAAGCCCGAAGGCATCCCATCCCATAGGATGGATGATATAATATCCCTGCTGCAGCTTATACCTGCTCCACACATCAGAGATCACATAGCCTCTCCAATGTCCTACATGCAGACCGTTCCCCGACGGATACGGGAACATATCAAGACAGTAATACTTCTTTCTCTTGCTCCCATCCTCATTCTCCTTCACATTTACCGGATTCTTTTCCCAGTTCTCGCGCCATTTCTTCTCAATCGCCTTATGATTGTAAGGTATCTTTGACATATTTTTATTCCTCCTGCCTTAATTACTTGGTGAGGTCCTATCAAATTATCGAACCTGTTTTGCACCTATAATGAAAGCCTTCTCATCTCCAAGAGACGAAAAGGCTTAACTTCCGTGGTACCACTCTTTTTCACGGAATCACAGATTCCGTGCACTCATTGCTTCTGTAACGGGAAGAGACCGCCCGTGCCTACTACTTCTGCCTGAATATATCCTTATATAATGCAGTCTGTCTGTTCAACGCGGGAACTCCGAGGCGAGTTGGGAGATTTCCGCTTACTGCCTCACACCCTCCGGCAGCTCTCTTAAAACGTCCGTCTCTTAGTACTCCTCTTCAATGTTTTTCAATATACGATAAATATTATATGTAAAATGTTAAAATAAGTCAACCCTGAAGAAATTATTTTTTACGGTTGTTCCATACCTCTCTTTAGTGTATAATGAATATAAGTAAAGTTACTGGATTTTCAGTAGAATAATGATACATAAAGGAGAGTTTGCTATGGTATATTTATTGACAGGTCCGAAGGGCAGCGGAAAAACGCAGCAAATGATTGAACAGGCTAACAAAAAATCAAAAGAATGTAACGGTAATGTAGTGCTTATCAAGAAGACGCACCGCGATACCGCCAGTGTTGCATTCAATATCCGTACAATCTGTATGGACGACTATCCGGCGATTAAGAATATTGACGGATACATTGGATTTTTATATGGCATGTACAGCTCTAATCACGACATTGAATGTGTATTTATTGACGGCATCTTAAAGCACGCGGATATTTCACTTGAGAATGTTCCGGCATTTATCGACAGACTGAACCGGATTTCCAAAGACTGCGGAATCGAATTTTACGTAAGCATCAGCGCTGCAAAATCGGATTTGGCAGATGTAAATCCCGAGCATTGTAAGTATCTTAACTAGTACATCAAATATGATACGAAGGATAAATATTTTAATTTACGAATCTGTAAAGCGGAAAATGAGCGGGCAATTTTTAAAGCTGCCCGCTCAAAAAATGAAAATTTATTTAGAACCGATACCCAAGTTCATATTTTACCACATCGATGTTTGCCGTTCCATCTGCAAAAAATGAGATCCCGTCCGCTTCCTGCTCAGTATACATCGTCGCTGACAGCACCTGTTCACCGTCTCCCACAAAAACTTCCGCACTAAAACGGTCCAGAATGATCCGAAGCTTCAGCTCCCCTCCCGCATGATCTACCAAACTTCTCCGCTGATGGATGATGGCCCGCCTCGAGCCGGAGAACTTTCGGTCTATTTTCAGAATAGACTCCCGGGGGCGGAAACTCAGCGATGTGTAATATGTATCGTTCTGCGCAAACCGTACCGTAAACTTCCGATACAACTCTTCCCCGTTCTGGGGACGGACTGTAAGCTCCATATCAACCTTTCTTCCCTTAATCCCATCAAGCTTTACAATCTCTGAAACCATGACATTCTTATATACCACTTTATCATATCTCAAAGCGTCCAGTTCCCTGACTGGCTTCTGATACAATTTGCCGTTTTTCACTGACAGCTCTCTCGGCAGACTCATCTGCCCAAACCACGGCTCCTCTGGCGAACGCATACTGCAGGCATCCCAGTTCTGCATCCAGCCGATCATGATCCGGCGCCCATCCGGTGAAAGTATTGTCTGAGTCGCGTAAAAATCAATCCCATAATCAATAGATTGGTCGTGCTCCTCCTTAAATGTCCCGGATGCTTCGTCATATTCACCTATCATGCAGACCGTTCCATTTCCATTATGATATTCAAACCCCTTGGGCAACATGTCCTGCGGGCTTATCAGCAGCACCCATTTCCCATCTAGCTCGAAGAAATCCGGGCATTCCCACATCTTCCCGAACCGGTCGCAGTTAGAAACCAAAACGCTTTTAAACTTCCACTGGAATCCGTCCGCGCTTTCATACAGAAGGATCTGTCCGCTCCCGTCCGCCGGACGGTTCCCCACGACGCAGGCGTAAGTCCCGTCCGCTTTCTTCCACATCTTGGGATCGCGGAAGTCGAACCTGCTGCTGCCCTTGGGAATGTCCTCTGCATCCAGCACCGGGTTCTGTTCATATTTCTCATAATCAATCCCATCGCCCACAGCGATACACTGGGTCTGCACTTCCCGATAAGTGTCCCGCTCTATATGTTCTTTTAACACACCGGTATACATCAGCAGATGCCGTCCGTCCGGCAGCACTACCGCGCTCCCAGAAAAGCACCCATCCCTGTCATACGCCTCGTCCGGCGCAAGGGCGCAAGGAAGATATTCCCAATGGAGCAGATCTTCACTCACCGCGTGTCCCCAATGCATGGGGCCCCATTTTGATTCGTAAGGATAATACTGATAAAACATATGGTACTGGCCTTTGTAGTACGAAAAGCCGTTGGGGTCATTCATCCAGCCCGCACGTGGAGTTAGGTGGAAATCGGGACGCTCCTCTTTACTAATCAATTTTCCAGAAGCCTCTTCATATTTTCGCGCTTCACGCAATGTCTGAGTTGTCATAGATATTTCTTCCTTTCTTTTTAAGATGCCTTTTTTGTACACCGGTGTAAAAACATTATTCTGTAATTATTCTAAATTCGCTATACTTGCGTTGTATGAATCCAGATATTTCTGGAACAGCTCCAGATATTCGCTAAGTCCGTATGCTTCCAGCTTCTCCAGATATTTATCCCAGTCCGCGTCTGTAAATCCATTCATGATCCAGTCGGCTTTCTTCGCTTTAATCTCTTTATGGATGTCCGCCTGCAGATTGGAGAATTTTTCGGTGTCGTCACGGCTCATGAAAATGTTCGGGTACACATACTTACTATGCATATCGGGCGTATAATACTCCTTGATCCAGTCCAGACGGTACTTCGCATCATCCGGGCAGGTCACATATACGTCGTAATATTCGTCCAGTACAGCGAGCGGGCCGCCTACCGCTTCAGCCTCTCTTACTTCTACCGGGGACGCGTCCCCAAGCGGAGCATGCTTTAGCATATCCTCTCCATCGGCGTTTTTGCCCATCTCAAAGATATCGAAATCATCGTCCTCACCGTATGTTCCCCAGTTGTTCTGCGGGGACTGCATCGGCGCGTACATCTGATCCATCCAGGCGCAGACAAGCGCCGGGTTCTCCGCCACAGAGGTCACTACACACCGGCCGCGGAAAAATCCACCGGTAAAGGAGCCGTTCTCCGGCGTCAGATTCCGTGTATCCGCCGTCAGTACCGGGAGCGGAACCCAATCCTTCAGGTTGTCGATATTTCCCACGTCCCAGCTAAAGCATACGCCGTAACGGCCGGATTTCCCCTTCGATACATAAGTTGACCATTCCTGGGTAAACGCTTCCGGATCGATCAGCTTTTCTTCATACAGCTTATGCAGCCACTGGATCCCTTCTTTATAGCCCTCCTGCGTAGCGCAGCAGATCACCTTCTGGTCATCCGTCACTGCGATATGCCTGCCGCTGTTCACGTCCTTGTCCACATCTCCGTAGCCCTCGCCAAATCCATTGATCAGGATGCCTAGATCCTCGTTGCCGTTATTGACAATACAGGACATAGGGATGATGCTTCCGTCAATCCCGAATTCCTTCTGAAGCTCCGACGCATGGTCACGGAACGCGGTCAGCACATTCTCAAATTCCTCCACTGTCTCCGGAACCTTAAGATTCAGGAAATCCAGCCATTTTTTATTGATAAAGCTCATATTTCCTACGCTCTGTATCGCCGTCTTTTCAGAACCAAGCTGCTCGATCCAGGGCAATGACCAGATATGCCCGTTCACGTCCGTACACATCATCCGGTATTCCGGATATTTTTCAAATACCGTCCTTAGGTTCGGCATATAAGCATCGATATACTGCTCTAGCGGGATGATCGCGCCGTATTCCGCATACTTTAACAGGTTGCTGTCTGTAAAATCCGCAGAGAAGATAAAATCCGTCAGCTTATTGGGATCCGACATATTCAGGGAGATCTTATCCCCCCACTGGTCAGACTGTATCGCTGTCCAGTCAATCTCCACATTCGTCTGCTCCTGCAGACGCTTAAAGATCGTCCGCTTATTCGGCTCAGATTCCGTATTCGCCGGATAGCTGATCATGCCTGTAAGGGTCGCCTTTTCCTTCAGCGGAAATGCAAGCTCCGCCTCGTCTACCGGGCGGAAAGTCCCGTCATTGATCTGTATCTTATTTCCGCAGCTCGCAAGGGAAACTGCCATACAAGCCGCAAGCGCTGCCGCTGCTATTCTTTTTCCATACCTTGATTTCATAGTCTGCCTCCTTTCCTATCTCTTCCTAACCTTTTACAGCGCCGGCCATGATTCCGCTGTCAAAATATTTCTGGAAGAACGGATACATGATCAGAAGCGGTAAACTGGAAATAATAATGGTTGCGTATTTCAGAAGCTCTGCTAACTGCGCCCGCGCCGCCGTGCTCTGCATATCCGCGATCATACCGGATTCCGGCTGGTTCTGGATCAGGATGGAGCGAAGGACGAGCTGCAGCGGCTGTTTTGCCGAATCATTCAGGTAGATCATCGCATCAAAGTAGCTGTTCCACATAGCGACAAACTGCCACAGGACAAGAACGGCGATGACCGGCGTACAGACTGGAAGCAGGATCTTAAAGAAGAACGTCAGCTCGCTGGCTCCGTCCACATCCGCCGCCTCACGAAGCTCCTGCGGGATCCCTTTATAATAAGTCCTTGCGATGGTCATATTCCACACACTGAAGGCTCCCGGAAGGATCACCGCCCACATGCTGTCTACAAGTCCCAGATTACTTACTATCAAATATGTAGGGATCAGGCCGCCGCCAAAGAACATGGTGATCATGAAAATGATATTAAAGAACCCTCTTCCCTTAAAATCTTCCCTTGACAGCGGATAAGCCGCCAGAAGTGTCACAGCCACAGAAACGACCGTAAACAGTACCGAATAGACGATCGCATTCTTAAATCCGATCCAGATCTGGCTGTTGGTCATGACACGCTCATAGGCAGTCGACGTCCATTTGCTGAAATCAAAGGTGATTCCCTTATTCTGCAGCGTGATTGGATCCATGAAGGATGCAACAATAATATAAATCATCGGCACGATAATCGCAACCACAAATAATCCCAGCAGCACATATCCGACCGTCAAAAGCACTTTATCCTGTCTCGAATATCTTGTAAATAAACCCTTTTTCTTTTTCACTTTGCGCACACCTCCTAGATTCCCTGTCCGTCATTCATCTTCGCCACGATCTTATTCACAACGATCAGAAGAATAACATTGATTACGGTGTTAAACAGTCCTACTGCAGTTGAAAAGCTGTAATCGCCGTCGATCAGACCTTTTCTGTATACATATGTAGCGATGATCTCTGATGCCGGAAGGTTAAGGTCTGTCTGCAGCGCGTAGGCTTTTTCAAATCCGATGCTCATGATATTTCCTGCCTGAAGAATGAACTGGATCACGACCATATCTTTGATCGCTGGCCATTCTACGGTTTTAATCTGCTGTAAGATATTGGCGCCGTCCATGATCGCAGCCTCTCTTAGCTCCTGACTTGCGTTAGACAAAGATGCCGTGTACATGATGGACGCCCAGCCGGCTCCCTGCCAGATACCGCTGATGATATAGATTGAACGGAACGCTTCCGGCATGGTCATAAAATTAATGTCTGATCCCATCAGTAAGTTTACCGGTCCTGTCACAGAAAGAAAGATCCGCACGATACCGCAGAGTACGATGACTGACACAAAGTTTGGAAGGTAAAGTATAAGCTGGATTTTTTTCTTGATTCCCGCGCTCTGAATGCGGTTCAAAAGAAGCGCCAGTATAATCGGAACCGGAAATCCCCATAACAGGCTGTATACACTCAGTTTCAGGGTATTTATCAGATATCTCATGAAATCCGGTGAATGCAGAAACCTCGTAAAGTGCTTGAAGCCTACCCATTCGCTTCCCGAAACTCCCTTAAACGGATTGTAATCCTGAAACGCGATCAGGATACCGCTCATCGGTGCATACTTGAAAATCAGTGTAAGTAACAGCGCTGGCATCAGGAAGAGCAGATAAAGCTGCCAGTGCTGTCTGATATACACCAGTGTATTGTGAAATCCAGTTTCCTTGCTTCCCTGTTTTCCATTTGCAACAGCTTTTGAAGTTGTATTCATAACTTCCTCCTTTCTCTCAAATCCCTCCGGCTTTTGCACATTTTTGCTCTCATTTCTTATCACAATCTCCTTTCCTCTCTTAATTTGTGCATTTGTAAAATATTTATTTTACATTATCTTGAGATTTGTTATATTATTTATATCATTTACTTTACATTTAGTCAATAATATTTTTGCTATTTGCATATTTTTATTTTTACATTTTATGTCAACTGTACACTCTGAACAAATCGGAATACAATTTTATCCTAATAAAAAATTTCTTTTAAATTTTATATTTTTACATTTGACACATTTTTGTTTGTGCATTATAATGTGGATATCACGTAATTACACAAACGAGAGCAAAAAGGAGGGGCACATGGGTACCAGAGTTACGATTCAGGATATTGCCAACGAGCTTGGCATTTCCCGCAACACAGTCTCAAAGGCGATCAACAACACCGGCATACTGGCTGATGCCACCAGAGATAAAGTATTAAAAAAAGCAATGGAGATGGGGTACAAGCAGTTTTCCTATGTGACTGCCGCTAATACGGGGAGTTCAGTACTCTCCGTCCCCCTTTCCAAAGGAAGTAATGAGATTGCGCTGTTTATGTCCAATTTCGTGGCAGGCTCCCACTTCGCGCTCATCATGCTGGATAAGTTCCAGAAAGAACTTGCCGGACTGGGATACAGCCTTACCATGCACCGAATACTTGAGGAAGAGCAGGAAAGCATGAAGCTTCCCGCCTCTTTTTCCCGAGAACGGACTGCCGGGATCATCTGTATCGAGATGTTCCATTATGAATATGACCAGATGCTTTGCGGCTTAGGGCTTCCAGTCTTATTCGTAGACGCGCCGGTAACCTATGCAAAAGCGCCGTTGGAAGCAGATATTTTATGCATGGATAATCATTCCGGCATCTATTCCCTGATCAGCGAGATGGCCAGAAGGGGGAAGACGCGCATCGGGTTTATCGGGGAATACATGCACTGCCAGTCTTTCTTTGAGCGATATATGGCTTATCGGAACGCCCTGTATCTGGCGGGGCTCCCCTGTCCGGATGAAGCCTGCATCATACGGAACAAGGAGGGCGCGCGCTACCCGTCCTCAAAGGATTATCTGGAATATCTGAACGAACGCTTCCAAAAGCTTCCCCGACTGCCGGAAGTATTCCTGTGCGCGAACGATTTTATCGCTCTGGATGCTCTGCAGGTATTAAAAAAACTGGGCTATGGTGTCCCAGACGATGTATGGCTGTGCGGATTTGATGATTCCCCCGAATCAAAGATCGTCACGCCGCCCCTTACCACCATCCATATACACAGCCAGATCATGGGATTTTCTGCGGTAAATCTGCTGATGTCCCGTATCAGCGAGCCATATTTGAATTACCGCACAGTGCATACGGAGACAGACCTGATCTACCGGGATTCCACCTGCGACTGATTACCGGGATTCCCGGATACTTAACCATCATCAATTTTAGGAGGTATATCATGAGTAATTTGTTTAACCTTGACGGTCCCATCCTGCAGTTCATCAACAAAATCGTATACAGCGTCTATCTGAACATCTTATGGTTCGTCTGCTGTATCCCCATTGTGACGATCGGCGCGTCCACCACCGCCCTTTTCTATGTCACATTAAAGATGGCAAAAAATGAAGAAGGCAACATCACAAAATCATTTTTCCACTCTTTTAAAGACAATCTAAAGCAAGGGACGAAGATCTGGCTGATCCTTTTGTCTCTGGGGATCATCCTTGGCATTGACGGTTATGTACTGTACCATATACGGTTTGAAAATATATTCTGGACACTCTGTATGGCAGTTTTCTTTGTCGCGGCAGCCGCCTACGCCATCGTCCTGATGTATATTTTCCCTCTTCTCGCCCGTTTTGACAATACGGTTGGCGCTATGTTCAAAAATGCGCTGTTTATTGGCATCCGTTTTCTGTTCTGTACGGTATTGATGGCAGTCATTTATTTCGTCATGCTGCTTGTTATCATCCGTATCTTTACACCGGCTGTCATCTTCGGGGAAGGACTCTGCGCCCTGCTCTGCTCCTATATGCTGTCCAATATCCTACTGCTTTGTCAGGAGAGGACCGAGAAACGTCAAGACACAGCCGCCGAAATACAGTAATTCTGGAACAAAAAAAGAGAGTCATAAAATGACTCCAAAACAAGATTCAACGTCTGAAAAGGATAAGAACATATGAGAAATCAGACACATACCTCCGCCAAAAACAAACACTGGAAACACCTTAACGGAAAACAAAGGCTTCGATATATCTGGGATTATTATAAGCTTTTGATCACAATCTTCCTGATCATCCTGTACATACTCAGCTATACGCTGTACGGCCGCCTTACTAAAAAGGAAGTCTTGCTGTATATCGGCCTTGTAAATATGTCCGTGGGCGAACAGCTCACTGACGGGTTAAGCCACGGTTTCATAGATTTCACAGATACCGACGCCGCCAGATCAGAGCTCAGGCTCTATACCGGGCTGTATCTTACCGACGATCCAGACGATCCCAATTACGAATACGCCTATGCTTCCCGCATAAAAATAATGGCCTCTATTGACGGCGAAAAACTGGACGCTATAATTACTGATAAAAAAACTTTTGACGCTTTTTCACAAGACGGCGATTTCTGCGATATGGAAGAACTGCTGAAAAACCTAAGCCCCCAAACCAGAGAAGCGTTAAAGCCGTATCTTGTAACGGGCAGCCGCCCCACAGGACTGTGCGTTTCGCAAAAAGGGCTGTTTAATAAAGCCGGTTTTTCTGACGATGTTTATTTGGGAGTGTTTAAAAATTCTCCGCGAAAGGACCGGATCGCGGAATATATAGAGTACCTGTATTCCGAGCAGTAGACAGAATAAAGCGCAGCATTATCTGTTATGCAAGCGTTTCATACAGCATCACCATCAGCGGCATCGTCACGATACAGAATATGATCGACATCACATTGATCACGCTTGCGTATTTGGAATCCTGATTATGTATCTGTGCCAGCTGCGTCACCATCGCTGCTGCCGGAGCCGACGATGCCAGAAAGACAACCAGAAGAATATCCTTCGCTTCCCTGTGAAGCCCCATTCTTGCTATCATGGCAAAGATAACCGCGATCACTGCCGGATAGACAAGCAGCCGGATGAAACACACAAAATAGGGTCTCTTACGGCTGAACACCCACTTAAGATCCATATTTCCGATCACCATCCCGATAACAAACATCCCGGCAGTACCGATCATATTCCCAAATCCTTCCAGACAGGTCCCGATGACCTCTGGTATATGGATTCTTGCCGCAAAGAAGAAAAATCCTGCTATCATGGCAATAATATTAGGATTCACCAAAATCTTTTTATAATCCCAGTCTTCCGTCTGCTGCCCGATCAACCTGCTTCCATGAGTCCAGATCAGCACTGTCTGAACAATATTGTAGGCATTCGTATAAAACACCCATTCCAGCCCCATCACCGCCGCCACCAGAGGAATGATCAGATTTCCCGCATTAGTATAGATGAGCGACGCCCTCTCGATACTGTTCAAATTCAAAGGCCTTCTAAGAAGCGTAGTCCACACGATCAGCAATATGTGTACAAGTACAGCAGCTCCTGCCGCAAGCAGAAGCCCCTGCACTTTATCCTTTGTAAGTTCAATCTGAAAAGAATAGATAACCATACAGGGAGAGCAGATATACACGACCATATTGGATATTACCTTGCTTTCCTCACTTTTAAACAACCCTGCCTTAACGCTTGCATACCCCGCCGCCACGAACAGAAACAGCGATACGATCTGCCCGGCAAGCAATATACTTAGTTCCATGTTTCATCCTTTTCATTCTGACTGTCATTCTCTGCCGGCGCTTTGGAAGGCGCATCTATCTTTCCATTAATGGAAAGAGACATGACGGCATTAGTATTCTCATTCTCCTTGTATTCCATCGTAACTTCCTGTCCGACTTCGCATCTTACTACATCAATATAGTCGACAACCGATACGTCAAAGATATCGTCAGAACCCTCTACCATAATGTAATAATGAGACGTCCCTTCAATCACCGCCTGGGCAATCTTTGCAATCTTTCCTGTTACTGACTTAATCTCTCTTGTATCTTTTTCTGCTTCCTTTACTCCGTTGCTGAGAAGCAGCTCGAGGTAATTCTCCTCACACTGGCTCACACTATCGCCGATAGCAACGATCTGATACTTTTGCACGTTCACCATGGCATACTTTTTCACAAGCCCTGCATCATCCTTGAGCGCGACAAAATATGTCGGCTCATCGGAAATATTGAGAAGCAGCGGGAAGGTTGCCACATATTTGAGGTTCTGCACCTGACCCTCCGCCGAGGACATGGCAGAGGCTTCCGTCGCGCCTTCCACTTTATAATATTTCGTCTCCATGGTCCGCTGATTAGACAGCATGAATCCTACGTTGGACTGATCACCATTGACAGATGTCACACCGGTATACATCCATACGTCATCATCCAGCGCAAGATAATTGTAGCCGTCCGTTGTCTCAAGACAATCCTTCTGGCTTAGGACACTGTTGATAAATCCGTGCTTCAGCGTCCCGTAATAATCAAACAGCTCTACAAGCAGATCGGCCGCATACGCCCGGTCGATCCATGACGGCGCATTCTCAATCTTATAGGTCTTCGTCTCGCCGGTGATGGCATTGCAGAGAACCACCTTTCCTACCGTCTCTCCCCCGAATAATCCGATGTTAAATTTTTTCACAGGCGCAACCCAGTAGGGAACTCCGTTATCATCTATCTCAAAACTTAAGCCCCCGTAGATGTAGGTCGGATGCTTAAACCTTAGATGCCGGTATATATTTCGGTTAAAATATTCGCTCGTCGTATACTTCATGCCCTCTTCAAGCTTCACAAGCTCCGTCGTCTGGGTGGCCATATTGATTCTGATATAGGCCGGAATCCCCTTCGACTGATTGGTAAACCATTTGATCAGGCTTGCGTAACGAAGAGGCGATACCCTGACCGGATTATCTTTGTAATTGATCTGGGTATAGATATCGTCCACTTCAAACTGAGACACCATATCCACCATGCTTCCCATCTTGCGGTCACCTAAGATCATCGCCGTATCCCTGTCAAGGAGCGGAATCTTGTCAAAAGAAAGCTCCTCCACATCCTCTGTGAATTCACCTTCCTCTACCTCCATAAGCTGCTGGTATTTTTTTGCATTGATGATCGGAGATGAAAGCAGCGTACCCGCCAGATAAATAATACCAAGCACCAATATGACCGTCACGATCACTCGAATCCCTTTATTTTCCTTTGCCTCACGAAGCGACTGCATCCTCTTCCGGCCCATATACATTACGGCCGCAACGATCAGGATGATAAAAATAAAAAACCATGTTTCTGACGAGTGGATATTGATTGCCGGCAGCGAAATGTAATAATAGATTCCAACTATGATCACAGCCATAAGAACCGCCAATATCTTAATTTTTGATTTCATAAACTACCTCCGTTTAAAATCTCTTTCTCCAAACCGGAACCGCTATTAGCATCAAGACCGGGAATATCTCAAGTCTTCCCGCCAGCATGTCAAAACAGAATACAAGCTTGGAAAAAACCGAAAATTCTGAAAAATTCCCTGTCGGTCCGACTTTTGCGATTCCCGGCCCGATATTGTTAAGTGTTGTCAGTACCGAACTGAAAGTGGTTGCAAAATCCATGTTATCAACGGAAACAAGCAGAACAGAACCAATGAGGATTGCAGCATACGCCATCAGATACACACTTACCTTTTTCACAACCTCCGTGTTCATCTTTTTCCCGTTGACGCGGATGATACTAACAGACTTCGGATGCTTCATCTGCTTAATCTCCCGCTTGATGCTTTTCAGCACGATCAGAACTCTTGATACTTTGATACCGCCTCCAGTGGAGGAAGCACATGCCCCAATGACCATCAGAATCAGCAGGATGCACTGGGAGAACATGGGCCACTGCACAAAATCCGCCGTTGCATAACCCGTTGTTGTGATAACAGACGCCACCTGAAAAACAGCATACCGAAAAGCCTTAAGAGGATTCCCGAACTGCGCGCTGATATTCCAAGTGATCGCCGCTGTCGAAGCAGCAATAATAAAAACATATGCCCGCACTTCTTCATTTTTCCATACCGTCTTAAATTCTCTAAGAAGCAGCATGTAAAACAGGGAGAAATTTATGCCGAACAAAATCATGAATATCGTTATCACACCGTCTATATACGCACTGTCAAAATGCCCCACGCTGGCTCCATAATTGGAAAACCCTCCCGTTCCCGCTGTTCCGAAAGCATGGAGCAGGCTGTCAAACAGATTCATTCCTCCACAAAGAAGCAGTATCGTCTGTACAAGAGTCATCCCAAGATATATGCCGTATAAAATACGTGCCGTGGACACCATCTTCGGAACAAGCTTCTCCTTCTCCGGTCCCGGAACCTCCGCAGTCATAAGGTACATCGAGCTGTTTTTATCAAGGCTTGTGAGTACCAGTACAAATACCAGCACTCCCATCCCGCCTACCCAATGGGTAAAGCTCCTCCAAAAAAGCATACACTGAGACAAAGCTTCTACATCCGGAAGTATGGAGGAACCTGTCGTCGTAAAACCGGATATGGTTTCAAAAAGTGCATCTGCATAATTCGGAATCTCGCCGGATATGGTAAAGGGGAGCGCCCCAAACAAAGACCACAGTATCCATGCCGATGCCACGATGATCAGACCTTCCTTTTCATATATCTTCGTCTTTTCCGGCTTCCTTAGCCCCACCATGAGAAAAAACAGAAGAAGTATGGCAGAAGGGATCAGAAAAGCGATGCCCTCCCGCTCATCATACAGCGCCCCTACAAATGCCGGAACCAAAAGCAAAAGCGCCTCCACACCCAGCATTTTTCCTAATATATAACCTATCATCCTCGTATTCATAATCTTTTAAGACTCCCTAACCAAGTATATCTCTGAAACTGCTGACAATATGGTCTTTTGTCACTACGATCACACTGTCTCCGGCCTCCAGATGGTCATCTCCATTCGGTATGATAACATCTCTCTTCCGCCCGATACAGGCTATCAGGTTGTTCTTTTTAATAGGGAGGTCTTTCAGAGGCAGCTGCGTATATTCACATTCCTTCTTTATAATAAATTCCAGCGCTTCCACCTTCCCCTGCACCAGATGATACATCGTCTCAACATTGGCGCTGCTGTAAGAATTGTTCCGGGCTCTGACATATCCCATAATTTCATCTGCCGTCGCGCTCTTGGCCGACACAATACTATCAATGCCAAGCCCTTCTATCATCTGCGCCCGCATGTCTTCATTCACCTTTGCGATAATCTTCGGTACGCCGATTGTTTTCGCAAAAAAGGCCATAATGATATTCTCTTCGTCCATCCCCGTGAGTGCTACAAATGCATCTGCATCTCCAATTCCCTCTTCCAACAAAAGATCATGGTCTGCCGCATTGCCGTGGAGGATGGTAGCCTTAGGCAGAAGTTCGCATAACTCTTCGCATCTCTTCTCATTGCGCTCAATGATCTTTACCTGCATACCCACTTTTAAGAGCTGGGCAGCCAAGTAGAAGCAGACATGGCCGCCTCCGCAGATGATCACCTTCTTCACTTTTGCATTCTTGCGCCCAAGGGATTTAAAAAATGTCTTCAAATCCTGATGACCTGCCGCGATATGAATACGGTCTCCTTCTCTCAACACAAAATTTCCGTCCGGTATATACACTTCCTTTCCTCTCTTTACCGCACATACCAGAATCTTTATCTGAAACTTCCTGTAAACCTCCGCAAGAGAGAGATCCGTCAGCGGCTGGTCGCTGCCAAGCGCATACTCCACAAGCTCCACGCGCCCCTTCATAAAAGTCTCTACTTTATTTGCCTCAGGGAATAACAGAATCCTTAAGATCTCATTGGAAGCCGCAAGCTCCGGATTTACTGCCATAGAAAGCTGCAAATCCTCCTTCAGCATCCCGATCTGTCTGTAATATATCGGATTACGCACCCTCGCTATCGTATGCTTAGCTCCGAGTCTTCTTGCTATCAAACAGCTTAACATATTCATCTCATCCGTCGAAGCACAGGCGATAACCAGATCTGCCCGCGGCACGTCCGCCTGCTTCATGATCTCCGCATCCGCACCGTTACCCGTGATGCAGAAAATATCCATCTTGTTCAACGCTTCTTTAAGCTTTCCTTCATTTTGGTCAATCAGAGTGATATCATAATTTTCTTCCGACAACTGCACTGCAAGCTTATGACCTACTTTACCGTCACCAATAATTACAATCTTCATCTTCGTTCCTCTTTTTTATATATTTTAAACTAAGCATAGTAGAGTATAGCACCTTTATAAAAATAAGAAAAGCCCTCTCGGGCTTTTCTTATCAGCTTTTTCACTTCATAATTCTTATCTTCCCTATTCCTCAGCCGCCCTCTTAGCGATCTCCGCCTCCTGAACATCTGACGGAGCCTGCTCATAGCGTGCAAATGCATATTCGTAATTTCCGCGTCCTCCTGTCATAGAACGAAGCGTCGTACAGTAACCAAAAAGCCCTGTCATCGGAATATCAGCCTCTATCACTTGATAACCGCCGCTTACAGGATTCATACCGAGTACGCGTCCCCTGCGCTTATTTAAATCGCCCATAACATCTCCGGTATAATCATCCGGAACAGTTACTTTGATCGAAGCGATCGGCTCTAACAGAACCGGACCCGCCTCCATGAAGCCCTTCTTGAACGCCTGAATCGTAGCTGTCTTGAATGCCATCTCAGAAGAATCTACCGGATGATAGGAGCCGTCATACAATGTAGCCTTTACGCCCACTACCGGATATCCTGCCAACGGTCCCTTGATAACGGACTCTTGAAGTCCTTTCTCAACTGCCGGGAAATAGTTCTTTGGAACTGCCCCGCCTACAACTGTCTCTTCAAAAATATATGGCGTCTCCAGATCGCCGGAAGATGCGAATTTCATCTTAACATGTCCATACTGACCATGTCCGCCTGACTGCTTCTTGTACTTCGTATCCACGTCAGAATTCTTACGGATCGTTTCACGGAACGCAACCTTCGGAGTCTCTAATGTCACTGCACATTTATATCTCTCCGCAAGCTTACTTACTGCAATCTCTAAGTGCTGGTCGCCCATTCCGTATAAAAGCGTCTGGCGGTTTTCACTGTCATTAACGGCCTTAAGAGTAATGTCCTCTGCCATCATCTTCTGAAGCGCCTGCGATACCTTATCCTCATCGCCCTTGTTCGCCGTCACATACTTCATGTATGTATACGGCTTGGAATATTCCGTTTTTCCGAAAAGAAGAGGCATCGTCTTAGCAGAAAGCGTATCGCCTGTCTTTGTATTGCCAAGCTTTGCGATCGCTCCGATATCTCCTGCAAATAATTCACTTACCTCTACCGGCTTATTTCCAATCATCGTATAGATCTTACCAAGCTTCTCATCGGACTCGGAAGATGTATTGTAAAGGACATCCTCTCCTTTCAGCACGCCGGAGCATACCTTAACAAAAGAGTATTTACCGATGAACGGATCAACCATTGTCTTGAACACATAAGCAGATTTTGCTTTTGCAAAGTCATAATTCGCCTCGTAAATCTCATTCGTCTTCAAGTTGACGCCTGCGCACTCTCTCCAGTCAGGACTCGGGAAAAACCTTACGATATCCGACAGAAGATTGGCAACGCCCTGCGCCTGGATGTTAGAACCCATAGCCACAGGAACAATGCTTCCATCCATTACCTCTGTACGCATCGCCGCACGGATCTCCTCTACAGAGAATTCCTCTCCTGCAAAATAACGCTCCATGAATTCCTCACTGGTCTCCGCAACTGCCTCAAGAAGTTTCTCACGGTAACTCTCTACATATTCCATACAATAATCAGGAATCTCGCACTCTTCCCTCTTGCCGATGCCTGTATAACGTCTTCCTGCGTTCTTGATTATATTCACATAACCTGTCAGCTTCTCATCCTCGCGGATCGGTGAGAAATGAGGAGCAATTACTTTTCCGTATTTTTCTGTCAGATCTTCCACTACCTGACGGAAGCTGGCGTCATCCACGTCCATCTCTGTTACATATATCATACGCGGCAGGCTGTACTTATCACACAATTCCCACGCTTTCTCCGTTCCAACCTCTACTCCTGCCTTGCCTGATACAACGATAACCGCTGCATCCGCTGCGCTGACCGCCTCTTCCACTTCTCCGACAAAATCGAAATATCCCGGAGTATCCAGCACATTGATCTTAGCCTTTTCCCATTCGATCGGGATCAGTGCTGTACTGATGGAAAACTCACGTTTCTGTTCTTCTTTGTCAAAGTCGCTGATGGTGTTGCCATCTGTAACCTTGCCCATCCGGTTCACCGCGCCGGATACATAAGCCATAGCTTCCGCAAGGCTCGTCTTGCCGCATCCGCCATGCCCTAAAAGAACTACATTTCTGATTTCGTCCGTTCTATAAACTTTCATACTTTAACTGCCTCCTTGTTTTTAGAAAATCTCATATACACATTGTACTAAAATTTCTCTCATATTACAACTTATTTATTCAGATTATCCATTATAACCGTTTACCCTTGTACATAATCTGTAACACGGCGCCTGCTTCAATACTTTAAAGCGATATAGAATTGACAAATTCTTTAATTAAATATAGAATAAGAGGCATAAAATACGGAGCGATCCGCAGAATCACAACAACCTCAGGAGGGACACTATGAAGCACAAGGTTGGTTTTATTGGTCTGGGTCTGATCGGCGGTTCCATTGCAAAGGCCATCCGTCAGTATTACCCGGATTACGAAATTGTAGCTTTTGACAAGAATAGAGAAGCATTGGCGCTTGCAACGCAGGAATCCATCATCCATGTGGCGGCCACCACCATCGACGATAATTTCCGTCACTGCAGTTATATCTTCCTCTGCGCGCCTGTTGTATACAATACTGCTTATTTAAAGCAGATAAAGAATTTTCTTCAGGAAGACTGCATTCTGACAGACGTAGGCAGCGTAAAGACGAACATACATAAGGAAGTGGAGTCTCTCGGAATCGGGAAATATTTTATCGGCGGACATCCCATGGCCGGTTCTGAAAAGACTGGATTTGGCAATTCAAAAGCAATGCTGATCGAAAACGCATATTATATACTTACCCCGGCTAAAGAAGCGCCTAAGGAAAAAGTCGACCGCTACGAAGAATTTGTAAATCATTTACGTGCGATTCCCCTCATCCTTGATCACACCCAGCACGACTACGTAACCGGAGCCATCAGCCATCTTCCTCACATCATCGCATCCAGTCTGGTGAACTTTATAAAAGATAACGACACCAGCACAGAACTGATGAAGAATCTTGCGGCAGGCGGCTTTAAGGATATTACCCGTATCGCCTCCTCCTCACCCACCATGTGGCAGCACATCTGCCTGACGAATAAGGAAAATATCTCTGAAATTCTCGGTGGATACATCAGATCCCTGCAGAATTTTAAGGAATTGATTGACAGTTCTGATGAGCAGGCACTTTACCAGACATTTGATTCCTCTAAGAATTACCGCAATGCGATTCCTTCCTCCTCGGCAGGTCCGATCAAAAAAGCTTATGCGGTATACTGCGATATCATTGACGAAGCCGGAGGGATCGCCGCTATTGCGACAATTCTCGCCTCCAATGGTCTGAACATTAAGAATATAGGTATTGTAAATAACAGAGAATTTGAAGAAGGGGTTCTGCGTATAGAATTCTACGATGAGGCATCTTCCAAAAGAGCCGCAACGTTGCTGCAGAAATTCAGGTACATTGTATATGAGCGTTAGATCTATCTGCCCGTCAAAGGGATTGAAAGGTGAAATCAATATTCCGGGAGACAAATCCATCTCCCACCGTTCTATTATGCTCGGCTCTATCGCACAGGGAACGACTGAGATCACACATTTTCTTAAGGGAGCTGACTGCCTGTCCACCATCAGCTGTTTTCGGAAAATGGGTATAGAAATCGAAGAAAAACCAGACTGCATCCTAGTACACGGCAAAGGGCTTCGGGGACTTACACCGCCAAGCGAAGTATTAGATGTAGGCAACAGCGGTACAACCACAAGACTTTTGTCAGGAATCCTTGCAGGACAAAACTTTTCCTCTGCGCTGTCCGGAGACAAGTCCTTAAACTCAAGGCCCATGGCAAGAATCATGACTCCGCTAAACAACATGGGCGCAGATATTACAAGCCTGAATCACAATAACTGTGCGCCTCTCTGTATCAATCCCGGCACATTGCGGGGCATCCATTATCAGTCGCCGGTCGCATCCGCACAGGTCAAATCCGCGGTTCTTCTCGCCGGTCTCTATGCCGACGGCGAGACCTCTGTCACAGAACCTGCCCTGTCGCGGAACCATACAGAACTTATGCTGCAGAATTTCGGCGCATATGTAGTCTCAACCATGCACAGTAACAAAAGCGCCACCGCACAGATTGCACCCTGCACCGAACTTTACGGACAGCAGATATTTGTTCCCGGAGATATCTCCTCCGCGGCATACTTTATCGCCGCGGGACTTTTAGTCCCCCACTCTGAAATCCTTGTGAAAAACGTAGGCACTAACTTTACCCGTGCCGGTTTCCTGAAAGTATGCGAAGCGATGGGCGCTTCGCTGACACTTCTGAATCAATCTTTCGAGGGAGGAGAAGGGCGCGCAGACATCCTCGTCAAATCCGGTTCCCTGAAAGGGACTGCGATCGAAGGCGATATCATCCCCTCGCTGATCGATGAAATCCCAATGATCGCCGTCATGGCCGCCTGTGCGGAAGGTACGACGGTCATCCGAGATGCGGCCGAGCTGAAAGTAAAAGAAACGAACCGGATAGACACTGTCACAGAAAATTTAAGAGCGATGGGCGCTTCGGTCACTCCTACCGAAGACGGGATGATCATCGAAGGGGGCGCGCGGCTTAAAGGAGCACGCATCAAGAGTTATCTGGATCATCGGATCGCCATGTCATTCGCGGTCGCAGGACTCGCAGCTTCCGGCGAAACAGTGATTGAAGACAGCCAGTGCGCGGATGTGTCTTATCCCGATTTTTTTACTTCACTGGAAAGTCTGCATTAAGTATATTCACAGATAAATATAGGAAATGGCAGGATGGTTCGTCTCCTGCCATTCATCTATTAGATCAGTCTATATAACTCCTCTACATCCTCTCTCTTAGTTGCCCAGCTTGTTGCAAACCGCACGACCGTACGATTTTCATCATATTTTTCCCAGAAACTGAAAGCGACTTTACTTCGCAGACGCTCCATCACTTCATTTTCCATAATAATAAACTGCTGATTCGTAGGTGAATCAATGAAAAATTTATATCCCTTTTTCCGAAATCCTTCCTTTAAAAGTTTTGCCGTATCAATCGCATTTTTACTGATCTCATAATATAGGTTATTCGTAAAGAGCGTATCAAACTGAAGTCCTAACAGCCATCCCTTTGCAAGAAGCGCGCCCTGCTGCTTTACCATCGTCATAAAATACTTCGGCATATTTTTCTTTGTAAAGACAACTGCCTCACCGAACAACGCGCCTACTTTCGTTCCGCCGATGTAAAATGCATCACAGTACCGCGCAATATCAGGCAATGTCACGTCTGTATCCTCACTCGTCAGCCCGTAACCGAGCCGCGCTCCGTCCATATAAAGCGGGATACCATATTCCCCGCATACCTCCGAGATTTCTTTTAATTCTTTCAGACTATATAATGTTCCATATTCTGTCGGATGAGAGATATACACCATCCCTGGAAATACCATATGTTCATGGTTCCCGTCCTCCCAAAAGGTCTTAAGAAATCCGGAAAGTTCTCTTACATCAATCTTTCCGTCATGACCGGGAATCTCCTGCACTTTGTGGCCGGTGTATTCAATAGCGCCTGCCTCATGTAAGCTTACATGCCCCGTCTGTGCAGCCACTACTCCTTCATACCGTTCAAGCATGGTTGAGATTACAATCGAATTCGTCTGCGTTCCTCCTACCAGAAAATAAACCTGCGCCTCTTCACACTCACATGCCTTACGAATTTTTTCCTTCGCACTTTCACAGATCTTGTCTGTTCCGTAACCCTTTTGCTGTTCCATATTTATCTCCTGCATACGGTTTAAAATCTTCTCATGCGCTCCTATCGTATAATCACTTTCAAATGACAACATATCTGCTATTCTCCTCTCTGTCCATATCTCTGTTTTCTATCCGATCAATCCCTCGTCCATATACCCAGCCAATTCCTTTGCATAATAGGTCAGATAGCTCTGTATCCCGGCGCGGAATGCCGCAACCGCCGTCTCGCACACAATACTTTTCTCATCGATCCAACCCTTTGCCGCCGCTGCCTTGATCATGGCATATTCACCGCTGACACTGTAAGCAGCCACCGGAAGATGCGTAGCCTCCTTTACTTTCACGATCATGTCAAGGTAAGCCAATGCCGGCTTCACCATAACGATATCCGCACCCTCCTCCTCGTCGAGCAGCACTTCTTTGATGCCCTCCCTGCTGTTATGATAATCCATCTGGTAGCTTTTACGATTACCAAATGCCGGAGCAGAATCCGCCGCATCCCGGAACGGCGCATAAAAGCCAGAGGCATATTTTACAGCATAAGACATGATCGGTGTGTTTGTAAACTGATTTTTATCTAAAATCTGCCGGATTGCCGCCACTCTTCCATCCATCATGTCAGAAGGCGCTACCATATCCGCCCCTGCCTGCACATGAGAAAGGGCTGTTTTGGCCAATACCTCAAGAGTTGAATCGTTATCAACCTCCCGACCGCAGAGCATACCGCAGTGCCCATGTGAAGTATATTCGCACAGACACACATCCGTAATACAGTAGAGTTTCGGAAAACTCTTTTTTGCCTCGCGAAGCGCCCGCTGGATTATTCCGTCTTTTGCATATGCCTGACTCGCCTTCTCATCCTTATGCTCCGGAATACCGAAAAACATAACCGAAC
This sequence comes from uncultured Lachnospiraceae bacterium, assembly GCA_946558695.1. GTDB lineage: Bacteria > Bacillota > Clostridia > Lachnospirales > Lachnospiraceae > MD308. Next base: position 92,071 of record CAMNTQ010000003.1, read on the forward strand.
TTACGCCTGACTCGACTATATCTTCCAGCGCAAAAGAAAGCCTGTCTACACTGTAGCGGTACTGTCCTTCCATCGACGGTATTTCCTCGCATATGCCTGTTCCGTCCTTTACAAAGATGGGATAGATCAACGCTGACTTATCTACTCTGGTTTCCCGTACCATCTTTCTTAGGTTTTCATTACTCCGTAATCTTCTAGGTCTTTTTATCATAAATTCAGAATCCTTTCTATATCCCTATTTGCATTGTGATTTCATCTCCAAAATCAGTTCCGCTAAATCATCCAACGTTGCCTTTTTCGCGGCCATGCACTTCATATTATATTTAGCCGCCGTCTCAGCAGTCTGCCTGCCAATGCAGGCTGCTTTAAGTTTTGAATAATCCATTCCTTCTGTAACTGCGGCAAAGCCTTCTACGGTAGAACTGCTGGTAAATACAACAAGGTCTATCCCTCCTTTCTCAAGCTCCTCTTTTATGGAAACTGCCCTTCCTGCATGGCAAACGGTCCTGTATACTGCCACATCCTCCACAAAAGCGCCCGCCTGTTCTAAAATAGGAACTAACTGCTCATTTCCCTTTTCCGCACGCGGAATCAAGATACGTTTTCCACTGATTCTCTGATACGCAAGGGCATGGCCAAGTGACTCCCCGTCAAAAATATCCGGAATCAGATCTGCGTAGATTCCTCTCTTGCCAAGCGCTGCCCTTGTTCCCTCTCCGATAACCGCAAACTTCGCTCCTGAAAGCTTTCGGATATCGAGCTTTTCCTGCTCTGCCTGCTCGAAAAAAATCTGAACACCGATCTGACTTGTGAAGACGATCCAGTCATATCTGTCAATGTGCACAAAATACTGCGACAACCGTCTGTTTTCCATAACTGCCACCGTATCAATGGCAGGAAGCTCCAGCACTTCCGCACCCTTCATTCTAAGCTTCTCCGCCAGATATGACATCAGCTTTCTTGGACGTGTCAGAACAATCCTCATACCAAAAAGCGGCAGTTCTTCCCGCCACGAAAGAATATCCGCCAGCCTGCACACCTGTCCCACTACGATAACTGCCGGAGGACGGATTCCATCCTCCCTGACCTTATCCTCAAGATCACCCAGCGTTGCAGATACTCTCTTCTGCCCTGCGGTCGTTCCCTCCTGAAGAACGGCCACAGGCATATCCGGACTCATCCCAGCCTCTAAAAGCTTTCTTCTGATATCCGAAAGCGCCGTAACCCCCATGAGAAACACTAAAGTTCCGCCGGCGCGCACCAGCGCTTCATAATTCATATCCTCATTTTGTCCTTGCTTTTTATGTCCGGTAATAATATGTACCGAAGAAGCAAAATCTCTGTGTGTGACCGGAATCCCGCTATAAGCCGGTACCGCAAGCGAAGATGTAACTCCCGGAACTACTTCATATGGAATTCCATACATTTTTAATTCCGCCAGTTCTTCTCCTCCCCGTCCGAAAAGAAACGGATCGCCCCCTTTCAGTCTCACGACCCTCAATCCTTTCTGCGCTTCCCTGACAAGAATCCGGTTGATCTGTTCCTGCGGAATCGGATGATGTCCCGCCAGCTTCCCGACATTAATTAATTTCTTGCTATCATCCAATGAAGAAAGAATTTCGTTTCCAACAAGGTGGTCATATATGATAACATCCGCTTTTTCTAAAAGAGACTTTCCCTTTATCGTCATAAGACCAATATCACCCGGTCCGGCTCCCACTAGCCACACTTTTCCTGTCATCTAAAAACCTCCCGCTTTCTGAAGCTTCCGAAGTTCTCTCCTCTTTTCTGCCTTTACCCATTCCTGACGCTCCTCTTCTGTCTCCAAAAAGAGTCTTGGGACTTTCACAGGCTTATCGTCATGCCCCAGAGCTACTTCCGTAAGATAGGCCCGATTGATCAGCGTGCGTTCCCCGTTCTCGTCCTCCACATACGTATCCACCTTTACCTCCATGGAAGTATTTCCCACATGCGTAACCCTTCCTTTGATCACAATATCATCCTTCGGATACGCGCCTTTGATAAAATGCAGATGATCCACCGACACTGTCGTGACATTCTTCCGGCAATGCCTTTTCGCCGCCAGCGCAGCCACCTCGTCGATCCACTGCATTAGAATTCCTCCAAACAACCTGCCGGAATTATTCAAATGGTTCGGGCGCACGATATGCACCGTCTCTACTGCCGAATCTGATACTTTTCTGCTCTCTGTCTCCATACAAAACCTCCTGGCTGCTCTGTAATCTTAATCTCTAGCGAAGCACCAAGCTCTCCCCTGCAGAGCAGATTCTTTCTATCTTCCCCTCTGCCACCAGATAAGCTTCTCCATGAACTGTAACATCTCCGCCCCTTTGTAAAATATAGCTTCCGTCGGGCAGAGCGTAAAACTTTCGTCCCATACTGTCAGGATAAGTAATGTCTTCCATCAGACGCTTTCCGTCCAGCATGTCATCCTTCACGGCCTGATAATGAGGCAGCACATTATACCGGGTCAGTCCCAGTCCTTCAAGAAATCTCTTATATGCCTTGCTGACACTTTCCCCCGGAATCTCCGGCTGTGCGTATACGGTTTCGGCACAGTTCATCGTACCTGCGCTGATTCCCATTACAATACCGTCAAATTCTTTCATTGCCGGGATAAGTCCGATTTTGTGAAAAAATGTATTCTGTGTCGGCACATGCCCGCCTCCGAGAATGATCAGATCGTAGGAATGTAGATTATCAACCATTTCCTTCGCATTGCGGCTGTCGCACAGATCAAACACAGAAACCGGCAGCCCGCTCTCTTTTACTGCTTTTTCAAAAAAGAACCGCGCCTCATTATTCTCCATATAGGCATCCGGATTGGCGCTGATGATCAGACACCGCGCCTCATTATTCCAATCCGCCGTAAGGTTTCTCACCAGATCATTTTCAGGATTAAAACCTCTGTAGGACGGCGCTCCTGCCCTGTAAGACCCCGCAGGACTACTTGTCAAATATAAAATCATATGTCTCCTCCAGTGTGTGCTTTTGCCGCTTCCATCTACTTATGCTTATTCCGAACTGACGCCACATAGATCACTTTGACCGCCGCAAAGAGCACGCCCGCCACCGGCCATACGATCCAGCTTATCTCCCACGCGTTTGTATAGAAACTGTAGCCCAGATATATTGCCGTGGCAACAAGCCAGTATGCCTTGCTGACTGGCTCAAACGCCGATTCATTTTTCTTATTATCTATCGTATAATCGCCTTCTTGCAAGAGCTTCTGCATACTTTCCCAGCGGACTCCCGCAACTACAAAAAAGTAAACGCCGATTGCCACGATAAAAAGAAGTACGCAGACCGCCATTGCCATCATAAAATCCTCTTCGGTGAACATCAGCATGGTAAAGAGCGGAGTCGCCGCCAATATGCAGCAGCAGGTCCCGATAATATGATAACGGGTGTATGTTCCCTGATATTCGCTCTTCTGATCCTTCACCATCCCAATCACACCGTAATCCGTCTCAATTCTGTCTTTATCCAAATAATCATACTGCCCCATTCTGATTCCGCAGGAGATGAAAACGGCAACTGCTATCGCTATCACCAAAAGTAATATGAGAAGTCCGGCTCCCGCCGCCATATTTTCCGAAATTGAAATCCTTCCTGTCTCTTGCGCAGCGCCTAAAAAAATCAGGCAGACCGGCGATACAATACACAAAGATACTGCAAATGCAATCTTTCCTGCCAGCTTCTCCTTAATATCCAGAAAAGCCCTCGCCTCCTCCATCGAAACTCTGCGCGCCGGGGCGCTTTCCTCAAAAACACCTGTCTCCAAACATTCTGTATTCTGCGTTCCATCCGGCTCTTCCAGCTCATCCTTCAAAAGATAATCTGTACTGACCTCAAAGATACGGCTCATCAGAAGAATCTTATTCAAATCCGGCACGGACTGGGCTCCTTCCCATTTGGATACAGATTGTCTTGTAACATTTAATTTCTCTGCCAATTCTTCCTGAGACCATCCGTTCTTTTTTCTAAGTGTAATGATTTTGTCTGCTAAGATCATATGTAGTTCCTCCTTTTTCTTATCTGTCCTGCTTTGATATATCCTTTACATTTTATAAATTCAGAATACACATTCTTGCAGTTGCACACTAGAAATCATACCCGTCAATTTGTCAACCGGCAGTTGCAATTGCCTTTATCCGGGCTTTACTTTATCTTCAGCGTCTTCAGATAAGCCTTTTTCTCGTCCGTTACCCGGTAGCTCTCTACCGCCTTTTGAATCGCCTTGTTATGTGTCCATTTATCAAGGCGCTTATTCTCGATGAACGGCAGTACCGCCTCATACTGCTTGGCAAGAGCTGTCGCGAAATACCATGCGATCATCATATTCACATAGTACTCGTCTGAACGGATTCCCGATACCATCTCCGGATATTCCAGTTCAAAAGCCTCGTCCAGATAAAAACTCATAAGCATCCCAACCCCAAAGCGTATCATATATGTATGCTCCGAAACCGTCCATACCCGAATCTTCACAAGCAGCTCCTGCAAATGTTTTTTAAAAATCTTCGGCGACAGCAGATCGCAGGTCGCCCAGTTGTCAACATAAGGAAGAAATCTTTCCAATTCCTCTATGCAGCGGTCAAAGTCTTTCATCCCCGCAATCAGAAAGCCATGAAGGTTATCCTCTTCATAATATTCATGGGGCAATTGTTTTAAAAATTCTTCCGCTTCCTTTGTCTTCCCAAACTCTTTTGCAAATTTACGAAGAACGGGCGTACGCACTCCGATCACACGCTCTTTGGAGACGGTAGGCATCAGCTTAGCGTGGAAATCCCTGTACTTTAAGTCCTGTAGTTCAAATAATTTCCCCTGAACATACCGCATCACATCTTCCTTCTCCATATTCTTCACTTCCTTTCCATTATCTGTTTGTCGTCCGTTTTTTATTCTTTATGCAGCACAAAAAAGTTTCCTTACTATATTTCTCTGCCGTATTGTTCCGCTAACTCCTGCGCTAAAGCAGCTCCGATTTGTTCTGCCTCATGTACGGATCCCCTCTTACCGCCTACCGCAAAAAAATAATCTCTCTCCCTATAGTAAAGCCCCCGCAGGCTTAATGAATCACCAGCCACCTCCGCATAAGCGGCAACCGGCGAAGAACATCCTCCGTCAAGACATCGCACAAATGCCCGCTCCGCCCTCGCGGCCGCCTCCGTCTCATACGTGCCAAATCCATGGAGGAAACTATAATCTTTCCCCGCTTTTCCTTGAACTGCCAATATGCCCTGACCTGCTGCCGGAAGGATCTCTTCCGGAGAAAAGTAACGGTAAACTCTGTATTCAAGTCCAAGACGTCTCAAGCCTGCCGCAGCCAGAATCAGAGCATCATATTCACCTCTGTCAAGCTTCTCAAGACGGGTGAGCACATTTCCCCGTATCGTACGAAACTCTGCCTCAGGAAAGATCTTCTCTGCCTGTATCCTTCTGCGGAAGGAAGAACAGCCGATAACGCCCGCCCCGTCCCATTCTTTTATCCCCTCCTTCAGTACAAGCACATCTCTTGCGTCTTCGCGCCTCGAAAAACTGACGACAGGGATCTCTTCGGATTCCTCCATCGGCATATCTTTAAGACTGTGCACTGCCAGATCAATCTCACCCATAAGGAGCGCCCTGTCAATCTCCTTTACAAACAGCCCTTTGCCGCCGATTTTATCTAAGGATACATCAAGTCTTTTATCTCCTGTAGTTTCTATCGTCACAATCTCTGGTCTCAACTTTGGACATCGCCGCCTGATATAAGAAACCAGTTCTTCCGTCTGAATCACAGCCAGCCTGCTTTTACGGCTGCCAATCTGTATACATCTGTCCATCCCGTTCCCTCTGCCTATAAATCATCCGTATTTTTCAGCGGAGAATGCGCATGACACATCTCCTCTCCCAGCACGCCTTCAACTTGTTCCCGTACTTTTCTTGCCTGCACATGGCTCAGTCCGCCAGAGGTAATCCCCACTGTCACATTGTCCTTCACCACAACTGCTGGGAAGTAAAAATCACACAGTTCCTTCTTATGGGAAACATTCACCGGTATTCCCCGCTCCCTGCACAGACGCATGATCTGCTCATTACACTCAGCATCATTTGTCGCAGCCAGCACCATATCCGCATTTTTCAAAAGCATTTCTGTATCTGACAGTCTATTCTGTGCATCTGCCTGTCTTTCTCCTGCATCCTTATGGAATGCCTTCCTGATCCAGCTCACCTTTCCTTCCATTACCCTTTTACGAATTCCACCGGTTACTTCCGGTGCAACAACCGTAATATCAGCAGTGAACTTAAGAAGCGTGTCGATTCTCCTCTCTGCAATCCTCCCGCCGCCCGCCACGATAATCTTTTTTTCTGATATATCTATGAACATCGGAAAATATGGTTTTTTCCCCTCCATCACATCTCTCCCTTTCCTGTCACTTTAACAGTTTAACACATCCTGTAAAATTTACAAGTTACTGTTACAGTTCACTCGCCGCCCAATACGGAGTCAATTACACACCTTTATTTAAAATGAATTGACACACATTATTCTCTGCTGTATGATAAATGCGGATTGAATGCAGTGAGGTGCCTGTTTTCATGTTCCGGATGATCTGATTTACCGGCGCAAGGAAGCAGGATAATAGACAAACCGGGTGAGATTCCCGTACGGTCGCGCCGCTGTAATGGAAGAGAAGCTTACGCTGTGATAAAGACAGCATAGGCAGGCGATGTCCCATAATGTCACTGGGCAACCGGGAAGGCGGGACATTGCGATGACGCCTGAGTCAGAAGACCTGCCCCTGCATACAGTTTACACGTGGTTACGCAGTATAACCAGGTGTTTTTTTCATACTTTCAATCGAGGAGGCGTTTATCATGACTCAGAAACAAAAGAAACAAATCACTGCCATCACTGTATTTTCCATTGCATTCGGAATCTGTCCGGCAGCCAACGCGATGCATATTATGGAAGGATATCTTCCTGTTGCCTACTGTATCGCATGGGGCGTCTTATGCCTCCCGTTCCTTGTAACCGGATTTATGAAGATAAAAAAGACATTGGATGAAAACCGCCGGGCGATGACACTTCTCGCCATATCAGGCGCATTTATCTTTGTCATCTCATCCTTAAAAATCCCTTCCGTTACCGGAAGCTGTTCCCATATGACAGGAACCGGTCTCGGCGCCATCCTTTTCGGACCTTGCTCCGTCAGTATCTTAGGCATTATCGTACTGATCTTTCAGGCCGTCATACTTGCCCACGGCGGACTGACCTCACTGGGTGCCAATGCATTTTCTATGGCAATCGCAGGACCGTTTTTTTCCTACGGAGTCTACGCACTGTGTAAAAAATGCAATGTGAACCGAAGGATAACCGTATTTCTTGCAGCGTCCATCGGAGATCTGTTTACCTACTGTGTGACAAGCGTCCAGCTTGCTCTTGCATATCCGTCAGAGGCAGGCGGTGTTCTTGCTTCTGCTGTTAAGTTTCTCAGTGTTTTCGCCCCGACGCAGCTTCCGCTGGCAGTTGTGGAGGGACTTCTGACAGCGGCAATCGTAATCTGCCTTGAGTCCTTTGCAAAACCGGAACTTAAGTCTGTAGGTTATATATAGGGGGTATAAAATCATGGAAAAAAACCAGAAAAAACTATTTGCCGTATTGATCATTGCTGCTATTTTGATCGCCGCGATCCCATTCCTTGCTCTAAAGGACGCCGAGTTCGGCGGCTCAGATGATGCCGGAAGCGTCATGGTAGAAGAAATACACGGAGAATACGACCCCTGGTTCACCCCGGTTCTTGAGTCCATGATCGGCAGAGAGATCCCCGGGGAGATCGAAACTCTTCTTTTCTGTGTCCAGACCGGCATCGGCGTCGGTATTATCGCATTTTTCATGGGGCGTCTGTACGAGCGCAGGAAGCTTGGCAAGGATAATGAAGAACTATGATAATGAGCGATAAACTGTGCTATTATTCAAAACTGCGTTATGTAAACGCAACAGAAAAATTCCTATTTTCCGTGCTGACACTGACTGCATGTATCTTAAGCCGTTCGATTATCATCGCATTTTTGGTATTAGCGGTTACAGGGATCCTCACCGTATATAAGGGCAAAATCCCTCTTTCCCGTTACATAAAGCTTATGACAGTGCCAATCGTCTTTCTGTTTCTTGGCACGCTTGCTATTTTTGTAAATGTGTCAGAGACACCGCTTGATGCATTTGCATTTCCCATAGGCAGCTATTATATTACAGGGAGCGTCCAAGGGCTTTTTCATGGCATACAGCTTATCTGCACTGCCCTTGCCAGCACATCATGCCTGTATTTTCTGTCGTTAAATACTCCTGTGACGGATATTTTAAATGTTCTCAGGAAGTTACACGTTCCGGCGCTGATACTGGAACTTATGCTGCTTATATACCGGTATATCTTTGTAATCATACATCTGGCATCAGATATTACGGTCTCCCAAAATTCAAGGCTTGGCAACATACGCCCTTCTACCGCAAAGAAATCCTTTGCCGCTATGGTAAGCAGCGTATTTATCTTGTCGGTGCGCCGTTCCGGGGAACTTTACGATGCACTGGAGGCACGCTGCTATAACGGAACTCTTCAGGTACTTTCGGAAGATTATCCTGTAAAAATTTCTGAGATTCTTTCCATCGCAGCATTTGAAATACTGCTCTATCTCGCAGTCATTGTCATCCGTGTGTCAGGAGGCACATTATGAATCAGAAGAAAACGCTAAAAGAAAATCCAGAGATCCTTCTGCGGGCAGAAAATCTCTATTACACTTACGAAGGTGAAGATTCACCTGCCCTAAACGGGCTTTCCCTTACGATAAAACGTGGAAAAAAGATTGCATGCATGGGATCTAACGGTTCTGGAAAGACTACATTTTTCCTGTGCTGCAACGGCATACACAGGCCCGATTCCGGTACTTTGTACTATAACGGCAAACCTTTCGGATACGCAAAAAAGGAACTGCTGTCGCTTCGGCAGAAGGTAGGCATCGTATTTCAGGATCCCGACCGGCAGTTATTTGCCGCAAGCGTCAAACAGGAGATTTCCTTCGGTCCTTTGAATCTTGGCTGCTCTGAAGAAGAAACACGCCGAAAGGTATCAGCAGTTTTGAAGGAACTTGACATAACGCCTTGTTCCCACAAACCTACCTACGCGTTGAGCGGCGGGCAGAAAAAGCTGGTATCTATCGCTGATATCCTGATCATGGAGCCGGAGATTCTCATTTTAGATGAACCTGCCGCTGCCCTTGATCCTTTCTACACAGAAACGGTATATAAAATAATTGACCGTATTACAGAACAGGGCATCACTGTGATGATGGCAACTCACGATGTCAATCACGCTTACCTTTGGGCAGACGAGATTCTCTTGTTTCATGAAGGCCGGCAGTTAAAACAAGGAACTCCTGACGAGCTGTTCTCTGATGAACTGCTGCTGAAAAAAACACATCTGGCACAGCCGATGCTGCTGACTATATTTCATCATCTGCAGTCAGAAGGAATGATCAGCAAGAAACTCCGTGCGCCGAAAAATATAGAAGAATTAAAAAGTTATCTGTCACAGCATAAGGATTCGTGATGATAAAGAACGATCTTACAAAACAGGAGGTTTTGATCATGAATAAAAAAGATGGAATTCTGGTGGTAAGCTTTGGCACCAGCTACGAAGACACACGAAAAAAAACAATTGACGCCATTGAAACCGCCATCCAAAAAGCTCATCCTCATATTCCGGTCTATTCTGCATGGACCAGCCGTATGATCAGAACAAAGCTTTTCAAAAACACAGGAGAAAAGATCTACAGCGTAGAGGAAGCGCTGGCACAGATGGAAAAAGACGGAATTTCTAACGTTTTCGTCCAAACCACTCATGTGATCAACGGGATTGAATACGAAACTATGAAAAAAGACGCTGGTGCCTGGGAATGTCATTTTGACTCGATTGCTTTCGGGAAACCCTTACTTTCCTCCACAGAAGACATGAGGGAACTCATCCGCATGATTGCAGATGAGTTCTCAGAAATTATAGATTCCGATAAAGCTTCCGAGACGGCTCTCGTTCTTATGGGACACGGCACAGAACACCACTCCAATACCGGCTATGCAGCGCTGGATTATATGTTTAAGGAAATGGGATACCCGAATATCCATGTAGGAACCGTAGAATCCTACCCCTCTCTTGCGCAGATCATCCCTTTGCTCAAGAACGCACCTGTAAAAACCGTACATCTGGCGCCGCTTATGATTGTTGCCGGCGACCATGCCTCCAATGACATGGCCGGAAGTTCTAAGGACTCATGGGCTTCACAGCTTACATGTGCCGGATACGAGGTCGCCTGTCACCTGAAAGGACTTGGGCAATACTCTGACGTCCCCCGGCTGTTCTTAAAGCATCTGGAAGAAATCCTATCCTGACAGCGAAAGTCCGCTCATAACATATGGATCATGATTCATTAACAACCAAAATCTGACAGACCTTCATCGCTTCAAGTGCCTGTCTGTGACTTGCCGGCGTTACACCTGCGCAGCATGCTGCATCAACGATCACCGGCACTTCCGGCAGGCTTGCCTTCACGATCATCGCATTGGATATCACACAAATATCGGTACATAGCCCGATAAGGGTAATGCTTTCTATCGGTTCCTCCTGTTCATGATACTCCTTTAAAACCTTGCCAAGTTCCATGCTCCCGAACGCCGCCTTATCAATCGGGTTTTCTTTGATCAATCCCTTAAGTTCAGGACAGATCTCCCACCCTTTTGTCCCCCTGATGCAATGTCTGACAGGGAGGTTTCTCCCCTCCTGCGTTTCCAGATAATTCTCTTCATGCGTATCCCTTGTGGCAAGAACCCTGCCGTCAAACCTTTTGATCTTTTCCACCGCTCGGGGAATGATCTCCACTGCTTCCTCAGTACCTAAAGTACCGTCAATAAAATCCTTCTGCATGTCAATCACTACTAATACTTTCATATGTTCTCCTCCTAATTTTTAAGCACCGTCGGTATCCCGTCAATCTCAGCAAATCTGCACCCTTCTTTTTCGCTCAGGACTGCCTGTCCATTGGTTCCCTCTGTAATCTCTTCCTTGATCTGTTCCTTGATCTCATCTGACAGCAGCACTTCCAGACGGACTGTATCTGTATATTCCGAATTCAAGATGCGGATTCCTCTCTGCCCAAGAATATACTGTATCTTCCCAAGTCCCGTATAATCTGCGGCAATTTCCAGTTTAACACCCTGTATTCTGGTTATAATTACAGATGAGGCAAGTCCCGCCTTCACCGCCCCGGAATACGCGCGTACCAAACCGCCTGTACCAAGAAGTATCCCGCCGAAATAACGCGTTACAACAACTACCGTATTGTGTATCTTTTCACCCAGAAGCACATCAAGCATTGGCTTACCGGCCGTTCCCTGAGGCTCGCCGTCGTCACTGCAGCGGGCAAGCTCGTTCCTGTCTCCAATTACATAGGCAAAGCAGTTATGTCTTGCATCCCAATATTTTTTGCGCATGGCCTCTATAAAAGCAAGAGCCTCCTCTTCTGTTTCCGCAGGAGCCACCGTAGCGATGAAGCGAGATTTTTTTTCCACGACTTCATCCTCGCCGCCCTGATATACTATTTTACATTCTCCTGTCATATTACGCCCTCCTACATATACCAGTATATTAAATTTCTTAAGATTTTCCTACTAAAATGTGAAGTTTTCATTTTTTTCTTTATTTCAATAGGTTTATTTGCTATAATGTCTGCG
>CAMNTQ010000004.1 GCA_946558695.1 uncultured Lachnospiraceae bacterium
ACAATCCAACAAATTTTTTAGCCACAAGTGTTACAAAAAAGCTTGACCACTACAGTTCCAGCAGATGAAAGTCAAAAGTAATATTTTTTTCGTCCATTTCTTTTCCAGTAAGACAACACATTCACGAATCTGTTCGCCTACATTAAAGTCAGCCGAGTCAGTTAAAAGCGAAATACTTTCCACCTTAGACAGATTAAGAATATTAGAAGAAAGTGAAGTCAGACGTTTACTTTCTTCAATAATGATATCCAGATATTCAGCTTGTTCCTCGGCTGTCAAATTGCCTTTTTTAATAATTTGGCAAATCCTAGAATAGAAACCATCGGAGTTTTAAACTCATGTGAAAAGTTATTGATAAAATCCGAACGTAGCATTTCTATTCCCGCTAATTCCTCTGTCATTTGATTAAAACAACGGGATAACTCCCGGAATTCTTTTGGGTATTCCAAATAAATTTTAGTCTGAAATTTCCCTCAGATACGGAATGAATGGCCTGAATAAGCGTATAAATCGGCCGTAGCGGAAAGTGGCCGATACATAAAGTGAGAATAGTTCCAATCAGTATACTGATTATACCTGTCTGGATTAAAAATGGAAGCAAGGAATCAGGATGGGGAGGTCTATCCATAATTCCATGCTCTAATAAAAAGATAATGACAGTATTGCTGATCAATATTGTCAAAGTTAGAAGAATGAAAATAATACCTGTGCTAAGCAATATATGAGAAGATGTTATGAAGCAACTGGAATGTTTTATCTATTAATGATATACCTTCAGTGGACAATGGAGCACATGCCAAAATATCTATGATCAGGGTTGCAGCTCATCTAAATGATTGTAAAAAAATTAAAGAAGAGTTAGAATGCATATAGAGTAGCTAGAATCTGCAGCGGACAGCATCTATACGTAATGGCAGCGGTTTCTTTAGCAGTTACTCTAATTTTATATTATATCTATTCATTCCATCAAAGGATGAAATTTGTATCATTAGAGAGGTATATCGATGAAAGAGTATATAACAAAGCGGGTGCATGAATTGTACTGGAAAGAGGATATAAATTGTGCACGGACGGCACTTATCTGTTTGAGCGAATTATTTAATATTTCCATTGAGCCGCAGACAATCTGGTCTGCGATTGGATTGCATGGTGCGGGCGGATACAGAGCGCAGTGCGGTCTGGTTGAAGGCTCGCTTATGTTTATAGGGATTTATTTTCATGTGATGGGAAAAACAGAAGATGAAATCGTGTCTGTCTGTTATAATTTTGGCGCTGCTTTTGATAGGGCATTCGGTTCGTTAAGATGTTTTGAGCTGCGTCCTACAGGTTTTTCAGAGAGCGATCCGCCGCATATGTGCGAAAATCTGACTTGTGAAGGAATAGAATTTACATACCAATATATTTTGGAGATCACAAAGGAGGAAATCATATGTCCATTGAAAAAGTAAGAGAATATTTCAAAACGATGGGAATTGACGGAAGAATACAGGAATTTGAAATTTCAAGCGCAACCGTAACCCTTGCTGCCAAGGCTTTGCACTGCGAGGAAAGCCGCATTGCGAAAACGCTGTCATTCCACTTAGGAGAAAAAGTGATACTGATTGTTGCCGCGGGCGACACTAAGATTGATAATGCAAAATATAAAGCCCAGTTTGGAACAAAAGCAAAGATGTTATCTTTCGATGAAGCTGAGCCTTTAGTCGGACATGCAGTCGGAGGTATCTGCCCATTTGCTGTAAATGAGGGTGTGGAAGTTTATTTAGATAAATCACTGAAACGTTTTGCTGCCGTATTTCCTGCGTGCGGCAGTTCTAATAGTGCGATTGAGCTTTCGCCCCAAGAATTAGAAAAATATTCGGGCTTCATAAAATGGATTGACGTCTGCAAAATATTATGATCATAATGGGGATGAGGTAGGATTACATTCAGGAAAACGCTGTTGCAGTTTCTTTTATTGACACAATAGCCCCATTTTTATATAATGATCGCATAAGGGGGAATTGTATGTTTAGTGTCATAATTCCGGTATATAATTGCGAAAAAACCATGGCGTTTCCTACACTAGAAACAGAGACATCCGTGCAGCGAACAATTTTATCAGCGTTTTCTGTTATATGACAGCTATTATATATTGGCAGAAAAATTAGTTCATATCTCCATCCAGAAAAAGTACTTTGGGGAGAGCGGGCTTTCCTCCAATATAAAAAGATGCAGCGAAGGCAGGGACAGAAATATTTTTGCTTTATTTGGCCAATTCAGGTATCAGTTATTTTTATGCTTCCAAACGTTCCCTGATTATCTGTGATCAGAAAGAATATATTGTCAGTATAGTAAACTCCCTGTCCCATATCGCTGTAAAACTTCTGCAGATCGTATCCTTGATTCTTTTTCAAAGCTATGCGGTTTATTTGATTCTTTTGATCGCCGCCTCTCTTCTGGAGAATATCGTGATTACCGCACTGGCTAACCGAATGTACCCATTTTTAAAAGACAAAAAGATAAAGAAGCTCAGTCTAGGACTTTCTGCGGATATCAGGAAAAATGCTTATGCTCTTTTATTCCAGAAAATAGGGATAATCATCGTGTATGCGACGGATAACCTGATTATTTCCAAATTCGTAGGTTTTTTTATGTCGGCTTATATTCCAATTATACTCTGATTATTCAGGCAGTCCAGACGGCGGCCTATCGATTCTTTGACTCTATTACTGCCAGTGTCGGAGATTTTGCTGCCTCTAACGAGAAAGGACATGTAGAAAAAATGCTGTTCAGGGTATTGTTTATCAATGCATGGATGTTCTGTTTCAGCTCGGTCTGCCTCCTTTGTCTGATGCAGCCATTTATCCGGCTGTGGGTTGGAGAAGATTACCTTCTATCTGGTTATATTTTGGTTATCATTGTTCTTAATTTTTATTTGGAGGGGATGCGGTCAACTCATGTAACTTTTAAACGGGCGATCGGACTTTTCTGGCAGACCTGTTACAAGCCTGTTTTTGAAGGAGTTTTAAATTTAGCGATTATCCATCCCGCCGGCTGTCCGTTTTGGTATTGCCGGGACTCTGATCGGCATAATCATCAGCACTGGTTGTATGACGGGTCTGCTCGAGCCATATCTTCTGTATCGTTCTTATTTTGAAAGAGGTTTCTGGAGATTTGAATTATGCCATGTAAAAGATGTCTTATTGTACACAATAATAAAATTGGGTAAGGAGGATATATGAAAAAGAGATATTTGACAAGAAACTGGGTAGTTGGTTTTCTTGCTGTTATTTGCTGCGTACTTTGGGGAAGTGCGATTACAACAATTAAAAAGGGATATTTTTTGATGGGCATTGACTCTTCCGATACGGCGGCCATTATTTTATTTGCTGGTCTGCGGTTTACTTTGGCGGGCGTACTGGTGATAATTTTTGAATGTATTCATCAAAAGAAGGTTATCCGGTTCACGACCCGGATGATGAAGCTGGCATTTCTTTTATGTCTGGCACAGACTGTAGGGCAGTATTTCTTTTTTTATATCGGTGTCGCTCATACTTCGGGTGTGAAAAGCAGTATTATTACCGGACTGGGATATTTTTTCGCGATTTTAATGTCCTGCCTGATCTTCAAAACCGAGAAAATAAATAAGCGCAAGCTTACGGGATGTATACTGGGATTTGCAGGGGTGGTAGTGATGAATCTGATGGGTAATCAGCTGGATATGGGATTTCGTCTGTCAGGAGAAGGGGCGCTGCTTTTGGCACAGATTGCCTATGCCTTATCTACCGTGCTGATTAATAAATTTTCACAGAAGGAAGCGCCGGTCCTTTTAAGCGGCTGTCAGTTCTTTCTTGGAGGGCTTTTATTAACTGGAGCCGGACTTTGCATGGGAGGAAGAATACATAAAATAACCGGCGGGGCAATTCTGATTCTTTTGTATCTTGCGTTTGTGTCGGCTGTTGCCTATACTTTATGGTCTGTTCTGCTCGCTTATAATGAGGTATCAAAGGTGGCAATTTATGGATTTGTAAATCCGCTATGCAGTGTTTTGTTATCGGCGGCAGTATTAGGGGAGATAGCGCAGGCATTTAATGCAGGTACGTTGGCCGCGTTGTTACTGGTATCTGTGGGAATCTGCATAGTGAATTGGAAGCTTCCGCAAGAGTAGATCTTACTGTGTAAACGAGTGGTAGAGACAAATGCACACAAAACTGAATTTAATAATGTAAAATGCTACAGGTGCCGCATGGCATCTGTTTTTAATTGATATAGATTATATGCACAAATATTAACTCGAGTAAAAATTTTGAAAGTGAAACTGTTATTTCAACAAGAATATTGAGTAAATTGTTGAAATAACAGTTGACATATTGCTAAAACACTGTTAAAATAAAACCATAAACTTTTGAAACAAAAGTTTCGGTTGAAAAAACGAAAATATGTGATAAAATGAAGGGAGTGAATGATTATGAAATGAAAGGAGAGGGAAACATAGTCAGGTATATGTTTCCCGGAAGATTCTATGATGGATTCAATGGAGCAGCGAAGGAATACAATTGTGGAACTGGTGAATCAGAACGGGCATATCAGTTTTGCCCAGTTGAAGAAAAAGATTCCGCATATATCTGAGATGACGCTGCGAACAGATTTAAAAGCTCTTGATGAGGCAAAAAGAATTGTAAGGGTACATGGAGGAGCAAAGTCTGTAGATGTTGTGATAGGAACGGATGATTTGCTCAGCCGGAGGCAGGTACGCAATATTGAGGCAAAACAATTAATTGCTGAAAAGGCATTAAAGTTTATAAGAAAAGACACAACCATTTTTTTGGATTCGGGCAGTACAACAACGGCGCTTGCGGCTTGTATGCCGGATCAGTCGAATCTGATCTATACGAATTCCCTGACCTGTGCGGTGGAGCTGTGCAAACTGACTCAGCCGGCAATACATGTTATCGGGGGAGCGGCGAACCGTTACAGTATGAGTATATGCGGGATCCGTGCTTTTCAAGAAGTGCAGGGAATTAATTTTGATCAGGCGATCATGGGTGTGACCAGCTATTGCGAACCGACGGGATTCAACTGCGGAGTAGAAGATGAAGCCTTTTTGAAAAGATCGGTGATTCAAAGCGCCGGTCAGACAATTGTACTTATGGATTCCTCCAAGGTGGATGTGAAAAATACATATTCTATCTGTAGATTGGGTGAAGTGGATATCATTATTTCGGACGGTAATCTTCCGCATGAATTTCTGGAAGAATGCAGAAAATATAATGTGCAGGTAGTATAATGCCGCCGAATGCCGGCAATCTGTCAGGCTTTGCAGGTTTCGATTACAAAACTTACAATATGATCTTACATCAGGAGCAAACCAATTTATTAAAAGGAGATAATTTATGAAGAATAAAGTTCAACGCTTTGGTAAGTTTCTCTCAGCAATGATCATGCCTAATATCGGCGCGTTGATTGCATTTGGTTTCCTTGCTGCATTCTTTAACGGCAGAGGATGGATTCCGCATGAGGGGTTTGCGACAATCTTTTCGGCAATTTTGATTTATCTGATTCCTGTATTGATTGCTTCGACAGGCGGCAGGCTTGTCGGGGGAGACAGAGGAAGTATCGTCGGCGCGATCGCGGTTATAGGTGCGATCATGAGCGATCCGGATACGACGATGCTGATGGCGGCTATGATCATGGGACCGTTAGCAGGTTTCTGTATCAAGAAATTTGATGAGGCAATAGACGGTCATATGCCGGCTGGCTTTGAGATGCTGATTAATAACTTTTCGGCAGGTATCATGGGTATGCTACTGGCAATGTTCGGATTTCTTGCGATCGGGCCGTTTATGAATCTGATCCTTGCGATTTTAACGGCAGGTGTAGATTTCCTTGTTGTGAGAGGACTTCTTCCGTTGATCGCGGTATTTATAGAGCCGGCAAAGATATTGTTCCTGAATAATGCGATCAATCAGGGCATCTTTACGCCGATTGCAACGTCACAGGCAGCAGAGGCTGGAAAGTCTATTATGTATATGCTTGAGTCAAACCCGGGCCCGGGCCTTGGAGTGCTGCTGGCATATATGTTCTTCTGTCAGGATGAAAAGACAAGGCAGTCCGCCCCCGGCGCGGTGATCATTCATCTATTGGGCGGTATCCACGAGATTTATTTCCCGTATATCCTGATGAATCCTGTGATTATCGTAGGTCCGATCGTCGGAAATATTGCTGCGATCTTCTGGTTTACACTGACGGACTGCGGACTGGTAGGTCCTGCATCGCCGGGTTCCATTATCGCGTTCTTTATGATGGCGCCGGGAAGCGATATGATAAAGATTATCATAGGCGTGCTGATAGCCGCAGGAATTTCATTTGCCATTTCTTCGGTAATGCTTCGGACATTCAAGGGCAAGAGTCTTGAAGAAGCCCAGCAGGAGATGGCAAGAGAAAAGGCGAAAGCAAAGGGATTGCCGCTTCCGGCAGAAGTACCGGCTGTAAAGAATTCGGCAGGCGTGAAGAAAGTAATCTTTGCTTGTGATGCGGGAATGGGTTCCTCCGCGATGGGAGCGACTAAGTTTAGAAACCGGATTAAGGCGCAGAGACCTGATTTGACGGTGAAGAATACTTCTGTAGATAATATTCCATCCGACTGTGATATCGCGGTTGTTCAGGTTACATTGGTAGACCGCGCGAAAAAATGTGCGCCGAATGCACAGATCATAACGATCAACAACTTCCTTGCGGATCCGGCGCTTGATTCTCTGTATGAGCAGCTCACAGCAAAAGAAGAAACAGACGGCCGGCAGGCAGAAGAAACGCATGAAGCGGCGGAAGGTACGAAGGAGGCCGCGCCAGAGACGGCTGAGAAAGAAGAAAACGGTGAAGTTAAAAAAGAAGTGATGGTACGAGAGGGCATCAAGCTGAATCTCAGTCCTGTTTCCAAAGAGGAAGCAATTCAGGCAGCAGGCGAGCTTTTGGCGGAGTTAGGGTATGTGGATGCATCTTACATTCCGGCGATGCAGGAGCGTGAAAAGCTTGTGACCACCTACATGGGCATGGGCGTGGCAATTCCGCACGGCACTTCGCAGGCAAAAGGTACGGTAAAGAAGACAGGGATTGTTCTTTTGCAGTATCCGGAAGGTGTTGATTTCGGAGATGAAAAGGCACAGCTTGTATTCGGTATTGCAGGAATCGGAGACGAACATCTCGATCTTTTGAGCAAGATCTGCGGTATGCTGGAAGATGAAGAGGTTTTGGAGAAATTAAAGACAACATCTGATATAGACTGGGTATTTGAAAATTTAAAATAAATAACAGGAGGTAAGTAACATGAAGGTAAAAGGCGTTAGATTACACGGAGCAAACGATATCAGGCTGGAGGAGTTTGAGCTTCCGGAGATTAAGGATGATGAGATCTTAGTAAAGGTTGTAAGCGACAGTATCTGTATGTCAACATGGAAGATGGTTCAGGCTGGTAAAAACCACAAGCGTGTTCCAGAAAATGTGGCAGAGCATCCGACGATCATTGGTCATGAGTTTACCGGTGATATCGTAAAAGTCGGAAAAAAATGGCAGGGACAGTTCCATGAGGGCAGAAAATTCGCTCAGCAGCCGGCGATTCCGGGACAGATGGAGTCTCCTGGATACTCCTACGAATTCTTTGGAGGAGCGGCTACCTACTGTATTTTCCCGAATGATGTCATCGAAAAGGGATGTATCTGGGAATATGACGGGGACAGCTATTTTGAGGCGTCGCTCGGTGAGCCGATGAGCTGCTGTATCGGCGGATATCACAGTAATTACCATGTAGAGCATCTTTCCTATGAGCATAAGATGGGAACTCTGCCGGGAGGAAATATTCTAATCCTCGGCGGATGCGGACCGATGGGGCTTGGAGCCGTAAGCTATGGCCTTGCATTTGAAAATAAACCGAAGCGCATTGTTGTTACGGATATCAATGATGACCGGATTGCAAGGGCGAAAGAGATGGTTCCAGTATCGGAGGCAAAGGAAAAAGGCGTTGAACTTCATTATGTGAATACGGCAGACATGGAGGATCCGGTTGCAGAACTTAAGGCAATCACAGAAGGCATCGGATACAGCGACGTATTCGTATATGCTCCGATCAGGAGTGTCGCAGAGATGGGCAACAAGCTCCTTGCGGTAGACGGCTGTATGAATTTTTTCGCAGGCCCTACAGATACGCAGTTTTCCGCAAGTATGAATCTCTATGACTGTCACTATGCAAGAACAAAGATCATGGGATCTACAGGCGGAAATACGGATGATATGAAGGAGGCAATCGAGAAATCCGTAAAAGGTGAGATCAACTCAGCCGTAATGGTAACACATGTAGGCGGCATTGACTCGATCGTTGATACGACGAATAACCTGCCGAACATTCCGGGAGGAAAGAAGCTTGCTTATATCCAGTTTGATATGCCGATGACAGCAATTGATGATTTCGGAAAGCTTGGAGAGACAGATCCGTTCTACAAAGAGCTTGACGAGTGTTGTAAGAAACACAGAGGACTGTGGTCAAAAGAAGCGGAAGATATGTTATTTAAACATTTCTTAGGATAAATTGATGTGGAACGAGCCGCCTGATGTCAGGCGGCTCGGGTTTTTTATCTATATAGTATACGGCGCAATCCGGCAGCCATGTTCCTTTGTTTTTTTATCATAACTGATTCCGACCAGAAGGAGATCCCCGCTGTAATCTTTCAGTGCTTTCGGATAACATCGTTCTTTGATCTGTGCGATAGCGCTCTCTGCGGTTTTATTCCACTTTAGCTCTATTAAAAGCGCCGATTTGTCAGAGAATTGCTTCCTCGGAAGGTATATCATGCCCGCCCGCCCTTTTCCGGCCGGCATCTCCCGGATTACAGTATAATAATTGCGGGCAACGTAAAATACCAGTGAGATGGTATAGCTGAGTGCGTTTTCGTTATTATACTGCAGATAGGAGCTTTCATAATGTGCTTCCTGCGCAGCTTTTGCAACAAAATCTTCGTTACAGTCCCAGACGGCTTCCAATGCCGTATGGGAATTTTCCCGGTTTACTTAATTCCCTGAACGACATGATCCCCAAAATGTAAATCTCAAAAAATACTCGGCAGGATTCCTTATATTTTTTTATTGCATCATGATATTCCAGACGATATACTGGTTATAAAAGAGAATTGGCACGGAATAATCTGCGTATCGGAGAGGAATGAGAATATGGAGCAAAAGACAGAACAGAAAACAGAACAAAAAAAGGGAGTATCCGCACTTGATTTTTTCTGTATTGGTTTTGGCGCGATCGTAGGCGTCGGCTGGGCAGTTTCGATCAATAGCTGGATGAACAGCAGCGGAGGTCCTCTGCCAGCGGCGGCAGGCTATATGGTGGCTATGGTACTCATGGTTCCGATCGCGCTGTGTTATTGCGAATTGTGTACGATGCTCCCGGTGTCCGGAGGCGGCATGGCTTACGCATTCCGGGCATTCGGAGACAGGATTGCTTTTTTGTCCGGGTGGGCCGCATTCGGAGCGTTTATTACGATCATTCCTTGGGAGGCTATCTATGTTGTGGATATCCTGAGCATTGTCTTCCCGGTATTGAAGGCCGGATCGCCGATCTATACACTTGCCGGAGCGGATATTTATGCAGGACATATCCTGCTTGGAACGGTGATTTCTATTATGCTTTATTCCATTAACAGAAAAGGCGTCGCATCGTCGGCATCCCTGCAAAAAGTTCTTTGCATGGCGCTAGTTGGCGCTGGGATTCTGGCAATGATTTGTGCGGTGGTCAAGTTCGATGTCGGAAATCTCAGGCCGTTTTATGAAAATACAGGAATAGGAACGCATAGCTCCTTTGCAGGCGGCATGGCTTCGATTCTTGCGTCAGTGCCATTCTTTCTGGCCGGTTTTGAGACGATTCCGCAAGGTATTGAAAGCGCTGGCGGCGATACAAAAGGAGTGGGGAGGACCGTAGTCGTGACGGTGGTTCTATCCTGCCTGTTTTATGCGCTTTTGTTGTTTACGTTAGGCGGCGCCCTTCCGTGGAAAGATTTTATAAAATTTTCTAATCCTTCTGCGGCGCTTATGTTCCGGGAGCTTTATCCGGGCGGAGCAGGGAATGTCCTGTATGTGTTGATTTTGCTTGGGGCGGTCTGCGGTCTTTTGACTACTTGGAATGGATTTATGATGGCTTCATCACAGATCCTTATGGCTATGGCAAGGGTAAGTATTGTGCCTTTCAGTTTGTCAAAACAGCATCCCGTCTATAAGACACCAGTTAATGCCCTGAAAGTCAGTCTGGCCGCATCTTTAATCGGTCCATTCTTAGGGAGCGGGCTGATCGGTGCTTTGACCAGCTTTTCGGCAGCAGGCTATGTTGCAAGCTGGATGATCACGGCATTTTCCCTGATTATTCTCCGGAAAAAAGAACCTGCGTTAAAACGCCCGTATAAAATTCCGGGCGGTCTGCCGACGGCATGGTTTGCGGCGGTCTGTATGACAGGATTGTTTATTCTTCTGTTTGTGCCGGGACAGCCGGTCTTCATGGGAGGCGCGGCGACATTGATCTTTGGGGCATGGATGATTGCGGGAGTAACTCTTTATCTGATGGATTACCGCGACAGAAAGCAGTATTCCACACTTACTAGGGCAACGTTCCTTTTTGCTAGCATGTCCGAATCCAATGCAACGATTAGCATGCCAGGTTTTGTAGACAGCTTTGAAGATGATTATAAAGTTATGTCTTTCGTAGTTCCAAAGGATGCTGATTATGCCGGGAAGACGCTTTTGGAGCTTTACTGGGGGCGCAGGCAGAATGTATTTATCATTAAGATTGAGAGAAAGACCGAGATTATCCTTGTGCCGGGAGGAAGTACGCATGTATTCGGCGGCGACCGTGTATTTGCAGTCGGTGTTGCAAAAGCGCTTGACCGTTTCCGTGATTATCAGGATGTGGGGGCTAAGTATACCGTAGGCTCGCTTAAGGATTTTCTCGGTTACGGAGATACGGAAAAGCAATCGCCGCTTAGTTGTATTGAGTACCAAGTATTGCCTACAGATTCTTTCTGTGACAAGCTGATCAGAGAGTCAAGGATTCAGGATCGTTATCATTGCCTGATTGTAGGTTTAAAAACACCTTACAGTAAGATACTTGAACTTCCGACTGCGAGCACGATCATTGAGGCAGGAGATACTCTCTGGATGATGGGCTCGGAGGATGCCATTCATGATTTTGAGGAGCTTTGCAGGCAGGAGGCTTTGAAAAAAGAAGAAGAGACAGAGCGGGAAATTTTGCAAAAAGACGGACAGATAACAGGTAACTGAAGATTTTAAAATATGAAGAAAGAACCGGGAGCGGGATGAGTTTTAGCCTGCTCCCGGTTCTTTAAGAAAAAATTTTCTATTTTATGTAACGAATTCGGATGTAATTCGTCTAATAAATAAACAAAGCCTGCAGAAGTTTTTTAAAAAATATTTGTGTATGATGCTGTCAATATCGGCAAAATAATATGCTGACAGGAAAAGAGGTGATGAAGTGAAGATAGATTTTGAGGACGTATATAACAGGTTTTTTAAAGACGTATACCTCTTTGTGCTTGCTATGAGCGAAAATCCTTCAGTTGCGGAGGATATCACTCAGGAGACATTTTTTAGAGCATTAAAAGAGATTAATAATTTCAAAGGAGATTGTTCTGTCAAATCGTGGCTGTGTCAGATAGCAAAGAATCTCTATATTGATGATGCGCGGCGGAAAAAGCGTTTTCAGTCTGTGAAGAAGAAATTGGCGGATGGGGATTCAAAAACGGGAGCTGCGGAATTATCGGTTATTCGCAGGGAAGAAGTGCTCTCTATCTATAAAGTGCTTCATCGTCTGGAAGAACCGTATAAAGAGGTATTCAGTCTGCGGACGCTGGGTGAGCTGAGTTTCAGAGAGATTGCGGACATATTTGAAAAAAGCGAGAGCTGGGCGAGAGTTACGTATCATCGGGCGAAGCTTCAGATCCGAAGTATGATAAAACTCTGAGGAGATGTCTGCAAGGGAATGATCCGCGTCAGAGCTGACGCAAAGGTAGATTTTGAAGGAGGTATCTTATGAGCAGGATTTCATGTAATGTGAATCAAGATCTGCTTCCGCTGTATGTAGACGATGTGTGCAGTGAGGAGAGTAAAGATCTGGTAGAAGAGCACTTGTCTGAGTGTGAGGAATGTCAGAATTATTATGAAGCGCTGAAGGAGGGGATTCCGGAAGCAGAGGTGAAAGAAGACAAAGAAAATATTTTTTCGGAAGAAAAAGTAAGACAGGCGTCAGCCTCCATTATTAAAGATATCAAAAAGCGGATATCCCGGAGGCAGACACAGACGTTCTGCGTGGTGGCGGCAATTGTTTTTATACTGGTATTTTTGATCCGTGGTATGAATGGTGCGTATAGTTATTCAAGGTTAGAGAAATTTCCGCTATTCGATGTTAGGCTCAAGGCCAGTGATATGCATGTTACAGAGCTTTATCAGCTTCAGAACGGGTATCTGTATATCACGGTAGAAACGGATAAAATGTTCAGTATATCAGCCGGCGGCAACCTGAATGAAATTACGGATAAGAACAAGGGCGGTACAGGAGAATATAGAGGACAAATAGAATTAAAAAGGGAGCTGTGGGGGGATTCCGTTCGGATGAGGAAATGCTCGTTCATCTACCCGCTTACTGGGCAAACGATGGATGCTGAAGGTGAACTTGTTGAATGCGAGGACTCTGCCATCTATTTGCAGGGGAAAGGCAATGAGATGGTGAAGGTCTGGGAGAAAGGGCAGGCAGTGGAAAAGGCGCCTCCGGAGATTGAAGGAGTGGCGAAAAAGGAGATAGAAGCAGAGGATGCAAGGCGGCGTGCATGGAATGAGGACGACTATGAATGTAAGAATGGTCCCTATGTGATTATGGAAGATGGGAGTGATTTTTAGCGCTGTTTTGCAAGGAATTGGGAAGTGATGAGGTTAGTTTTTCTGCAAATCGGACGATATATTATTATAGAAAGAACGGAATGATTTAATAAGATAATACGAGGAGGGGTTCGATGAGCAGGATAACGAATGCGGTCTCGCAGGTTACAGGAAAGAATGTCCAGACAGTATCCCCGAAGACAGAGGTAAAGGAAGCGCCGGAAAGCGGCAGGAAGTATATTTTGAAGGATGAGTTTACTCTTTCCGAAGGGTGGCCCGGCCAGACGGAGTTAAAAAAAGCAATTGTTACGGAACTTGCCACGCTGCAGAAAGATTTTTCAAAGGTTCATATTGTGATTGGGACAGGGATAGATGAAGGAAATCTTGCATCTACGGCAGCAGGACTCGGCACAGGAAAGCATTTGATCATATCAGGAGATTGGCTTGAGCAGATGGGAAAAGATGCGGAATCATTTGAAAAGGGAAAGACCATACTTAGGCAGATTCTTACGCAGCTTTCTAAAGAGTCGGAAGGAATTCCTGCGCAGGGCGCTTACATCGGGGAAGATGAAGTAAGAGTGTGGGTGGTCAAAGATTCGGTTCAGGAGGAAAAGGATGATCCGTATGCGGAAGAAAAACGTGTGATAGAACAGATGAAAAAGATGACGGAAGACATGAAGAATGCGAAGAATAAGAGCCGTATCAACGTGTCGGCATCTACATTTTCTGTATCTGGAATTTATTCCCGGCTGGCGGGAGCGAAGAGCAAAGGTCAGGTGCAGGCGGCGATGGGAGAGGCCAGACGCAGTATTGGAATCCTGCGGACGGTCGTAAGTCTCGGCAGCCAGAAGGAGGCGGCCAAAGCGCGATCGGCAATTAATTCTATACAAAAGGCTCTGGTCAGAGGCAACCGTAAGATCCGTCGTCTCAATGAAGAGGAGCTTACGAAATTAAAGAAAAAGAGGGCGACAGAAAAGAAAAAGCAGGAGAAGCTTAAGCTGGAGCTTCAGAAAAAGCGCAATGCCCGCAGGATTGCGGACAGAGGCATTGCCATGGAGGGACATCTTGCAGATGCGAATCATGCAGTACAGTTCCGTAATCGGGATGAGGAAGAGCGGTATATGGATTATTCACCGTATACGGCGGCAGCGGCGGCGGTGCCGGAGATGCCGGTAGATACGATCGCTGCAGGAGGAGATATGGCCGGCGCTATAGCGGTTTCCGATATTTCTGTTTCGGCAGGCATATCGTTTGACCAGATGCTGGTATGATCGCGGGAGTACAGAGTGCGGAGCAGTCCATAGTATCATCACGATGTATAAGGAGAGAAAAAAGAATGAGTATATTATTTTTAGAATATCCGAAATGCAGTACATGTAAAAAAGCAAAAGAATGGCTGAGAGTGCAGGGCGTTGACTTTGAATCGCGTCATATTGTTGAAGAGAATCCTACGGCGGAGGAACTTTCTTCGTGGCATAAAAAGAGCGGATTTGGGATAAAGCGGTTTATCAACACAAGCGGTATGAAATACAGAGAGATGCAGCTTAAAGATAAACTTCCGGATATGTCCGATGAAGAGGTATACGATCTTCTTGCTTCAGATGGAATGCTAGTGAAGAGACCTATCATAGTGGGTAAGGATTTTGCACTTCCTGGATTTAAAGAAGCAGAATGGAAAGAAAAATTAAAAGTGTGAAAGAATACTGATTTTTTACGGACAGTGTGAAAAAGGCAGGTGATGCTTTTTCATACTGTCCGTGTTTATTTTCTGCTGTATGGGAATGTTCTGTGCTAGTCTTTTGGGAGATTTGAACCGGCTTCTTAATATTATCCCAGCGCCACGTCCAGGATCATCATCAGTGCGAATCCCAGCGCTACTCCGATAGTCCCTATGTTTGAGTGTTCCCCGCTTTGGGATTCTGGTATCAATTCCTCAACTACCACATAGATCATCGCTCCTGCCGCAAATGAAAGCATGTATGGAAGGATGCGCGTTGCGCTCTCAGCAAGGAGAATGGTGATCAGCCCTCCTGCGGGTTCTACAATACCGGATAATACTCCTGCGGCAAATGCCTTTTTACGAGACATCCCTTCGCTTCTGAGGGGCATAGAGATAATAGCTCCCTCTGGAAAGTTCTGGATGGCAATTCCGACGGACAGCACAAATGCTCCTGCCAAGGTGATTCCTGTATTTCCAAGCATCGCTCCTGCCAGAGTAACGCCTACAGCCATACCCTCCGGGAGATTATGGAGAGTTACAGCAAAAAGCAGCATGGTAGTTCTGGAAAGCGCTGTACGGATTCCTTCGGGCTTGTCGCTGTCCTTATGAAGATGGGGGATTAGACTGTCTAGTAGAAGCAGGAACGCTATGCCAAAAAGGAATCCTGCCGCTGCCGGAATCCATCCGATTATGTTCTGCGCTTCGGAAAGTTCAATCGCTGGAATCAGTAAAGACCAGACAGAAGCCGCAACCATCACTCCTGAGGCAAAACCTAGAAGCAGCTTTTCGACCTTTGAGTTCATCTCGCCCCGCATAAAAAATACCATCGCTGAACCAAGCGATGTTCCAAGAAACGGAATCATTAAAATAGCAAACGCCTGCAAATATATCACCCTCTAACTATAATTACCCACGAGTCTCAGTATTATTATATTCTCCTAATGGAAAGATGTCATTCAAAAAAATAAGAATTTTCCTGCAGGCAATGGAAAATGCATATTTTTCAATAAGTTTGGGAATTTTACTTTCGTAGTGACATGTTCACGGAAACGGAGGATTTTATGCGACAGGAATGGACTTCATTTAAGGGCGGAATCTGGGAAAAGGAGATTAACGTCCGGGATTTTATCCAAAAGAATTATACACCGTATGAGGGTGACGAATCATTTCTTGCCGCCCCTACACAGGCCACGAAGGAGCTCTGGGAGCAGGTGTTAAGGCTTTCTGAGGAGGAGCGTAAAAAGGGCGGCGTCCTCGATATGGATACAAAGGTCGTATCAGGCATTACTTCCCACGGACCGGGATATCTTGACAAGGATAAAGAAAAGATCGTAGGATTTCAGACGGACAAGCCCTTTAAGCGTGCCTTACAGCCCTACGGCGGTATCCGTATGGCCATAAAGGCGTGCGAGGATAACGGATATCAGGTAGATCCTGAGATAGTGGAATTTTTTAAGAAACACAGGAAGACGCATAACGACGGCGTGTTTGATGCATATACGCCGGAGATGCGGGCCTGCCGTTCCAGCCACATTATTACAGGGCTTCCGGACGCGTACGGACGCGGACGTATTATCGGTGATTACAGGCGCGTGGCGCTTTATGGATTGGACCGTCTCATTGAAGACAAGCAAAGGCAGAAGGACGGAACGAGAATCATCATGTATTCGGATGTAACGAGGCAGCGCGAGGAGTTGTCGGAGCAGATCAAAGCATTGAAGGAATTAAAAGAACTCGGAAGTATTTACGGCTTTGATATCTCCGGGCCTGCACAAAATGTAAAGGAAGCGATCCAGTGGCTGTATTTCGGCTATCTGGCGGCAATCAAGGAGCAAAATGGAGCTGCCATGTCTCTGGGGCGGACATCCACATTTCTCGATATATATGCAGAGCGCGATCTTGCAAATGGTACATTTACGGAGGAAGAAATTCAAGAGTTTGTTGACCACTTTATTATGAAGCTTAGACTCGTAAAATTTGCAAGAACACCAGAATATAACGCACTGTTCTCCGGCGATCCGACTTGGGTGACGGAGTCCATCGCAGGCATGGGGATTGACGGCCGTTCTATGGTTACGAAGATGTCTTTTAGATATCTTCATACCCTCTCGAATCTCGGGACGGCGCCGGAGCCGAATCTTACAGTTCTGTGGTCAGTCAGGCTTCCAGAAAACTTTAAGCGGTTCTGCGCGCGGACTTCTATTATGTCTTCGTCCATTCAGTATGAAAATGACGACCTCATGCGAGTGACGCACGGAGATGATTATGCGATTGCATGCTGCGTATCGTCTATGCGCGTCGGGAAAGAGATGCAGTTCTTTGGTGCGAGGGCGAACCTTGCGAAGTGTCTGCTCTATGCAATCAACGGCGGTGTAGATGAGATTTCAAAAAAGCAGGTTGGACCAAGGTATCGGCCGATTACATCCGAGTATCTGGATTATGATGAAGTAACGGACCGATTTAACGACATGATGAAGTGGCTGGCCCAGGTGTATGTTAACACCCTCAACATCATTCACTATATGCATGACAAATACTGTTATGAACGTGTCCAGATGGCGCTTCATGACAAGAAAGTGACAAGGTGGTTTGCAACAGGTATTGCCGGGCTTTCTGTAGTGACAGATTCGCTTTCTGCGATTAAATATGCGAAGGTTAAGACGATCCGTGATGAGAATGGTATTGCAGTAGACTATGAGGTTGAGGGAGATTTTCCGAAATACGGCAATGATGATGACCGGGCAGACGATATTGCCTATGATGTAGTGCGTGAGTTTATGCATTATGTTAAGGGGAATCATACTTACAGAGGCGGTATCCCAACGACATCGATTCTCACGATTACGTCAAACGTTGTATATGGGAAAAATACAGGCTCTACGCCTGACGGAAGGAAAGCGGGAGAAGCATTCGCGCCAGGGGCGAATCCGATGCACCGCAGAGACAGCAAAGGTGCAATTGCTTCTTTAAGTTCCGTATCCAAGCTGCCATTTAAGGATGCGCAGGATGGGATTTCCAACACCTTTTCCATTATTCCGGGAGCGCTTGGAAAAGAGGATACGGTGCTGTTTGACGATAACAGTTTTTGATTCAGAAGGAGGGAAAAGCATATGAATATCAGTGACGCACAGGTTGATAATCTGGTTAGTTTGATTGACGGCTATGCACAGAAGGGAGGACATCATCTGAACGTCAATGTATTTGCGAAGGAGACGCTTTTGGATGCGCAGGCACATCCGGAGAAATATCCGCAGCTGACGGTCAGGGTATCGGGATATGCAGTAAATTTTAACAAACTGACAAAGGAGCAGCAGGATGAGGTTATCTCAAGAACCTTCCATGAAGGGTTGTAGTGTGGGACGAATTCATTCCATCGAGAGCTTCGGGACCGTAGACGGTCCCGGAGTTCGTTTTGTGATATTCTTTCAAGGGTGTCCTATGCGTTGCAAGTATTGCCATAATCCAGACACATGGGCGATGTCAGACGGGAGTGAAAAGACTGTGGCGGAGCTTTTGGAAGATTATGAGCGTAATAAGTTATTTTACCGGGACGGCGGGATTACCGCAACGGGCGGAGAACCTCTTATGCAGCTTTCCTTCCTTACAGAGTTATTTTCGGAGGCGAAGAGGCGGCAGATTCATACCTGTCTTGATACGTCAGGAATTGTATACAATGACAGGAAGAAAGAGGAGTTTGAACGTCTGTTTGCAGTTACGGATCTGGTCCTTTTGGACGTAAAGCATAGTTCTGAAGAGGGGCATCTGAAGCTGACATCTATGAGTCGGCGGCCGGTTCTTGCGTTTGCAGAAGCGCTTGAGAAGGCGGACGTTCCGGTTATTGTGCGCCATGTGTGCGTACCGGGAATTACGGACGGAGAAAAAGAACTGAAAGAGCTTGGGCATCTGATTGGAAAGTGGAGGAACCTGAAAGGTTTGGATATACTTGCATATCATACGATTGGAGTCTCAAAGTATAAAAGTCTTGGAATCCCTTATCCGCTGGAGGGAATCGCGGATATGAAGCCAGAGAAGGCAAAAGAAGCAAGAGAGAAAGTGTTAGAAGGGATTCGCGAGATACGGGGAGGAAATTAAAAGGCGGAATTCTCAAATCAAAACTTTTATCTCAATAAGAAATGTGATATGATTGTAAAAGCGCGTTACCACGGAACACCCCGTGTATCATTACGTTAAAAATATGCCAAGGAGGATAAGACATGTATTCATTTGATGAGATTAAAAATGCAGATCCTGAGATTGCGCAGGCAATCACAGATGAGATGGAACGCCAGAACTCACATATAGAATTGATTGCATCCGAGAACTGGGTGAGCAAAGCAGTTATGGCGGCGATGGGAAGCCCGCTTACGAACAAATATGCGGAAGGGTATCCGGGAAAGCGGTATTACGGCGGATGCCAATGCGTAGATGCAGTAGAGAATCTGGCAAGAGACAGGGCAAAGGAGCTTTTTGGATGTGAGTATGCCAATGTGCAGCCTCATTCCGGCGCGCAGGCGAATATGGCAGTATTTTTTGCGATGCTGAAGCCGGGAGATAAGATTCTTGGCATGAATCTTGATCACGGCGGACATCTGACACATGGTTCGCCGGTCAATATGTCGGGTTCTTATTTTGAGACATCCTTCTATGGAGTGAATGATGAAGGCGTCATAGACTATGAGGCTGTCCGAAAGACGGCGCTTGAGGAAAAGCCGAAGCTTATGATTGCCGGGGCAAGCGCGTATGCGAGAACGATTGATTTCAAGAGATTCCGTGAGATTGCAGATGAGGCGGGCGCTTATCTTATGGTTGATATGGCGCATATAGCCGGACTTGTGGCCGCAGGTCTTCATCCAAGTCCGATTCCATATGCGGATGTTGTGACAACGACCACACATAAGACATTGCGGGGGCCGAGAGGCGGTATGATTTTAAGTAGTCAGGAATCGGCAGAAAAGTTCAGCTTTAATAAGGCAGTGTTTCCAGGCACCCAAGGCGGACCGCTGGAGCATGTGATCGCAGGTAAGGCAGTCTGTTTTAAAGAAGCTCTTGAGCCGGAATTTAAGGAATATCAGAAACAGATTGTGAAAAATGCGCAGGCATTATGTAGAGGTTTGATGGCTCGTGGCGTAAAGATTGTGTCGGGCGGAACAGACAATCATCTGATGCTTGTAAATTTAAGTGATGAGGATGTTACTGGAAAGGAACTGGAAAAGCGTTTGGATGAGGCGCATATTACCTGTAATAAGAACACGATTCCGAATGATCCTCGTTCTCCGTTTGTTACAAGCGGCGTACGTCTTGGAACACCCGCGGTTACGACCCGCGGCATGAAGGAAGAGGACATGGAGACTATCGCAGAAGCAATTGCAATGGTAATTAAAAGTGAAGACAATGTGGCAAGGGCGAGAGAATTAGTGAAGAGTCTGACAGACAAATATCCATTAACCTAGTAAAACGGGCGGTTGGCGGGAGGGGTAAAAAATAATATAAAAAAATTAAAATTACCTCTTTTCAAAAGTAACAATATGCGGTATTATAGAGAGGCGGCACACAATATATAGTGTGCCGGAGGAAAAACATAAACAATATTTTGTGTATTGTATTACTGGGGGTTACAAGGTGTATATGGAAGTAAAGACGAATGTAATTAAGCGTAACGGAGAAGAAGTAAGCTTCGATCTTGAAAAAATCGTTAATGCAATAAAAGCGGCGAACCGTGAAGTGGATAAGCTGCACCAAATGAATGAATATCAGGTGATGGCGATTGCGGACATGATTGCCGGCAAAGTGCAGGAGCTTCGTCACGCGGTGCATGTAGAAGATATTCAGGATATGGTAGAGACCGGCATTATGGAGATGAGAGGCTATGAGGTGGCGCAGAAGTATGTCCGCTACCGCTATAAACGTGAGCTTACCCGTAAGTCTAATACAACTGATAATGGGATTCTTGCGCTTATTGAACATCTGAATGAAGAGGTGAATCAGGAAAATTCCAATAAGAATCCAGTGATCAATTCCACGCAGAGGGATTATATGGCGGGAGAGGTAAGTAAGGACCTGTCCAGGCGTGTACTTCTTCCGGAAGAAGTGGTACAGGCGCATGAGGAGGGCATCATTCATTTCCATGATTCGGATTATTTTGCCCAAAAGGAGCATAACTGTGATCTTATTAATCTGGAGGATATGCTTCAGAACGGTACGGTTATCAGTGAGACGATGATCGAAAAGCCTCACAGTTTCTTTACTGCATGCAATGTAACGACGCAGATCGTCGCTCAAGTTGCCAGCAATCAGTATGGCGGACAATCTTTTTCGCTGGCGCATCTGGCGCCGTTTGTAGATATCAGCAGAAAGAAGATACGCAATGCCGTAGTTGAAGAGCGCAGGGACTGCCGTGAGAGTATGGATGATATGATTATTGACAGGGTGACGGAGAGAAGGCTTCGCGAGGAGATCAAAAGCGGTATCCAGACCATTCAGTATCAGTTGATCACACTTATGACTTGTAACGGGCAGGCGCCGTTTGTGACGGTATTTATGTATCTGGATGAGGCGGAAGAAGGGCAGGAAAGAGAAGATCTTGCCTTGATTATAGAAGAAGTTCTGATACAGAGGATGCAGGGAGTAAAAAATGAAGCGGGTGTTTGGATCACGCCGGCATTCCCGAAGCTTATCTACGTTCTGGATGAGGATAATGTAACATCGGATTCCAAGTATTGGTATCTGACAGAGCTTGCTGCCAGATGTACGGCTAAAAGAATGGTGCCGGACTATATTTCTGCCAAGATTATGAAAGAGCTGAAACAGGGAGAGGTATATACTTGCATGGGCTGCCGTTCCTTCCTCACTGTTGAGGATTCCCAGAGAAATGCGGATGGAAGCCATAAGTTCTACGGAAGATTCAATCAGGGCGTTGTTACAATCAATCTTGTGGATGTGGCGTGTTCTTCAAACGGAGATATGGATAAGTTCTGGGAAATTTTAGATGAGCGTCTGGAACTGTGCCACAGAGCGCTGCGCTGCCGCCATGAGAGACTTCTTGGAACGATATCCGATGTAGCTCCGATTTTATGGCAGAACGGGGCGCTGGCAAGACTTAAAAAAGGCGAGACGATAGATAAGCTCTTGTATAATGGCTATTCCACAATTTCGCTGGGATATGCGGGGCTTTATGAGATGTGCGTACGTATGGTGGGGAAATCTCATACCGATCCGGAGGCAAGGCCATTTGCCCTGTCGGTTATGCAGAGACTGAATGATAAGTGCAAAGAGTGGAAAGAGGCGGAGAAAATCAGTTACTCCGTATATGGAACTCCGATGGAGTCTACCACATATAAGTTTGCAAAATGCCTCCAGAAGCGTTTTGGAATCATTCCGGGAGTTACGGATAAGAATTATATTACGAACAGCTATCATGTACATGTATCAGAGGAGATCGATGCGTTCAGCAAGCTGAAGTTTGAGGCGGATTTCCAGAAGCTGTCGCCGGGCGGCGCCATCAGCTACGTGGAGGTTCCGAATATGCAGAATAATATCCCGGCGGTAGTCTCTGTCATGAGATTTATCTATGACAATATTATGTATGCGGAGTTGAATACAAAAAGTGATTACTGCGAATCCTGCGGTTATAATGGAGAGATTCTGATAAAGGAAGATGAAAGCGGAAAGCTAGTGTGGGAGTGCCCGAACTGCGGAAACCGTGATCAGAACCATATGTTTGTGGCAAGAAGAACCTGCGGATATATCGGAACGCAGTTCTGGAATCAGGGCAGGACGCAGGAGATACAGGACAGGGTGCTGCATTTGTAGACGAAGATGATGCTATCCCCTGCGGACAAATAGCTGTAAATTACAAAAAGCTAGGGGATGAAAAAAATGGACATATTGACAGAAAAAGATTTTGAATTAGTTGAGAAAGCCCGTGAGGCGATCCGGAAAAATTATGACGACATTCATTATAATCATACGGTCGGGGCGGCGGTTCGCTGCAAAGACGGAAAAATCTATACCGGTGTAAATGTCTACTCTCTGCATGGAGCCTGCGGCGAGCAGGTAGCCATAGGAACTGCTATTACGCAGGGGGAGAGAGACTTTGAAGCGATTGTGGCAGTCCGGGGGAAAGACGGGGAGGAGATCGTGCCTCCGTGCGGGAACTGCCGGCAGATGCTGTCCGATTATATGCCGGAATGCGAAGTGATTCTTATGGTTTGCGGAGAAGAAAAAAAGACAAAAGCAAAGGAGCTCCTGCCATTTACATATAGAGTAGAATAGAGGTTCGATAAAGAAAGCGGTGTGAAGATGAATTCATTGGCTATATGTGAAGATAATGAGTTTATGCTGGAAAAATTAGAAGAGATGGCAAAGCTTTATGTAAAAAACAAAGACCTGCATGCCGGCATATGGACATTTGAATCGGGAGAAGAACTTATGCGGGAGAAGGAGGACTTTGACGTCCTCCTTTTAGATTATAAGCTTCCGGGTATAAGCGGTGTTGAGGTGGCGAAAAGATTCGGTAAAAGGAGCCGGATCATTTTTGTCACGGCATATAAAGATTATGCGTTGGATGCTTTTGATGTGGGGGCGGTTCATTATCTGGTAAAGCCGGTAACGAAGGAACGGCTTTTTCTTGCTCTTGACAGAGCCAGAGAACAGCTTGGCCGGACAAGACGCAAGAAACTGACGCTTATGAAGGATGGGACGCTTGAACGAATTTTGATAAACGATATTACATACTGCGAAGTATTCGGACACCGGCTTTGTATCCATACGGCGGAGGACTGCCGCGAGTATTCCGAAACACTGGACATGCTGGAGGAGCAGCTTGACGGACAATTCTTCCGCTGCCACAGAAGTTTTCTTGTAAATATGGCACATATTCTTTCGGTAGATAAAGGGACGGCAATTCTTGACAGCGGGGAGCGTGTGCTTGTATCAAGGAGGAGACAGAGGGAATTTATGCGAAGGCTCTCATTTTTTCTAAAGGATGAGGTGGCGCGATGGGAGAGATAGGATGTTATCCTGCGGGGTTTTATATCTGGTGGATGTTTATTAATGGTTTGCTTGGGTTTTTCGAGATTTTATTTTTGCAGGATCTTGCCGGAGTCAGGAGAAGGCTGCCTGCGTTTGCCTGTGTTTTTATAAATTGTGCGCTTACCTTTCTTTGCATGTATCTACAAAGCTCCGGGATATGCAGATTGATTCTGCACACAGCGGTAATTTTCAGCTTTGCTGTTTTTTCGCAGAAATTAAAAGTGTTTGAGGCTATTGTTCCTGCCGCGGTAATCCTTTCTTTGTATACATTTATGGAAGGGTTTCAGATTGCATTTATGAGCCGTCTCGTGCAAAAAAATATGAGCGCTCAGATGGGGATCGCAGTGCAGTTGTTGGTGACGGGACTTTTGGCGGTTCTGATGTCGCGGGGACTATGCGTTATCTCCAAAAGACTTGCGGATACGGCCAGCGAGAGAGAATCTTCTTATGTGCATGTCCTTGGCAGCCTTAAGGAAGCTAAAAGCAGAAACGAGCGGTATCTTGCGTTCCAGCATGACATCGATAATCATCTTCTTGTTCTGTCAGGACTGGTGCATGAAAAGAAATACGCGGAGGCAGAGAATTATTCCAGAAACTTAAAGAGGATTTCGGATGAGCTGGCTGCCGGGATTGATACAGGGAATCTGGCGGCGGATGTTCTTTTGGACGAGAAGATGCGATTGGCAGAGGCGGAAGGAATACAGGTGAATTATGATGTTCATTTTTCAAAGAGATTTTTCATCGAGGATACAGATCTTTGCGTCCTTCTGGCAAATGCGATGGATAATGCTATCCATGCATGCATGAAGGTGAAAGACAGACCAAAGATCACAGTCAGGGCAAGAATGAGATATCACTTTCTGTCCATCAGTGTGACCAATACAGATTGTCCGCCGGACGGATGGACAGCGGATATTCCAGATGGAGAAGATTCAGAACCGCTGTGTGAGAAAGATTATGGGACGGGTCTGAAAAATATACGGCGGACAGTTAGGAAATATAAAGGGACGATGGAGGTTAAAAAAAGCCGCGGACAGTTCAGCCTGAACGCGTTGTTGTGTCTTGAACCATTGAGGAAGGGAGAGTGACCGTTCGGGAAGGGCGGCTTGTGTCATGCATATATGTTCCGATATATCTGTATACCGGCATGAATACAGTGCGGGAAGAGATAAGGAGGAGAAGGAAGAAAATGATGAATGGGATTAGAACGGAGTATGCGAATACACAGGCCATGATGCGTCAAAATAATCAGATGAATCCCGCAGATGCAGGCAGGGCAGATGAAACGGAAAAGAAACGGCGGGAATTGAAGGAAGAAAGGAAATCCATACAGAACTCTCTGCTGCTTATGAAGACCACATCAGGAGACAGTGTGGGCTCAGAAGAAAGTATTAAGATACTTGAGAGAAAGCTTGAGGAGATTGAAAGCCGGATTAAGGCAGAAGAAAAAGAAAATCCGGAAGTTTTGGCAGAAGGTGAAAAGATAACACAGGAGAACGGCGGATTCAGGATAAAGAATAATTTTGATGTGTACGAAACATACAAGAAATCATATAAGTGAAAGGCGGGAATCAACGTGAATTATGGCAATATAAAGGAATGTGATATCGCGGACGGTCCGGGTGTGAGGGTCAGTCTGTTTGTGTCAGGCTGCAGGCATCACTGTAAAGGCTGTTTTAATGAAGAGACATGGGATTTTAATTACGGAATGCCCTATACAGAAGAAACGGAGGATAAGCTCATCCGTCTGCTTGCCCCAGATTATATTCAGGGGCTTACACTGCTTGGCGGTGAACCTTTTGAGCCGGAGAATCAGCAGGAGCTTGTGAAGCTGCTGCGAAGAGTAAAAATGGAATATCCGCAGAAGGATATCTGGAGCTATTCGGGGTATCTTTTGGATGTTGATCTGAAAAAAGGCGGGCGGGCATATACAGATGTGACAGAGGAGATGCTGTCATATCTGGATGTGCTGGTGGACGGCCCGTTTATTGAGACGCAGAAAGATATTACTTTAAAGTTCAGGGGAAGCGCAAACCAGCGGGTGATCAAGCTGGAAAATGGGAAGGATACAGGCCGGCTGTATGAATCGTAATAATTTGCGCGCAGTAATGATATAAAATGTGATTATATACAGCAATTGAGGCAACCTTGTTTTGTGAAATATGTGAAAGGATGATTTGGCATATTTTACATAGCAAGGTTTTTGTATTATATTTGAGATAACAGGGAAGTGTCGAAAAAAAATCAACAATTTAAATAAGAAAACCAATTTTTTTCGCGGCAAAATAAAGTATCATAAATAAAAGCGGGGTAATTTGCAAAAGAACAGGCGGTGCATGATATGGAAAAGCTTAAGATATTTCTTGTCGAAGATGAAATTGTCATAAGAAACGGTATTAAAAACAGTATTGAATGGGAGAAGGAGGGGTATGCGTTCGTGGGCGAAGCAAGCGACGGTGAGCTTGCTTATCCCATGATCTTAAAGGAAAAACCCGATATTCTGATTACGGATATCCGTATGCCCTTTATGGACGGGCTGGAATTAAGCCGCCTAGTAAAGCAGGAGCTCCCGGATATCCGAATACTGATTTTAAGCGGATACGATGAGTTTGACTATGCGAAGGAGGCGATTCGGCTCGGCGTCACGGAATATCTGCTAAAGCCGGTAAGCGCTTCAAAATTATTAGAGTCGCTTAAGGGTGTAAGTCAGCTCATCCGGCAGGAGAAGGAAGAGAAGGAGCTGTTGAAACGGTATGCAGAGGACATGCAGGAGAATACAGAGCGGGAGAAGCTTAAGTTTTTTGATCAGTTAATATCGGGAGGACTGTCCACTGCAGAAGCAATTGATCTTGGCAGACAGTATGATATGAATCTGAGCGCTCATGTGTATGAAATGATATTATTTAAGTTTTTCAGTGTGATCGGTGTAGGCGAACAGTCAGGAGTTGTGGTGGATGCCTGCGAAGGTCTGGAGGATATGATCAGGAAGATTCCGTATGTATATATTTTTCAGAGAGGGGTTGACGGATGGGCGTTTCTTCTGACTGCGGACGATGAGGAGCAGATGGAACAGAAGACGAGCCGGCTTGCCAAGCGTATCGGGCTGATGATGGAGAATTATAAGGGGTTGGAATATTTCGGAGGGATCGGCAAAGCAGTAATGAGGCTTCGCGAGCTTCCGCAGTCTTTCTCCGACGCAGATCATGCATTTTCCGGAAGGTTCTTAAGCAGGCTTAACCGGATCGTGCAAGTGGAAGATCTTAAGAATATGCAGGGGATCGGGGATTTTGAAGTCCGGGGCTTCGGAGAGATTGAGCGGACACGGGAATCGGTAGAGAAATTCTTGAACAACGGGACGCAGGAGGAAATAGAAGGGTTTACAAGTGCATATATGAAGGAGATGCCGGCGGACAATTTTAAATCTATGCTGATGCGCCAATATATTGTTATGGACGTGTACATTGTTATCATGTCATTTTGTGAAAAGATCGGGACTTCTGACGAGACATTTCAGGGAGAGGCAGAAAGCTTTAAGACAGCCATACAGAAAATCCACACGGCTCAGGAAATGCAGGAGTATATGCGCCGGTTCTTGTCGCGGGCCATCGAACTTCGGGATATGGTGAGCGGGCGGAGGTATTCGGATATCATCGAGGCTGCGAAAGAAAAGATTGAGAGTACTTATATGCTTGAGGAGATCTCCCTCAATACAGTTGCCGCCGGGGTAGGTATGAGTCCAAGCTATTTCAGTTCTGTCTTCAGCAGGGAGATGGGGAAGACTTTCGTAGAGTATTTGACGGGAATCCGTATGGATAAGGCGAAAGAGCTCCTTATGTGCTCTTCTATGAAGACTTCGGAGATCGGATACGAGGTGGGGTATAAAGATCCGCACTATTTCAGCTATCTTTTTAAGAAAACGCAAGGGTGTTCACCGAAAGACTACCGCGCAAGAAGAAAGGAATAACATATGAAGAAATATATCAGGACTTCTTTAAACCATCGGTTGTTCAGGATTTCGCTGACCGTATTTATGCCAATGCTTTTTGTGATGATATATCTCCTCGTCTCTCTGTCAAACGCGACCGATGCATACCGGGACATTACCCACAATATTGTGTATGCCAACCAGTACACGCAGGATTTTAAAGGGCGTATCGATTACAGTATGTATCTGGCGGTTATTAACCAGAAAAGTGTCGAGGAGCTTGAGGATGGCAAACAGCTTGTGAATGGCTATGTTACGGTGAATCCTTATAAATATATTGATGAGATGGAGCAGGCATGTGACCGTATGTCTGAGCATGCGACAGTTGCCACCGCCCGTAACCGGATCAGGAGGGTGAAAAATACATTGCGCTCCCTCGAAAAATGTGTGAAGACACTGGAGAAAGGAAAGAACGGCGACTGGAAATATCAGGAACAGATGGATTATTTTGATCTGAACATCAAAAATCTGACGACTTTGATTCAGGAAGGGATTCAGGATTATGTATATATAGAAACAACGAATTATGAGAATGTCCGTGAGGCGCTGGATATCAAGACGCGGCATAGCTTTATGCTGTGCGGCGTCGTAACGATATTTGCAGTTTTTTTTGCGGGCTATATGACAATTCATGCAACAAGAAGTATTACCATACCGATCCGCGAGCTCTGCGATATGACGGAGAAGGTTGCGGAGGGAGACTTTTCAGCCCGGACAAAGAAGGCGGATGTAGATGAGATCGGAGTGCTGTCGCAAAGCTTTAATGATATGACAGAGGAAATCGGTACATTGGTAGATGATATAAAGACACAGCAGGAGAACCTTCATCTCACGGAGACAAAATTACTGCAGGCGCAGATTAATCCCCATTTCTTATATAATACGCTGGATACGATCGTCTGGCTTGCAGAAGAGCATAAGACAAATGAGGTTGTCAACATGGTCACGGCGCTGTCAAGTTTCTTTCGGACCACTCTCAGCAAAGGAAGGGATTTTATCACTGTCAGGGAGGAAGAATCGCATATCCGAAGTTATCTGAAAATCCAGCAGTTCCGTTATCAGGATATCTTAGATTACAGTATAGAGATAGACGAAGAGCTCAGAGACTTTGTGCTGCCTAAGCTGACCTTGCAGCCGCTGGTGGAAAATGCCCTGTATCACGGGATCAAAAACAAGAGAGGAAAGGGCATGATACGGATCACCGGAAAGAAAGATAAAGAGAATATCATCTTTCAGGTACATGATAACGGAAAAGGAATGACGGCGGAAAAGCTTTTGGAACTTCGGAACAATATACAGAAGGAAAAGCCGGATAATAATGTAAACAGCTTTGGCGTTATCAATGTGAATCAGCGGCTTCGGCATTATTATGGAAAGGAATACGGATTGTCCTATGTAAGCAGGCAGGATGAGGGAACGGAGGTTACCGTGCTTATTAAAGCGGAAAATATTCAACCTTTAACATAAAAAATCGAACCTTATTAAAAAAATCATAAAAAAATGTAAAAACTGGAAATGAAACTCTGTTTAAAATTTATTCATAATATTTTAACATATTATCAAGATGATTGACACAGAGTTGATCAGAGAGAAAAGGAGGATAAGACATGAAAAGAAAATTAATCGCAGCTTTGATGGTTACGGCAATGGCAGCTTCTATGGCAGTAGGATGCGGCGGGGGCGGCGCAAGCAGCGACGGCGGCAGCTCAGAAGGCGGTTCGGAAGGCGGCTCAGAAGGCGGCAGCGATGTGATCACAGTTGGTTTTGCACAGGTTGGCGCTGAGTCTGACTGGCGTACAGCAAATTCGGAGTCTATGAAAGAGACATTCAGCGAGGCGAACGGATATGAGCTGATCTTCGATGATGCTCAGCAGAAACAGGAGAACCAGATCACAGCGATCCGTAACTTTATCCAGCAGGAGGTTGATTACATAGTTTTGGCGCCTGTTACGGAGACAGGATGGGATACAGTTCTTCAGGAAGCAAAGGATGCGGACATTCCGGTTATCACGGTTGACCGTATGGTAGATGTATCAGACGACAGCTTATTCGTATCTTATGTAGGCGGTAACTTCCAGCTTGAAGGCGCTAAGGCATGTGAGTGGCTGAAGGCATACGCTGACGCTAAAGGAATCAAGGAACTGAACATCGCGCACATTCAGGGAACGATTGGTGCATCTGCTCAGATCGGACGTACAGAAGGTCTTGAAAACGCGGCAAAAGAGTATGGCTGGAACATCGTGGCTCAGCAGACTGGTGAGTTTACACAGGCGAAGGGACAGGAAGTTATGGAGTCCATGTTAAAACAGCATGATAACATCAATGTTGTGTACTGTGAGAACGACAATGAGGCATTTGGCGCTATCGACGCAATCAAGGCGGCAGGTAAGACAGTTGGTCCTGACGGAGACATCCTTGTACTCTCCTTCGATACAGTAAAAGCCGGTATCGAGGCTACGATGAAAGGCGAGATCATCTGTAATACAGAGTGTAACCCGCTCCACGGCCCGCGTGTAGCAGAGTTGATCCAGAAGCTTGAGGCCGGCGAAGAGATTGATAAGATCGCATATGTTGACGAAGGAATCTTTGCATACGGATCAGATGTTGCAAAAGTTACGGTTGACGGAACAGACTATGAAGTAACAGAAGTGACACAGGAAGTTATTGACGGACGTGCATACTAAGAGGATTCATAGGGAATTACGGTTTCCTGTTTGAGTTGCCATGAATCCGGAGGAAACTGCCGACGGCAGTTTCCGCAGGTAAAAGGGCGCAGCAGGATGGAAGGGATAAAAAGCCCCGTCTGCTGCGCTCTCTTTATGTCCAAAAACAGGAGATTTTTAAGTGTAGCAATGATGGAATGAGTAAGAAAGCAGGTGAGACTGATATGGAACAGAATGTTGTACTTTCTATGCGGGATATATCTAAGACATTTCCCGGCGTAAAAGCTTTGCAGCATGTTGATTTTACCCTCAGGGAAGGCGAGATCCATGCGCTGATGGGGGAAAACGGAGCGGGAAAATCTACACTCATCAAGGTTCTCACGGGTGTTCATGATTTCGAGGCCGGAGAGATCAAAATGGCGGGAAATGATACGCCGATTGTCAACAGATCGCCTCAAGATGCACAAAATAACGGAATCAGTACCGTGTATCAGGAGGTAAACTTATGTCCGAACCTTACGGTTGCGGAGAATCTTTTTATCGGGCGGGAACCGAGAAAGGCTGGATTTATTGACTGGAAAACCATGAATAAGAAATCTTCAGAGCTTCTTTTGAGCCTTGATATAGATGCCAGTGCGACAGATAAATTGGAGGATTGTTCTCTGGCAAAGCAGCAGATGATCGCAATTGCACGTGCAGTAGATATGAAATGTAAGGTGCTGATCCTTGACGAGCCTACCTCTTCTCTCGATGACGACGAGGTTGAAAAGCTGTTCGTGCTGATGAGAAGACTCCGGGGAGAAGGTGTCGGCATTATATTCGTTACCCACTTTCTTGAACAGGTATATGCGGTCTGCGACCGTATTACCGTATTGAGGAACGGCGAGCTGGTAGGCGAATATGAGACGAAGGACCTTCCGAGAGTTATGCTGGTAGCGAAGATGATGGGGAAAGATTTCGATGATTTGGCGGACATTAAGAGCGCCCACGGGGAACTTAAGGAATTTGTGCCTGTTATTGAAGCGGAAGGAATCGGAAGAAAAGGAAGTATTAAACCATTTGATTTCACCGTTAATAAAGGGGAAGTCGTGGGACTTACAGGACTTTTAGGTTCCGGACGTTCCGAATTGGTCCGTGCGATCTACGGTGCGGATAAGCCGGACAGCGGAACCCTTAAGGTGAATGGAAAAGAGGCAAAGATAGGTACGCCGCTCGATGCCATGAAGCTTGGCATGGCATATCTGCCGGAGGACCGTAAGAAAGACGGTATTATCGCGGATCTGTCTGTGAGGGAGAATATCATCATCGCTTTGCAGGCGAAAAAAGGAATGTTCAAGCTGATGAGCCGCAAGGAGATGGAAGACGCGGCGGATAAATATATTGAGATGCTTCAGGTAAAGACGGCCAGCCGCGAGACGCCGATCAAAAGCCTTTCAGGAGGAAATCAGCAGAAGGTGATCATCGGAAGGTGGCTTCTTACCAATCCGGAATACCTAATTTTAGATGAACCTACCCGCGGTATCGATATCGGAACAAAGACGGAGATACAAAAGCTGGTTCTTGATCTGGCGGATCAGGGAATGGCAGTCACATTTATCTCGTCAGAAGTAGAGGAGATGCTTCGTACCTGCTCGCGTATGGGGGTACTCAGAGACGGAAAAAAGGTGGGTGAGCTTACCGGCGGGGAGCTTACACAGGAAGGCATCATGAAAGCAATTGCAGGAGGTGAGGGCAATGAATAAGAATGGATTTGATATGAAAAAACTTACGTCTATGCGTTTATTCCTGCCAATCGTATGTCTGGTTGCCATGCTTATCGTAGCAGCGATCACCATACCGGGTTTCTTTAAGATATCGATTACCAACGGAGTGCTTTACGGATATCCGATAGATGTTGTAAACCGTGCGTCAGAGCTTGCAATTCTTGCAGTTGGCATGACGCTTGTTACGGCGGCGTCAGGAGGGCAGGATATCAGCGTCGGAGCGGTTATGGCAGTGGCGGGCGCGGTGTGCTGTCAGATTCTTTCCGGCGGAGAGGTATCTGTGACGAAGCTTGCAGCGCCTCTTCTTTTGGCAATGCTCGTTGGTATTCTGGTAGCAGGTGTGTGCGGGCTTTTCAATGGATTGCTGGTATCCTATCTTGACATCCAGCCTATGGTCGCAACATTGATTTTGTTCACAGCGGGACGGGGAATTGCCCAGCTGGTTACAAAGGGGCAGATTACATATGTCCGTGTGGATTCCTATATGGTGGCGGGCGGTTACGTAGGAGCGATCCCGACGCCGATCATTATTGCGGCGATCGTTGTTATTGTTGCATATCTTGTACTGAAAAAGACAGCCCTTGGACTCTACATAGAAAGTGTCGGCATCAATGGCGATGCCTCCCGTCTGGTAGGTCTGAACTCCAGAAGAATCAAGCTTCTTACTTATGTGCTTTGCGGGCTTTTAGCAGGTGTCGCAGGAATCGTGGCATCTAGCCGTATCTATTCTGCAGATGCCAATAACCTTGGATTAAATCTTGAGATGGATGCGATCTTAGCGGTTGCTCTCGGAGGGAATATCCTAAGCGGCGGGAAGTTCAGCCTGATGGGTTCTGTTATCGGCGCGGCTACGATCCAGACATTATCGACGGCATTGTACGCAATGGGTGTATCGGGAGATCAGCTTCCGGTATACAAGGCGATCGTT
Organism: uncultured Lachnospiraceae bacterium; assembly: GCA_946558695.1. GTDB lineage: Bacteria > Bacillota > Clostridia > Lachnospirales > Lachnospiraceae > MD308. The sequence continues at coordinate 33,002 of CAMNTQ010000004.1, forward strand.
GTTATCATCATCGTTGTACTGCAGAGTCCTGTATTCAAAAAATACACAGCAGGTCTTAAGGCAAAAAGGGCTGTGCCGAAAGCAGCGGCAGAAGGAGGTAATCAGTAATGGGAAAAAATAAAAGGAAAATAAGCGGAACTGGTTTTCTGCTTCTGATTACGGTCGTATTGTTTGCTGTTATGTATGCTGCGGGTATGGCAGTATTTGCAGATAAAGGCTTTGCAAAGCCTCAGATGTTCTTTAACCTGTTTATTACCAATGCGGGACTTCTAGTTATCAGTATGGGGCTTACGATTGTAATGATCTCTGGCGGTATCGATATCTCCGTCGGCTCTGTGACGGCCCTTGTATGTATGGCTGCCGCATATTCCATGGAAAATATGGGAACGAGCGCTTATATGGCAGTTGCGATAGCTCTTGGAATCGGCATTGCATATGGTCTGGTGCAGGGGATTCTGGTAGCATATCTGGATATTCAGCCCTTTATCGTTACGCTGGCAGGTCTGTTCTTTGGACGCGGTATGACGGCGGTTATCAGTAAAGAGATGATCTCTATTAAAAACGAGACGTTCCTTGCATGGGCGAACTATAAGATCTATCTGCCGATCGGCTCTTACAGCCGGAGAGGAAAATTCCTGCCGGCATATATCTACCCGACAGTAGTGATCGCACTGCTTATCGTATTGATCATTATTCTGGTAATGAAGTTCACCAAATTCGGGCGCAGTGTATACGCAGTGGGCGGAAATGCCCAGAGCGCCATGATGATGGGGCTTGACGTCAGGAAAACAAAGCTAAAAGCATACATTTTAGACGGTGTGCTGGCAGGCTGCGGCGGATTCCTGTTTTGCCTGAACAGCTGCGCCGGGTTCGTAGAACAGGCGAAGGGGCTTGAGATGGACGCCATATCCTCGGCGGTTATCGGAGGCACGCTCCTTAGCGGCGGCGTCGGAACTCCTTTTGGAACAATCTTTGGCGTGCTGATCAAAGGAACCATTTCCAGTCTGATCACGACACAGGGGACACTTTCAAGCTGGTGGGTACGTATCGTACTGTCCGCACTGCTGTGTTTCTTCATTGTACTGCAGTCAGTACTTGGAAATCTGAAAAAGAAAAAATAATAAGGAATATTAAAGTAAAACCCCGGAGCGTCGTCTCCGGGGTTTTTGAAGCAAAACAGGAAAATTTTGCGAAAATTGTCTGTTTTGTGTATAATAAAATATAACTCAATGGAAAAGTTTTATTTGGGAGAGGAAGAGTTATGTATACGGTAGTCATTGCAGATGATGAAGAAGAAATCCGCCGCTCATTAATCCGGAAAATAGACTGGAAAGCCATTGGCTTTGAAGTGGCGGGAGAGGCGGACAATGGAGAAGATGCGCTGGAACTGGTGGAAAAGCTGGAGCCGGATCTTCTGCTCACAGATGTTAAAATGCCGTTTGTCTCGGGGATTGAACTGGCAAGGCAGGTGAGAGAGGTAAGGCCGGCGACACAGATTGCTTTTTTAAGCGGATATGATGATTTCTCCTATGCGCAGCAGGCGATACAGTATAATATTATCAGTTATATGCTGAAACCGATATCGTCGGAGGAGCTGACGAAGGAACTTCTTGTGATCAGGGAAAAGATGGAGAAAAAGTTCGGGGAGTTCATGCGGGAGGACGCGGAAAATCAGAAGATGGAAAAGAGAGAGTTTTTGTTTCCGCTTTTGCTGGACGGCTTCCGGAGGGAACTTAGCGGCAGCGAGAAGGAAAAGCTTGTAGACAGTGCGGTGGCGTGCGGGCTGCTTGATGAGAAGAGCAAGCGCATCTTTCGCTACGCAGTCATTGTAACCAGTATCACGGAAGAGGGATGTAACTGTACCGGAAGAGGCGGAGTTCAGGCGGTAGATTCTATTCTGAAAAAATATGTCAAATATACAAGTGTCTACGCGCAGGACAAAATCATATCGCTTCTTATGGCGACGGAGGCGGGGTTCCGCAAATACCTGCACATTATTGTGAAAGACATCAGCCAAAGCGTAGAGCGGATCAAAGGACTGGAATGTGTCATAGGGGTCAGCAGGATCGCGAAGCATATAGCGGGCGTCCATGAGTGTTACCTGGAAGCAGTCAATGCTATGGGGTATGCGAAAAAAAGCGGCGGAAGTATTCATTTTATCGGAGATGAAGAGCGCATGGAACCTCTCGACCAGGAACTGGTACAAAGTACGGTCAAGGAAATAGAGAACCTTGTGCGGGGTGGTACAGCGCAGGAGATAACCGAATACCTGACCCGCTTTTTCTCGGAAGCCGGGGAAGGGAGGATAACATCTATTGCCGCTGATTTCATACTGCTGCAGATTGTATCATCTACCTTCCAGGTGGTCTACGCCGCTGCGGGAAATGAAGCGGTGCAGAAGCTTCAGCAGAAATTTTCCCTCTATCATAATATGCGGGGACTGGGCGGCGCAGAACATATGCAGGCTTACATCGAAATCTGCGTGGCGGCGAGAGAGCTGGTTGCAGAGCAGAGAAAGAAGAGCAGTGAGATACTTTGTGAGAAAACACTGCGCATGATCGATGAGAAATATATGGATCCGGAACTGTCTCTGGCGGGAGTCAGCGCGGAAATCGCGGTAAGTCCGAATTACCTGAGCGCTCTGGTAAAAAAGGAGACGGGCAGCACATTCAAAGACCTACTCACAAAGAGGCGGATTGAAACGGCCCGGGACCTGCTTTTGTGTACGTCCATGAAGATACGGGAGATTGCGGAAAAGTGCGGTTATAACGACCAGCACTATTTCAGCTATTGCTTTAAAAAGTATACGGGGAATTCCCCCAATAACTGCAGGAGATCAAATGAGGAAACAAAAGTATAATGCCGAATGGATAAAGCGGATTGCGATGTCTGAAATATTTACGGTGGCGACGACACTGATCGTCATTCTTGCCTCTGTTGTATCGTTTAGTATTTTTGTGCGGATATACAGAAACGCCACAGAAGAAGATGTCGTGACCAGCAGCGAACAGGCTGTGGTACAGGTGAGAAACATGGTATCCGGTTATATAAAAGATATGAGCGGCGTTATGGATATGATACATGAGAATATCGGAAAAAAGGAGCGCTATCAGGACGAATTTTTAGAAAATCTTCTGGAGGTGCGGACAGATATTATAGCCATCACGACTTATGACAGTGAAGGCAGGCTGTTAGACTGCTGGTCGGGAGGATACGAGGTTAAAAAGAATTATTTAAAAAATCTTTCCTACGATTCGAAGGTTCCGAAAGAGACGGCGGCAGCAGGACAGCTTTATATTACCAAGCCTCATGTGGAATCTTTGTTTGTAGATTATTATCCGTGGGTTGTTACGATTTCGCAGTATATGCAGAGAGCCGGCGGGGAGTATGTGCAGGTGGCGATTGACATCAAATTTTCCAATATTGCCCGGTATGTAGACGATGTCGGGATCGGACAGCACGGCTATTGCTATATTATGAACCACAAAGGGGGAATTGTCTATCATCCGCAGCAGCAGTTAATCTATTCCGGGCTTAAGGAGGAACGTTACGCGACAATCCTTAAGGAAGGGACGCAGATGAATCAGGAAACAATCTATGCGGTAGAGAAGGTTGAGAACTGCGACTGGCTGATCGTAGGGGTCAGTTATGTAGATGAGATGATCACAAGCAGGGTTGAGAAAGTCGTACATACACTGATGATCATCATACCGGCGGTAATTCTTGCAGCGTTCCTTGCAGGGAGCATGTTTTCAAGGATTTTTTCACGTCCGGCAAAAAGGCTTACAAAAGCGATGGGGGAATTTGAGAAAAATACCGATGGTTTTCAGTTTCATCCCATAACGGGAACAAAAGAGATTGCTACGATCTCGGATTCCTTTGAGCATATGGTACTCCAGATCCAGAGACTTGTGGAGCAGGTGAGGCAGGAGGAGATATCTCTTAGAAAGACGGAGCTTAAGGCGCTGCAGGCACAGATAAATCCTCATTTTTTGTACAATACGCTGGATGCGATCGCATGGATGTGTGAAGAGGAGAGGAATCAAGATGCGGAGGAGATGGTAAACGCCCTTGCCAAACTGTTTCGCATCAGTATCAGCAAGGGATATGAGCTGATTCCCATCGAGAAAGAGGTGGAACATGCCGCCAGCTACCTGAAAATACAAAATTACAGGTATAAAAACCAGTTTACCTATCAGTTTGATGTGGAAGACGAATGCCTTTTGTACTATTGTAATAAAATCACGCTGCAGCCGATTATAGAGAATGCGATTTATCATGGACTGGACCGTATGGTAGAGGAAGGAAAGATACGGATCGCTATTTTCGAAGACGGGGAGGATATCGTATTTACCGTCGAGGATAACGGAGTGGGGATGACAGAAGAGGAATGCCGGGAAATCCTGTACAGGGAGACCAGCGACAGGGTAGGTATCGGAATTAAGAATGTAAATGACAGGATAAAAATTTATTTTGGCGAGAAATATGGGCTTTCAATCAAAAGCGAGCTTGATGAAGGGACAAAAGTAATCATCCGTATGCCGAAAGTGACGGAGAGAAATTATGTGGAGAAATAAAAGTAATATGATCAGACTCACAGCGCTTCTGTCAGCAGTGCTATTACTGGCAGGATGTGCGTACGCAGGTCAGGGGACGGATAAGGGAAAAGACGGAATGAGCAATGCGGGTAAGAAGCGGAAAGTTGCATTGATTGCAAAATCCACGACATCGGCATTCTGGAAGTCCGTCTATTCCGGAAGCAGCGCGGCTTCAACAGCATGCAACATGGAACTCCTTTTTGAAGGACCGGAAAAAGAGGAAGACTATGAGACACAGAATAAGATGATTGAGCAGGCAGTCAGAGAAGGGTATGAGGCGATCGTATTCTCAGCCGTCGATTATAAAAAGAACGCGGAGGCAATTAACGCGGCGGCGGCAAAGGGAGTAAAAATTGTCGGGATTGACAGCGACGTTGACAGCAATGCAGTTTCATGCCGTATCGGTACGGACAACTATAACGCGGGCTGTGTGGCGGGACAGGCAGTGCTTTCAGGCAAAGAGGGCATACTCTATGTAGGAATCGTGAATTTTGAAAAACGTTCGGAAAACGGCCAGGAGAGGGAGAGAGGTTTTTTTGATACAGTAAAAAAGGACGAGCATGTCCACATTGTTGAGACAATTAATGTTATCTCGACGACAGAAGATGCGAAAAAGGAGACGCTCAGGCTTCTTGACCGGTATCCTCATATCAATACGATCGTTACCTTCAACGAGTGGACAAGCCTTGGAGTAGGGTACGCCGTCAGGGAAAAAAGGGCGGGTGAAAAGATACATGTCGTTGCCTTTGACAGCAACGTGGTATCTGTAGGAATGCTTGAGACGGGCGAAGTGGATGCCCTTATTGTCCAGAATCCATACGCGATGGGATACCTTGGCGTTGAGACGGCATATAATCTCCTGAACGGGACGCCTGCACGGAAAGAAAGGATCGATACGGAAACGCTCTGTGTCACACGTGAGAATATGTATGATGATGAGTGCCAGAAGCTGCTGTTTGCGTTTGAATAATAGAAATTTGTACAAAAACCATAAAAAATCCCATGGGAAGACGCAAATTTATGTGATATCCTCTAAGCATAATGAAAAAGGAGGTCATATTATGAAAAAAAGACTTATGGCAATGCTGCTGTGTGTAGCAATGACAGCGGCAATGGTTGTCGGCTGCGGAGGCAGCGGCGGCAGCAGTGACAGCGGCGACGGCGATGCAAAAGAGGAATCATCCGAAGGCGGTGCGGCATCAGATTTGAATGTAGGAGTATTTTATTATACTTATTCTGATACTTATATCGCATCCGTACGTACAGCACTTGACGGAAAGCTTGAAGAGAAGGGCATCACCTATCAGGATTATGATGCAAATAACAACCAGACGACACAGAATGAGCAGATCGATACAGCTATTCAGACAGGCGCTAATCTTCTGATCGTCAATATTGTTACTTCCGGTTCTGTAGACGCTTCTACTCAGATCATCGACAAGGCAAAAGCGGCGGATATTCCGGTTATCTTCTTTAACCGGGCTGTAGAGGATGACGATACGGAAGGCCAGGTTCTTGGAAGCTATGAGAAATGCGCGTTTGTAGGAACAGATGCTCCGGAAGCAGGACATATGCAGGGCGCTATGATCGGCGATTACTTGGTGGAGAATTATGATAAGGTAGACCTTAACAAAGACGGGAAGATTTCCTACGCAATGTTCATGGGACAGTTAGGAAATGCGGAAGCTATCTACCGTACACAGTACGCGGTAGAAGATGCGAACGCAAAATTAAAAGAGAACGAAAAACCGGAACTCGTATTCTTTGACGAATCCAACACAGACAAGTATCAGGTAGACCAGGACGGCGCATGGAGCGCGGCAGCGGCAAATAACTACATGACAACGAACCTTTCCCAGTATAATGAGGGAAATAACAATATGATCGAGCTCATTATCTGCAATAATGACGGTATGGCAGAGGGCGCTATCGCGGCACTGAACGATAAAGGTTATAATCTTGGCGAAGGCAAGACAATTCCCGTATTCGGCGTAGATGCTACAGACGCGGCAAAACAGCTGATCGGCGACGGCAAGATGGTTGGTACGATCAAACAGGATGCAGACGGTATGGCAGACTGCATCGCGGCACTGACACAGAATGCGGCCGATGGCAAAGGTTTAATGGACGGTACAGATTCTTACAATAAATCCGACAAAGTTGCTAACAAGATCTATATCCCGTACGGAACATACACAGGAGAAGAATAAAAACTGTTAAATATGGAGAGCGGCAGCCAACAGGTTGGCGGCCGCTTTTTATCAAGTGAGGGATATCTAACAAAGAATGGAGGACAGGTTATGGAGCATGAAGTTCTTTTGCAGATGAATAATATCAGCAAAGAGTTTCCCGGGGTCAAGGCGTTGGATAATGTTTCTCTGACAGTAAAAAAGGGAACGGTACACGCGCTGATGGGAGAGAACGGAGCCGGAAAATCCACGCTGATGAAGTGCCTGTTTGGAATATATAACCGGGACAGCGGTACGATCGCTCTTGAGGGGAAAGAAGTTAACTTTAAAAATTCAAAAGAAGCGCTGGATAACGGCGTCGCCATGGTTCACCAGGAACTGAACCAGGCGCTGAAGCGCAATGTTATGGACAATATCTGGCTGGGGCGTTATCCGAAGATCGGCGGTGTTATGGTAAATGAGAAGAAGATTTATCAGGACACCCTTGATGTGTTTAAAGAACTGGAGATTGACGTTGATCCTAAGAGGATCATGAGTACGATGCCGGTATCCCAGAGACAGATGGTAGAGATTGCGAAAGCAGTTTCTTTTAATTCGAAAATTATCGTGCTGGATGAGCCGACTTCATCTCTGACAGAAGAAGAAGTTGAGCATTTGTTTAAAATTATAAATATGCTGCGGGACCGCGGCGTGGGTATCATCTACATCTCCCACAAGATGGCCGAGATAAAGCGGATATCGGATGAGATTACGATTATGCGCGACGGGACATGGGTGGCGACGGAAAAGTCGGACGATTTGTCTATGGATGATATTATCCGCCTGATGGTAGGGCGCGAATTGAGCAATCAGTTCCCGCCGAAGACGAATTCTCCGGGTGAGGTTGCGCTGGAGGTAGAAAATCTGACAGCGCAGTATTCCCTTCTTAAAGACGTTTCATTTAAGGTGAGAAAAGGAGAGATTGTCGGCCTTGCGGGACTTGACGGAAGCGGGCGTACAGAGACGCTGGAAAATATATTTGGGGTCGCGACAAGAAAGTCAGGGACAATTAAACTGGACGGAAAAACGGTATTAAACCGCAACGCGCGGGAATCCATCAAAAACGGTTTTGCGCTTCTTACGGAAGAGAGACGCGCGACGGGGATTTTCGGAATACTGAACATACGGGAGAATACGGTTATCTCCAGTCTTGGGAAACATAAAAAAGCAGGCGTTTATCTAAGCGAAAAGTCTATGAAACATGATACGCAGTGGTCTATTGATGTCATGCACACAAAAACGCCGACGCAGGAGACAAAGATTCGGGCATTATCCGGCGGCAACCAGCAGAAGGTTATTCTCGGCAGGTGGCTTTTGACAGATCCTGAGGTGCTTTTACTGGATGAGCCGACAAGAGGTATTGACGTCGGCGCGAAATATGAGATCTACCAGTTGATTCTTGATCTGGCGAATAAAGGAAAAGTCGTAATGGTAGTTTCGTCCGAGATGCCGGAGCTTCTCGGTATCTGCGACAGGATCCTCGTAATGTCAGGGGGGCGTCTGGCAGGCGAGGTTGACGCGCAGAACACGACACAGGAAGAAATCATGACCCTAGCGGCAAAATATGTATAGAGGAGGCCGGTTAAATGAAAGCAATTGCTAATTTGAAAACACGCTACGCCAATTATCAGGCGCTTGACAGTAAAGACAAAACGACATATTGGAAAGAGTCACTGCTTAACAACGCGATGTATCTGATCATCATCGTCGCGGTTATCTATACAGCGGTGCATAATCCAAAATTTTTAACAGTATCATCTATTGTAAACATTATTTCATTGTCTGCCGCTAATATTCCGATCGCGGTAGGTATTGCGGGAACTATCGTACTTACAGGAACCGACCTTTCGGCAGGAAGGGTGGTAGGATTAACGGCATGTATTTCCGCATCGCTTCTTCAGGCTACGACTTACGCGACGAAGATTTTCCCGAATCTTCCGGTTATGCCGATACCGCTGGTAATTCTTATCGTACTTGCGGTAGGAGCCGTTGTAGGTCTTGTGAACGGTTTCTTTGTAGCGCACTTTAAGCTGCATCCGTTCATTGTTACGCTGGCGACGCAATTGATCGTGTATGGTATACTGCTTATGTATATCATGCTCAACGGCAATAACGGACAGCCGTTATCAGGTCTTGACCAGTCATTCAAAGATTTTGTTACCGGCCATATCGTAAAGATCGGCAGCGTCCCGATTCCGAATTATGTATGGTTCGCGGTCGTTGTTATTATATTTATGTGGTTCGTATGGAATAAGACATCTTTCGGAAAGAACATGTTTGCGGTCGGATCCAACCCGGAGGCTGCGAACGTGTCCGGCGTTAATGTCGCGAAGACGACAATCCTTGTACATACACTTGCGGGAGCAATGTACGGAATTACAGGTTTTATTGAGTCCGCGCGTATCGGTTCCAACCAGGCGGGAACAGGACTTAACTATGAATGTGACGCGATTGCGGCCTGCGTTATCGGCGGCGTATCCTTTGTAGGAGGTACCGGTAAGATCAGCGGTGTTGTAATGGGTGTATTTGTCCTACGTATTATCTTTGTTGCTCTTAATTTCCTGTCTATTAATATGAATATGCAGTATGTAATAAAAGGACTTATCATATTGTTTGCCTGTGCGATAGATATGAGAAAATATCTTGTTCGCAAATAAACAGGGCAGATACAGTTATAAAAATTAACGGGGCGCCGCCTCATAGATAAATATTTATCTATGAGGCGGCGCTTTTATTTTTGGCGGAAATTCAGAATATTAAATTTAAGATATATGCATTAAATTTTTGATATATATTAATAATAAAGAATGGTATGATGAATAACCAAATAATAAGGAAGGTATTGAACGGGAGAATCGATATTGGAATTACATTTTATCTGTAATCACATTTTGCGGACAACACATGCACAGATCAGAGAGTACAAGGTTGTGGAAGAGGACAGGTTTGAACTGATTAACTATTACGGAGACGATATCCGGGGAGATGCGATCAGTTCTGATGCCGAATTTGCGCAGAAAATCTTTTGTGTCGGTATAAAAGAATATCCAGTTATATATGTTGAGGAGTATCCGGTGTATTATGCAGTGATATATTGTTCGCCGGCTTGTTTTATTATAGGCCCGGTAAACGTGGAACAGCAGCAGCTATACCGGGAGGGTATGACTGTGCAGAATTATCTTGCGCGGCAGCACAGGATGAGTGACTTGAAGATTCCGTATTGTGAATATGAAACGTTTTGCCAGGAAGTATTGCTGTTATTCTATGCGCTGACGGGGAAAGAAATGTCGTATAAGGAGTTGAATGATAAAAATTTTGTGACGGAGGATCTGCTTGATTCGATGACAAAGAAAAAAAGCAGGCTTTTCTTTGATTATCATGAATATTACCGGGTGCATAATCCATACAGTCTGGAAGCAAGGACAATGGAGGGGATACGTAAGGGCGATGTTGAGAGAGTGAAAAAAAGTCTTGATGAAACTTTTGTGGGTGAATATGGAGTTTTGTCGAAGAATGCATTGCAAAGCGCTAAAAATCTGGGTATCGTAGGACTGGCATTAGCTTCGCGGGCAGCGATTGAGGGCGGAATGCCGTATGAAGAGGCGTTCTCTCTTAACGACAGTCAGATTCTTAAGCTTGAAGAGATAAATAATATCGGAGAGGTGGAGGTAATGATCCGCCAAGGGAAGATTCATTTCGCAGAGATTGTACGTGATCTGAGAAATGACAGCAATAAGAAGAAAAATCCGCTTGTAGAAGAGTGTAAGAATTTGATTTTCAGGAAAATGCATTCAAAGATAGCTGTTAGGGAACTTGCGGAAGAGTTGGATGTATCGATTGAATATTTGTCCGCGTTGTTTCGGAAGACAGAAGGTGTATGTATCAAAGATTATATTATGAATCAAAAGATGCAGCTTGCTGAAAATCTGTTGATCTATTCAGAATATTCTATTGAGCAGATCGGATTGTATCTGGGATTCAGTTCCCAGAGTCACTTTGGGGCAATGTTTAAAAAATATGAAAATATGACGCCGAAACAATACAGAGATGTCTATGCCAAAAAAGAATTTCAAGAAATAACTAAAAATATGACAAACACCATAAAAAGCTGATATAAAAACGCACAAAAAACAATTATTATAAAAGATATGGCAGACAATTTGGTGCTACAATACGAAATTGTCAAAAATACACAAAATAACAAAAAGGAGGACACGTATGAAAAAGAGAATTTTAAGCAGTATTTTGTGTGTGATGCTGGCAGCATCAATGTTAGTAGGATGCGGCGGCGGATCTTCTGACAGCGGCAGCAGCAGCGGTGATGATGCGGCGGCGGAAGAAAGCGGCGGCGGCGAAGACGGTATGACGGAAGGTAAGAATACCTTTGTTGACGGAGGTACAGACCTTTCACTCTGGACATTCCAGGAGCTGCACGTAGGTTTCTATACTACGATGGCGGATCTTTGGAATAAAGAAAATCCGGACAACCCGATCAACCTTACTGTAACGACTGGTGAATCACACTCCTTGCAGAGCAAGCTTCTTGTAGCATGTCAGGCAGGAGAGGGTACGCCGGATATCGCTGATATCGAAGTTGGATACTATGGTTCTTTCTTGAAGGACGGCTATCTGCTTCCGCTGAATGATGTTGTTGAGCCATATCAGGATGAGATCGTTATGTCTCGTGTTAAGATGTACGGCAACGAAAAGGACTGGTACGGCGTTGACTTCCACCTTGGAGCATCTGTATGTTATTACAATATGGACATCATGAAGGAAGCTGGCGTTGACCCGGCTACGATTGTTACATGGGATGACTATATGGCGGCAGGAAAGACTGTTCTTGAGAAGACTGGCAAGCCGATGTGTGCGGTTGAGACTTCTGACCTTTTCCTTCCTCAGTTGATGATGCTTGAGAAAGGCAAACAGTATGTGGATGATTCCGGCAAACCGGATATCAATACGAAGGAACATGCAGAGACGATCGAGTTCATCAGAGAGATGATCAAAGCTGGCGTCTGCGAGGTTGCTCCTGGCGGCGGTTTCCATACAGAAGAGTGGTATGGACACTTAAACAGCGGCGGAGTTGCGTCTCTTGCAATGCCTCTGTGGTATATGGGACGTTTCACAGATTATTGTCCGGACCTTAAGGGCAAGATGGCAATCTATGAGATTCCTGTATGGAACGAAGGAGATACACGTGAAGTTCTTCAGGGCGGTACAGGTACATCCGTATTGAAGTTTACAGAAAAAGAACAGCTTGCAAAAGACTTCTTGGCATTTGCAAAACTGTCAGAAGAAGGAAACAAATATGAGTGGAATGAGCTTGGATTTGATCCGATCAGAACTTCCCTGTGGGATGATCCGGAGATTACTGAGAATAAGGATAACAAATTCCTTCAGTATTTCGCGACAAATCCGTTTGATATTATCAAGAAGAACGGCACGGATTTAACTGCTCCGAATATTGCAGGCGGATATTCCGCGACATACAGTGTTCTGGTATCCACAACATATGCAAACGCATTTGAGGGAGATCTGGAAACTCCGGCAGCTGATATGCTTGAAACAGAACAGGCTACAATCATTTACGATGAATAAGCTGAATATAGCATGATGATATTGTAGGGTAGAGATGGAAGGCGTATTGAACAATGCGCCTTCCATTTTAAAATTAGTTATCGTAAAAAAAGAAATGGAGATAGAACTATGGAAAAAAAGAGCGTTTTCAAGCGCTTTCTGTATTCTCAGAAGGCAGCGCCATATGTGTTTATCCTCCCGTTTGTATTAACGTTTTTTGTTTTCTTTGCTTATCCGATCGTTAGCACGATCATGATGAGTTTTCAGAGAGTTGCGGGAGATAATACTACTTTTGTCGGACTGAAGAATTATAAAACATTGATGAATCCCGTGTTTTACAAAAGTTTGAAGAACAGTATCTTTTATATGATCGTAAGTTGTGCACTGATGATTCCGATTCCTATGATCTTGGCTACTATGCTGAACAGTAAGCATATGCGTGCAAAAGGTTTTTTCAGAAGTATGATGTTTGTTCCGGCTCTTACGTCAGTTGTAGTAGCGGGCGTTATGTTTCGTCTGATGTTCGGCGAGCTGGAAGGTTCGTTCATGAATCAGGTTGTCAGTTATTTCGGCGCGGATCCGGTAGTGTGGCTGAGAAAGCCGGCGACAGTCTGGATTGCGCTGTTCGTACTCTGCCTGTGGCGCTGGACGGGAGTTAATATGATGTATTATCTGTCTGGGCTGCAGCAGATATCAGGGGATCTGTACGAGTCTGCAAGCATTGACGGAGCTACATCTATTCAGCAGTTCCGTTTTATTACGCTTCCCCTTTTGAAGCCTACAACGATCTATGTATTGACGATTTCCATATTCGCTGGTCTGGCAATGTTTACAGAATCGTACCTGTTGTTTAACGGAAATAAATCGCCGAACAATGTGGGTACGACGATCGTAGGATATCTGTACCGTATGGGTATGGAGCAGAATAATATCGGGATCGGTTCTGCGATCGGCGTATTGCTTCTTATTATTGTTATGGTTATCAATGTGATTCAGCTTGCGCTGAACGGTACATTTAAGAAAGGGGAATAGACATGCAAAGTAAAAATAAAGTATTATCGGTTCTCCTGTTTATATTTTTTGCTATTGTTATAGCGATTACGATGCTGCCGCTGATTCTTCTTCTGGCATCATCCTTCCGGCCGGGTTCCGACCTTATGCGTTACGGGCTTAACTTTGATATTGATTGGGCAACGGCCAATATGAACAATTATAAGCTTTTGTTCAGCGGCCAGAATAATTATTTTAACTGGTATAAAAACAGTCTGCTCATTACAGTGATTCAGGTTGTGCTTGCATTGTTCTTAAGCGCTTGTGTAGGATACGGCTTTGCAATGTATGACTTTAAACTTAAAAATGCGGCGTTTGCCTGCGTACTTCTTGTTATGATGATTCCTACGGAAGTTATTATCCTTCCGTTATACCGTCTGATCATAGGTATGGGAATCATGGATAGTATGTGGGGTATCATGCTGCCGTACATAGTGGCGCCCATGCTGATTTTCTTCTTTCGGCAATATCTGTCGGGTATATCGAAGGAATTTCTGGATGCGGCGCGTGTAGACGGCTGTACAGAGTACGGAATCTTTTTCCGCATCATGGTGCCTTTGATGAAACCATCCTTTGCAGCGATGGGTATCTATCAGGGTATGTCAAGTTGGAATAACTTCCTGTGGCCGATGATCGTTATGCGTTCGCAGTCTAAGATCACATTGCCGGTAGGCTTGCAGAGTCTGATGTCACCTTATGGCAATAATTATGATATATTGATTGCGGGTTCCTGCTTTGCGATCATACCTATTTTGATATTATTTGTATGTTTCCAGTCTTACTTCATTGAAGGTATGACAGCAGGAGGCGTTAAAGGATAGGGTTTTAGTATGAGTAAAAATCACGAGTTACAATATAATTGCATATGGATTCCGCAGAGAGCGGATCCATATGTGTACAGGCATATGGATGGAACGTACTATTTTACCGCATCTGTTCCGGAATATGACCGGATCGTTTTAAGACGGGCAAAGAGTCTTACGGATTTGCCTGAGGCAGAAGAATATACGATATGGGTAAAGCATGAAGAAGGACCTATGAGTGAACATATCTGGGCCCCGGAGCTTCATTATCTTGAGGGAAGATGGTATATCTACTATTCCGGAGGAGACAAGGATGACGTATGGGAAATACGTCCGTATGTGCTGGAATGTGCCGATGAAGATCCGATTACGGGGAAATGGGTTGAAAAAGGGAAGATGCAAAGAGCGGATGAAGATCCTTTTTCTTTTGAGGATTTCTCACTGGACGGTACAGTTTTTGAAAATAGGGGAAAGCATTATTATGTGTGGTCGGAAAAGGTAAGCGTCGGCAGAAAGATCGCGAACCTGTATATTGCTGAGATGGAATCTCCATGTAAGCTTAAAACGGCCCAGGTGCTTATTACTACTCCGGATTATGATTGGGAGAGGGAAGGATTTTGGGTAAATGAAGGGCCGTTTGTTATCAAAAATGATGAGGGTCAATTATTCCTTACTTATTCTGCCAGTGAGACAGGAATTTTTTATTGCGTAGGAATGCTGACGGCAGAAGCTGACAGTGATCTTACGGACCCTCTGTCGTGGAAAAAATCAAGATATCCTGTCCTTTGTACAGATGAGGCGAAGGGGATCTATGGACCGGGGCATAATTGCTTTACGAAGCTTCCTGACGGAACTGATATCATGGTTTATCACGCGCGGCTTGAGAAAGAGATCATCGGGGATCCGCTGTATAATCCCAACAGACACGCAATGCTGATGAAAGTCGGCTGGGAGAGAATAGACGGAGTGAAGACGCCGGTATTTAAATATGAATAGGAAAGGATATTGAGGTGAAATTATATATCAACGGACAGCGAAAGATCGGGACAAGAGATAGTATGATTTACGGACACTTTATCGAGCATTTCCACCGTCAGATCTACGGCGGAGTGTATGATCCGGATAATTCTCTGTCGGATGAGGACGGGCTTCGTATGGATGTACTGGAAGCCATGCGAAAGATAAAGGTTCCGATACTGAGATGGCCTGGAGGTTGTTTTGTGTCCTCTTACCACTGGAAAGATGCGGTAGGTGATAGCAGGACTCCCTTTTTTGATAAGGCATGGAGAGTAGAAGATCCGAATTCCTTTGGGACGGATGAGTATATCCGGCTGTGCAGGAAGATTGGCTGTGAGCCATATATCTGTACAAACGCAGGAACGGGCACGGCGGAAGAGATGAGCGACTGGGTAGAATACTGTAATCTGGAGCACGAAGGGCGATATGCAAAATGGCGGATTGCTAACGGCTGTCCAAAACCCTATAAGGTAAAGTATTGGAGCGTCGGAAATGAGAACTATGGCTTTTGGGAAATCGGCGCCAAATCAGCCGAAGAGTGGAGCCGGCTTGTGGCAGAATCTTCTAAGATGATCAAGCATGTGGATCCAAATACAGAGCTTACCGCTGCAGCGCTTACGGATCTGGACTGGAATATAAAGCTTTTAAGAAGCAGCGCGCAGTTCCTTGATTGGATATCCATTCATGAATATTGGGACGGTATTCACCAGACCAATGATTATGCCGATTATGGGGCGGTTATGGCTTATACAAACCGGACGGAGCATTCTATAGCGGAAGTCCGGGGACTTCTGACGGCTATGAAGCTGGATAAAAGGATTAAGATTGCCTTTGATGAATGGAACTTAAGAGGATGGTATCACCCGAATGTCCATACGGTTGAACAGGGGCGGACGAAAGAAGACTATCTGTATCCCCGCGATAAAAACGATGATAACAGTAAATATACCATGGCGGATGCGGTATTTACCGCCTGTTTCCTGAATGCGCTGAATCGTAACTGTGATATTGTGGGCATGGCGAACTTTGCGCCGATCGTCAATACAAGAGGATGTATCTATACATATAAGGAAGGAATCGTACTGCGCAGTACGTATCATGTATTTGATTTATACGTTAATTATATGGGAGATGTCGTCCTTGATTCATGGTGCGAAGATATGGACAGGATGTGCGTGCAAAACAAAGCAGGCGGGGCTGAAGAGACGGATGTTTTAGATATTGTTGCGACATCGTTCAGCGATAAATCCGGCTATGCGATCGCAGTAGTGAATAAAGAACCGGCAGAGAGCAAGAAACTGGCGATAGATCTTGAAGCATCCGGCGATGTACGTATGTATTACATTTCCGGAAAAAGCACGGAGAGCTATAATGATATTGACCGTGAAGATATAGTGATACAATGCGAAGAGTTAGGCACATATATCCCCGGAATGGAGATAACGCTGAAAGCCCATATGGCGGGAGTAATTCAGATCGGCGTATAGAGACAGGGAGGAGACCAGATGAATACTGACGGCAGAATTATGAATTTCCTGAGTAAATTAGGAGACATGTTTATATTAAACGTATTATATCTTATCAGCTGTATTCCCGTGGTGACAATAGGCGCCGCAACGACAGCGCTTTACTATAACACACTTAAGATGGCGGAAAACAGAGAGTCTTATATATGGCGGGAATATTGGAAGTCTTTCCGGCAGAATTTTAAGCAGGCGACAATGATATGGATGATCATGCTTTTTTGTATCTCCGTGCTGGGCGCGGATGCATTTCTGCTTGGAGGAATGAGCGAGGCGTTCGGTTCGGTGGTTGCTCTTATCGTGATTGTTCTGGGGATATTCCTGATCATGACGGGGGTATATGTATTCCCGGTGCTTGCAAGATTTGACAATACGGTAAAGAATACGTTTAAGAATGCGCTGATCATGGCGGTAAGGCATCTGCCCTCCACGATCGTGATCGTGGCTTTACATGGGCTGCCGCTTTTACTTGCGATGGTTTCCATACAGGTGTTTATACGGGGGATATTAGCGGTGCTGCTTTTTACAGTATCCATACTGGCTTATTTTCAGTCTAAATTTTTTACACGAATATTCTGTAATTATTATCCAAAAGACAGAGAGTACGATTTTGCACATTATTCTAAAGGAGGAGTGATATCATGTTTAAGGAAGCGAAGATGATCATTGATAAAGATTTTAAGGTGGCCGAGGTGGATAAAAGAATCTACGGTTCTTTTATCGAGCACCTTGGCAGGGCAGTATATGACGGGATATATCAGCCGGGAAATCCGCATTCCGATGAGGACGGGTTTCGGAAGGACGTCATAGAGATGGTAAAGGAGCTTGGAGTGCCGATCGTGCGTTATCCGGGCGGTAATTTTGTGTCAAGTTTTGTGTGGGAAGACAGTGTAGGACCAGTAGAACTAAGACCGAAGCGTTTGGAACTTGCATGGCAGAGTCTGGAGACAAACGAGGTTGGCATTAATGAATTTGCGAAATGGGCAAAAAAGGCGGATTCTGATTTGATGATGGCGGTGAACTTGGGGACGAGAGGTATCGCGGATGCCTGTAATCTGCTGGAATACTGCAATCATCCGGGCGGAACAAAATACAGTGATATGCGTATCAGCCATGGGGTAAAAGATCCGCACAATATTAAGGTGTGGTGTCTCGGCAACGAAATGGACGGTCCATGGCAGCAGGGACATAAGACGATGCATGAGTATGGACGGCTTGCGGAGGAGACTGGAAAAGTAATGAAGATCATTGATCCAACGATTGAACTGGTTTCCTGCGGCAGTTCTTACAGGGAAATGCCTACATTCCCGGAGTGGGAGGCAACGACGCTGGAATATACCTATGATGTGGCGGATTATGTGTCTCTCCACCAGTATTACGGCAATGAAGCGGATGATACGGCAGATTTCCTTGCGAAGTCAGATGATATGGATGAGTTTATAAAAACAGTCATAGCAACTTGTGATTATGTAAAGGCGAAAAAACGAGGAAAAAAGAATATCAATCTTAGCTTTGACGAGTGGAACGTCTGGTTCCATTCCAAAGAAAAAGAGATGGATATCCGGGAGAATAACCCGTGGCAGATCGCGCCTCCGATGTTGGAAGATATCTATACTTTTGAGGATGCTCTTTTAGTAGGACTTATGCTGATTACACTTCTGAAACATGCGGATCGTGTGAAAATGGCTTGTCTGGCACAGCTTGTCAATGTGATCGCTCCAATCATGACAGAGCAGGGCGGAGGAGCCGCATGGAAGCAGACGATTTTTTATCCATTTATGCATGCATCAAAGTATGGGCGGGGGGTAGCTTTAAGACCGGTGATCAATACTCCGGTTCACGATACTGCACAGCATGAGAATGTTACGGATATCGAGAGTGTTGCCGTATACAATGAAGAGAAGGATGAGCTGACGATATTTGCCGTAAACCGTAATATCAATGAGGACATCCAAGTGACGACGGATGTGCGGGGAATGAAAGGGTATCAGGTAAAAGAACATATTGTTCTGGAAAATAATGATATAAAGCTCTGTAACGGTGCGGGACAGGAGCTGGTATTCCCTAAGACGGTGAATCAGTCGACTCTTGAAGGAGGATTTATGACCAGTATGCTTCATAAAGCATCGTGGAACGTGATCCGCCTTGGAAAATAGAGAATGGAAAGAAGAAAGGGATTATACAGGTAGGAGGCAGGAGAATGGAGAAAACAATGAAAGCGTTAAGAATGTATGCACCCGGTGATTTTCGCTATGAGGATGTACCGGTTCCGGAGATAGATGACGACGAGATTCTTGTAAAGATTGAAGGCTGCGGAATCTGCGCCGGAGACGTAAAGACGCTGCACGGCGGCGTGCGTATCTGGGGGACAACGCCTGAAAAGCGCTATATAGAAGCGCCGGTGATCGGCGGTCATGAGTTTGTGGGCCGTGTTGTGAAATATGGAAAGAATGTTACGGGGGTGAAAGAGGGGGACCGCATGGTTTCCGAGCAGATTGTACCTTGCGGCGAATGCCGGTTCTGTAAAGCGGGCTATTATTCTATGTGCCAGAGACATTACATATACGGATTCAAGGAGGATACACAGGGCGGATTTGCCGAGTATATGAAGTTTAACAAGCAAGGAATCCATCATCATGTACCAGATGAACTGTCTTTGGAACAGGCGGTATTGATTGAGCCGCTGGCATGCGCGATGCATGCGGTAGAACGGGCGAAAGTGCAGCATAATGACGTAGTTGTTATCAGCGGACTTGGAGCGATAGGGCTTGGAATGGTCAGCGTGGCAAGAAAATTGCAGCCAAAACTGATCATAGGTCTGGATCTCAGACAAAAGCGAATGGATATGGCGATGAAGTGCGGGGCTGATCTGGTGCTGAACCCGATGGAAGTAAATGTAGGAGATAAGATCCGTGAGTTAACAGACGGATACGGATGCGATGTATATATTGAGGCTTCCGGCAGTGAGAAGAGTGTACTTCAGGGAATGGATGCGATCCGATTCTGCGGAAGATATGTGCAGTTCGGCGTATTTCCGAAAGCAATTACAGTAGATTGGAATGATATCGGCGACGGTAAAGAGATAGAGATTTACGGTGCGCATCTGGCGCCTTACTGTTACGGACCGGTAATGAAAGGTATGGCAGACGGTTCTATCTATACAGACGGACTGATATCCCATACCTTTAAAATGGAGGATTGGGAGAAAGCCTTTGAGGTGGCAGAGAAAGATCCGGATGCATTCAAAGTTATGCTGACACCATAGATTGGGATGATATCGGGGGAGCATTTTGCTCCCCCGGTTATGCGTGTTGGATTGTTCATGTGATATTTTCAGGAATGCAGCCATGTTCGGTCATAAGGTGAGTAACTTTTGATGATTTTTGTTTATTTGGCATTCAATTTCCTATGGTATGCTAAGTTTTTTGCCGGTATTTTGATGGAGTAGTACCGTATTTTTGCTGAAAGATTTTGTAGAAATAGCCTTTGTTGTGATAGCCTATGATTTCAGCGATTTCTTCTATTGTCTTGCCGGAAGTAAGCAGGAGATGTTCGGCCTTTTCCAGCCTGATCTGCTGGACGTAGGCAGAATAAGTAAGACCGGTCTTACCTTTTATCAGCCGGTTGAAGTAATCTTCTTGAAAATGGAAAGTGTCGGCAAGAGACTGAATCGTGACATCTGCGTAATGTCTTCTGATATATGCGGATACTTCCTCGAAGATCAGCCAGTTCATTGTTTTTTTCTGTTCTTTGGACAGTGAAAAATCGTACTTTGTGCTTATGATCCCGAAGATGCGCAGAAGGAGTCCCTTGCAGATGTGCCGGGAGCCGGTCTTGCCGCTGAACAGTTCGTTTAAAAGCCAGAAGAGGCAGTCTTCTAATTCACGGGACTCATGTCCGTTTGGCTTAAAGTGCAGGTATTGCTGCAGATCCTTCTGTTTGAGAAGGGCAGACTGCAAAAAAGAAGTGATTTTCTGTGTTGTAACATTTTCATCCATGATTTCATAAAACATATCATTTGAAATTCCCAAAAAAAGAATAGTGGCAGGCTGTGAAAACAGGTAATCCTGATGAAAGCAGTTCTTGTCGATGAGACATAGTTCGCCTTTTGAGAATGTGATGTCATTCCCGAGGATACGCTGGCGGAATTTACCGTCTATAATGTAGGCAAGCTCGATATAGTCATGAGTGTGGAGCTGTGTTTTTTCACCGTTTTTAAAATGATAGCAACAGCAAAAAGGCTCCGGGGACGGGTACATGGAAGCATAAAGTTTTTGCGGGGGATCTGTACACCAGCAAAGGGCAAAAATCCGTTCTTCCTGTAAAAGGGGATAAGTCTTTACATCCTGAACGGATTTTGAATATTCCGGGCAGATGAGACGCGAATTCAGCTTGTGTTCCGGAGGCAGGAGAAATTTGTGATTTTTTGTGATCTGGCGGCATAATTCCAGAAGTGTCATGGAGGCTCCTTTCATCATATCTAATGTTCAGGCAATTGCAAAATTCTAATTTGCCAGTACCACCGAATTTCGCAATCGCCTATATCTGATATAAATGATTGTAACTCTTTGGAAAAGGTAATACAATAGTTAATTATATCCCGGCATCATGAAAAAGGTCGGATTAGGTAACTTTTTTGAGATGCAGGCAGAGTTAGGGAATTGAAAAGAAATAAGGTTTTTTTATAATAAGAGTTAGAAGCTTGGAAAACGGATAAAAGCAAATTAATTGAAAAAGGAGAACAAAAAATTATGATGGAGATGAAAAAATATCAGTTTTGGTTTTGTACCGGTTCGCAGGACTTATATGGGGATGAGTGTCTTGCGCATGTGGCAGAGCATTCAAAGATTATTGTTGAGGCGCTCAACAAATCCGGGAACCTTCCTTTTGAATTGGTCTGGAAACCGACATTGATCACCAATGAACTGATCAGGAGGACATTCAATGAGGCGAATACGGATGAAAACTGTGCTGGGGTTATCACATGGATGCATACATTTTCGCCTGCAAAGTCATGGATCTTAGGGCTTCAGGAATTTAGAAAACCGCTGCTCCATCTGCACACGCAGTTCAATAGAGAGATTCCATATGACACCATTGACATGGACTTCATGAATGAGAATCAGGCGGCTCACGGAGACAGAGAGTACGGCCACATCTTCAGCCGTCTTGGCATGGAGCGCAAAGTGATCATGGGTTACTGGGAAGACGAAGATGTACAGAAGCGGATTGGTTCTTGGATGCGTACCGCGATCGGCGTGATCGAGAGCAGCCATCTCCGTGTTATGAGAATTGCTGATAATATGAGAAATGTTGCGGTAACCGAAGGTGACAAGGTAGAGGCACAGATCAAATTCGGATGGGAAATCGATGCTTATCCGGTAAATGAGATTGCAGAGGCAGTAGGTGCTGTGTCTCAGGGTGATATCAATACGCTTGTTGAGGAGTATTATGATAAATATGAGATACTTCTGGAAGGCAGAGATGAGAAGGAGTTCCGTGAGCATGCAGCCGTACAGGCAGGAATCGAGATTGGCTTTGAGAGATTCCTTGAGGAAAAAAATTGCCATGCGATCGTTACTCACTTTGGGGATCTGGGCGCACTTAAGCAGCTTCCGGGACTTGCGATCCAGAGATTGATGGAAAAGGGGTACGGATTCGGCGGCGAAGGCGACTGGAAAACGGCGGCTATGGTCCGCGTCATGAAGCTTATGACACAGGGCATGAAAGATGCAAAGGGAACTTCATTTATGGAGGATTACACCTATAATCTCGTTCCGGGCAAAGAAGGTATCCTGCAGGCGCATATGCTTGAGGTGTGTCCGTCAATCGCAGACGGTAAGATCAGCATCAAAGAGCAGCCGCTTTCCATGGGCGACAGAGAAGATCCGGCAAGGCTGGTATTTACTTCGAAGACTGGGCCGGCAGTCGCGACATCCCTGATCGACCTTGGCGACAGATTCCGCTTGATCATCAACGATGTGGAGTGCAAGAAGAATGAAAAGCCGATGCCAAAGCTTCCTGTAGCGACAGCATTCTGGACGCCGCAGCCGAACCTTAAGACCGGAGCGGAAGCATGGATCTTAGCAGGCGGCGCACATCATACGGCATTTTCCTATGACCTTACGTCGGAGCAGATGGGCGACTGGGCCGCGGCTATGGGAATTGAGGCGGTATACATCGATAAGGATACGACGATCCGGCAGTTTAAGAATGAGCTTCTTTGGAACAGTATTGCATACCGCAAGTAATTAATGGCATAAAGCGATGGAGATAAATGAGCGGATACCATATAAAGGAGGCAGGTTGTATGGGGAACAAAGATGAGGTAAAAACGATGATTGAGAGCGGAAGGACGGCTCTGGGACTGGAGTTTGGGTCTACGCGGATCAAGGCGGTGCTTGTAGATGAAGAGCACAATCCGATAGCTTCCGGAGACCATGAGTGGGAGAACCGGCTGGAAAATGGGTTCTGGACCTATTCTCTTGACGATATCTGGACGGGACTTAAAGACAGCTACAAGAAACTGGTTAGCGATGTTGAGGAGAAATACGGGGCCGGTCTTACAACGATCGGGGCGATTGGATTCAGCGCCATGATGCACGGATATATGGCATTTGATAAGGACGGGAGGCTTCTTGTTCCCTTCCGTACATGGAGAAATTCCACGACCGGACCGGCGGCGGAAGCGTTGACGGAGCTTTTCCAGTATAATATTCCGCAGAGATGGAGCATTTCTCATCTGTATCAGGCGGTCCTGAATGGGGAAGAGCATGTGAAGGATGTAGCGTACATTACTACGTTGGCAGGGTATATCCACTGGCAGCTTACCGGGGAGAAGGTCCTCGGCGTGGGCGATGCTTCCGGTATGTTTCCGATTGATCCAAAGACAAAGGACTTCGATGCGGCGATGGTTGAGAAATTCGATACACTTGTGGCTGACAAAAATTACCCGTGGAAGCTCAAGGAGATTCTGCCGAAGGTATTGGCCGCAGGCGAGAATGCGGGGACTTTGACGGAGGAAGGAGCGAAGCTTCTTGATGAGAGCGGTACATTGGAAGCCGGGATACCGCTCTGTCCGCCGGAAGGCGACGCGGGAACGGGTATGGCAGCGACCAACAGTGTTGCAAAGCGTACGGGCAATGTATCTGCCGGAACTTCCGTGTTTGCAATGGTGGTATTGGAAAAGGAACTGAAAAAAGTATACCCGGAGATTGATCTTGTGACGACGCCCGACGGAAGCCTTGTAGGTATGGTTCATGCCAATAATTGTACCTCAGACTTGAACGCATGGGTTGGGCTTTTCAAGGAATTTGCGGAGAATTTCGGTATCGATGTAGACATGAATAAGTTGTTCGGATCATTATATAATAAAGCGCTTGAAGGTGATGCGGACTGCGGCGGGTTGTTGTCCTACGGATATCTCTCCGGTGAAAATATTACCAATGTGACAGAGGGAAGACCGATGTTCGTAAGGTCGCCTAAGAGTAACTTCAATCTGGCCAACTTTATGAGAGTACATCTGTTCACGGCCCTTGGCGCGCTTAAGGTTGGGATGGATATTCTTCTTAAAGAAGAGCATGTAGAGATTGACTCTATCCTCGGACACGGGGGATTGTTCAAGACGAAAGGTGTAGGACAGAGTATTCTTGCGGCAGCGATCGATGCGCCGGTATCCGTTATGGAGACGGCAGGGGAGGGCGGCCCGTGGGGAATGGCGCTTCTTGCTTCCTATATGCTCCGTAAAGATGAGGATGAGACGCTTCAGGATTATCTGGCAGATAAAGTATTTGCGGGGAATGCAGGTACGAGTATGGCGCCGGATCCGAAAGATGTGGAAGGCTTTGAAGTCTTTATCGAGAGATACAAAAAAGGCGTGGCGATTGAGCAGGCGGCAGCAGAGTATCTGATATAAAAAGTTTTTTGTTAAAGGAGATGTTTAAAAATGCTTGAAGAACTGAAAAAAGAAGTGTACGAAGCAAACATGCTGCTCCCGAAACATAATCTTGTGACCTTCACATGGGGGAATGTAAGCGGAATTGACCGTGGAAAGGGGCTCTTTGTCATTAAACCAAGCGGCGTTGATTATGAAAAACTAAAGCCGGAGGATATGGTTGTGGTAGATTTAGAAGGTAATAAGGTGGAAGGAGCTTATAATCCGTCTTCTGATACGGCAACTCATGCAGTGCTTTACAACCGGTTTCCTAATATCGGCGGCGTGGTGCATACCCATTCGCCGTGGGCGACAAGCTGGGCGCAGGCAGGCAGGGGGATTCCGTGTTATGGAACAACCCATGCGGATTATCTTTACGGTGAGGTGCCTTGTGTACGTAATCTCACACAGGAAGAGATTGATGAAGCCTATGAGAAAAATACAGGCATATTGATCGCGGATGATTTTGAGGCGAAGAATATTGATTATGAGGCAATGCCGGCAGTACTCTGTAAAAACCACGGTCCGTTTACATGGGGGAAGGATGCTGATGAAGCAGTCCACAATGCGGTGGTACTTGAGGAAGTAGCTAAGATGGCGGCAAGGTGCGAGATGATCAATCCGCAGAATCAACCGGCGCCGCAGGAGCTGCAGGATAAGCACTATTACAGAAAGCACGGAGCAAATGCTTATTACGGACAGACACAGCAAATATAAATTGATTTGACAAATATATAACATGGAGTTATAATTTTCTTAAATAGAGACTGCGGTCTCTAACTTTAAGAAGTCGGGCGAAAGGCAAAACGGTCATTTATCTGGCTGTTTTGCCTTTTGTTATGAAAAGGAGGGATTTTATGCAACAACTAATTGCAAAACCGAGTCTGTTAATCTTTGTTGTCATCTATGTTATTATGCTGGTAGTAGTAGGAGCTTACTATTCACGGAAAGCAAAGACAAGCGATGAGTTTGTGCGGGCAGGAGGCGGACTTGGATCGATTGTGCTGATGGGTACATTTCTGGCGACATTTACAGGAAATGGAACGATCTCCGGGGGCGGAAATTCGCTGGCGTATACCTATGGATTGTGGCCTGGAATCTTCTTTGCAGTTCCATCTCTGGCGGGAGTTGTCGTGCTGTTTCTTCTGGCAGGGAAGATTCGGCAGTCGGATTCTTTTACGGTAGCGGGGCTTTTGGAGAATAAGTACGGCCATACTGCAAGAACTCTGTCGGGTATTATCATTGCTCTGTCCATGATTTCTATCTGTGCATATCAGTATAAGGGATTGGCATATGTTCTGAATGTGACAACGGGCATGGATGTAGGCATTGCGACGGCGCTTTCGGCAGTTCTTATCATTTTCCTTGCGATGTCCGGAGGGTTGAAATCAGTAGCGGTAACAGATGCGCTCAGCGCTTTTATCATGCTTGTGGGAATTGTTGCGGCAACCCCGCTGGTTATTAAAAGTGCAGGCGGATGGGACAATGTGATCTCTACGGCGGCTGCAGCGAACCCGGACAGCCTTACATTCAGCGGCGGACAGACCGTGGCGGGATTTTTATCTGGATATCTGCCTCTGTTTTTCCTGTCGATCGGTGATCAGAATCTCTATCAGAGAATTGCGGCAGGTAACGGTGACAAAACTGTTAAGAAGGGTTTTGTGGGCTGGTTTGTCGGATTAGTAGTAGTTGTACCGCTGGTAGCGGTAATCGCATTTTCTGCAAAGACTATTTTTGGGGATAATATTGATGCAGCTATGGCGTTCATGTCTACGACTACGGTAATCCCGACTTTTGCAGGCGGACTTTTACTCGCGGCGGCGACAGCATTTATCATTACTACAGGAGATTCCTATCTGTTATCAGGCGCCACGAATATTACATATGATGTCTACGCAGACAGGATCAATCCGAATGCTACCGACCATCAGAAGTTTGTATTTACAAGAGGGACGATACTTGTAACAGGAGTTCTTGCGTATATTCTGCTTCAGTTTTTCCCAACAGTGCTGGCAATTCAGTATTGGTCCTATACGATATACGGCGCAGGTATTTCTCCCGCCCTTATCGGCGCACTTTGCTGGAAGAAGGTAACAAAGATGGGCGGTATCGCTTCGATGGTAGTTGGAACTGCCGTGACCATTGTATATGAAGCTATGGGTCAGCCTCTTGGTATCGCTACAGTGTTGATTGCAGTTCCGGTTGCAACGGTCGTATTGATTGTAGTGTCTCTTGCCACACAGGGACAAAATAAGAATTAAGAAAGAAATGGGGAATCATAAAATGAAGGATGATAAGCTGATATTTATTATTTGCGGAAAGCTTTATAATGGAATTGATCCGGAATTTAAAGAGAACTATAAGATTTTGGTGAAAAATGATAAGATTGAAGCAATCGGTACGGATATCATACGGCCGGAATCAGCAGAAGTCATTGACTTGTCCGATGCAACGGTGACGCCGGGCATGATCGATGCGCATATGCATATGGATTATTATGACTGGCATCATATACGGGAAGAAGTTTATTCGACGTCGGAGGAGGCGAAGACAATCGCGATCGTCCGTACTGCTAAGAAATCCTTGTCCCGCGGTTTTACGACGGTCCGCCATACAGGGGGAATCAATTCCAACGGCTTCGGCGTTCTGGATGTGAAGCGCGCGATTGAAAAGGGATACCTTACGGGCAGCAGAATTGTAGCAACGCCGCGTTTCTTATGTGCGGCTGGAAGTCATGGGGATCTGTCACAAGGGTTTTCAAGGAATCCGGAACTGTCTCAGATCATGCAGAATTTGCGTCTGACACTTGGCTCCGGTAAAGATTTCTTTGTAAATGCAGTGCGTGAAGAGATTAAGTACGGTGCGGATTTTATTAAGATTATGGCGACAGGCGGATTCTTTACACCGAATGACAATCCGGCGCAGCAGCAGCTGAATGATGAAGAGATGGAAGCGATCATGACGACGGCGCATGAGTGGGGCAAGACTGTCACCGCCCATGTATACAGTCCGAATCATATGCAGAAGCTTGTGAAATACGGCATTGACGGTATGGAGCACTGTTCTCTGATGGACGAAGAAACTGCGCAGATGATCGTTGATCACAATGTCTATGTTGTACCTACGTTCTGCCCGTATGAAGAGGCGGTTCATTATGATCCGATAGGAATTAAAGATAAGCAGCCGGAATTTCGGGCGAAGCTTGAGTATTATAAAGATGCGCTCCAGGCAGGGCGGGAAATGATAAGAAAATGCAAATGCAAGCTCGGTTATGGAACTGACTTTGTTGCGAATCATCAGAATTATGAGAGCGGATATGAGTTTAAAGCGTGGATGGAAAGTGACATGGGGACATTCAGAACCCTTCAGGCTGCGACAAAGACGAATTCAGAGATTCTTCAGTTAGATGATAAGATCGGAACGCTTGAGGCTGGAAAATTGGCTGATATCTCCGCGTGGAAGAGAGATCTGATGACAGACCCGTATGCGCTCCTTGATTGTGCATTTGTCATGAAAGAAGGAGTTGTGTATCCTACAGAGAGATGTGAAGATCTGCCGGAAGGTATTTAAAAACGTTATTTAAAATGAAAAGTAATTTAAACGGGAGGAGCATTTGCTCCTCCTGATCTTTTCTTGCAGGCAATGATTGGGTGTATTTCCGGTGTGTTTTTGCAATTTAAAAGGACTGCATATGGGAGGTGTGCAGTCCTGAGGAAAAAGTTATGAAAAAGAATTATTTGTGTTCGAATCATTTCTTCGAACAATTATAGTATACGCAAAAACTGTGATAAAAATGTGTTGAAAATAAGAAATAATTGTTAACAAAAATCTTTTGACCTTAACGTTAGATTGTATTATGCTGATATCGTATCAGAATAATCGAAGATTCTGAGTTTCCAATCTGGGATTTTTGTCATGGCATTTTTTTAGAGAACGATGTAGTGCGCCCAATCCGTTTGCTGTGTGAGAATCTTTATCCGATTTAAAAAGGGTGGCTTGAGAATGAGCAGCGTCTGAGCACATTAGAAGAGGATGCTGCTGTTATTAAGACGGTTGTGAAAAAGCATAGTGAAAGTATACATATATTACAGCGGGCATAGAAGTGGAGGAGCGAAGCGCTCCTCCATTTATAAATGAGTTATAATTCAAAGGTTTCCAGATCATCGGGAACGTAAAGGCTGCCATGAAAATACTGCCTGCCTTCTTCGGTGTAAAGGCGTTTGCGTTCCTTCAGGTGTGTCTCTTCTGTGTGATATAAAAGAAGGTTTGGGATAGAAAGACTTTCAGCAAGCTGACATGCTTCTTTTACCGTGCTGTGGTGTTTTTCGTAAGGCTTGAATTTATCAGCTTCTCCAAACAGGCAGAATGCTTCGTGAAGAAGCCAGTCGCTGCCCTTTACATATTCATGGTTTGCTTCATTATAAGGCTCATCCCCTACGCAGGTGAATTTCTTTCCGTTATTAAGCTGCATGGTGAAGCCGAACTGCTTTGCTTTTGTGGAGGCAATATCAAAAAATGTGACCGGACAGTCTAAGATATGTCGGGAATCACCGCTTTTTACAATATCAAAACGGATGCGTCCTCCCATATGCCTGCAGACTTTCTGCTGAATGGTCATATTCGCGATTGCCTGAATCTTTTCGGAAAGCTCCTCATGGCAGTAGATGCGAAGCTCACCGTCATATGTTTCCTGATTCATCCGTTGACCGATCAGACGAATCAGCCAGATGATTCCGAGTACATGGTCCACATGCTCGTGGGTTACAAAGATATCATGGATATTGCAGATATCAATGCCGGTATCTTTCAGTACTTTTAGAATTCTGTTCCCGCCGCCGGCATCTATAAGAAAATGTCTGCTGCCCTCAGAGATGGCAAAGCAGGTATTATAGCATTCGGACACGGCAGCGTTTCCGGTTCCTAATATTGTTAATTTCATAGAAAGCACTCCTTTATACTATATTTTCATATCATATCATAAACTAATAGCAAGGTCAAAAACAAACAGATACAATTGTTATGCCAATCGCTGTGCGCCGTTTTCAAAATGAAATCTGCCTTCCGATGGGGAAAACACGGAAGGCAGATTCTTCTTTTGGTATTAAGAAGATTGTATGAGGGGAAACTAAACAGTCTCTGCGATGTCTTTTGTAGCCTTAAGGAACTTATCGATATCGTCTGTTCCGTGGCAGTGGAGCGGAGATACGCGGATCGCTCCTTCTAGTCCGAGGGATTCTACGATTCTCTTAGAATAGGGGCTTGTGTTCAGACGCTCAAATACGGTAATGCCATGCTCTAAGTATTTCTGTGAGAGGTCAGCGAATTCAATGCCTTTGATTCCCATAGCGACGATTAAGTCTTTGTATGTAAGGTCTTCCATGTCTACATATACTTCTGCTTTCTCAATGTGGCGAAGTCCCGGAACCTCATCTGTGCCTTCAAGCATCCGGTATAAAAGCGCGCGTTCTTGAAGGTGGATGCGGTGCATGCCTTCTACATACAGCGTGCGTCTGTCAGTGCTGTCGATAAAATGTGCGCCGATTTCACATACATAGTCGATGACCGCCATCATAGCTGCGAAGTTCGCAGGCGTTGGAGTGCCGAGCGCCCATACATGGTCGTCTTTATGGATCAGCTTGTGGTGCGGCAGCGCGCATACCCGGTCGGATACATAGCAAAAGCCGCAGCCGCGGACGCCGAAGAATTTGTAAGGCGCAAAATTGGATACATCTACCCCCCAGTCTTCTACATCAATCGCTGCATGAGGCGCATGCTGCACCGCATCGCTTACAATATAGATTTCTGGATTGATCTCCTTTGCGCGGCGTGCGATTTCCTTGATGTCCATGATATTTCCAGAGATATTGGATGCCGCCATGATGCTTAAGAGGACGGTATCTTTGTCCACATATTTCATAATTTCGTCTACGTCAAGTCCGCCGGTAGTCTTATTAGCCGGAACTACGCGGAATTCACGTCCGGTCTGGGTGCAGTAGAACTCAACTGCATCGTGGGCTGAAGGGTGCTCAAGGGAAGAGGTGACTGCGTTGGTTCCCCATTTTACATTGGTCATGATCGTACCTACAGCCTGAAACATGCTCTGGGAAGCGGTAAGTTCTGTAAGCAGGCCGCCGCTCTTTGCGCCGAATACGGTCTCTAAGATATCTTTCGTTCCGTCGGCTACATAGTGGGAAAGTTCATATCCTCTTCCTCTTACCCGCTCCGGGCAGTCTGGAAATTCTTCAATCTGTGCTTTTACTTCTACCGCTTTTCTAAGTCTTAAAGAGCCCCCGGAATTTTCAAAAAAGAGACGCTCCCCATGTTCTGGATCCGCATCAGCGTAACAGAACTGCGCCTTTAAGCTTTTTTGGTATTCATCAGAAAATAAAATTCCTCTTTCTTCATTATTCATCTGTTATATCCTCCTTGTCCGTACCGATTTTTAACTTGATTTCATCATAGCATGAAAAATGAAAATTGAAAAATGAATAATTACGTTGTATAATATTAATATAATTTATATTTAAAAGGAGCGTTTATGAATTTAGCGGATATTGAGACTTTTTTGATGATCGTTAAGACGAAGAACATTACAAAGACGGCGGACAACCTTTTTTTGTCCCAGCCCACGGTGAGTCACAGGCTGAAGCTCTTGGAGGAAGAGCTTTCAGTAAAGCTGATCACGAGAAAAAAGGGTTATAAGCAGATAGAGCTGACCTCCCAGGGAGAAGAATTTATCCCCATTGCGGAGCAGTGGCTTTCTATCTGGCGGGAGATGCAGCTTTTAAAGAGCAGTAAGGAAAGGCTTTATCTGACGGTTGGATGTACGGATACGATGAACAGCGCGATATTGTTTGACCTGTACAGTGAGATGCTTGGGGCTAAGGAGCAGATTATGAACCTGCACATAAAGACGCACTATTCCTATGAGCTGTACGGACTTTTAGAAAACCATGAGATTGACTTAGGATTTGTGTACCATCATCTGCAGTTTAAAAATATCATCGCGCGGCCGATACTGAGGGAGAAGATGTATATCGTGCAGTCGGCGGCTGCAGAACTTAAGAAGCCTTTTATTCATACGGAAGAGCTTGATAAGGAGTGGGAGATATTTTTAAGTTGGGAGGCGAATTACCAGATCTGGCATGATCAGTGGGTGAGTAAGGGAGAGCGTCCCCGTGTGTGGGTGGACACTTTTGAACTGCTTCTGCATCTGATGTCAGATGAGCGGATGTGGGTGATTGCGCCGATCTCTGTGGTGGACCGGCTTAAGACATTAAGGCAGGTATATGTGAGCGAGATTGCGAATCCGGTGCCGCCTCCGGAGAGAATCACCTATGAAATTAAACATAAGTATCCCAACGAGGCGACGCTTAAGGCGGTTCAGATCTTTGAAGAGAGAATGGCTCCGTATCTCAGTAAAAGAGGATGGGGATATGTGGGAGGAAAAGAGCAGTAATAAAAAATTTAAAAAAAGTGTCACAAACAACAAGTCAGATTCGTTTATATAGTAAGGATATAAGATATGCTTATACTTATAACGGCAATAGATACTCCAGAGGATAAGTCAAAGTTTGAAAAGATATATAACAAATATATAGATGTTATGTACTATGCGGCATTTGGAATCCTCGGCGGACAGTACGAGGCAGAGGAAGCAGTGTCCCAGACATTGTTTAAACTTATCAGCCATTTAGAAAAAATAGAAGATGTTGATTCAAAGAAAACAAAAGCCTTTATTATAACAGTTACAGAGCATACGGCAATTGACTGTTACAGGAAGATAAAGCGTGAGCGTTTCACACAGATCAATGATGAGGAAATCTGTTCACAGTATGCACAGGAGTGTGTTAGGAGGTAGAGGATTTATGCCAGCATATAAATATAATTAAATTAAGTGAAAAGATGGTACAATTAATGAAAAGCATTTGCAAATTAAACAAATTTATTTTCTTTATGGGAATTTTAATTATGTTGCTAAGTGCAGATTTTAAAGAAAAGCTTAAAAATGAAAAATTGGATATAGGACTTAAACAGGATAGAAACAGCGAACTCAGGGTGGCTATTATTGATACAGGTATAGAAATTAGTCATGAGAAATTGAAAGACTATGTTTGGATTAATAAAAATGAAAAAATCAATGGATTAGATGATGATTTTAATGGATATGTTGACGACATAAATGGATGGAATTTTTGTGAAAATAATGAAAAAATTGATTCTTATCATTCAAATATAAAAGAAAATTCCCATGGCACGGCTTGTGCCGGAATTATTTTACGGCAATGCCGGAATAAAAATATAAAAATCATCGTTTTGAAAATTTTGGATGACAATAGTGATAGAAGAGGAACAATTCAAAATTTAAAAAAAGCAATCCGTTATGCAGAAAGCATGAATGCTAAGATATGTAATTTGAGCTTGGGAACATATGAATATGACAAAGAGTTATTTGAGATTATTGACTCGTCAGAAATGCTGTTTGTAGTTGCGGCTGGTAGCTGTTTAAATAGAGGGAGAAATATTTCTGTTCAAAAAGTATATCCGGCATCATTTAAATCCTCCAATATTATTACGGTAACTAGTGTAGATGAACAATATAAATTGTGCAAAGGCTCTAATTATAGCAGTCAGGATGTGGACATAGCAGCATTGGGTGAAAATGTATATACAACTTCCGCAAACAATGAATACGCATATGTTTCAGGAACATCTTTTGCGGCTCCCATGGTTACAGGAATGGCGGTAGAGATTTATGATGAAAATTTGAATATAAGTCCCCAAGAGGCAATTACCAAAATCCTGAAAACTACAAAAAAGAGATCTGATTTATTAGAAAAGGTTTCTGGTGGAAGAGTATTGGAAATGCAGAATAATTTTAAGTAGAAAACGAATAATGAGAAAACGAATTATATCATTGATTTTAGTAATGACATTAGTAGTTATGATGAGTGAAACTGCATTGGCAGAAAATAAAATTGTAGCAGAAAGTGGAAAAAAGATAGAACAACTCTTGACTAATAATTCTATAGACAGTAAAGAATGTAGAAAGCAAATAAATGAAGATATGGAAGAATTAGAAAAATGTGGAATATTAGAGGCTGGTATCATTCAGAAAATTGAAGCAAAAGCTGGCGAGTCAAAAAATTATAAAATAAAAATAGGGGATTATACAAATGCGATAACCGTACTTAACAACAGTGATGATATGTTTGAGTTTGAAGTCGTTCAAGATGATATAACCGAAATTGTAAAAGTCACAGCTACAGGTGAAATTTGTATTGATGGCAACAAAGTTAGAATAGAAAATGAGGAGGAAAACAATAAGACAGGTGATGTCATGGCATTTGATTCGCAACTTTGGTTTCAAAAGAAATGTCCATATGGAAAAGCTGCCGATTATTCAAAATATTTATCAACAGTTAGTAATGGAGATATAAGACTTACAAAAACGCTGCAGGATATAAGTATAAGTGCGTATGTAACAGTAGTAGTAGCATGTGGTGGTAAAGAACTTGCTGGATGGGTTGCATCAAGTGTATATACAGCATTACGTAATTATGAGCCAAATACTAAAGGAATTTCATATAAGGCAAAAAAATATTATCATAAAAAGAGCAGCTCAAGTGGTTATATTAAATCAATTCGACAGTATGTGTATAAATATATCTATACTTGGTATACAAAAGCGAATTATAAAGGAAAAACGGCAAAAGCAACAGCATATCGGGTTAAGGAAATATATTAAAAAAGACGAAAGGATTATATATGAAAGAAATTAAAAAGAATTTATATTCTATCATTATTTTAGCTGTCATATTACTCATTATTTGCGCGTATTTTCAAATGAAAGGTTATGTAAAGACTATGGCGATAGGTTATGTATCCTGTTTTTTGATTATTATAAATGTCATTAAAATATACAATAAATTAAAATGATAGCATGCTGGGATTGATTATTTCCTTTATTAAGAAAATCAATATAGCAAGGTGATCATATAATTTAAATGACAAAATTTATCAAACAGTTTAATATTTGATTTTAAAATTATAAATTTGTTTTGATAAAAACAGGTCGTAGAATCTTAACTTCCAGTGATTTTGTCTCGGACTGATTTAGAATAAAACTTGAGAATAGCCTGTATTTTTGTAATATCTAATGCGGAAATACAGGCATTAGTTTGCACCGTAATAAAAAACGGGAGAAAGAATGATAGAAAAATAATTATAGGTCTGTTGTGTATACCAATGACTAACAGTAATGTTGCGTTGGCATCTGATAAAAATACGTATGAAAAATACGAGTATTTAGACGATGTGTCAAATAAGAATTAATGTGACTCCAATTATTTTGGATTGAAAGGGATGGAAAATTTATATGTGTATTATATTTAGTTGGCATACAATTTTTCCGTTCAATATCAGAAGTGGAAAAACTTGTGACGCATGGAAAGGAATACCAGTTTTCAATAGTATTTGATGCGGTATATATGTTAATACTGTGGCTGCCATTTATGCTGATAATTTTAAACTGTGTATGGAAAAGGGAATGGGATGTGATTTTAGAAAGCAGCAAAAAAGTGATTTGGGGATGCTGGAAACAATATGCTATATACTTAATTGTGTTGCTTTTGATTTTAAAAGGCGTTGGTTTGGGAGACATGCAATATGATATTTCTCTTATTCATGTTGTTGTGGATCTGATGCCATCTTTCAGTTCATATGTTATCATGCAGTTGCTTTATCATGTGTTTAGGAGTGCAAATTCTATATTGTTTTTCATCTTGGCGCCGTTGATGTATTGTATAGAATTTGAAATCCTCGTACAACGAAAATTAAGTTTTGGATAGTTTAACGCAGAATATTTTTCTGAGAGTGCTGCTCCACAAACGTAGGCGTAGCGATATATAGTTTTTGATTATGGAAGCTGGATTAAAATAATGCCGCTGCCAATAATCGAGGGGTTCTCCCATACTATGCCCATTCATCTCGATCCGGTAACTGTGCCGTCGGTCGGTAATGCGTGATAGACAGGAATCCGCATAGGTGGAGGGCGAGGACACTGAGGGCAGGCGGACAGTAAAAAACTTGGCCACAGTGAGCGGGAAATGATGATGTCCCGTGGGCTGCAATAGCAGGTCAGACTGGGCTCGATTTGTTTTAACCTGCGAAGATGTCAACAGGTGGCATAAAAATCCTCACGCAACCTGACTTGAGAATTGCGTGGGGATTCTGTTCCTTTGCTTATCAGCTTAATCGCTGTCGTCTGTTTGCGAGAACGGATTCTGTTCCTGCTCCAGCATTTGAAGAAAAGTGTCCGAGGAGAGAACTGGAATTGGAGAGGCTTTATAGTCTTTCGCATTCCTTGTCACGATGTAATCTATTCCGTTGCTGACAGCAGTTTCAATCATCACGGCATCCTCATAATCAGCCACAGATGAGGAAACTGCTTTTTTACAGTCCAACGCCGCAGTGTCAAGCACATCAAAAAGAGCAAAGAGTTTTGTCAGGATTACTCTGGTATCTTTGTCGCTGTGGGTGCATCTGTGCGTCAGGTAGTAGATATCTGTGGATGCTTTGGCAGTAATGCAGCCAATAAAACGATTCATTGCCGCTTTGCGGAAAATTTTCTTTGCGCCAGCCGCAAATGGCGCACGGTTTTGAACGGCGTCCATGATAACGCAGGTATCAAGAAGAATTCTCATATTTTGCCCAGCCTCTCTTCCATGGCTTCTTCCAGTGTCATGGTTGCAGGAACGCTGCCGAAGAGGGACTCTGCAATGTTAAGCCGATCCTGAAACGGATTTGTCAGCTTGGCGATGACTTTTCCGTATTGGGTGATATAAATGTCCTCTTTTGATGCAAGCAGCAGGTATTTGCTCAGATTATTTTTGAGTTCCGTAGCCGTAATAGACATAACTGTGCCTCCTTTCTTTGAGGTTATTCTTAGTATATCAGAATCGGACGAAAATATCAAAGGTTTCGGACGATATTCGCAAAAATTTGATAGTTGCGGGAGGTGACTGCACATGGATGCAAGGTCGCTGAAGAGCATTACTGTAGAGATCGACGGTCCGACCACGGGTTTGCAGTCTGCTTAAAAGAAGTCAACAGTGAGATAAAAACACACAGGGCCAGTCGAAGGACGTGAAGAAGCTTTGGTTGTGATTGATGGAAAAGAACAGGAAACATGGATTTCTGTTTCGGATAGTTTTCGTCAGGAAAGCGAAGAAAAACTGGCATATGATCTGCAGAAAGAAGGAGATGAATCTCCATTAGGATTTGCAGTAAGAAATGGCTGGGGCTTGTATATGTATCAGATGTTCTGTATTGATTATCTGATTGCAAACAGAGATCGTCATGGAAGTATGATGAGCATAAGCTGTTGCTGAAAAATGAAGGGAAAAGCTGTCAGGACGAATTTTATATTGAAAATATGGAAGATAACCAGTAAGAGCAGCCATAAATTAATTTTCTACTGTTGTTTCAATAATCGCCATCATTTCTACAGGGGTAATAATAAAATCCCTGAATGGATAATGTTTCTGATTACCTGTGACTAAGTACGCATCATCATCCCTCTTTTCCATAGCTACTTCATAGAATATGAGGTCATTCATATCAATCAGGACTGCCCCTGTGGATTGTGGAAACACTTCGACGCCATACTGTCTGACTGCATCAAGAACTGTCCGTATTCTATTCTCATGCAGGTGGAATTTTTCTCTATGAAGAACCTCGTCATATTCAGATAAAATATCCTGATGATACAATGGAATAATCTTTCCTTCAAAAACAGAGTCTATTACCCTGACTGTAGCTGAATTTTCATTTTTAGAAAGTAAAGCCGATAGCAATACATTTGTATCAATTACTGCATAATATTCCATAGATATTTACCTTTTCCTTTCCGCTCTTACTGCCTGAATTTCAGCATTAATATCATCAAGTGACATTTCCGGAACATCAGCTGCCTGCTTTCGTAATTCATAAAAGGCATTTTTTGCTTCTGTTCTTGTTATTGTCTGTTCAGGCAATTTTGCTTCAAATGGAAGTCCTTTTACCATTTTGCTTTTAGTCATGAACATACGGAATGCTGTAGGTAAATCCATTCCAAGCTTCTCATATATTTCAGTCACTTCCTGTTTTAGTGCTTTGTCTGCCCTAAATTGAATTAAAACCTGTTCTGCCATAAAGATTCCTCCTTGTAAATATATTGCAGTTATTTTGCATGTGTTTGTAATGATATTATATGCTTTATATTGAAAATTAGCAATAAGTTTCTTCATGAATGATGTGTGAATGCATTCATTCTTCAGGATTTTTCTTTTGTTCATTGATCTGAGTCCGCGTTCTGCGGTTTATTTTAACCCAACAGTTATAGATATGATAAGCAACAAGTTCGATCATTACATATTTATATTTTTAATTATAAAAATTATTAATATATTATAGACAAATAATTCATTTTTTAAAATGATTAAGGTGTGATATAGTCTAATTAGTTAATAAAGTGAGAGAAAAATAAGAATAACAGGGCAGCAAAATAGTCAATGTGCACAATTGAGAAAGGAGATGCCGGATGGATGCAAAATTTTTGATTTCGGGCGATACGGCGGTTTCGGTTCAGCTGGGAGATGAGATCAGCCTAAAGGTCAATCAAAAAGTGCGGGGGCTTTTTGAGGAGCTGACGAAGAAGCCGATTGACGGGATTACGGAGATGGTACCTACTTATGCTTCGCTTATGGTTCATTACAGACCGCAGGTAATACGGTATAAAGAGCTGAAAGAGGAGATTGAAAAACGGCTTGACAATTTAGAAGAAGTAAAAGAAACAGGGGGGATTGTTAAAGAGATCCCGATTTGTTACGGGGGAGAATTGGGGCCTGACTTAGAGGATTGCGCCAAGTTTGAGGATGTTTCGGTTCAGGAGTTTATCCGGATGCATTCGGAGCATGAATACTATACATATATGCTTGGATTTGCGCCGGGACACGCATATGCGGCAAGGTTCGAAGAGCCGTTTCATTTTAAGAGAAGAGAGTCGCCGAGAGTGAAGATTGCCGGGCAGTCTATTGTGGCTCAGCTGAATCTTTCCAATTTGATTCCGTTCCCTCAGCCCTGCGGATGGAATATCTTAGGTGGGACACCCCTTTCTGTCTGTAATTATTCGGAAGAAGATCCATTTCTGGTGCATGCGGGAGAGTGGTTTCGATATGTTCCGGTCAGCAGGAGGGAATACGACAAGATCAAAGAAGATGTACGAAAAGGAACTTACCGTGTGAAGACCTATCAGAAAGGGGTGAAGTAGATGGGAATCGTGATTGAGAATCCCGGCATCCTTACAACAGTCCAAGATGAGGGGCGTTTCGGATATCAGCAGTTCGGCGTGTCTCCGGCGGGACCGATGGACACAAAATCATTTTACATAGCAAATATACTGGCAGGCAACGACCGCAAAGAAGGTGCGCTTGAGATGACTTTTCAGGGAGCGTCGATCCGGTTTGAGAAGGATAATATCATCGCCGTTACGGGAGCGGATATGTCGCCGAGTGTTGACGGGACTTCCATCCCTATGTATCAGGCAGTGCTGGTTCATGCAGGTTCTGTTCTTACTTTGGGGATGACCAATGGAAACGGATGCCGCGCTTATATCGCATTTGCGGGAGGTCTTGCTATTGCAAAAGTGATGGGAAGCAAGGCAACCCTTATGAGAAATGAGCTTGGCGGAATGGACGGAAGAAAGCTTGAGAAAGGGGATAAGATTGGCTTTGCATCGCCAAAGACGGCATTGCCTAATATGGAGTTACGGAAGCTTAAACCGGAGGTATTCCCAAAGAATGAGCTGACGCTCCGTGTAGTAAGAGGTCCTCAGGATTATGAATTTACAGAGGAAGAATGCAGGAAATTCTTCTGGTACGGAGCAAAGATTACCAATGAGTTTGACCGGATGGGCTGCAGGCTGGAGCGCGAGGAGCCTCTTTGCCATATCGGAGACGGCAATATCATGACGGATGGCATCTCTTTTGGTTCCATTCAGGTGCCGACCAACGGACAGCCGATCATCATGCTGGCGGACAGGCAGAGTACCGGAGGATATACAAAGATCGGAAGCGTCATATCCGTAGATCTTCCGCTTCTGACACAGAGCATGGCTGGATACAGGGTACGGTTTGTCGAGGTGAGTATCGAGCTGGCGCAGGAGCTTTATATCCGCCGTTTGAACGAATTGGACAATTTGGAGCGGAAGCTGAATTGCTGAAAGATGAAACCAATAAAGAAAAAATGGCTGGTAAGTATCATGAAGAAAAAGATAACAAGAGCAAGAATATAAAAAATAAAAATATATGGAGGTAAAGAAAGTATGAAAATCGTAGTATTGGATGGTTACACATTGAACCCGGGAGACATTAGCTGGGAAGGCATGGAGAAATTTGGAGAAGTTACTGTTTATGACCGCACAAAAGAGGATGAGATTGTCTCAAGAATCGGTGATGCAGAGGTTGTATATACCAACAAGACGCCTCTTACAAGAGAGACATTTGCGGCATGTCCGAACATTAAATTCGTCGGCGTGCTTGCTACTGGCTACAACATTGTAGATATTGAAGCGGCCAAAGAGAGAAACATTCCGGTGTCTAATATTCCTACATACGGAACTGCAGCAGTATCCCAGTATGCGATCGCGCTTCTTCTTGAGCTGTGCCATCACATCGGAGAGCATTCGGAGTGTGTAAAGAAAGGCGACTGGACAAATAATGCGGACTGGTGTTTCTGGAACTATCCATTGGTGGAATTGGCCGGAAAGACGATGGGTATCATTGGATTCGGACGTATCGGACAGGATACAGGAAAGATCGCGCAGGCGCTTGGAATGAAGGTTCTTGCATACGACGCATTCAAACGTCCGGAGCTTGAGAGTGAGACCTGCCGCTATGCGGACCTTGACACGCTGCTTGCTGAGTCAGATGTGATCTCGCTGCACTGTCCGCTCTTCCCGGAGACGGAAGGAATCATCAATAAGGATACCATTGCTAAGATGAAGACCGGCGTTATGATCATCAATGATTCCCGCGGACCATTGATTGTGGAAGAAGATTTGAGAGACGCGCTTAACAGCGGCAAGGTAGCAGGCGCAGCAGTAGACGTTGTATCTACAGAGCCGATCCAGATGGACAATCCGCTTCTTCAGGCAAAGAACATGATCATTACGCCTCATATCGCATGGGCGCCGAAGGAGTCGCGTCAGAGACTGATGGACATCGCGGTAGAGAATCTGAAATGCTTTGTGGGCGGCGAGCCACAGAACGTTGTAAATAAGTAACAGTTCAGCTTGTCTAAGCTGTTAGATAGCCAGACGTTCATGCGAACGCTGGCCAGATAAAAAGCGAAAGGAGAAAAAAGATGTACAGTGTTGACTTGAACAGCGACATGGGTGAGAGCTTCGGCGCTTACAAACTTGGCGGGGACGCAGACATTATCCAATATGTGACAACGGCAAATGTTGCCTGCGGGTGGCATGCGGGCGATCCAATGGTTATGGATAAGGTTGTAGGAATGGCAAAAGAACGGGGCGTAATGGTAGGCGCGCATCCGGGCTATCCGGATCTTATGGGATTCGGGCGCAGGAAGATGGTGCTTTCCTATCAGGAGGTTAAGAATTATGTGAAGTACCAGATTGGCGCATTGGCGGCGTTTACAAAAAGCTGCGGCATGAAGTTACAGCATGTGGCGCCCCATGGAGCGATGGGAAACCAGTGCCAGTATGATGAAGAGATATCTTCGGCGATCGTAGAAGCGATTACAGATTTTGATAAAGACCTGATTGTTTATTACTGCGCCGGAGCGGTGCTCGGACAGATCGCAGAGAGCAAAGGACTTCGTACTGCTTCTGAGATCTTTGCGGACCGCGCGTACATGGATGACCTGTCTTTGGTTCCGAGAAAGATGGAGGGTTCCATGATCACAGATGAGGAGACGGCAATTGCAAGATGCGTGCGGATGATCAAAGAGGGGAAAGTAACTTCTATCAACGGCAAGGAGCTTGACATCAAGGGAGATACGCTCTGCGTGCACGGAGACGGACCGAAGGCGTTGGCGTTTGTACAGAGAATCCGAAAAGCATTCGCAGAGGAAGGAATTGAGATTAAACATCTGTAGAGAATGAGGATGTTTGAAAAATTAAATACAAAGGAGTGAAGATAAATGAGTAATGATACAAAGAAAGAACCGATGTCGGTAGTAAAAAAGATGATGATCGCGCTTGTCGGCGGTCTTGCCGTAGGCCTGCTCTTTCTGTTCTTAAGAGAGAACGTAATCTCTGAGGACGGATGGGTGATGGTCAACAAGCTGCTTTTCCAAGATATCACTGTACCGGAGGGTGTCGGAGCGATCGGTATCTTCTACATCATCGGGCAGATCTTTATGAAGGGGCTGCAGATGGCGATCGTACCGTTGGTATTGGTATCCTTGAGCCTTGCGATGTGCAGCATTTCTAATTCGACAAAGCTCGGCCGCATCGCCGGACGTACACTTGCAGGATTCTTCGGATTTTATGTGTGTGGCGCGGCGCTCGGATGTGTGGTTGCGTATATTGTAAAGTCCCTCGGAGCATTCAATGTAACCCTTCCAAGCGACGGTGTTGCGGAGGCGGCGACCATTGATGCATTCAACCCGCTGGCAGTTGTTGTAAATGCGGTTCCGTCAAATATTACAGATGCCGCAAGTACCAATAACAGCATTTTGGCAATCGTTGTTGTAGCGATTATCCTTGGTCTGTGTCTGAACCAGATGGGGGAGAGAGGAGAGCCTCTTAAAAAGGTTCTTGAGAATTTATCAGAAGTTATCAATATGTGGCTGTCTTTCCTGATCAATAAAATAGGTCCGGTTGCGATCTTCTGTCTGATCTCCAGAACGTTCGCGATCTATGGCGTAGAGTATTTGGCTCCGGTTGCTGCTTATGTTGTATCTGCTATGCTCACACTGTTTGCATTAGTTGTAACTCTGTATCCTCTTGGAATCTGGATTACGACAAAGGAGAACCCGATAAAATTCTTGAAGAAGATTGCGAAGGTCGGTGTGTTTGGATTTTCTACCAACTCGTCCGCGGCATGTCTCCCGCTGAATACACGGACTTGTATCGACGAGCTTGGATGCAGCAAGGAAGTTACAAGCTTTGTGCTTCCTACAGGTATGACGATTAACATGAACGGAACGACGGTTATGCATATGTTCGCAGTTACCTTTAT
This sequence comes from uncultured Lachnospiraceae bacterium, assembly GCA_946558695.1. Taxonomy (GTDB): domain Bacteria; phylum Bacillota; class Clostridia; order Lachnospirales; family Lachnospiraceae; genus MD308. The sequence continues at coordinate 75,982 of CAMNTQ010000004.1, forward strand.
CGCGACAAGCGCGGGGATCGATGTTACGCCGGCAAACATGATCGTAATGGCATTCCTTTCCATCTGTGCGGCGGCAGGAACACCGGCAATTCCGATCGCGGGAACGACCATGATCTTTACTGTACTCTCCGGTATGGGATGGACAACCGATGCGTGTCTGATCGGTTATGCGCTGATCGTAGCGGTGAACCGTCCGGTTGAGATGGCTCTGCTTCCTTTGAATGTTATCGGTGATGCGGCAGTTAACGTAATTGTAAATGCAAAAGAGAAAGAGCTTGACAGACAAAAATATAACAGTTAAAATTCAGCCATACAGGATATGCCGCTATGAAACGCGCATGCTTGCATGCTAAGAGCCATAGCGGCATATCCTGAAATGGGCGGAATGCCCATTTAGCGAGAAACGTAGCAGCGTATGCTGCGAAGGAGCTGCACAGCAGCGGTTTGGAGCTTAGCTGAATGGCATATTTCGCAGCAACAACTACGAAGTGATTAAGGATTGAGGAAAAATGACACTTTTTACCCAGATGGTCCATCTGCAGCTTACGCTGTTTTTGCTGATCATAACCGGGCTTATACTGAAAAAAACAGGAATTATCACGAAAGAAGGGCAGAAGTGCCTGTCGGATATTACGGTGAATCTGATACTTCCCTGTAATATTATCAGCTCATTTATGGGTGAGATGAATGTTTCGGAACAATTTATCAAAAATTGTTCCGGAGCATTTTTGATTTCGCTCGGGATACAGATGTTCAGCATACTTTTTGGAAAATACTGCTTTCTCCGCTGCCCGGAGGAGAAGAGCAGGATATTTACATACGGAATTATCGTCTCGAATTCCAGCTTTATCGGGATTCCCATCATCCACTCGCTCTACGGTGCGGCGGGAGTGCTTTATACATCCTTTTTTCAGATACCCGTGCGCCTTACCATGTGGTCGTCAGGGCTTGCGCTCTTTACTCATGTGGATCATAAGGAAGCTTATAAAAAGCTGGTGAAGCATCCGTGCATTATCGCGGTTTTTCTGGGAGTGCTTTTGATGATGTTTCAGGTAAAGTTCCCGGCATTCCTTGAGAATACTGTTGAGGGGATCAGCAAATGTATGGTTCCTATCTCCATGCTTGCTATCGGAGCGATGCTGGCAGAGTCGGATATCAGGCGGATGTTCGATTGGGATGTGCTGTATTATTGTGTGCTCAGGCTTGCAGCGTATCCATTGCTGATTCTGGTAGTGTTAAGAATTTTTAGCATTGACAGCGTGCTGTGCAGTACAATGGTGCTTTTAAGCGCCATGCCAATGGCGAGCACGACTGCGATACTGGCGGATAAGTATGACTGCAATCCGGAGATAGCATCGCAGGCGATTTTTGTGTCCACACTGCTGTCCATCGTGACACTGCCGGTGTTTATGTTTATTCTTTGACCATTATATTTCTAATTTTCTTTATAGCTGACGCTATTCTAATATCTTAATTCTTTTTAGAAACCGTCAGCGCTCAGATTTCACAGCAAAGAAAATTAAATATGTCTCCGTACAGGTTAGAACTGCCCTTCTGCCATTGCTTTGATCGAGGAGGCGTATTCGGACGGCGTCATCCCGGTCTCTTTTTTAAATCGACGGGAAAAGTAATGGATCGAAGTATAGCCAAGTTGTTCGGAGATCTGTGTAAAGTTCATCTGCTTTGTACGGATCATCTCTTTGGCGGCGTTTATTTTCATGCTTGAAAAATATTCGATGATTCCCATGCCGCACTGTTTTTTGAAAAGCTTCTGCAGCTGTGAGCGTCCGATCAAGTTATCGTAGCAGATTTGTTCAATAGTAAGGTTGTTCCGCACATTGTTTTCCAAATAATCCTTAATATGGCTGAAGGTCTCGTCATCGCTTTTTAGCTTGCCGGCTTTCACGGGATTGTTGGAAATCGGAGCGGCAGGAGCCAGATACCGCCGGATTATATGGATTAGAAAATGTTCCAGATAGTTAAGGATCATCTGTTCGGTTCCGAAGACAGAAGATTCTTTTTGCGGCATATTCATAAGATAAGGATCATCCAGCCGGCAGTCGAAGCAGTTTCTGGCTTCGATAATAATATTTGCCAGGAGATTGCGTTCCAGATCGTCAATTTTTAAAATCCGTTTTCGGAAAAAATTAATCGCAGAATCATGGCAGTCAAAGGAGATCACAACCAGATTGGGGGCGATGCCTCCGGTGGCCTGTACACTGTGAAATTCATTGGGCTGATGGAATGCAATATCCCCCGTCCTTAATATTGTAAAATTCTTGTCGGCAGTTACGCCTATCTCGCCTTTATCAACGCATATTAATTCCCAAAAATTATGTATCTCTCCTCCGAAGGTAAAGTCGCTCATATACTCAAAATAGTGAATGCTGTAGACCTTGCCGATAGAAATCGAGTTTTTTAAGCTGACACCGTCGTATCCCATGAAATAACCTCCTGTTTATTCCTTTGTGTAAATTTGACAATATTATAACGTTCTTTAAAGGTTAAATCAAGAAGATATGTCTAATAGTGCAAATAAATGGAAATATAAGATAAATCTTTTTGTGCAGTTTTGTAATAAAATAGAATCACAAAACATTCAGATAATTTTGTTGTAAAGGAGGAAAAAGAATGAAAAAGAAAATTATCAGTGTATTGTTATGTACAGCAATGGTAGGAACCATGCTTGCCGGATGCGGAAGCAAAGACAATGGAGGCGGAAGTGAAGGCGGCAGCGAAGGCGGAGATTCAGGAAAGGTTGCTCTTGATGTCATCATCTCCCAGTATGGTAACTATACACAGGATTGGTGGACAGAATTTGAAAAGACCTTCGAGGAAGCGAACAAGGATATTGACCTCAATATTGAGATTGTTTCATGGAATGATATTTACAGTGTAGTAAATACACGTATCTCCAGTAACGAACAGCCGGATATCCTAAATATCAGCGGTTTTGCTGATTATGTGGCGGATGATCTGCTGATGCCGGCGGAAGAGTATGTATCTGATGAGTTGAAGGCTAATTTTGTTCAGAGCTTCTGGGAGTCCAACGATATGGATGGTACAGTTTGGGCACTGCCGATTCTGGCATCCTGCCGTTCACTTTTCTGTAATGTTGATCTCTTGAAGGAGGCTGGTATCGAGAATCCGCCGGCAACATGGGATGAAGTGCTTGCAGCCTGCAAGGCAGTACAAGACAAATTCGGAAAAGATATCGTTCCATGGGGACTTGACATTTCCACAGATGAAGGTCAGGCAGCATTTTCTTATTATACATGGAATTTTGGCGGCGGATATGTTGATGATGATGGAAATTGGGCGCTTAACAGCAAAGAGAATGTAGAAGCAGTTGAGTATATTAAAAAACTTATTGATTCCGGTTACTGCAACTCAGCGCCTTTCACGGATACTCGTTATCCGCTTCAGGATGCGTTCAGCGCAGGAACACTTGCTATGATGATTGGACCTATGAACATGGTTGCTGCTGATTCTAAGGTTAATTATGTTGCGGCAGATCTCCCGGGCGAGAAGACAGCTCTTGGTGTTTGCGATCAGTTAATGGTATTCAAGGATGAGAAGGCTGATGACGCACGTACAGCAGCGATCACGAAGTTCTTTGATGCATTTTATGAGTGTGAGACATATTCCAACTACATGGTATATGAAGGATTCCTGCCGGCAACTCAGGATGCATCTGACAACCTTGCGGCAAATGCAGAGAAATATACGGTTGGCGGCTCTGATGCTACAGGAAGCAGCGAATACTTCAAGACGTTCTGTGCGGTACTTCCGAATTGCAAATTCTATCCGATGCAGAAGGCAGAGTGGATGGATGTAAGAAATGGTGTTATTGATGTTGAACAGCAGGTATGTGAGGGTACGGTTGGTGCTCAGGAAGCACTTGATAAACTTCAGGAATCTGTTGCAAAATAACAGGATTGCGTTGTGTATGATCGAGGGGCCGAATTGCTTCGCCCCTCGATTTATATAAGCTGATGTGTAAAAGACAGTTTTACAGGTTATCTAAGGAGGCGTGGCAATGAAAAAAAAGACGCTGGCAATGATACAGCCGTATGTCTGGCTGCTGCCGAGTGTTATACTTATGGTAAGCATGATTCTGATACCGATCGTTTCGGTATTCAAGATTTCATTTTCGGATGTCGGACGAAGCGGCATCGTGAGGGGGCTGAATGGAGTCCAGAATTATCTGGATATTTTTGCAGAGCCGACATTCTGGCATACGCTGCAGAATACTGTGATATGGACGGTAGTTGTAGTCGGGGTATCTACGGTTTTCGGGTTTGTCCTGGCAATGGTATTAAATCAGGAGTTTAAGGGACGGAAGTTTGTCCGTGCGGTTGTTATCTTTCCGTGGGCAACAGCTCTTATCATCCAGTCGGTTATCTGGAAATATATTATTAATGCGGATTATGGTTCGCTCAATATTCTTTTGAAAAAGATCGGACTGATCGATGGTTTTGTAAACTGGACGAAGACGGCCGGTTCTATGTTCGGCTGGGAATGCTGGGTCGGTATTTTCGTTACATTCCCGTTCGTTACATTTTGTGTGCTGTCGGGCCTTCAGAGCATTGACGGTTCGTTATATGAATCGGCGTCCGTTGACGGTGCAAGCTTCTGGCAGAAGCTTTTTAAGATCACGCTGCCTTTAGTAGCGCCGAGTTTAACTGTATCAACGGTGCTGAATATTATTTATGTATTTAACTCTTTCCCGATTGTCTGGACGATTTCCAAAGGCGCTCCGGCCGATCAGACACATACTTTGGTTACATATTTGTATCAGTTGTCATTTACAGACGGCAAAGGCGGACATGCCGCAGCAGTATCCGTGATTGGCTTTGTTATATTAGCATTCTGCGCCAGCATCTATATGATCCTGTCGCTGCGCGGAGAGGAGGAGAGTTAGATGACATCAAAAAGAAAATCATGGCAGACAACATTGTTATATGTATTTATAGTGGTTCTCTGCGTTATTATCCTGTATCCTTACTTTGTCATGTTTATTACGGCTCTTAAGGATAAGAAAGAGATGTATGAGATCGGGCATATCCTGCCTGAAGTTTGGCGGTGGTCCAACTTTTCCGATATCTGGACGGCGGCTCCGGTATTAAAGTATTTGACGAATTCTATGGTTATTGCGGGAGGGGCTACCCTGCTTGCTATTTTATGCGGGATTCCGGCGGCTTATGCTCTTGCGCGTATGAGATTCAAAGGAAAAGGCATTTTTATGGGGGCTGTCATTATGAGCCAGATGTTTTCCCCGGTAGTTCTTCTGGTGGGTATCTACAGAATGATGGTCAATATTAACCTGAATGATACGATTTTAGGGCTGATCCTTTTAAATGCGGCATTTAACCAGGCATTTGCGATCTGGCTGCTGCGCGGTACGTTTATGGGGATTTCCCCGGAGATGGAGCAGGCGGCCAAGATTGACGGGTGCGGAACAGTGAAGGCATTGATCAAGGTGTTGCTTCCGATGGCGGCGCCCGGAATTATTACCACGCTGATCTTTGTGTTTATCAATGCATGGAATGAATATACGATTGCGCTTACATTAATCTCCACAGATGTTTTCAAACCAATTACTGTTGGTATTAATGTATTTTATGGATTTAACTTTATCCAGTGGCAGTATCTGTTTGCGACATCGCTGTTTGCGACAATTCCTGTTGTTGTTCTGTTCCTTGCAATCGAAAAACATCTGGTTGCGGGCTTAACCTCCGGCGGCGTAAAGGGTTAGAAGAAGAGGAATTTAAGCTTATCCAGACTTCCGGACAAAAGGAGCGGATAAGCTTTCTTTTTTATATAGTTGTGTGATAGAATCAAAAAATACTTAGATTTGGAGGGTAAGTGATGATAAAACCAGTATTAGTGATTATGGCGGCAGGAATGGGAAGCCGTTACGGGGGTCTTAAGCAGATTGATCCAGTGGATGACGAGGGGCATATCATTATGGATTTTTCCATGTATGATGCGAGAAAAGCAGGTTTTGAGAAGGTAATATTTATTATTAAGAGAGAGAATGAGAAGGATTTCAGGGAGATTGTAGGAGACAGGATTTCGGAATACATGGAAGTCGCTTATGCTTTTCAGGAGATTACGAATATTCCGGACGGGTATACAGTGCCGGAAGGCAGGGTGAAGCCATGGGGGACAGGTCATGCGATTTTAAGCTGTATTGATGAGGTGGATGGTCCGTTTGCGGTTGTGAATGCAGATGACTATTATGGCGCGGAAGCATTCAAGCTTATCTATGATTATCTGGCCTCTCATAAGGACGACGAAAAGTATCGCTATACGATGGTTGGCTATAATCTTGCCAATACGGTGACGGACAATGGACATGTAGCCCGCGGCGTCTGCGATATGAATGAGCAGGGTGAGCTGGTGGCGATTCATGAGAGAACTAAGATTGAGAAGCGTGACGGCGGCATTGCCTATACAGAAGATGACGGTGCAACATGGACAGCGCTTCCAGAGGATACGATAGTATCTATGAATATGTGGGGATTTACGAAAAGTATTTTAGCTGAACTTAGAGACAGGTTTCCAGCGTTCCTTGATAAAGGGCTGATCGAAAATCCACAGAAATGTGAATATTTCCTTCCGGAAGTAGTAAGTGATCTGCTGAAAGAGGAAAAGGCATCGGCGGCGGTGTTAAAATCTGCGGACAAATGGTATGGAGTAACCTACAGGGAGGATAAGCCTGTTGTGGTTGCTGCGATTCAGAAGATGAAGGATGAGGGATTATATCCGAAAAATCTTTGGGAGGATAACTAATGGCACAAGTGACCAGAGAACAGAGAGATGAAGTAATAAAAAAATTCCGCTATGAAGGGAATCTGATCAGTGCAGGTCCTTATGGAAGCGGCCATATTAATGATACTTGTCTGCTTGTGTTTGAGACTGCGAAGAGGGGACAAGTAAAGGTCATTCTCCAGAGAATGAACAGGGTTGTCTTTGCAAAGCCTGTAGAGCTTATGGAGAACATTACGGGAGTGACTTCCCATCTTCGGAAAAAGATTATAGAAAATGGCGGAGATCCGGACAGAGAGACGCTGAATGTGATTCTGGCAGCAGACGGAAAGCCTTATTACCGTGATTCTCTCGGAGATTACTGGCGGTCTTATAAGTTTATTACTGACGCCACCAGCTATGACCAAGTGGAAAAGCCAGAGCATTTTTACCAGAGTGCGGTGGCTTTCGGACATTTTCAGAGACTTCTTGCGGATTATCCGGCAGAAACACTTCATGAGACGATTAAAGGATTTCATGATACAAAAGCGCGTTTTCAAGTGTTTAAAGAGGCGGTGGAAAAAGACTGTGTAAATCGTGCTGCCTCTGTGAAAGATGAGATACAGTTTGTGCTTGAGAGGGAAGAGACGGCGAATTTTTTTTCCGGGCTTTTAAGCCAAGGAGAGCTGCCCTTAAGAGTTACCCATAATGATACGAAGCTGAATAATATCATGATAGATGACAAGTCGGGAAAAGGAATCTGCGTGATCGATCTGGATACAGTCATGCCCGGTCTTGCGGTAAATGATTTCGGCGATTCCATTCGCTTTGGAGCCAGCACTGCGGCGGAGGATGAGACGGATCTTAGCAAGGTATCCTGCAGTATGGAGCTTTTTGAACTGTATGCAAAAGGTTTTATAGAGGGGTGCGGCGGTAAGCTTACGGACAAGGAGATCGAATTTATGCCTATGGGAGCCAAGGCGATGACATTTGAGTGCGGGATACGTTTTCTTACGGATTATCTGCAGGGAGATACCTATTTTAAGATACACAGGAAGAATCATAATTTGGACCGGTGCCGTACGCAGTTTAAACTTGTTGAAGATATGGAACATAAGTGGTATACTATGAAAGAAATTATTGAAAAATACAGCAGCTTAACGCAATAGTGTTAAGACCGCCAAGTTCAGGCAGGAGGGATTGAGAATGGCAAAAGTATTAATTACCGGAGGAGCGGGATATATTGGGAGCCATACCGCTTTAGAACTTTTAAACACAGGATATGAGGTAGTCATCTATGACAACCTTTCCAATTCTTCGAAAGAATCATTAAAAAGAGTAGAAGAGCTGACCGGAAAGTCTGTGAAGTTTTACGAAGGAGACGTGCTGGATGCCGAAAAGCTTACAGAGATGTTTCGGGCGGAGGGCATTGATGCGGTTATTCACTGTGCAGCGCTTAAGGCAGTGGGTGAATCGGTGCGTAAGCCATTAGAATATTACCGTAATAACATCAATGGAACGCTTACGCTTATGGATGTTATGAGAAATGTCGGAGTGAAGAATATTGTGTTCAGCTCTTCTGCTACCGTATATGGAAGCCCGGAGGTTATGCCGATCACAGAAGACTGCCCGAAAGGACAGTGTACGAACCCGTATGGATGGACAAAATCCATGATGGAACAGATTATGACAGATCTGCAAAAGGCAGATCCGGAGTGGAATGTGATCCTGCTTCGTTACTTCAATCCTGTAGGTGCGCATAAGAGCGGACGTATCGGAGAGGATCCGAAAGGAATCCCCAACAACCTTATGCCGTATATCACGCAGGTGGCGGTAGGCAAGCTTGAAAAGCTTGGCGTATTCGGTGATGATTATGATACGCCGGACGGCACGGGAGTCCGTGATTATATCCATGTTGTGGATCTTGCGATCGGGCATGTAAAGGCGATCGACTATATCCTGACGAATCCGGGACTTGATATCATTAATCTTGGAACAGGTACAGGATATTCGGTTCTCGACATGGTAAAAGCATTTTCTAAGGCATGCGGCAAAGAGTTGCCGTATGAGATCAAGCCGAGAAGAGAAGGAGACATCGCCATGTGTTATGCAGATCCGGCGAAGGCATTAAACGTTCTTGGCTGGAAGGCGGAAAGAGGACTTGATGAGATGTGTGAGGATTCTTGGAGATGGCAGTCTCAGAACCCGAATGGATACGAAGGATAAGATGTTATAAAAGACTGGCCCCGTTTTACAGATAGATGTAAAGCGGGGCTAAATTTTCTTAATTTTTTGCCACTGGGGAGGCTTAGCTTGCATTAACGTAGAAAAGTGCTATAATATAATAGAAATATGTGCTTTTTTTTCAGATAAAAGCATAGCAAGTTGTGGAGAAAAGGTTGAAGGATTATGAAGAAAAAGCAGGAAGAGCAGGTACGCCTGAAAGGACAGCTCAAATTATATATGCAGCTTCCGATGGTTATGGCGATTCTGCTGATTGCAGTGAATGTTTGGATATTTAGTATTGACCGGCATGCCGGTATGGTGATGTTTATTTTTGTCATCGTCTATATTGGCATGATTATATTCCTGTATTTGTACGGCAGAGCCGGGATTGTAAAAGATCTGGTAGAATTCGCAGCGCAGTATGGAATCGTGCAGAATACACTTCTTAAGGAACTGGCGCTTCCTTATGCAATTCTTTTGGAAAATGGAAAAGTAGTCTGGCTTAATGAGCGGTTTGAAGAGATTCTGGGGAAAAGGATCGGAGATGTATATATCAGTAAGCTGATTCCAGAGCTTAATACCAGTATTTTTCCGAAGGAAGAGAATGACATCGTCGAGATGGATGTCTATTATGAGGATAAAGAGTATAAGGCTGAGCTTAGAAAAGTGTCGACAGAAGGCTTTAATGAGATGGGAAGTCTGATGGAACTTCCGGGAGACCGGGAGTATTTCATTGCGGTTTATCTTCAAGATGTAACGGAACTTAATCAACATATCCGGGCCAGCGAAGAGCAGAGACTTGTTGCCGGACTTATATATATTGACAATTACGATGAAGTGTTAAACAGTGTTGAGGAAGTACGTCAGTCTCTTTTGATCGCGCTGGTTGACCGCAAGATCAACCAGTATATTTCTAAAGTGAATGGAATTGTGCGTAAGATGGAGAACGATAAGTATTTTATTGCTGTCCAGAAAATCGGATTTAAGGAGATGGAGAATGATAAATTCTCTCTGCTGGAGGATGTGAAATCCATTAACATAGGAAACACTATTCCTGCAACTTTAAGTATCGGTCTCGGACTCAGTGCCGATGCGTATTCGCAGAGTTATAACTATGCGCGTGTGGCGATAGATCTGGCGCTTGCAAGGGGCGGCGATCAGGCGGTGATCAAAGCCTGCAATGGTATTACTTATTATGGCGGGAAGCGTGAACAGACTGCTAAGAATACCCGCGTGAAGGCACGGGTAAAAGCGGAAGCGCTGCGTGAGTTTATGACGGTAAAGGACGAGATATTCGTCATGGGGCATAAGCTTACGGATGTGGATGCGTTGGGCGCGGCGATTGGAGTGTACCGCGCAGCTAGGACGCTGGAAAAGAAAGTGCATATTGTTATCAATGAGGTGTCTGCATCGCTGAGGCCGCTTTATAGTTCTTATGAGAATAATCCGGATTATCCGGAGGATTTGTTTCTCACGTCATCGGAAGCGCTGGAGATGGCAAGTGAGAGTTCTATGGTAATTGTCGTAGACACGAATCGGCCGATGATGACAGAGTGCGAAGGACTGCTGAAGATCAGTAAGACCGTTGTAGTGCTGGACCATCACAGACAGAGCGCAGATAATATTGAGAATGCGGTTCTTTCTTATATTGAACCATATGCGTCTTCCTCGTGTGAGATGATTGCCGAAGTTCTGCAGTATATTGTGGATGATATTAAGATTCCGAAGCTGGAGGCAAGCAGTCTCTATGCAGGAATTATGATCGATACGAATAATTTTGCATACCGGACGGGAGTGCGTACTTTCGAGGCGGCCGCATTCCTAAGAAGGTGCGGCGCGGACATTACCCTTGTGAAGAAGATGTTCCGGGATGATATGGAATCCTATCAAGTGAAGGCGGCGATCATCAGCAGCGCAGAGGTGTTCTGTGAGAAATATGCCATTGCGAAGAATCTTTGCTCAAACGCGGAAAGTCCTACCATATTGGGAGCACAGGCGGCGAATGAGCTGCTGGAAATTAATGAGATAAAAGCATCGTTTGTATTAACGATTTATAATGGAAGAATCTATGTGAGTGCACGTTCGATTGACGAGGCGAATGTGCAGGTGATCATGGAGAAGCTTGGCGGGGGCGGGCATATCAATGCTGCCGGTGCACAGTTTGAACATACAGATATAGATAAAGCAGTGGCGGAGGTCAAGCGAGTGATAAGGACAATGTTGGAGAAAGGGGATATATAGATGAAAGTAATTTTAAAAGAGGACGTTAAGTCTCTTGGGAAAAAGGGTGAAATTGTGGAGGTCAGTGACGGCTATGCTAGAAATTTCATCTTAAAAAGGAATAAAGGCGTTGAGGCAAATGCGAAAAACCTTAATGATCTGAAGCTTAAAAAGGCTAATGATGAAAAGATTTCAAAAGAGCAGTATGAGGCGGCAAAAGAACTGGGCAAAAGCATTGAGGCTGGGAAGATAGAGATGTCAATCAAGACAGGTGAGGGCGGCAAAGCATTCGGCTCCATATCTTCTAAGGAAATTGCGGCGGAAGTGAAGACGCAGATGGATCTTGAGATAGATAAGAAGAAGATTGTGCTCAAAGACGCTATTAAGAGTCTTGGAACTTTCAAGATTCCGGTGAAGCTTCATCCGAAGGTAACCGCAGAGCTTACGGTGAATGTGACAGAGGAAGCGTAGGAGGAACAGTTGATGGAGTTGATGGAAGAGGCGCTCATAAAAAGAGTTATGCCCCACAGCATAGAAGCTGAGCAGTCCGTCATAGGCGCCATGCTGATGGATAAGGATGCCATCCTTACGGCATCCGAGCTAATCAGCGGGCAGGATTTTTATCAGAGTGCATACGGTATTATCTTTGACTCTGTTGTAGAGATGTTTAATGAAGGAAAGCCGGTAGACCTTATTACGCTTAAGGAGCGGCTGAAGGAGAAAGAGGTTCCGCCGGAGATTGCAAGTCTGGAATTCATGCGGGATATCTTAAACCTTATGTCAACCTCGGCGAATGTCAGATATTATGCGGAGATTGTCTCGGATAAATCCATGATGCGCAAACTTATCAAGCTGAATGAGGAGATAGCGAACACCTGTTATGCAGGGAAGGAACCGCTCCCGGTCGTTTTGGAGACAACGGAAAAGTCGGTATTTGAGTTATTGCAGAGACGTAACAGCGGAGAATATGTTCCGATTAAGCAGGTTGTATTGAATGCCCTTGAACGTATCGAAAAAGCAGCAAAAAGCAAAGGAGTCGTTACAGGGATTCCCACCGGCTTTATTGATCTGGACTATAAACTGTCAGGGCTTCAGCCTTCGGATCTGATCTTGATCGCGGCAAGACCGTCTATGGGAAAGACGGCATTTGTCTTAAATATCGCGCAGTATGTCGCGTTTAAGAAAGAGAAAGGCGTAGCTATATTCAGTCTTGAGATGTCAAAGGAGCAATTGGTGAACCGTCTGTTCGCGCTGGAATCCCAAGTGGATTCGCAGGCTCTGCGCACGGGTAATCTGAAAGATTCCGACTGGGAAAAGCTGATTGAAGGCGCGGGCATTATTGGAAAATCGAATATGATCATAGATGATACACCTGGCATCTCGGTATCAGAGCTGCGTTCTAAGTGCCGGAAATATAAATTGGAGCACAATATACAGCTGATTATTATTGACTATCTCCAGTTAATGTCAGGAAGCGCGGGCGGACGTTCGGAGTCCAGACAGCAGGAGATATCGGAGATATCCCGTTCGCTGAAGGCGCTTGCGAGAGAACTGAATGTTCCGGTTGTTGCGCTTTCCCAGCTAAGCCGTGCGGTGGAGGCGCGTCCGGATAAGCGGCCGATGCTTTCGGATCTGCGTGAGTCGGGAGCGATCGAGCAGGACGCGGATGTGGTGATGTTTATTTACCGTGATGAATATTATAATAAAGACAGTGAGAAGAAGAGACAGGCGGAGATTATTGTCGCCAAACAGAGAAACGGCCCCGTAGGGACCGTTGACCTTGCATGGCTCGCAGACTACACGAAGTTTGCGAATTTAAGCAGGCAGGAATAATTTTTTAAGTAACGAGGCTGGTCCGCTCTCAGCGGCAGATTTCCGAAAGGATTGCTGCTGCCTGATGAGCTGGTCCAGTTTTTTGAATTCTTCCTCCTCCTGACGCTCTTTTGCATCCAGAAGGAAGGACATCTCTTCGCTTATCATCTGCAGGAGTACCTCATTGTTGCTCTGCAGCATCCGTTTAAAGTGGAGCTGGTCGCGGGTGCGTTTGAGGTCTGGAATCAGTGCTTTTAATTCGGCAAATGGAATCCCCTGTTCATAGAGTTCTTTCATACATTCAAACAGCCGGGCATCATCCTTTGTTTCGCGTTTTAGTTGTTCTAATGCTTTGTTCATAGTCTGGAAATTCCCCCTTACTTGTGATTGCTTGTCCGCTATGGCGAATCTATCATAGCATGTCCAAAGTAAAAAATAGGTCAAAACAAGTCGGAGGAAAATAAAAAACATTGCCGAAACCAAACGGAATCAGACAATGCTTTTTATGTTCGTATTTGATTGAATTCTTATGCCTCTTCAATAGCTCCTGTCGGGCACTGAGCTGCACATGTACCGCAATCAACACACTCATCGGCATTGATTTCGTATTTTCCATCGCCCTCTGTGATAGCACCGATCGGACAAGCGCCAGCACAAGCACCGCAAGCTACACATTCATCGTTAATTTTGAATGCCATAGGTATGTACCTCCTTTATAATGATGTTAGACATAATCTTTTGCCTGTGTTTATCATAATACAAAAATTCAAAATATACAAGAAAAAAATCATTGTGTATAAATCTGGTACATGAATCTTAAGAAAATTTTCAACATTTTTTCATGAAATTAGTGTATAGTGTTGGGTGGCAGATGAGAATACAGGTTAGATGGGAGAATTATGGAAATGAGAAAAAAGTTTATTACGCTTATATTGTGCCAGATGTTAGTTCTCGGAGCGTGTTCTTCGGGAAACGGCGGGACAGAGGTACAGCCGGAGCAGAATGCAGAAAGTGCAGGGCAGACAGAAGATACAGAGCCGGAGGAAGAGAAGGAGCCGGCAAAATATCAGGAGAAGCTGAATGCCATAAGTCCGTCAGCCTACAGTAACGCGGATGGACTTGCGCTGGAAAAGAGCGCGTATATATCGGTGATTGGCAAGGCGGACGGCAAAGTCTTCTGGAATGAGGCGAAGAAGGGGGCGGAGCAGGCCGCTGACGATATTAATAAAGCTTTGGGGTATAAAGGGAGCGATAAAGTCAAGGTGACCTATAATGGGCCTTCAGAGGCAGAAAATGTTGACGAGCAGGTGAATATATTGGACGAGGAACTGGCAAGATACCCTGTGGCGATTGCAATCGCTATAGCAGATGCGAAAGCATGTGAGGTGCAGTTTGATCTGGCGGCGGAAAACAGTATTCCGGTTGTTGCTTTCGATTCAGGAAGTGATTACAAAGGTTTGATGGCGATGGTATCAACGAATAATGAAAAGGCGGCGGCAGAAGCAGCGCAGCATTTAGCGGAGACAGTTGAAGCGGGCGGGAAGATTGTTTTAGTCTCTCATGACTCTAAGTCTAAAACGGCGACTGTCAGGGAGCAGGCATTTGCAGAGACGATGAAGAGTCAATACCCGGATACTCCGGTTGCAGGGGTTTATCATCTGGACGAGATGAAAAAAGTCATTTCCAACGAGGTAAATAAAGGCGCGTATAGATTTGATGAAGAAGAGCCTTCCGGGACAGAGCTTCCGGAAGGTGAGAAAATAAAGGAAGAGGATATAACGCGGGAAAATATTATAGACTATATTCTGAAAAAGCACCCGGATGTGAAAGGATGTTATGCCACCAACGGAGAGGCGGTTGTGTCTGTCGTAGAAGGATTAAAGCGTCTGGGTATGGAAGGCGTGCAGGTGGTAGGATACGATGCGGATGAAGCAGAAGTGGAGGCTTTGAGAGAGGGCAAGATTGCAGGCCTTGTGGTGCAGAATCCTTTTGGGATGGGATATGCTTCTGTGATAGCGGCATCCAGAGCGGCGCTCGGGATGGCTAATGAAGCTTATATAGATACAGGATATCTCTGGGTGACGAAAGAAAATCTTGACAGTAAAGAGGTTCAGAAGATGTTGTATTGATATTGCCGTCTGTTTGTATAGTGTATATAATGGTTTTGTAAATATAAAATAGGCAGGAGGAAATAAGACAATGAACAGAGAACAGGCGCATGAGATTTTGATGAAATATATGGAAGGTGAGAATTATATTACCCATTCTTATGCGGTGGAAGCGATTATGAGAGGACTGGCCAAGAGGCTGGCGCCGGATGACGTAGAGTATTGGGGGATTGTCGGACTGCTTCATGATCTGGACGAGGAGCAGTGTGACTGGCAGCATGATATGAGTGTACATGGTCCGACTTCGGCAGAGATTTTGAGAAAAGAAGGGATTGAAGACAAGGTTCTGTTTGATGCAATCTGCGCGCATAATCCAAAGAGCGGGGTGAAAGCAAAGACGACACTTCAGTATGCGATTCTGGCGGCAGATCCGATGAGTGGATTTGTAAAAGCAGTTGCACAGATCTATCCGGATAAGAAGATTGCAAGCGTCAAGCACAAATCGGTGATGAAGCGGTTTAATGAGCTGCGGTTTGCAAAGGGCGCTAACAGAGATTATATGGAAGCGATTGAATTTACAGGACTTAGTCTTGATGATTTGATTGATGTGGCTCTTGAGGAGATGGGCTTCATTGCGGACAAGCTCGGATTATAAGAAATAATTGGAGGAGAAAAGGTATGAAGTATGATTATTTGATAGTAGGAGCAGGGCTTTACGGGGCGGTTTTTGCACATGAGGCCAAAAAAGCGGGTAAGAAGGTTCTTGTCATTGACCGGAGGGATCATATTGCGGGAAATGTCTATACCGAAGAAGTGGAGGATATTCATGTTCACAAATACGGCGCCCACATCTTTCACACAAATAATAAGAATGTATGGGAGTATGTGAACCAGTTTGCGGAGTTCAACCGATTTACGAACTCCCCTGTAGCAAACTACAGGGGGGAGCTTTATTCTCTTCCATTTAATATGTACACATTCAATAAGATGTGGGGAGTTGTGACTCCGGAAGAGGCAGCGGCTAAAATAGAGGAGCAGAGACTGGCGGCAGGAATCTCTGAACCGAGAAATCTGGAAGAGCAGGCCATCAGTCTTGTGGGGACTGATATCTATGAAAAGCTGGTGAAGGGATATACCGAGAAGCAGTGGGGGCGTCCTTGCAGCGAGCTCCCAGCATTTATCATCAAGAGACTTCCGGTGCGGCTGACGTTTGATAATAACTATTTCAATGCATTGTATCAGGGAATTCCGGTGGGCGGTTATACGAAGATGGTATGGAATATGCTGGAGGGAATCGAGATCCGTCTTGGCGTGGATTATCTGGAAGAGAAGGAGACGCTTGACGCGTTGGCGGACAAGGTCGTGTACACGGGGGCCATTGACGCCTATTTTGAGTATAAGCTGGGTGTGCTTGAATACCGCTCGGTCAGATTCGAGACAGAGGTTCTTGATAAGCCGAATTTTCAAGGTAATGCAGCGGTGAATTATACAGATGCGAAGACGCCGTGGACACGGATCATTGAGCACAAGTGGTTTGAATTCGGTACACAGCCAAAGACTGTCATCAGCCGGGAGTACAGTTCGGAGTGGAAGGTTGGGGACGAACCATATTATCCGGTGAATGATGAAAAGAATATGAATCTGTATAAAAAATATAAAGAACTGGCAAAAACGGAAGAAAAGATTATCTTCGGGGGACGGCTCGGAGAGTACAGGTACTATGATATGGATGCAGTGATTGCATCGGCGCTTGAAAAATGTAAAGATGAGCTAGGGAATTAGATAGTAATATATATGGTAAATTTGGTAAAAGCAGTTGAATTTCCATGCTGCTTATGGTACTCTGTAAGTAATCGCTTAATATTATAATAACAGATACGGTAGTAGCAACATTTACTTTCGCGGTATCAATGCACAGACATTGTTCTATGAAATAAAACATGTAGAGGAAACCTTGTCTCAAGATTTGAGAGCAATTTGCAGCATGGAAACCAAGACGGACATGAATTTATAAGAGCGTGTTTTATTCAGGAACTGTTCAGGAGCAGTGAGACGGAAGAACAAGCTCTTTTTTTGCGCAGATTTTGCCGTGTTCTAAGGCGTATTACCTATCTGGAA
The DNA here is from genome assembly GCA_946558695.1 of uncultured Lachnospiraceae bacterium. GTDB lineage: Bacteria > Bacillota > Clostridia > Lachnospirales > Lachnospiraceae > MD308. The sequence goes on from CAMNTQ010000004.1 coordinate 93,219, forward strand.
CAAAAACAAATATATAGAATGATTTGGAGGAAATTGAGATGGAGGATCAATTGACATGGCAGGATCGGTTCAATATAGGGGTTGACTGTATTGACAAAGAGCACCAGAAACTTTTCGGGATCATGAATAAAATGATCAGATTTGGCGAACAGCCGGAAAAGCATCAGTGGATCTGTGACGAAGGGATTAAATTTTTTAAAGCCCATGCGATGAAACATTTTACTGAGGAAGAAGAGTATATGAAGTCTATCGCATATCAGGGATATCAGACGCATAAGCGTCTTCATGATAATTTCCGGGATGTTACGCTGCCTCAGTTAGAGTGGGAGCTGGAGCAGACAGGATATTCTGTGACAGCTGTCAATCACTTTTTGGGAGTGTGCACGGGATGGCTGATCGGGCATACGCTCACGGAGGATCTTGCGATCGTAGGAGAGGGTGAGAGCAAATGGAAGGAACTTTTGCCGGAGGAAGAACAGGCGGCTATGGGGGAAGCGATCATACACCTGATCGAAGATATGTTCCGCTTAAAAGCACATATTATCAGCAAGCAGTATGGCGGTGAGAAATTCGGAAATGGAATTTATTACCGTCTGGTATATGAGACAGAGGGGAACAAGGAATGGGAAATCGTCCTTATTTTTGAGGAGAAGCTTTTGCTGAATACTGTTGGAAAGATGATAGATTCGAAAACAGATAAAGTAAATTCTATGATCATTAACGCAACGAGATATACGGCAAAGCAGTTTGTTGAGAAGCTTAAGCGGTATTTCCCGTCCGCGGATCTGCGTAAAGTAAAGAGAGAAAATCTTTTGAGTTACGAGCAGTTCCAGCAGGTTCTTGAAAAGAAGACTATGCAGTTCAGTCTCCTGTTCGACACGGGGGCGGGATATTTTGCTTTCTGTGTGAGCGCGCCGCATCTGTTAGAAAAAGGTGTGGGAACGAATATCAAGGTTGAGAACGCCATGTCGGAGATTGAAAATTATCTTAAAAAGACTATGGAGGAAAATGAGGCGGCGCTTAGGAAAAAAGTACTTGTAGTAGATGATTCCGGTCTTATGCGTCAGGCAATAAAGCAGCTTTTGGAGAAAGATTACGAGGTTGGACTTGCACAGTCCGGAATGGCGGCGATCAGAAGTATCACCCTCAACAGACCGGATCTTGTACTGCTTGATTATGAGATGCCTGTCTGTGACGGAAGACAGGTGCTTGATATGATCCGCGCGGAGGAGGAGACTGCGGATATACCTGTGATCTTTCTGACAGGAAGAGGCGATAAGGAGAGTATCCAGAAGATCGTTCCGTTAAAGCCGGCGGGATATCTTCTTAAGACAATGAAACCGGAAGAGATAAAGAAGAGCGTGGATTTGTTTTTTGAAAAACAGAACAGTTAAGGAATGGCGTGAGAGTGAACGGTAACAATTGCAAAGAAAACAGGTGAAAACGTAACAAAGTCCTTGACAACACCGAAAAATCGTAATAAACTAATTTAGCGTGCATGGGGATGCATTGTGTCTCCATGCACTGATTCATACAGATGAAAGCAACTTATTATTATCGTAGGAGGTGAAAAGAATGCCAACATTTAACCAGTTAGTAAAAAAAGGACGCCAGACAGCAGTAAAGAAGTCTACAGCTCCGGCACTTCAGAAAGGCTATAACTCTTTGAGGAAGAGAGCGACAGATGAATCCGCTCCGCAGAAGAGAGGTGTGTGTACAGCAGTTAAGACAGCTACACCGAAGAAGCCTAATTCAGCGCTGAGAAAGATTGCCAGAGTACGTCTTTCTAACGGTATCGAGGTAACAAGCTATATCCCGGGCGAAGGTCACAACCTTCAGGAGCATAGCGTTGTCCTGATCCGCGGAGGAAGAGTAAAAGACCTTCCAGGTACACGTTATCATATCGTTAGGGGAACACTTGATACAGCAGGTGTTGCGAAGAGAAGACAGGCACGTTCAAAATACGGTGCAAAGAGGCCGAAAGACGCGAAAAAGTAAGCTTTTAGTGAGCGCAAGCCGCAGGCGCCGCGCGAACTTAGAGATTACTTTGTTCTTCTGAACGCAGTGAAGAAGAACCTCCTCATGAAAAGCGGAGGGAAACCACAGCGATCTTAACGTTCCGGAGAACGATTCATGAAGTGAAAACTTCAATATTAAAAAGATGTAATCACAAACAGAACTATGATGAAAGTAAGTTGCAGGGAATATATACATTGTGAGTAGTCCTTTGCACTACACAGTATCATTAGAACGACACATGTGAGTACCGATGAATTAATCAAAATGTTTAAGGAGGGAAGGACCGTGCCACGTAAAGGACATACTCAGAAAAGAGACGTATTAGCAGATCCATTATACAACAATAAAGTGGTAACAAAGCTTATCAATAACATTATGTTAGACGGTAAGAAAGGCGTTGCTCAGAAGATTGTATATGGAGCGTTTGACAGAGTTGCAGAAAAGACCGATAAGCCGGCCATTGAAGTATTTGAGGAGGCTATGAACAATATCATGCCACAGCTCGAGGTTAAGGCAAGACGTATCGGCGGTGCGACATACCAGGTGCCGATCGAAGTAAGAGCGGACAGGAGACAGGCGCTTGCACTTCGCTGGCTGACAATGTTTTCGCGCAAAAGAGGCGAGAAGACAATGCAGGAAAGATTGGCGAATGAGATTATGGATGCTGCCAATAATACAGGAGCAGCCGTAAAGCGTAAAGAAGACATGCATAAGATGGCTGAAGCAAATAAAGCATTTGCTCACTATAGATTCTAGGAGGCAATAATGGCTGGAAGAGAATATCCATTAGAGAGAACAAGAAATATCGGTATTATGGCTCATATCGATGCTGGTAAGACTACACTTACAGAACGTATTCTTTACTATACCGGTGTAAATTACAAGATTGGAGATACTCATGAAGGTACTGCTACTATGGACTGGATGGAACAGGAGCAGGAAAGAGGTATCACGATCACTTCCGCAGCTACTACTTGTCACTGGACACTTGAGGAAGACGGGAAACCGAAAGCTGGCGCCCCGGAGCACCGTATCAACATTATTGATACCCCGGGACACGTTGACTTTACCGTAGAGGTTGAGCGTTCTCTTCGTGTACTTGACGGAGCAGTAGGTGTGTTCTGTGCTAAGGGTGGTGTCGAGCCGCAGTCAGAAAATGTATGGCGTCAGGCAGACACTTACAATGTACCGAGAATGGCCTTTATCAATAAGATGGACATTCTGGGCGCAGATTTCTACAATGCTGTTGAGCAGATCAAGACAAGGCTTGGAAAGAACGCCATCTGTCTGCAGCTGCCAATCGGCAAAGAAGATGATTTTAAAGGAATCATTGATTTGATGGAGATGAGAGCTTACATCTATAATGATGATAAGGGTGATGACATTTCTATCACAGAGATTCCGGATGATATGAAAGATGACGCAGAGCTTTACCGCTCCGAGCTGGTAGAGAAGATCTGCGATTTAGATGATGATCTGATGATGCAGTATCTTGAGGGTGAGGAGCCTTCTGTAGAAGATATGAAAGCTGCACTCAGAAAAGCAACATGCGAATGTACGGCGGTTCCAGTTTGCTGTGGTTCTGCTTACAGAAATAAGGGCGTACAGAAGCTTCTCGACGCTGTGCTGGAGTACATGCCTGCACCGACAGACATTCCTCCGATTCAGGGTGTTGATGCGGATGGTAATGATGTAGTAAGACATTCTTCCGATGAGGAGCCATTCTCAGCTTTGGCGTTCAAGATCATGACAGATCCGTTTGTTGGTAAGCTGGCGTATTTCAGAGTTTATTCCGGTACGATGAACTCCGGTTCTTACGTGCTGAATGCAACAAAGGGCAAGAAGGAGCGTGTAGGACGTATCCTTCAGATGCATGCGAATAAGAGACAGGAACTCGATAAAGTATATTCCGGTGATATCGCGGCAGCGATCGGATTCAAGTTTACAACAACTGGTGATACACTTTGTGCCGACCAGCACCCGGTAATCTTAGAGTCCATGGAGTTCCCGGAGCCGGTTATCGAGCTTGCGATTGAGCCTAAGACAAAAGCTTCTCAGGGCAAACTTGGTGAGTCTCTCGCGAAGCTTGCAGAAGAAGACCCGACATTCCGTGCGCATACGGATCAGGAGACTGGCCAGACGATCATCGCGGGAATGGGCGAGCTACACCTTGAGATTATCGTAGACAGACTTCTCCGTGAGTTTAAGGTAGAGGCGAATGTAGGCGCACCTCAGGTTGCTTACAAAGAAGCATTTACGAAAGCTGTGGATGTCGACAGCAAGTATGCGAAGCAGTCCGGTGGACGCGGACAGTACGGACATTGTAAAGTTAAGTTCGAGCCGATGGATGCCAACGGCGAAGAGCTGTTTAAGTTTGAATCAAGCGTTGTCGGCGGAGCGATTCCAAAAGAGTATATTCCGAAGATCGGAGAAGGTATTGAGGAAGCTATGCAGGCAGGTATCCTTGGTGGATTCCCGGTAGTCGGTATCAAGGCGAACGTCTATGATGGTTCCTATCATGAGGTAGACTCCAGTGAGATGGCGTTCCATATTGCAGGATCCCTTGCGTTTAAGGATGCTATGAGGAAGGCAGATCCGATACTTCTTGAGCCTATCATGAAGGTTGAGGTAACGATGCCGGAAGAGTATATGGGAGATGTTATTGGTGATATCAACTCCCGGCGCGGACGTATCGAAGGTATGGACGACTTGGGCGGAGGAAAGATCGTACGCGGATATGTACCGCTTTCCGAGATGTTCGGATATTCTACAGACCTTCGTTCAAGGACACAGGGACGCGGCAATTACTCAATGTTCTTTGAGAAATATGAGCCGGTACCGAAATCTGTTCAGGAAAAAGTATTGTCCAATAAAAATGCTTAATAAGTAAGAAAAGGCTTGAAAAACTGTATGATTTGAAATATAATCAAAATTAGCCGAGTAAACGTAAATTTAAAAAAGTATGCCATAAAGGCATTGAAATTAAGGAGGATATTCATAATGGCAAAAGCTAAATTTGAAAGAAACAAACCACATTGTAATATTGGTACCATTGGCCACGTTGACCATGGTAAGACAACTCTTACAGCAGCGATCACAAAGGTTCTGT
>CAMNTQ010000005.1 GCA_946558695.1 uncultured Lachnospiraceae bacterium
CATTTTCCCTTATAATTTGAAAAATGGATGATAAAGTCTTCATGAAACAACCCTAAGAAGCTCAAAGTTACTATTGATTCCAAAGGGAAAATATGGTATTCTAAATATGTAACAAGATAAGCGAGGCTTATCTAAAAAAATATTATTAATTAACCTAACCCTTAACATTCACCGCCATTACATCCGTAATGGCGGTAATGTTTTCTATCTCTGTTTCTTATTCCTTCCCTTTATATCTTGACTTTTCGGTATTTTATTCCTAATTCCCTAAGTGCATGCTCTTCTCTGTTCTGACAAGTAAACAAAAGCACCTGCTTTTTATTCTCATTCAGCCACTGCAACGTATTCTTAAGCCGCGCATCATCATAATAAGCGAACGTATCATCAAGTAAGACAGGCATCTCCTCCTCCTGAAAAACCTGAGCTGCCGCCATGCGCAGCGCCAGATAGACCTGTTCCGCTGTTCCGCGGCTCAGACGTTCCATCGGAATCCTTCTTTGACTTGTGACGAGACTCATCTTAAAACCTTCCCCTATCACAAGCCGAGTATATTTTCCGCCGGTGAACCTGCATATTATCCCCGACAAAAGATCATTCATCTTCTGCTTCATCTGTTTTTGAAGCTCGGCGGACAGTTCATTAATCTTATCCACGGCAAGATCAACTGCCTCCCGCTGCCGTTCCTGCTCTCGGAATTCCTCACCCATCTGATCCAGCTCTTCTAACTGCTCGCGAAGGTTATTATACTGCACCTGCTTTTCTCCAAGTTCCTCTTTCTCTCGATCCAGCTCCCAATAGAGCTTCTCCAAAGGAATCTTCTCTTCCTCCGGCATAATCTGTTCCAAGATCTTTTCCGGCTCGGTTTTTTCCTGCCGCTTACTGATTTTCAGCCGGTTCCATGTATAGATTAAACACAGAAGCGCCAGAATGATCGCCACTAGATAATTCCATGGTTTCGGGATAAACAAAAACACCAGTACAACTGCTATCACGAATACCAGAATTTCCAATGGATGAATCCGCCATTTCCCCGGACGCAGTTCATCAATCATCCGGTTATTCTCCGGCTCCTCTCTTAGCGGCTTATGCTCTCTGCGGTACGCGATCTTTTCTTCCAGATTGTCCCGCTCAGTCTGAAGCCTGTGGATATCCCTCCAGATAAATGCCGCCTCCTGCTCAATCCGTTCCCTCTTTGCCTGTTTCTTTTGAAAGTCTTCTTTTATCTGACGGTCAATCTCTCGTCTTCGCTCTTTCAGTTTTCCAAGCGCCGCGTCAAGATTCAGCTCCCCTCCGCCCGACGCATAATAATTCATCGCATAATTGCGGAGTTCCGCCGCAAGTCCCTCTCCCGGCTCTGCATGAAGCTGCCCTACCGACACTGTATCGCTGTAAACCGTCTCGGAAAGCTGTCCCAGAAGCATCTGAAGATCTCCGTCATCTACGGACAACACCTCTCCGTCATCCTCGCAGAACAGCTCTGCCTTTTTTGAATACTTGTCAAAGTTCCTATCCAGCAGAAACACCTTTTTACCGCTCTCGAATTTTATCGCACCGGAATAATAATTGGGATTCTCCCACGGCTCATAAAGGCTGTATGTATCAGTCGCCGCAGCCCTTCCTCTTGCCCGCCCAAGCCCAAAGATCATTCCCTTTACAAATGTATGAACCGTAGACTTTCCCGATTCATTCTCTCCATATATCAGATTGATCCCGTCTGACAGTTTAATATTCCTGTCCTTTAGTTGCCCGAAATTTCTGATCGTAAGTTCTAAAAGTTTCATCTGATCAGCCCCTTTTTGTCTCTAACAATGCCTGTACTCCCTCGCACAGCGCCCGATGCTGGATGGAGTCTTCTCCATATCCCTCCAATTGCCCGATAAACTCCCCTAAAATATTATCCTTATTCTGCCGCCTGATCTTTTCAAAATCATAAGAGGGCTTTGTGTTATCAACAAATTCTATAATATTCCTGTACACATCCATCGCTTGCAGATCAAACAAGATATCGGGGCTGCGGAAACCCGTTATAACGATTTTATAAATATGTTGGATTCCCTTCTCTTCAATGGCTTTCTTAATCTTCTCTTTCAGTATACTGCCGCTGATGTCCTCCGACACCCGAATCTCCGTATGGATATATTCTCTGACAGCCGACGGAACGAACCTCACCCGGCATCTTTTATCAACGATCTCTCCATAGATATATCCATGCTTCCCTGTATCATTCTTGTCAATCGGCTCCGGCGCTCCGCAGTATGCCATCTTTCCCGGAATAATAGTTTGAGGCTTATGAATATGCCCAAGGGCAATATAATCATATCCAAGATTTGAGACCTCTTCCCTTTTTACCGGCACATGACGTTCATCCCCGCCATGTATCATCAGAATCTCTGCCGGCTGGCCGCCTTCCGCCCTTTTCCCGGCATAAGGTTTATCTGTTCTCTCACGCGATTCATAGCTGAATCCATAAACCGCTGTTCCTATCTCCGGCAGTTCCACCGTCTCCAGTTCACCATTTAATATCACATGCACATGCCTTTCCCATGAAAATGTCCGGTAATAGGAATCTTTCTTCAGATAATCATGATTTCCCGCACAGAGTACGACTTGCGTCTTCGCAAGTCTCGCGAATAGTCCGTTTACCTCTTTAAGTTCCCGGAGCAAAGGCTGCCGATGAAATAAATCTCCCGCAATTAAAAGAAGATCTATCTTTCGCGTATTACACAGATCAATTATCTTTTCTAAGCTTTCCCATATCTCCGCTGCGCGCAGCGGGGCGTATGCGGATCCTGCGTCTGGTTTTGCCCCCAAATGCACGTCTGCGATGTGTATGAATCTCATCTGTCTCTCCTTTTGTTTCTTCCTCCGCCTTTGAGGGCAGCGTCACGATAAATTGCGTTTTAAGGTCGTCGCTTCTCGCCATAACACGCCCGCCGTGAAGCTCTACGATCTCCTTGGCAATCGCCAGCCCAAGACCTGCTCCTCCCGTTCCGCTAGATCTCGAACCATCCACACGGTAAAATTTTTCAAAAATCGTCTGAAGCATTGCTCCCGGTATCTTATCACCCTCATTGGTAAATGCGATCTCAACGTCCCGCCCTTTTCGCTTCGCACCGATGAGGATCTTCGTATTCCTATAGCAATATGCAATGGCGTTGCGGAGAATATTATCAAAAACTCTGGCGAGTTTGTCTGGATCGCCGTAAACTTCCAGATTTTCTTCTACCTCTACCTCACATGACAACTGCTTTTCCAACAGGACGCCGTAAAGTTCATCGGCGAGCTGCTCAAGCATCAATGTCAAATTAATCTCAACCGGCTCCAATTCGATGTCCTGAAGATTATAGCGTGTAATATCAAAAAATTCATTGATCAGATCGCCCAGACGCATAGATTTCTCCAACGCGATATGTATATATTTCTCCCGCTCCTTCGGATTCATGTCCGGATGCCCGTCAAGCATCGTAAGATACGCCACGACCGAGGTCAGCGGCGTCTTTAAATCATGAGCAAGAAACAGAACCAGATCATTCTTCTTCTGTTCGCTCTCCACAGACTCCAGTTCCTGCCGCCTAAGCGTCGCTTTTATCTCATTCAGCCGTATCTCTATGGGCTTTAATTCCGTGATCAGATGCACCGGTTCGTTGGACTCAGATATAATATTCTCAATGCCCTCCCCTACCTGATCCAAATATTTTGTCATCTTCGACAGTGCCACATAAAAGAATAACGCAAATAAAAGCAGAAATCCTACAATCATATAAAACGTCTTATTATTGCCGATAAGACTCCAATACAAACTGATCGCAGTTTTCTCCTTTACATGCAGAGCCATCAGCCCGCTTACAAAAATTTTCGCAAAACTGTCATTATAGACACCGTCGATCACATAGTTCAGCAGAAACCCGCCTACCAGTACGGTGATCGCCGTAACAAGAACCGTCTGCAGGAGTATACTGAGCTTTAATTTCAGATAATTATTCTTCAACCTTATATCCCACTCCCCAAACTGTCTTGATAAAATCTGATTTTCCCATCGGCCCGCTCATCTTTTCTCTAAGGTGCCTGATATGTACCATTACTGTATTATTACTGTTTTTGTAGTATTTTTCATGCCAGACTTTCTCAAAAAGCTCTTCGGAGCTGATAACCTTCCCCCGATTCTCACACAAAAGCCACAGTACGTCAAACTCAATAGGCGTAAGCGTAAGCGGAATCTCGTTATAGACACACTCATGGGAAGTACGATTCAAGAAGAGTCCTCCGATGTCAATAATGTCTCCCGTCTCCTTCCCGCCGTCATTATACTGGGTATACCGCCGAAGCTGCGCCTTTACTCTCGCCACCAGCTCCAACGGATTGAATGGCTTCGGGATGTAATCATCCGCCCCTAATGTGAGTCCTGTAATCTTGTCCATATATTCGGTTTTCGCCGTCAGCATGATAACCGGAAATGTATATTTTTCCCGAATTTGCTTAAGAATCTGAAATCCGTCCACATCCGGCAGCATGATATCTAAGATGGCAAGATCTATCTTCATGCTGCGGATGCAGGCAAGCGCATCCTCGCCAGTATAAAACTTATACACGCTGTACTGGTCATTCTGGAGATAAAGTTCGATAACGTCTGCAATTTCCTTTTCGTCATCTACCACTAAAATATTCATTCACGGTTCCTCCTTTTTAAGAGTTCCTTTATAAATCGCAGTTATTCACGGTTCTCGGGAACGGAATGACGTCTCGGATATTGCTCATTCCCGTCAGGTACATGACGCATCTCTCAAAGCCGAGCCCGAAACCGGAGTGCCTTGCGGATCCGTATTTGCGCAGATCCAGATAGAAACTATAGTCTTCTTCCTTAAGCCCCATCTCTTTCATCCGCAAGAGAAGCTTTTCGTAATCATCCTCTCTCTGGCTTCCTCCAATGATCTCACCGATTCCCGGCACTAGACAGTCTACGGCTGCCACCGTTTTATTATCCTCATTCATCTTCATATAAAAAGCCTTGATCTCTTTCGGATAGTCCGTCACAAATACCGGACGTTTGTATACTTCCTCCGTCAGATACCGCTCATGCTCTGTCTGCAAGTCCGCTCCCCATGAGACTTTGTATTCAAATTTATCATTGTTTTTCTCTAAAATATCTACCGCCTCTGTGTAGGTCACACGGGCAAAATCGGAGGATACTACATTTTTAAGCCGATCGATCAGCCCTTTATCCACAAAGGAATTAAAGAAACTCATCTCCTCCGGCGCATGCTCCATCACATAACCTATCACATACTTCAGCATAGTCTCCGCCAGATCCATATTGTCATCTAAATCTGCAAATGCCATCTCCGGCTCAATCATCCAGAACTCCGCCGCATGTCTGGTTGTATTGGAGTTTTCCGCACGGAATGTAGGCCCAAAAGTATAAATATTACGGAAGGCCAACGCATAAGACTCCCCGTTAAGTTGTCCGCTTACCGTAAGATTTGTCTCTTTTCCGAAAAAGTCCTGAGAATAGTCAATACTTCCGTCATCCTTTTTCGGGAGATTTTCCATATCCAGCGTCGTCACCCTGAACATCTCGCCCGCTCCCTCGCAGTCACTCCCCGTAATCAGCGGAGTGTGCACATACACAAAATCTCTCTCCTGGAAAAATTTGTGGATTGCATAAGCCGTCAGTGAACGGACACGGAATACCGCCTGAAATGTATTGGTTCTCGGCCTTAAATGCGAAACAGTTCTTAAGTATTCAAAACCATGCCGTTTTTTCTGAAGCGGATAATCCGGCGCGGAAGCACCCTCCACCAAACATATGTCCGCCTGAATCTCAAAAGGCTGTTTTGCCTTAGGCGTAGCAACCAACGTCCCGGTCACAATGATCGCCGCACCTACATTCAACTTGGAAACTTGTGCAAAATTATCAAGAGCATCACTGTATACTACTTGCAGAGGGCTGAAAAATGTCCCGTCATTTACCACGATAAATCCAAAAGTCTTAGAATCGCGGATACTTCTAACCCATCCGCCCACAGTTATCTTCTTATCAATATAGCTCTCCTGATTTTTGTATAATTCCCTGATCGTAATTAAATCCATGTCAACTAACTCCTTCTTTACTCATTCCTATTTTTTCAGCCAGCCATCGGCTGCAGTCCTCCTGCACCTTCGCCCGGTCTGTCTCATTCAATATCTCATGCCTGTCGCCCTCGTAGAAGCGAAGTTCCACATTCAGTCCGGCAGCCTTATATTCATTATAAACTTTGCGGACGCCTTTACCAAACGCCCCTACAGGATCATCCGCTCCCGAAACCAGCAAAAGCGGCAGGTCTTTTCGCATCTTATCTATATTCTTGCGTTTTTCAAGACACTTCATACCTTCAAACATATGATAATAGCCATTTACTGTAAAAATAAATCCACAGTAAGGATCATTGATATACGCATCCCGCTTCTCTCTGTCAGTCGTCAGCCAATCCTTGTCTGTCTCACAGGGACGAAATCTCCGGTTAAATCCGCCAAACCCTATCATGTTCACAAGACGGCTCCGGTATCTCCATCCTCTGACCGCCGCGATCATCCTGCATAAAGCTTGCCCTGTAACAAGCTCCGGTATGCTGTGATATCCGGTTCCCATGATGATCGCACCGGCCAACCCTTCGCTATACCGCGTCAGGTACTGGCGCAGTAAAAAGGAACCCATGCTGTGTCCCAGCATAAAATACGGAAGCCCCGCGTACTTTTTCTTCATCCAGTACCGAAGCTTATGGATATCACCTATCACATACGCATTGCCGTCCGTCTCATGGAAATATCCGTAATCATCTTCTCCCTGTGCGGACCTGCCATGCCCCAGATGGTCATGTCCCGCAACGTAAAAGCCCTTCTCTGCCAGATACCTAGCAAATTCATCATACCTGGCAATATGCTCTGTCATGCCGTGGCAAATTTGTAAAACCGCCCGGACTTCCCCCTCCGGAATCCATTCTATCGCATGAACTTTTGTGACGCCGTCACAGGATTTAAAGAAAAATTCCCTCTTCTCCATATGATCACCTCTTGCTTTTTATCTCTCATGAATAGGCACATAATCTCTGTATGGGCACAACGGTTTGTATGCCGGACGGATGATCTTGTCTACATTTTCAAGCTCCTCTAAACGATGAGCGCTCCATCCAACGATACGGGCCGCTGCAAAAATCGGCGTATATAAGGATTTCGGAAGGTTCAGCATACTGTACACCAGCCCGCTGTAGAAATCCACATTCGCATTTACACCTTTATAAATCTTACGTCTCTCCCCGATTACTTCCGGCGCAAGCTTCTCAACAGAAGCATATAAGGCATATTCTTCCTCCCTTCCCTTCTCCTTCGCGAGCCGCTTTACAAATCTCTTAAAAACATCCGCTCTTGGATCCGACACAGAATAGATTGCATGCCCCATCCCATAGATCAGTCCCTTCCGGTCGAAGGCTTTTTTATCCAGCAGATCATAAAGATACTGGCGAACCTCATCCTTATCTGTCCAGTCTGACAGCTTCTCCTTCATATCCTCAAACATCTCTGTTACCTTGATATTGGCGCCGCCATGCTTTGGTCCCTTCAAAGAGGCCATAGCCGCTGCAATCGTAGAATAAGTGTCCGTTCCGGAGGATGTTACAACGTGAGTCGTAAAGGTGGAATTATTACCGCCGCCGTGGTCCATATGGAGAACCAGCGCCATATCGAGAATCTTGGCCTCAAGTTTGGAATACCTCCGATCTTCTCTTAACATCATCAGGATGTTTTCTGCCATAGAAAGCTTCGGTGACGGCGCATAGATAAACAAATCCTCACCCCTGCGGTAATTGTATGCATGATATCCATACACCATCAGCATCGGAAACTGGCTGATCAAATTCAGACACTGTCTCAGAACATTCGGAATCGTCGTATCATCTGCCTTCAGATCATATGTATAAAGATTTAAAATGGACCGGGACAGGCTGTTCATCATATCACGGCTGGGCGCCTTCATAATAACGTCCCGCACAAAGTTCGGCGGCAGCGTCCGCCGTTCGATTAACAGCTCCTGGAACTCCCGAAACTGCTCCCTTGTCGGCAGCTCTCCAAACAAAAGCAGATACGCGATCTCCTCAAACCCAAAATTTTTTTCCTTCAAAAAACCATTGACAAGATCTTTGATATTATATCCCCGGTAATAAAGCTTACCTGCACACGGAACTTCTTTTCCGCCTACCAGCTTCTTTGCGCATACGTCCGAGACATTGGTAAGTCCGGCTAAGACACCCTTTCCATTCAGGTCACGAAGCCCTCTCTTAACCTCATATTTTGTGTACAGTTCCTTGTCAATTGCATTATTCTTTACACACAGCTCAGCATAATGCTCAATCTCCGGCGTGATTTCAAATAGCGCTCTTTCTACGTTGTTCGTCATCCTATCATCCTTTCTGTCTGCGTTATAAATGTTTTATATGTTACCAGTCCGAGACTGATCTTCCTGTACCAGAAAATCAGTCAGTCTCGCGAAGTCTGAAAGCGCAAGAGCTTCCCCGCGCACATCAGCACCCTTTCCCAGACATTCAATCGCTTTCCTGACGGCTTCCTTTGAAAAGTTCAGTTTGTCCGAATTATTCAGTCCATTCGCAAGAGTCTTTCTCCTCTGATTAAAAGAAGCCCTGATAATGGCAAACATCAGCTTTTCGTCGCTGACCTTTACCGGCGGCTCTTCATAGCGCGCAAGCCGTATCACCGCTGAACCTACCTTCGGGCGGGGCATGAAGCAGTTCGGCGGCACATGCGCCACGATATAAGGCTTTGCGTAATACTGAACCGCCAAAGACAATGCTCCGTAATCCTTATTGCCCGGTCCGGTCTGCATCCGGTCCGCCACTTCCTTCTGCACCATGACCGTAATACTTATAACGGGAACCTTATCTTCAAAAAGCCCCATAATGATGGGCGTTGTGATGTAATACGGAAGATTTGCCACCACCTTAACAGGCTTTCCTTCATTTTCTTCGTCCACTAGCTTCTTTATGTCTGTTTTCAGCACATCTTCATTCAGAATACGGACATTTTTATAACCATCCAGTGTCTCCTCAAGTATCGGAATAAGATTCTTGTCAATCTCTATGGCCACCACCTTGCCTGCCGCTTCCGCAAGATGCTGCGTCATCGTGCCGATACCCGGACCAATCTCCAATACCATATCATCCTTTCTGATATCTGCAGCCCGGATAATCTTATCCAGCACGCGGTTATCGATCAGGAAATTCTGCCCGAATTTCTTTTGAAAACAAAAACGATACTTCTGCAAAATCTCAATTGTATTCTGCGGATTTCCAAGCGTTGATCTGCTCATACATTCACTCCCGAAAAATAAGTATTATATTATTATACAATATATTGAAGGTTTATGGTATAATAAAAAAATTAAATAATCATTAAGATGTTATGAGGCTGTACGGAGGATGATTTTATGAAGAAGATACATGTGATAACAGCGCTGGTTGCGTCTATTGCATTAATCACAGTTGGATTTTTGGGGGCCAGACTTTTAGAAAAAGAGGATAACATGAAAGTCAGCGCCTCTTCTATCGAAGAGAAGCTGAGCAAATGCAGTGATCTTACTACTGCCAGACTTGACTATAGAGGGATAATCCGGTATGAGGACGGAGATATCCAGTATATCAACAAAAAGAGCTTTTCCATGATCTATGACGCCCACATTAAGGCCGGCATTGATCTGTCACAAGCCAAGGTATCTGTTAACGGCAAAAAAATCACCGTGACAATCCCTAAGCCGGAGATACAGGATATCGTTGTAGAGCCGGATTCTTTGGAATTTTATGATGAAAAACTGGCTTTGTTCAACTGGACGAAAAAAGAAGATACCGCCAAAGCAATGAAAGCCGCCAAAGAAGATGCTGATCAAAAAGCCGCTCAGACTGAGCTGATCCAACAAGCATCTGAGCAGGCAAGAACGGTCATTACAACACTGCTTATTCCCGTAACAGAAGAAGGCAGTGAGGAGTATATTTTTGAAATGATAGAACAATAATGTTCTATCATCACGTATAAAACTCACACTCCGCAATTCGGCATAACCATGCTAATAATCAAAAATTGATTGTACTGCATCCGTTATGTTAATAATATCCGAATATAGAAGTTTTGATATTTTTTTATACCCTCTGTAAGTCAAGATTCATATCACCATTACTCCCTTCCGACCGGCTCGTCCCACTCAAATTCTTTATATGGGCCTATTTTATATAAAAACAGAGCCATTGCGCCACGTCTGTTTTGCAACGGCCCTGCTCACTTTCACAAGCTTTTTACTTTTTTAATTAATCGTCCACTTCATATTCAATAATTAATATATTATCACATTCTTCATACCCGGCGCGGTATTGATCCGTTATGAATACGGTTCCGTAAAAAGGAGCAAACGTCACGGAACTTATTAAGTCGAACTTGGAACTATCACAGAGCACATAACAATCTTTGCACTGCTCCATAGCTGTCTGCTTCACCATCGCCTCGTTGGCATCCGGCGTTGTACATCCACTTTTCTTTGCCGCCCCGTTAGTCCCAAAAAATCCCTTCGTGAAATGATACCCTTGAAGCATCCGGATTGCCTGATTTCCGACAATCGCCTCCGTAGATGCCTTCAGTTCACCGCCTATCAGCAGAACCTTCATCCCTCTGGACACAAGACGCTGGGCATGAGCGAATGCATTTGTCACAAAGGTTGCCCTTCTTTCACTGATATAGTCTACCATGTACCCTGTCGTCGTACCTGCGTCCAGATAGACAAAATCCTCCGGTTCTATGAGCGATGCCGCAAACTTTGCAATTTTCTGCTTTTCCTCCCGGTTTAAGTCCATCTTCTGAGCCACCGTATATTCGTGAGCCGTAACAGCGTCGTTTTCCGCCGCGACTGCTCCGCCAAATACTTTGACAAGCTTTCCTTCACGGTCAAGCGCTGTGATATCCCGGCGCACCGTAGATTCCGATGCGTCCAGCATATCCTTTACTTCCGTTACCGTGACGCTTCCATTCTCCTCTAGAAGCTTTAGTATCAGTTCATGCCTTTGCTTTGTTAACATCTATCTTCCCGCCTTGTACTCTTCTACATTCGTCTCCAGCACTATTTTCCGAATCGGAAGAATGCTTCCCGGAGATACCGACAGCTCATCAACTCCCATTGCAAGAAACTCTTTTGTAAGTGTCTGATCCGCACCAAGCTCACCGCAGATCCCCGCCCAGATTCCTGCCTTGTGCGCATTTTCCACTACCATGGAAATCATGCGCAGGATTGCCGGATGATGGGAGTCATAAAATTCATCCAATTTCGTGTTCTGACGGTCAATTGCAAGCGTATACTGTGTCAGATCATTCGTACCGATACTAAAGAAATCAACCTCCTTCGCCAGCTCATCACTCACAATCGCCGCCGCTGGAGTCTCGATCATAATGCCCTGTTCCGGTTCGCCGTATTCGATTCCCTGATCTGTAAGCTCTGCCTTTACAAGCGCCACGATCTCCTTTATCCGCCGCACTTCCTTCACACTTGTGATCATCGGGTACATAATCGCAATCTTTCCGTATGCACTGGCACGGAACAACGCGCGAAGCTGTGTCTTAAACACTTCCGGCCTTGTAAGACAGATACGGATTGCCCGATAGCCAAGCGCCGGATTCTCCTCATGCTCCATCTCAAAATAATCGCACTGCTTGTCGGCTCCGATATCCAGAGTACGTATGATGACACGCTTGCCTGCCATCGTCTCCGCCACCTGCTTATATACTTGAAACTGCTCCTCCTCTGTAGGATAATTGTCTTTTTCAAGATAAATAAATTCACTTCTGAAAAGTCCGATTCCGCCGGCATCATTCTGCAGAACTGTCGCAAGATCTTTTATATTGCCGATATTCGCATACAGCATGACTTTTATACCGTCAAGAGTAACATTTTCCCTGCCTTTCAGAGTCTGGAGGAGTTCTTTGCGCTCTTCATCCTCCCGCTTTCTCTTTTTCATCATCTCAAGAGTCTCTTCATCCGGATCAACATATATCTTTCCGGCAGCTCCGTCTACAATTCCAAGCTTTCCGTCTGCCGACTCATCCAAAGGGATCGGAGTTCCCACAAGCGCCGGAATCGCCATAGTTCTTGCCAGAATCGCCGTATGCGAATTCAGCGAGCCGTGAACTGTGACAAAGGAAAGCACCATGTCCTTATCAAGCTGCACAGTCTCTGACGGTGCAAGGTCATCTGCCACGATAATGGACGGTTCATTCGTTCCGGCCCCTTGTCCGCACTCTCCGTTTAATATAGAAAGAACACGCTCAGAAATATCCTTTACATCCGCAGCCCTCTCTCTCATATAATCGTCATCCATTGCCGCAAACATCTGGGCAAAATTATCTGCCGTTGCTGCTACCGCGTACTCGGCATTAATCCCCTGCGTACGCACCATATTTTCAATGGAATCGTTGTAATCATCGTCATCCAGCATCATCTGATGAACCTCAAAGATTGCAGCATTGGCCTCTCCCACTTCCCGGAGCGCTTTGTCATAAAGTCCCTGAAGCTGCCTTACGGCCTCTGCCTTCGCAGCTTCATAGCGTGTAATCTCAGCCTCTGCATCATCAACCTTCACGCGCTTAACCTGCTGCTCACCTTTTTTGTATACACTGATCCTGCCAATTGCAACTCCGTTAAAAACACTCTTGCCTTCATATATATTCATATTTTGGTCTCCTTCTAATATAAGGGGGACACATCTTTTGCATCCCCCTCTATCATCCTGTTTTGCCGTCCGCCTGCTGTCCTTCCCGGACGTTCTGGCGTGTCTATTCGCACAACGCACCTTTGGTGCTTTTCCGCTGCTTCGCAGCTCTTTCTGCTCATATTCTCGGCGCTCCCTCAGACCGGCGGTCTGCTGCCAAATTCGTGCGAGCACGATTTGTCATCCGCCCTTGGTCTGGCTAAACTGGTTGCTATAAGTTTTCCTGCATGAATTTGCTTACTTCTTCGTATGCTTTCTCTTCATCTTCTCCATCGAATGTAAGCGTTACTTCGTCACCTTTCTTTGCGCCAAGTCCCATTACTCCGAAGATAGCCTTTGCGTTCATTGCTTTCCCGCCTTTTGCGATCTTGATATCGCATGTGAATTCCTTAACTGTCTTTACAAGGATTCCTGCCGGACGTGCGTGAATTCCTTCTGGATCTGTGATTACATACTTAAATTCTTTCATTGTTATAAATCCTCCATCTTTTATTTTAATTCTATTGTTAACTTGATCTGCTTACTGTACTTTTTTCTTTAACAGCCCCAAGAGCGCCGCTGATATTACGGTTCCTACTACCAGAGCTATCAAATACATCACTGCATTTTCCATTACCGGCACTACGAAGATTCCTCCGTGAGGGGCCATCAGCGTACATCCAAATACCATGGAAAGTCCTCCGGCTGCTGCCGAACCAATGATACAGGACGGCAATACACGCGCCGGGTCCGCTGCCGCAAAAGGAATCGCTCCCTCTGTTATAAATGCAAGTCCCATAATAAAGTTCGTCGGTCCAGACTCTCTTTCTTCTTTTGTAAATTTGTTTTTAAATAACATAGTTGCAAGCGCGATCGCACACGGAGGCGTCATACCGCCGATCATAACTGCCGCCATTACATCATAGTTCCCGGAAGCAATCGCCGCTGTACCGAATACATATGCCGCCTTGTTGAACGGGCCGCCCATGTCGATTGCCATCATGCCGCCGAGGATCATTCCTAACACAAGCTTACTCGAACCGCCCATACTTGTCAATCCATTATTTAAGGCCGTGTTGATTCCTCCCATGATCGGTTCTACAATAAATGTCATCAAAAGTCCCATGATCAGAATTCCAAGAACCGGGTACAAAAGAACCGGCGCAATCTTTTCAATCGCTTCCGGCAGCTTGTCACATACAACCCGAAGCGCCTTGATAATATAGCCTGCCGCAAATCCCGCAACCAAAGCGCCGAGGAATCCTGATGTTCCGTTAGCCGCCATCATGCCGCCTACAAATCCTACTGCAAGCGCCGGCCTGTCACCGATCGCCATAGCGATAAAGCCTGCCAGCACCGGAAGCATAAATCCGAATGCAGCATCTCCGATTCCTTTAAACAATGCCGCTGCCGGTGTGATCGTACCAAAGTTTGCCCTCTCCGCCGCCTCTAAAGCGTTCATATCTACCAAAAGTCCATCGATCAGGAAGGATACCGCGATCAGAATACCGCCGCCTACTACAAACGGCAGCATATGGGATACGCCGTTCATAAGCTGTGTATAAATCTGGTGTCCCACGCTTCCGCCCGATTTTGCAGAAGAAGAATTTGACGCTGCATTCGCGCTCTTAAAGACAGGCGCGCTGCCGGACATCGCAAGTTCGATCAGCTCATCCGCCTTGTTGATGCCGTCGGAAACCTGACGCTCAATAACCTTCTTGCCGTCAAAGCGGTCCATAGGAACCTGCGCATCAGCCGCAACGATTATACAGTCAGCTTCCGCTATTTCTTTATCTGTAAGCATATTTTTTGCTCCGCCGGAACCCCTTGTCTCAACCTTGATAAAGCATCCCTTAGCTTTAGCGGCTTTTTCAATTCCTTCCGCCGCCATATAGGTATGGGCAATTCCTGTCGGACAGGAGGTTACTGCAAGAAGCTTGATCTGGTCTGCCGCTGCCTCTCCCATATCTGCAAGACGCTCATCTACACTCTTCTTCTCATCATCTGCTTTATCAATAATTGCAAGAAACTCTTCAGCAGAAGCAGCATTTCTTAAGTTATTTGTAAACTCTTCATCCATAAGCATCATCGACAATTTGCTTAAGACGTCCAGATGCACATTGTCTTCCGTGTTGGGCGCCGCGATCAAAAACATCAGTGTTACCGGCTCCCCGTCAAGAGAGTCAAACTCGACCCCGCCCTTCACAACCATCGCCGCGAGCCCCGGTTTATCTACCGCGCCGCATTTTCCATGAGGAATCGCAATTCCTTCGCCAATGCCGGTGGTGCTTTCTTCCTCTCTGGCATATACCTGTTTTCGGTAATCTTCTTCATTATTAATCTTTCCGCTCTTAGACATAAGTGCAACAATCTGGTCAAGAGCTTCCTTCTTACTCTTAGGCGCTCCGTCAAGCGCAATGCTTCGTACGTCAAGCAAATCTGTGATCCTCATGTTACTTCCTCCTAACTTATTCTTCCTTCATCCTTCTTTCAAATATCGAGCCGATTATCCCGAAGTTGTTGATATACCGCCTCAATCTCCGGTTTTGTTGCAAGATTTTCCGAAAATGCACTTGCGCTTCCGGATGCCACTCCCATGTGAAATGCATGTTTATAATCCTGCTTTTCCATATAACCTGCCATAAAGCCTGCAACCATGGAATCTCCGGCTCCTACACCGTTGACGAGCTTACCCTTAGGCGCCGGGGTTTCATAGACGCTTCCATCCTCTGCGACAAGCACTGCACCTTCGCCTGCCATGGATACAAGAACATTCACCGCCCCCTTTTCCTGAAGCTTTTTCGCATACGGTACAACCGACTCTCTCGTCTTTAATTCTACCCCAAAGATCTCTCCCAGTTCATGGTTATTGGGTTTGATCAAAAACGGATGATACGGCAGAACGTTCAGCAGCAGATCCTTTGTCGCGTCTACTGTAATCTGTACCCCTCTGCCGTCCAAACGCTCCATGATCTTCTGATATGCGTCATCCGGCATGGATGCCGGGATGCTTCCTGAAAGGAACAATACATCTCCTTCGCCCAATGTATCCAGCTTATCCATCAGCAGCTGTACCTTCTCTTCGCCGATTGCCGGACCCATCCCATTGATCTCCATCCCATCGATGGATTTCAGCTTTAAATTAATCCTTGTAAAGCCTTCTTCAATCTGGATAAAACCATTCTTAACACCCATCTTCTCCAGTCGTCTTACAACCTCTTCTCCTGTAAACCCTGCGATAAATCCCAGCGCCGTACTCTCAATCCCAAGATTCATAAGGACTGTCGATACATTGATGCCTTTTCCGCCCGGGAGCAGAAGTTCGGAGCTTGTGCGGTTCGTAAGGCCAATCTTAAAATCATCAACCGATACGATATAATCCAGTGACGGATTAAATGTCACCGTATAGATCATTATGCCACCTCCTCATTTTTTCACGTGTTTGCTTGTGTTTGACTTTCTGAACTTAGTATACCGTCAAATTCGTTCAAAGTCAATCAAACTATTCCACAAATTTTGTGACCGATTTTGGTTGAATTTGCACAAAAACCTTTTTCTTTCTACAAAAAAACACCCGCCTGATCTTACAGGCGGGCATTACTATGATCTTTGATTTTACACTCGATACAATTTCCTTGCATTCTCCTCTGTCTGATTTACGACTTCCTCGTAAGATACACCTTTCAGCCTTGCTATCTCCTCCGCGGCATATCTGATATAGGAAGAATTGTTGCGTTTTCCCCGGTAAGGTTCCGGCGCAAGGTACGGACAATCTGTTTCAAGCACAATGGAAGCAAGAGGAACGGCCTCCACCGTCTCTTTAAGACGTCTTCCGTTTTTAAACGTGACCACACCCCCAACTCCGATGTAACAGCCCATCTTCACGTACTCTTTTGCCATCTCCTTTGAATAGGAGTAACAGTGAATCACACTGCTAAGCCCTCTTCCATGTCTCTTCATGATCTCCATCGTATCCTGCGCCGCCTCCCGGCTGTGAACATTGACAGGAAGATGAAGCTCTCTCGCCAGATCGAGCTGCCGGATGAACCATTCCTTCTGAAGCTCATGAGATTCATTGTCCCAGTAATAATCCAAACCAATCTCTCCCACCGCCACAACTTTGTCATTCTTAAAAAGCTCCTTCATACGGGCAAATCTTTCTTTGTCGAGACTTCCAACCTCATCTGGATGAATTCCCACTGCTGCGTACATAAATGGATACTTCTGCGCCATATTAACAACGCGCTCACAAGACTCATATGCGGCGCTGACGTTGACGATCGTGCCGACACCATTTTCCCGCATGGAATTCAGCAGCTCATCGCGGTCATTGTCAAATTGCTTATCATCATAATGTGCATGTGTATCAAAAATCATTTTAAACTATCCTCTCCTCCCCACCATAAGGCAGCGCATTCATTTCTTCCTACAACATCTGTGCGCGAAGCTCTTCCGGGGTTTTTCGCGACAGCAATGCCGGCGCGATATCAAATACACTACTTGCCCCGCTCTCTCCTGCTTTTGAAAGCCTGTATGCTGCTCTTGCATAGCAGATCAGTACGCTGGCCGTAAACTCCGGGTTGGAATCCAGTTTCAGGGAATACTCAATCACATGCTGATTTCCCTCGCAGCCCGTCTCGCCGCTTCGGATAACAAACCCGCCGTGGGGCATCTTACTGTGGTCGGCCTTCAGCTCTTCCTCTGTGACAAATGTTACCGTCGTATCATACTCGTCAAAATAATTCGGCATCGTCTTGATCGCCTGCTCGATTGCCGCCTTATCAGCCCCCTCCTCGGCAACCACATAGCATTCCCTCAAGTGCTTATCCCTCGTAGTAAGCTCCGGTTCGCTGCCGCTTCTTACCCTGTTTACCGCGTCCTCAATGGGAACCGTATACTGAATCGCATTTTTTACTCCGCTGATACGGCGGATAGCGTCGGAATGTCCCTGGCTCACACCCTTACCCCAGAAAGTATAAGTACTTCCCTGTGCAAGAATGGATTCCGCATACAGGCGGTTAAGAGAAAACATTCCCGGATCCCAGCCTACAGAGATAATACTGATATTGCCGCCTGCTTTTGCCGCCTGATCTACCTTCGCAAAATACTCCGGAATCTTCGCATGGGTGTCAAAGCTGTCAATCGTATTAAAGTCCGCCGCAATCTCCGGTCCGATCACCGGAAGGTCCGTAGCCGAACCGCCGCACAGAACCATCACGTCAATCTCACCTTTCATAGACAGTATATCGTCATATCGCCTTACCAGAACTCCTTCTGTCCTGACTGAAACGGACTTTGGATCTCTCCTTGTAAAAACAGCTTTAAGCTCCATATCCTCATTGCGGGCAACCGCCTGTTCCACACCGCGTCCGATATTGCCATATCCTACAATACCAATTCTGATCTTTTCCATATAAAATCTCTCTCTTTCTTTTCTCAAATTAAATTAACACAACACCATATACTGCAGCCCTTAACAGATGACTGCTCCTGCAGGCATCTCCTTTTCCGGCGTCATAAGCGCGAGATTGCCGTTTTCATCCTCCGCACACAAAAGCATTCCTTCCGACAGTACTCCGGCCAGTTTCGCAGGCTTTAAGTTCACAAGTACCATTACCTTTTTACCAACCATCTCTTCTGCCGTATAGTGTGCCTTGATACCCGATACAATCTGCTTTACCTGACTGCCGATCTTCACTTGGGAGCAAAGCAGTTTCCTCGACTTTTTTACTTCCTCGCAGGCAATGATCTCACCCACCTGAAACTGCATCGTTCCAAACTCTTCAAAGGTAATCTCCGGCTTCGCCTCGATATCGATTACTGCATCCTTTCCTGATTCCCCATCACTTCCTGCCGCATCTTCGGATTCTTCCACCGGCGGATGAAGCTCCTCTACTTTTTTCAGCACTTCCTCCATATCCAGTCTTGCAAACAAAATCTCCGGCTTTTCCGTAACTTTTCCGTCGCCAAGCTGCGTCATGATTTTTTCCGATGTTTCCGGCATAAACGGCGCTAACTGCCTTGCGCCGAACTTGATACTCTCAAGAAGATTATAAAGCACCGTCTCAAGCCGGTCCTTTTTCTCCTCCTCTTTGGCAAGCGCCCATGGCATCGTCTCGTCAATATATTTGTTGCATCGTTTAAACAGATTGAAGATCTCTGTAATAGCATCCGCCACACGAAGTTCATCCATTTTCTTTTCCACAATCTGAGGCGTGCGCTCCACAACCGCTTTAAGGTCAGCGTCAACCGCAGCGTCCTCATCATTGAAAGCCGCGCCCTTATCCGTCACCGTACCTCCGAAATATTTATTCGTCATGGAAATCGTCCGGTTCACCAGATTGCCAAGCGTATTCGCAAGCTCAGAATTGATACGCTCCACCAAAAGTTCCCATGAAATCACTCCGTCATTGTCAAACGGCATCTCATGGAGTACGAAGAAACGCACTGCGTCAACGCCGAAGAAATCAACCAGTTCATCCGCATATAGCACATTTCCCTTGGACTTACTCATCTTTCCGTCGCCCTGAAGAAGCCATGGATGTCCGAAAATCTGCTTCGGCAGCGGCAAATCAAGCGCCATCAGGAAAATCGGCCAGTAAATCGTATGGAAACGGATAATGTCTTTCCCGATCAGGTGCAGGTCCGCCGGCCAGTTCTTCTTGAACTGCTCCGCGCCTTCTCCCTCTGCGTCGTATCCGATTCCCGTGATATAGTTGGTCAGCGCATCCAGCCACACATACACCACATGCCTGTCGTCAAAATCCACCGGGATTCCCCACTTGAAGGAGGTTCTGGACACACACAGATCCTGAAGCCCCGGAAGCAGAAAATTATTCATCATCTCATTTTTACGGGAAACCGGCTGGATAAATTCCGGATGTGTGTTGATATGCTCGATCAAACGGTCCGCATATTTGCTCATCTTAAAAAAGTAAGCCTCTTCCTTCGCAGGTTTCACCTCACGCCCGCAGTCCGGGCATTTCCCGTCCACAAGCTGGGATTCTGTCCAGAAGGACTCACAGGGCGTACAGTAAAGTCCCTCGTAAGAGCCTTTGTAGATATCTCCCTGCTCGTACAATTTCTTAAATATCTTCTGTACCTGTCTCTCATGGTCTTCATCCGTAGTACGGATAAATTTATCGTGGGAGGAATTCATCATATTCCAGATGTCTTTCACTTGATCCGCCACATTGTCTACATACTCCTTTGGTGTGATTCCTGCCTCTTGCGCCTTCAGCTCGATCTTCTGTCCGTGCTCATCAGTTCCGGTCTGGAAAAACACATCATATCCCTGACTTCTTTTGTACCTGGCGATGGCATCCGCCAGAACAATCTCATACGTATTGCCGATATGCGGCTTGCCCGATGTATAGGCAATCGCAGTTGTCATATAAAACTTTTTCTTTTCCATGTTCCTTACCTCTCTTTTCTTTTTAAATATACGCTTTTATGATATAGAGGACGAAATTTCCCGTATCATAAAAAAACTCCCCCGACTTTCTTGCGAAAATCAGGGAAGACGAGCATACCCGTGTTACCACTTCCATTTATCCTCTGCCTCACGGCAGGAATCTCACCAAGTGCCATTTTCTGACACTCTACCGCTGTAAAGGGCGGTCCCATTACGGCTTACATCGAAAGAATCAATCGCCCATCTTCCGCATGACCCCTCCATCTGCTCACCGCACCGCTCAGAAGCCATCTTCCGCATATCTCCCTCTCACCCCTCTCAGCAGCCTCCCTGACACGGCAGCCTAACTCCAGCAATATATAATGAATACTGACCTTCGCCGCCCAAGGATTCGGGACTTCTCTGTAAAGTCTTCAAAATGCGTACTCTCTTCGTCACTGCGTTTCCTTTATAATAGATATTGTGAATGGTAGCATATGAACCCTCACGATGTCAAGGGAAACACAAAAATTAAATCATCTAAAATCATTAACATCTTTGCTGCCGCATATAAATATTAAAAACCTTTTGAGGCTTAGGTATGTCTATTTCTACTTCTAATAAGCGGTCTGCGATCATTGCCGCCACATTTGCCGCGGCGCTATTCACTACAATTCTCGGGATGCATCATTTTTACAAAAACGAAAACCAGCAATTCGAGGAATATACCCACAACCTTTTCTGTCAGGAGGTTTCCGGCAACACGATTTCTCTTCACTACACGCTGAAAAATCCTGCCGCCTACGGCATTACCGATACCCCTGTATCCATTGGCTCCTGCACCTCTGATACAGGATCCGTCTGCGCCGCTATCGAAAACGCACTTGCGCTTTTAAAATCCTATGACCGAAAACGTTTATCGTCTGACAACAAACTGACCTACGATGTCCTTGAAGACTATTACACAACAGCCTTTAAGCTTGCCCCCTACTCCTTATATGAAGAACCCCTCTCACCGCTCACCGGTACCCAGTCACAGCTTCCGGTCATTTTATCAGAATATCAGTTTTATGATATCTCTGATATCAATACATATCTGAAACTGCTGAAAAAAGTTCCTGATTATTTTGACTCTATCCTTGAATTTGAACAGGCAAGAGCTGAAAAAGGCCTGTTCATGTCAGAAAGCACACTGGACGATCTTATAGAAGAGTGCCGTGCCTTCGTAAAGCTTGGCAGTGACAATTACCTGTACACTTCTTTTGAAGAACGGCTCAACGAACTGGAAAAAGACTTGTCCGAAAAAGAGAAAAAGCCGTTTCATCGCGGAAAATATGTCAAGACCAATGATAAGTATATCAAAAAGTATATCTTTCCTGCCTATAAACAGTTAATCAACGGACTTGACGCACTCCGCGACGACTGTACAACCGACAAAGCTTCCGGCGGTTTATGCGAATTTCCGGGAGGCCGGCAGTATTACGAACTGCTGGCCGGCAGCGAAACTGGCTCTGAGCGCAGCATTCCGAAGCTTCAGGAACTGGCAAGGCGGCAGATCATGGAAGATTTAGGCACTATGCAGACCGCGCTGGCACAGCTCGGCGCTTCCAACCTTTCCTCCGAGGATGCGGACTCACACACCTCTGACCTTTTTTCCTCTCAGGGCGCGATACTTGAAGATTCCAATCCGGTGTCTATCTTAAATACGCTGGAGAATAAGATGAAGGACGATTTCCCGAAACTCCCTGCTGTTGATGTGCAGGTAAAATATGTACAAAAATCTCTGGAGGAATATTTGAGCCCGGCGTTCTACATGATTCCTGCCCTTGACAACACACAGTCCAACGTTATCTATATTAATGCCGGACATATTCCTGACGACCTGTCCCTGTTTACGACTCTTGCGCATGAAGGGTATCCGGGACATCTCTACCAAAATGTATATTACATGAACCAGAATCCGGACCCCATCCGCTGTCTGCTTGGATACGGCGGATATACAGAAGGATGGGCGACTTACTGCGAGATGCTAAGCTATTATTACGCCCCCATTCCAAAGGCGGAGGCCACTATCATGCAGAAAAACGGCTCTATCATGCTGGGGCTTTATGCTCTGGCCGATATGGGCATCCATTATGACGGATGGTCACTGTCAGATACCGTGTCTTTTTTTCGGGATTATGGAATTACAGACTCGCGGGCCATCAGCGAAATCTATGATCTGATTGTCTCTGACCCGGCTAATTATCTCAAATACTATATCGGTTATCTGGAATTTCTTGAGCTGAAAAAATATGCAATCGAAGAATGGGGCAGCCGATTCACCCAGCAGCGTTTTCACAGAATCGTCCTTAAAACTGGTCCTGCCCCCTTTAAAATACTGAGGCAGCAGCTTGATTAAAATAGAATTTTCTCTAATCCGCAGCGGCTGAAAACAATATTGAAAAAGGCTGTGGAATTTTGCTTCCACAGCCATTTTATGGATTTACATTGCTCCCGCAAGCACCGCGCTTGCAACCAACCCCGCAAATGTGGCAAGCAGCGCTCCCGTCAGCGTATATCTTGTCTTCGTTACCTTCGCTGTCATAAAATAAACGCTCATCGTATAAAAGATTGTCTCTGTACACGACATACTGATCGATGCTACCAGACCGATATAAGAATCCGTCCCATACTCCTTATAGGCATCAAGGAGCAGCCCTGTCGCCGCAGAAGAGGAGAACATTTTTACTACAGTAAGAGGAACTAGTTCTCCCGGAAATCCAACATACTCTGTAAATCCGCTTATAAGCCCTGACAGAAAATCCAAAAACCCGGAAGCTCTCAGAATCCCCACTGCCACCATAAGCCCGATCAGTGTAGGCATGATTTTGATCACGGTAAAAAACCCGCTTTTTGCTCCCTTTATGAATGTATCATATACATCTACCTTCATTAGTATTCCATACCCCACGATCAAAAAAATTACAAGTGGTACGATAAGGTCTGCAATGTACAGCAGTATTTTCACGAAACCGCCTCATTTCCTCATGAAATCTATTTTCCATTATACGTTTGTACATTGCAAATAATTCGTGAAACACCTATACTGTATGTTAAGATACAAACGTCAAAAAATCTTTGGCATCGGACCGAATTTGAAACGGGGAGGCGATAAGCTTATGAAGCATTCTGTAAAACAGGAAAAAGATTTTGGTCAGGGAAGCGTGTGTGCCAATATTCTCAGGCTTGCAATTCCCATGACTTTAGCGCAGCTCATCAACGTGCTGTACAATGTTGTAGACCGTATTTACATCGGTCATATTCCTGATACTTCTACGGACGCGCTGACCGGCATCGGGCTGGCTTTGCCTGTCATTACCATCATCACTGCATTTGCCAACCTGTTCGGCATGGGCGGCGCGCCTCTCTTTTCCATCGCAAGAGGCGCGAAGGAACCAGAGAAAGCCGGACAGATCATGGGAAATTCCTTTTCCATGCTTCTCTTATCGGGAATGATCCTTTCCGTCTGCTGCTATATATTTAAAAAACCTCTTTTGTACCTGTTCGGTGCAAGCGACGTGACATATCCGTATGCCAGCGCTTATATATCCCTGTACCTTCTGGGTACTTTGTTTGTTATGATCAGCCTTGGCATGAACAATTTTATCAATGCACAGGGGTTCGGAGTGACCGGAATGCTGACAGTCTCTATCGGCGCCGTGCTGAATCTGATTCTCGATCCTCTGTTTATCTTTGTGTTCGGCATGGGCGTCAGGGGCGCCGCGATCGCTACAATCATCTCTCAGGGGATCTCTGCCCTGTGGGTACTCCGCTTTCTGACTGGAAAGGAAGCACTGATCAGACTGACGGCAAAGGCTGCCGCATTGCAGCCGGCACTCATAAAAGAGATTACCGCTCTCGGTCTCTCCGGATTCGTGATGGCCATCACCAACGGAGCGGTGCAGATCATATGCAACGCAACCCTGCAGCGCTGCGGCGGCGACCTGTATATAGGGATCATGACAGTTATCAATTCCGTCCGGGAGATTACAACCATCCCGGTGACGGGACTTTCTAACGGCGCGCAGCCTGTGATCAGTTTTAACTACGGCGCCAAAAAATACGGCCGGGTGAAATCTGCCATAAAACTTACTACTGTCTTTGCTATCACATTTACATTTCTAACTTGGGCGTTTATTTTCTTTTTTCCGCACTTTATCATCCGTCTGTTCAGCAGCGAGCCGGATTTGCTGAGAGAAGGGATACCTGCCTTGCATCTGTACTTTTTCGGAATTTTTATGATGGCGCTGCAGTTTTCGGGACAGTCTGCTTTTGTTGCTCTCGGCAAATCAAAGCACGCAGTCTTTTTCTCCCTGCTTCGCAAAGCAATCATCGTGATTCCGCTCACCCTCTTCCTCCCAACATTCGCCGGGCTTGGCACTGCGGGAGTATTTTTAGCAGAACCGATCTCGAACTTTATCGGGGGTACCGCTTGTTTCACTACTATGGTTATAACCGTATGGAGACAGCTTGAAACCGAGAACGATAAGAGTACCGAAAGCCGCTCCAAAATTCCTCTCCGGCACTGAATATGCTCCCGGTTACTCGCATATCTTAATTCGAGAAGACAGCAAGGAGTGAACGATTTATGCTGAATTATCTATGGGCTGGAATGATCCTGATCGGAATCATATTCGCCTCATTTACGGGGAAGATGCCTGATATCACAAACGCCGCACTGGATTCTTCTAAGGAAGCCGTGGCTTTATGCATTACTATGATGGGAGTTATGGCATTCTGGGTAGGCCTTATGGAAATCGCATCAAAAGCCGGAATCATTGAGAGTGCTTCCAGAAAAATCCGTCCTCTTATCCGGTTTCTTTTCCCGAACCTCCCTGCAGGCCATTCCGCCGAAGAGCACATCACGACAAATATCATAGCCAATGTACTGGGACTAGGATGGGCGGCTACTCCGGCCGGTCTGAAGGCGATGGAGGAACTCGGAAAGCTGGAGGAGAACAGAAGGGCGGGACGGATTCCCGGGCCGGTGAGGCGGCGGGGAATTGCAAGCAATGAGATGTGTACGTTTCTGATATTGAATATCTCGTCGCTGCAGTTGATTCCGGTGAATGTAATCGCATACCGCTCGCAATATGGGAGCGTGAACCCGGCGGCAATCGTGGGGCCGGGGATTGCGGCGACGGCGGTGAGTACGATTGTGGCGGTGATCTATTGTAAGATGATGGATGGGAAGCGGAGAGCCTGAGACTCTCCGCTTTAATATTTTTTTGCGTAAAATTCTTTGTTTTTTATTTCCTCTATAACATTTCCTGAATATGTGGTATAATTTATTATGTATAATCTAAATTTTAACAACAGGATCACAGGATGGAGAATAATATGAAAAGAAAGCGTATAAGAAGTCCCAGAAGTACTTTATTTCTTTCTATTATATTAGTTTTTTGCATTTTAGGAGCAATCGTTTTTTCGGTCGCAAAAAAGATATCGGCAGAAATGTCCATGTCAGCAATACACAATCTAAATGCCAGTCTTGACTTGATTAAAAATACAATTGAATCGATTCTAGTCAAAGAAACGGAATTTCAGATGCTGATCGCCCAGGAAATCGCTTCTTCAGGCGATCCTTATGAATTTATCCGTTCCTATGAAAGCAACCGTACAATGGTTAAGATGTCGATCATACTTTCCGGCGAAACAGAAGGTATTTCCAGCACAGGAGAAATATTCTCAGAAGAAGATCTGGATTTTTCTTTTGGAAAAACAGTAAATGAACTGCCCCTCTCCCAATCTTACCTTAACAATATGGGAACATGGGCATATACTATGAAATGTCCTGTTATAGATAACGGCAAAGAAATCGCTACGCTTTATGTTGAATATATCTTCGACTCTTTTGAAGACGCATTGCCGGACGGATTCTACAATAACAGCGCCCTGCTTTACATTATGGATACGAAAAGCCAGCGGCTTGTATTAAATCCTACCGGAATGGGAGAACGAAATGCCGGGCATCTGAATCTGAAAAATTTCTACCGGGCGAATAATATTCTCGAGGACTCTCTGCAGGCGGAGATTTCTGAAAGTATCCGGACAGGGGATAACATCATGTTCTACCATGACATCCAGAATAAAAATTCCCTGATCTATATGTGGGCTGTGAATGACGGGGCCGTCTATCTCATCGGTTATGTACCGATAGAAGCAATCCAGCAGGAAGGGCGTACCGTAAGCCAGAATATTCTTATTGTTGTACTGATTATGCTGGCAGCTTTTCTGCTCTGCTGTATTCTGTATTATTTCAGCAGAAGAGAAGACGATAAGATACGCCAGGAGCGGGAAGCAGAACGCGAGATCCATAACAAACAATTGGCGGAAGCGCTGCAGGCAGCGCAAATCGCCAGCAATTCCAAGACGACATTCCTTTCAAATATGTCGCACGATATCCGCACTCCGATGAATGCTATTCTCGGATTTACCACATTGCTTGAAAAGGATGCCGATAATTCTGCAAAAGTAAGGGAATATACAAGAAAGATCACCTCAGCCGGCCAGCATCTGCTCAGCCTGATTAACGATGTGTTAGATGTGTCCAAAATCGAAAGCGGAAAGGTTGTACTTACCATCGGAGAATTTACACTAAATAATCTTGTGTCTTCTGTCGATGCGATCTTCCGTCCCATGGCTAAGGAAAAATCACAGAACTTTTACGTGTCCGTAACAGACATTGAACACGAGTATGTGGAAGGCGACGAGACAAGAATCAACCAGATCCTGATCAATCTGATTTCTAATGCGATAAAATACACCCCGGAAAACGGAAATATCTGGTTTCGTATTATCGGGCTTCCGCAGCGCTCCAATCAGTTTGAACATATCCGGATCGAAGTTGAGGATGACGGTTACGGCATGACGCCAGAATACTTAGAGACGATATTTGACGCATTTACCCGGGCGGAAAATAGTACGACCAACAAAATACAGGGTACCGGACTTGGCATGGCCATTACAAAAAGCATTGTAGAGCTGATGGGCGGCACGATAGATGTCTTCAGCGAAATCGATAAAGGGACACTCTTTCGGGTAGATTTGCAGCTTCGTATACCCGGCGGCCGTTCGGACGCGGCATTCTGGATCGACAACAGCATTTCCCGGATTCTGGCAGTAGATGACGACGCTGAAATACGCTGGAATATCCAAATGCTTATGAACGACACAGGCGTATGCGTAGACGCCGCACTTTCCGGCGAAGATGCACTGCTGATGTTACAAGACAAGGACACAAATTACGATGTTATCCTGCTGGACTGGAACCTGCCGGCAATGAATGGAACCGAGACAGCAGACAGACTCCGCAGAATTATTCCGGACTCCGTCCCGATACTGTTTTTGTATGACGGGGATGAGGTACCGGGAGAACTGCACTCTATACAAAATGCAGGCTTTCTTGCAAAACCCTTTTTTGTATCTGCTTTTAAGGAAGCGCTTCTCAAAATACAGTCAAAACCAACGGATCAAACATTTATGCCGGAATCAGACGAGGAGAGCTGTCTTTGCGGACTTCATTTTCTTGTCGCAGAGGACAATGACATTAACGCCGAAATTTTGTCAGAGCTTTTAGAAATTGAAAAGGCCACCTGTGAAATCGCGGAAAACGGGCGGTTTGCGTTGGAACGATTTACCAACGCCGCTATGAATGAATTTGATGCCATTCTTATGGATGTCCAAATGCCGGTTATGAACGGTTACGAAGCCACAAGAAAGATTCGGGAACTAAAACGGCCGGATGCGCGGAACATCCCGATTATTGCCATGACAGCAAACGCTTTCGCGGAAGATGTCAAGGAAGCCATAGATGCAGGGATGAATGCCCATATAGCCAAACCAATTGACATGGAACTTCTGAAAAAAACAATAAAGCAGTATATTCATTACCAGCCAGCAACAGAAAGGAGCAAAACATGAAAAATAATACAGCAAAACACTGCTTTCAAAAAACATCGGCGGCTCTTTTGACCATTATTATGACTTGCCTTCTGGTTTCCTGCACAGACAAGCCCGAGGCAAGCCATAATCTTGCTTCAGATGAGACAGAAGGGAAAAAAGTCGTCAATCTTTTCGGTCCGATGGAGAAATCAAAACCCAATGCTACAAATGTCTCAAGAAGTGCATTTGACCGCACAATAGAACTGGCAGAAAAAGAGCTTGAGTTGACCGTGAAGTACAGAACCTATACTGCAGAAAACTATCAGGAAAAAACTTACGATGAGGTCGCTCTTGACAGGATACGCAGTCATATGGATGATCTCTATCTGTTGAATCCGGATACCATCCTAGTAACGGGTTCAGAAGGAAAGCTTATGGATCTGTCCGGACTTGACTGTGTGAATAATCTACGGGATATTGTAAAAACGGCCAATACCATTGACGGAAAGTTAGTCGCTATCCCCCAGGAAATCGCAGCTTACGGTCTGTTCGTCAATAAAGATATGTTTGACAGATACAAATTAAAGCTTCCCAATACACCGGAGGAATTCTTAGAATGCTGCCGGGTATTCAAGGAGAACGGTATTGAGACTCCCGTCGGCGCAAACCGATGGTGGCTGGAAACTTTCGTCTTCGCCCAAGGCTATGCCGATCTTTATAACGGCGGCAGCACCGAAGCAGAAATCAAGGCTCTTAACAAGGGCGAGACTAAGTACAGTGATTATATGCGGCCGGGATTTGAGTTTTTAAAAGAACTGATTGATAAAGGTTATATTGATGCCAAAACGGCTTATACCTACGAAGCAATAGAAGGAGAAGGACCCGACTTCCTCGCGCAGAAGACCCCTATTGTCATGGCATACTGGAGCGCGGCGAATGCTGAGACCGCCTACGGCAAACCGGACTTTAACCTGCAGGTCATAGGTTTCCCAAGCAAGCTTGGACAGATGCCTGTCATCCCCATCACCGGTTACGGTGTCTGTACAGAAGCAGAAAACTTGGATGACTCACTGAAAGTTCTGGATGTTATACTTTCTGATGAAGCTCTCCAGTTATATACGGAAACCAACAAGGTCATCTCCCCGTCAAAAAATGTGGAAGTAGACTGTATACCCGCATTAAAGCCGCTGAATGACAGAATTAAAGAGAATGTCTATGTACTGGGTTCCAATGCAAGCATGAACGTAGAGCAGTGGGGCAACACGTGCCTTATCGTGAGAGATCTGTTAAACGGCGCAACGGTAGATGAATGCATGGCACGCTTTGATAAACTTCAGGAAGAAGCTTTGAACAAAACAAAATAAAACTATAAGAACTAAAGCAAGCATTAAATTTCATATTAATGCTTGCTTTTTTTCACTTTCGGGTATAATATAGATATATGCTTAATATAGTTTTTAAAACTACATATCGTTATTATTATATATCAAGGAGGTATTTTGTATGTCAAATACTATCAATCACTATGTTAAAGATCCCGGAAGCGCAATCACCCATTTTATAGGTATGCTGATGGCTATATTCGCCGCTGTTCCCCTGATCATCAAGGCGGCCCATGAGCCGGGGCGCATCTATCTTATTTCTATTATCATATATGCGGCAAGCCTGATTCTATTGTATGCGGCGAGCACTACTTATCATACCTTTAACCGCTCCGAAAGAGTTAATACGATTCTTAAAAAAATTGACCATATGATGATCAGCGTACTCATCGCCGGGAGCTACACTCCCATCTGTCTGCTCGTATTAGGCGGCAGCCGCGGATTGATACTCTTAACAATCGTATGGAGTTTCGCCATTGTCGGCATCTTGCTGAAAGCTTTCTGGGTATACTGCCCCCGCTGGGTATCTTCCGTATTATATATCGGTATGGGCTGGACCTGCGTTCTGGCTTTTACACAGATTTTAAATTCCATGTCGACAGCGGCTTTTATCTGGCTTCTTGCCGGCGGTGTCATCTACACTGCCGGCGGCGTCATCTATGCGCTTAAGCTCCCGATCTTCAATCTAAAACACAAAAATTTCGGAAGCCATGAAATCTTCCACCTGTTTGTTATGGGCGGCAGTGCATGCCATTTTATTGTAATGTATGTGTTTGTCCTTTGATCTTTATAGATTGTTGTTCGATCAACTTTAATTTTTCCGGGCGGGACATATGTTTGATCGCATATTCCCG
Organism: uncultured Lachnospiraceae bacterium; assembly: GCA_946558695.1. Lineage (GTDB taxonomy): Bacteria > Bacillota > Clostridia > Lachnospirales > Lachnospiraceae > MD308. The sequence goes on from CAMNTQ010000005.1 coordinate 30,320, forward strand.
TCTCATCGCTTCTGCCTTTGTATCAAATGCTTCCGAATACACCAGCTTCACCGGGCGGCGGCTTTTCGTATATTTGGCGCCCTTTCCCGCGTTGTGTACGGCAACTCTTTTTTTCAGGTCCGTCGTCCATCCAGTATAAAGACTTTTATCCCTGCATTCTACGATATAGATATAATTCATATTCACACCTGTCATCTGTACTTTTGTCCTTGCTCGTCTAACCCTCTGATACTGCGGATCGCTATGCACTTTGCACTCCCATCATTATAAAACATCTGTCCTATCCCACACAAGATTTTCCGATGGAAAGGCGAAAAAGAATGCGGACCACTCCGCACGGCTTACAATAAAAAACAGCCCGGCACATCAAATATTGCCGGACTGCTGTTTCTTTACTCTACCAGATAATCCATCGGATTGACCGGTTGTCCATCTTTTCTCATCTCAAAGTATACATTGCAGCCTTCTACGCTGTAATAGATCGTCGGATCTCCAACATAACCAAGTATCGTCTTGCTGTCTACATAATCGCCCGTTTTTACTTCCACGTCATTTAGCTGCCCATAGAACAATTCGTATCCGCCGCCGATATCAACGTTCACTGTCGTTCCCGTCTCTGCCGTCTTATCGATAGACTTTACGATTCCCGGCGCGGATGAGATGATCTGATCACCCTTCTCCCCGGAAATCACCAGCGCCGGATTATACTTGAACTGATCCAGCGTAGAAAAATACACGGTCTTGTCCATGCTGTAATTCATGAGCAGCGTTCCCTCCACTGGCCACAAAAGCTTGCTTTCACTTGAAAAATTTACTGCATTACTTTTCCCAGCTGTCTGCTCTGTGCTTTTTTCCCGGCTGTCCTGCGTCTCTGTTTCCTGTTCCTCTTCTTCTGTCTCTTTCGTATCAACAGCTTCCAAAGGTTTGTTCAAAACCTCTTCTTCCTTTTCGTTGACAATCCGGTTCGTATTGGTCGGCTCTGACTTTTCTGTCTGTTCCTTCTGCTCCGGTTTCTTTGCCTGCGACAGTTCCATCTGCTCTATTTCCCGCTGTGATTCTCTGTAGTCCTTAAATGTATATGTTCCCACAATCGCAATTGCTGCTACAAAACACAACACTGCCGCGACGGCTGCTCCCCTGTTCTTTCTTTTTGGCTTAAATTTTGGAGTTTGCCTTTCATTCATCATAATCACCACCTCTGACTCTATTTTTGCCAGATAGCGGCCGTCTTATTCTTACAAATACAATTAAATCAAACTTTACTCCGACGGACTCGACAATACAATATCCGTCACCTCTTTTATATCTGTTCCTTCAAAAAACCGCTCCAAAATTTCCTCATAACCGTCCCCTTTTTTCGCCGTCTCATTTGCCGTATTCTGGCTCATTCCCAGTCCATGTCCGACGCCTCTTGTCGTGATTCGAAGCTTCCCATTATATTTCTGCAAAGTAAAACAGCTTGATGCCAGATGATAATTTGTCCGGAATTCCTCCCCGCTTACCCTTTCCTTCCCAACTCTTACGCTCAGCACATATCCGGCTGTATCGCACTGTTCCACCTCCACGTCCATATCTTCAAGAGTGACTGTCTGTATCTGTTCCTCTGCTTCAATATCCAACGGACATTCCAGAATTTTTAAATAAGGATAAGATTCTCCGAGTACCTCCTTCCCGTCTCTGGTACTCCCGTTACTCAGCCGGAAAAACGGCGTGTTCGCAAGTTTTCCCTCATACATAAGCACTTGGCCTTCCGTACTGCGCCACGCATTCCTCAGTTTACTGTAATAGCGGGAATATTTTGTCACCCCCCACGCTTTCTCCATCTGCTTCTGGGTCCAAAAGGAGTCACTAAGTACCGTATCGCTTCCCTCTTTCTCAATCTTACGGTAAACATCTGTCCGTACCAACACTGCCTGAGCCTTCAGCATCTCTTTATGGTAATCAGGAAGTACCTCTTTTGCCATAATTCCGATACAGTAATCTTCAATCGGAATCTCGACAATCTCACTTTGATCAGACGGCGTGTCCTTGTTCTCATTTTCCAGATTTTTATCGCCGATGTCTTCCGACTGACTTTCATCCAATCTCACTTTCACATACGTCCCGTCCACATGAGATGAAGCCGTGATGCTTGGCCCATTTATAAATACAGTTATTACATAAGGCAATAATACTATAATAATCAGATAATACCCAAATTGTTTGAATCTCTGCCGCATAAAAAAGCCCTCCCATACACTGTATGGGAGAACTTCATTATTTATGCATGATATCCTTATATTTATATTCTTTATACTTCAACTTTAATCTTATCAAGTTTCCAGATATCTTCTATATACTCTTCAATTGTTCTGTCAGATGAGAACTTACCGCAGCAGGCCGCATTAAGCAGCGCCATTTTTGCCCATCTGTCTTTATCCTTGTAAGCTTCCTCTACTTCTTCCTGTGCCTTTGCATAGGCGCGGAAGTCCTTCAGGATGAAGTACATATCTGCTTTGTCGTTCCCTTTCCGGATCAACAGGCTGTTATAAAGGTCGCGGTATCTCTCCGAATCACCTTCCGCATAGGTTCCGTCTACAAGCTGGTTCACTACGCGGCGTATTTCTTCGTCGTTATTGTAGATGTCATACGGATTGTAACCGCCGTTCTTCTCGTATCCCATAACCTCATCCGAACTCATACCGAAGATAAATGCATTCTCCTCACCCACTTCTTCTACGATCTCCACATTGGCGCCGTCCATCGTCCCGATTGTAGGAGCGCCGTTCAGCATAAATTTCATATTACCCGTACCGGAAGCTTCTTTCGATGCGGTGGAAATCTGCTCGCTTACATCTGCCGCCGCAAATATCCACTCTGCGATGGATACACGGTAATCCTCGATAAACACAACTTTGAGCTTTCCGTTGATGCTGCGGTCATTGTTTACCACGTCAGCCACAGAGTTAATCAGCTTGATGATCTCTTTTGCACGGATATAACCTGCGGAAGCCTTCGCTCCAAAGATAAATGTTCTTGGATAGAAACTCATCTCCGGATGGCTCTTGATCTTGTTATACAGATACATCACATGCATGATATTGAGAAGCTGTCTCTTATACTCATGAAGTCTCTTAACCTGCACATCGAAAATAGAGTCCGGATCAACTTCAATTCCGTTATGTTCCATAATGTATGCAGCAAGACGTTCTTTATTCTTACGCTTGATCACCATAAATTCTTTCGCAGCAGCCTCATCCTCTGCATATTTCTTCAGCCCGCTCATAAGAGAAAGGTCTGTCGCCCAGTCTTTTGTACCAAGCTTCTTTGTCACCCAGTCGGCAAGAAGCGGATTTCCATGCAGCAGGAAACGTCTCTGGGTGATTCCGTTTGTCTTATTGTTGAACTTCTCCGGCATCATCTCATAGAAATCTTTAAGCTCACGTTTCTTAAGAATCTCTGTATGAAGTCTTGCCACGCCATTTACGGAATAGCCGGCAACAATCGCAAGATGCGCCATCTTAACCTGTCCGTCGCGCAAGATTCCCATCTTTCTTACCTTCTCCTCATCGCCCGGATACATCTCGCGCACCTGCACGATAAAGCGGCGGTCGATTTCCTGAACGATCTGGTAAACTCTCGGAAGAAGCTTGGAAAACAGGTCAATCGGCCATTTTTCAAGAGCCTCTGCCATAATCGTATGGTTCGTATAAGCACATGCCTTTGTTGTAACATCCCATGCTTCATTCCACTCTAACTGGTAATCGTCTAACAGAATTCTCATGAGCTCTGCAACCGCTACCGTCGGATGGGTATCATTCATCTGGAACGTAGCCTTCTCATAAAGTTTTCTTATATCGTCATGAGCTCTCATATACTTTGCAACTGCTGCCTGAAGGCTGGCAGACACAAAGAAATACTGCTGTTTCAGACGAAGCTCCTTACCTGCGTAATGGTTATCGTTCGGATAAAGCACCTCTACGATATTCTTTGCCAGATTCTGCTGCTCCACCGCCTTGTAGTAATCTCCTCTGTCAAAGGATTCCAGCCGGAAATCAACAATTGGCTCGGCATCCCAGATGCGGAGTGTATTAACCTGATTATTGTTATATCCGACAATCGGATAATCATACGGGACTGCACGTACAGACTCATAATTCTCCTGTTTGAACAGAGTCTTCCCGGTCTTATCATCGTACTCTACACGGATATTTCCGCCGAAGCGGATCTCTTTCGCGTACTCTGGTCTGCGAAGTTCAAATGGATTGCCGTACTTTAACCAGTTGTCAGGCGCTTCCACCTGATATCCGTCTTTGATCTCCTGCTTAAACATACCATAGCGGTAACGGATGCCGCAGCCATATGCGGCGTACCCCAATGACGCAAGAGAATCAAGGAAACATGCGGCCAGACGTCCCAATCCGCCGTTTCCAAGCGCCGGATCCGGCTCCTGATCCTCAATCGCATTCAGATCAATGCCAAGCTCGTCAAGCGCTTCCTTTACTTCCTTATAAGCTGTCATATTGATAAGATTATTTCCAAGAGCACGGCCCATTAAAAATTCCATGGACATATAATACACAATCTTCGGATCATCCTTGTCAAACTGTCTCTGTGTCGCAATCCAATCATCAATGATTGCATCTTTTACCACGTAAGATACCGCCTGAAATTGCTCCTGCGGATTTGCTTCGTCCAATTCCTTACGAAATAACCTTCTGATATTATCCTGCACGTCTCTTTTAAATTTAATCTTATTAAATCTCTCGTTCATTTGTTCAAATCCTTTCCACTCCCAGTGTAACCCTTTCACCGTTAATCTTCCACTCCTTCACGTATCCTGCCGGGTTTCTCTTTTCTGCAGAAACCGCCAGCGTCTCGTCAGCGACCGCAGTCTTGTTATCGGCAAATATCTTTTCCGCCTTTTCTGTCCCCTCATAGGTGATCCGGATCTTATCCATCACCTCAAAGTCAGCTTCCTTACGCATCGTCTGAACCTTACTGATGATCTCGCGCACAAAACCTTCCTCTAAAAGTTCCTCTGACAGATTGGTGTCCAAAACAACTGTGATACCATTGTCATTTTCTGACACATAGCCTTCCATCTGCGCAGACGCAATCAAAAGATCTTCCCGGAACAGTGTAATCTCCTGACCGTTCACATCAAGCTTAAGCGCGCCGGATTCATTCAGTTCATCCATAGCTTTGTTTCCGTCAATCTCACTGAGCACTGATTTTATTCCACCTAGCATTTTACCATATTTAGGCCCGACTGTCTTTAGCTGTGGTTTAAAAGAATATGAGGTAAAATCACGTACTTCTTGTGTAAATGTTACAGTTTTCACATTTAATTCGTCTGTTACAACATCTTTGTAAAATTCTGAGAGGTCAAAATCCGCCTTTACATACATCCGGCCGATCGGCTGACGATTTTTGATATTAGCGCTGTTCCTTAAGGCGCGTCCCATAACGACAAGCTTCAGTACATTATCCATGTTGGCTTCCAGTTTCTTATCAATCTGTGACTCTGCAGCTACTGGGAAATCACACAGATGAATGCTCTCCGGCGCCGTCTGATCAATACTCCTGACGAGATTTTGATAAATGTCCTCCGTCATAAACGGAATCAGCGGAGCCGCCGCCTTGCTGCACTCTACAAGCGCAGTGTAAAGGGTCATATAAGCATTAATTTTATCCTGCTCCATACCCTTCGCCCAAAAACGCTCACGGCTTCTTCTTACATACCAGTTGCTCATGTCATCCACAAATTCCTGCAGCGCCCTTGCCGCCTCCGGTATCCTGTAATTTCCAAGGTGGCCGTCCACATCTTTGATGAGTGTGTTTAATTTGGAAAGAAGCCATTTATCCATCACGGATAATTTGTCATATTCCAGCGTATATTTTGCCGCATCAAAATGATCAATATTCGCATACAGCACAAAGAATGCATAAGTATTCCACAAAGTACCCATAAACTTGCGCTGTCCCTCTACAACCGCTTTTCCGTGAAAACGATTCGGAAGCCACGGCGCGCTGTTCACGTAGAAATACCAGCGGATCGCATCTGCCCCGTATTTTTCGAGAGCGTCAAAAGGATCTATTGCATTTCCCTTGGATTTACTCATCTTCTGTCCCTTCTCATCCTGCACATGACCCAGAACAATGACATTCTTATACGGAGCCTTGTTGAAGATAAGCGTCGAAATCGCAAGCAGGGAATAAAACCACCCTCTTGTCTGATCTACCGCTTCTGAGATAAAGTCTGCCGGGAACTGCTGTGCAAATACATCCTGATTCTCAAACGGATAATGGTGCTGTGCAAACGGCATTGCCCCGGAATCAAACCAGCAGTCGATTACCTCCGGCACACGATGCATCTCCTTCCCGCACTTCGGACAGCGAATGGTCACTTCGTCAATATACGGACGGTGAAGCTCGATGTCATCCGGACAGTTATCGGACATAGATTTTAATTCCTCGATACTTCCGATAGAATGCTGATGCCCGCATTCGCATTCCCAGATATTGAGCGGCGTTCCCCAATAACGGTTCCGGCTGATCCCCCAGTCCTGAACATTCTCCAGCCAGTCGCCGAAACGCCCTTTCCCGATACTCTCCGGAATCCAGTTAATCGTATTATTATTGGCAATCAAATCGTCCTTCACAGCCGTCATGTTGATAAACCATGACTCGCGCGCATAGTAAATCAGAGGTGTGTCGCATCTCCAACAGTGCGGGTAACTGTGCTCAAAATTCGGCGCAGCAAATAAGAGTCCGCGTTTTTCAAGATCTTTAAGAACCTCTGGATCGGCCTTCTTTACAAATAACCCGGCAAATGGAGTTGACTTATGCATATTGCCCTTCTCATCTACAAGCTGCACGAACGGCATATCATACTTGCGGCACACTTTCGCGTCATCCTCACCGAATGCCGGCGCGATATGAACGACTCCCGTACCGTCGGTAAGCGTTACATAATCATCACAGGTTACATAGAATGCTTTCTTATGCTGATTTGCGATGCCATCCGCCGCGCACTGGTAAAGCGGTTCGTATTCCTTATACTCCAGATCCTTTCCGGTATAAGTCTCAAGCACCTCATAAGCCGCTTCCCCCTCCTTTGCCAGAGGAGACAGCACCGTATCAAGAAGCGCCTCCGCCATATAATAAGTATAGCCGTCTATACATTTTACCTTCGCATACGTCTCTCTCGGATTGATACAAAGACCTAAGTTCGAAGGCAGTGTCCACGGTGTGGTCGTCCATGCTAGAAGATATGCATCCTCTCCCACCGCCTTAAAGCGGACAATCGCAGAACGCTCCTTCACATCTTTATACCCCTGCGCTACTTCCTGCGCAGACAGCGGCGTACCGCAGCGCGGGCAATAAGGTACGATTTTAAATCCTTTATAGAGAAGTCCTTTATCCCAAATCTTCTTAAGCGCCCACCACTCCGACTCGATATAGTCATTGTGATAGGTTACGTATGGATGATCCATATCCGCCCAAAAGCCCACCGTACCTGAGAAATCCTCCCACATACCCTTATACTTCCAGACACTTTCCTTACATTTGTCAATAAACGGTTCAAGACCATATTCCTCGATCTGATCCTTGCCGTCAAGCCCCAATGCCTTTTCAACCTCAAGTTCCACCGGCAGGCCATGGGTATCCCATCCCGCCTTTCTCGGCACCTGATATCCTTTCATGGTACGGTATCTCGGAATCATATCCTTGATCACGCGGGTCAGCACATGGCCGATATGGGGCTTGCCGTTCGCAGTCGGCGGACCGTCATAAAACATATAGATATCATTGCCGTCCTTCTCTTCCATACTCTTCTCGAAGATCTTATGATCCTCCCAGAATTTAAGGACTTCCTTTTCCCTGTCTACAAAATTCAAGTCTGTCGAAACTTTCTTGTACATGATAACCCTCCTTTTGATTTTGTCAGTAATGCAAAAATGTTACCGGACGCAAAGCAAACCGTAACAAAAAAACTCCCGCCCTGTATAGGACGGAAGCAGTGCTTACGTTTATAAACCACCTAAACATACTGTCATATGTCTCCCATATAACGGCGGGACTCCGTCGGTTCCTAATTAATATATTCATCTGTTCGGAAACCGCAGCTCGGAAGTGATATTCAGATATACCCTACTTGCACCAGGCTTTCACCGTCCCCGATTCGCTGTGTCGTTTGAATATAACCTACTGTCTTCGTCATCGTTTTTTCTTGTGCGATATCATTATAGGGAAAAACATCTGGCACGTCAAGTAGTTTATCAATCTTTTCGAGCCATACTTTCAAGAAATTTTTTAAAAAAGTAATTCTAAAGAAGAAAATCTATGTTATACTATATCCAATTGTGAATGTCATTACTATTCGCGGCCTTTCAGCCGCTTATAGTAACGATTGTGAAAGGAGACTGTAGAATGCATAAAAAGCTGCTTTGGACCTGTGTATCTTTTGCACTCTTTATTTCAGCCGCTTTTTTATCCGGTTGTACTGTTTCCGCCGATGTGCCGAACGAGTCAGATGCAGCCGATTCTTCCGGTCCGTCATCCGGGGAATCCCCGGCTGATGATCAGACCGGCAAAAAACGCACCACCCTGCGGGATTATCTCATCCCCGAGGCTTCGGGAACCGTTACATATGGGAATGACAATATCTCTATTGACGCATCCAATACCGCAGAAGGATATTTCATGGTTAAATACGACGGAGAGGCTGACAAAGTCAAATTACAGCTTCAGGCTCCGGATGGAGAAACTTACACTTATAATCTGGCTATCGGTTCATATGAGGCTTTTCCGTTGTCGGCCGGAGACGGAGACTATCATCTTGACGTATTGGAACATGCCTATGACGATATGTATGCCACGGCATATTCCGAAAATATCAAGGTTACTCTGAATGACGAATTCAGGCCCTTCCTTTATCCGAACCAGTATGTGTGGTTCACACCCGAATACAAAGCGGTCGCCTATGCCGCAGAACTTTCAGATACGTCGTCGGACGATCTGGACTATATCAGCCGTGTTTATCATTATGTGATAGAGAATATTGATTACGATCAGGAACTGGCAGAAAATGTCCAATCCGGGTATCTCCCGAATATTGACAACACGATGGAATCCAAAAAAGGGATCTGTTTTGACTATGCTTCACTTATGGCCGCCATGCTCCGGTCCCAAGGGGTCCCCACAAAACTGGTCGTCGGTTATTCCGGCGCCGCCTATCACGCATGGATCAGCGTCTATCTTAAGGAATCCGGCTGGGTAGATAAAATCATAGAATTTGACGGCAGAAACTGGTCTTTGATGGATCCCACGCTCGCCGCCAACAACAGCGGCTCATCCGTAAAAGAATATATCGGTGACGGAAACAATTATACGGTAAAATATTCCTATTAAAAATATGCTTACTCACAACAAATTTATGGAGGATAACTATGAAGCAGACAAAGGTATACGGAAAAACATTTTCCAGTATAGAACTGGCTTCCTTTTGTGGGCAGATCGCACTGATCCTGAAATCAGGCATCTCCGCTCTCGAGGGACTTAATCTTATGTTGGAGGATACATTTTCTCCCGAAGAGGAGCCGCTCTTACAGGCTCTGATCGAGAATATGCAGGAAACAGGAAACCTGTATCTGGCGCTTAATGATACAAAGCTGTTCCCTTCCTATATGATCCACATGGTACAGATCGGAGAGGAGACCGGCACTCTCGATGAAGTTATGGCGGCGCTTGAAACGCATTATGAACGGGAAGCCGCCGTCAAAAAAAGCATACAAAGCGCCGTTACTTATCCGCTGCTTATGACAGGCATGATGGTGGCAGTTATCATCGTTCTTCTGGTGAAGGTTATGCCCATCTTTAATCAGGTATTTGTACAGCTTGGTACGGAGATGACAGGCTTTTCCCGCGTTCTTATGAATATGGGAACGGCCATCAACCGTTATTCCATCGTATTTACCGCGATACTTGTCCTTGCGGCAATCCTTATCTTCTACGGAACCCATACGGAATCCGGACGTAATATGTGCAGAAATCTGGGCTATAAATTTTCATTTGCAAAAGCAGTTTATGAAGAACTTGCCTCCTGCCGTTTTGCAAGCGGTATGGCGCTTACCTTAAGCAGCGGATTAAATCCCGAGCGGAGCATGGAGTTAGTGGAAGCACTGAATGACGATCCGTTTTTTCAAAAGAAACTAAATGACTGCCGGCAGCACATTAACGAAGGCAAGGATCTTACAGACGCACTTTTCGCCTCCGGTATCTTTACAGGCATGTATGCGCGCATGGCCTCCATTGGTTCTAAGACAGGCGCTATGGATCAGGTGATGGATACGATTGCTTCCCTTTATCAAGACAATATTGATAACCGTATGAATAACATTCTTGCTATTTTAGAGCCTACTTTAGTCATTCTTTTGTCACTGATCGTAGGCGTGATCCTTCTATCAGTTATGCTGCCGCTTATGGGAATCATGTCCAGCATATAGACGCCAAAAAAGGAGACATATATATGAGTCGTTTTCAATACAAAAAACAATCACGGGGGCCATCGGGAATCTTCCTTTCTCTTTGTGTCTTTCTAGTGATTCTCATCATCTTTATGCAAGGATTATCTTCCCTGTCGGACAGTACTATGAGACGGCAGAAAGAAAGCCTTGAGAATGCCATTACCCGCAGCGTGACATACTGCTATACTGTGGAAGGCACTTACCCGGAGAATCTTGATTATCTAAAGGATAATTACGGACTGATTTATGATGAAGAGACTTTCTTTGTCGATTACCGCGTCATCGGCTCCAATGTTCTGCCGGATATCACGATCATTGAGAAAGGAGAGTAAACTATGCGTTTTCGGGTAAAGCAGCGGCATACGATAGACTTTTTGTTTCCTGTCGCATTATTTTTTGTGTTTTCGCTTTCGGCTCTTACGGTAATCTTGCTGGCTACGAGAATTTATAAGTCCACTACTGAAAATTCTTCTCTGAATTATACTTCCAGAACTTCTCTGTCCTATATTTCAGAAAAAATTCACCAGCATGATTCCGGCTCCATATCTTTAGGAACGTTTGACGGGTGCGATGCCATCGTATTAGGACAGGAAATAGACGGTACTGCTTATTATACTTACATCTACTCTTACAGGAATGAATTAAAGGAAATCTTCTTAAAGGATGGGGCAGGCACGGACGCTTCTGCCGGACAGACGATCCTCAAAGTACAGAATTTTTCCATAGAACAGGCTGCAGACGGCCTGTTTGCGTTCGAGTGCACGGATGAAGCAGGCCAGAAAGCCAAGGCTCTTGTCGGCGCCCGGAGCGGCGCATTCTGATCCAATTATCATTAAAAATATACAGAAAGGAAACCGTTTCTTATGATTCGTAGAAGCAGAGCACAATCTTCCAGCCTGTTCCTGATGGAACTGATACTTGCAATCCTGTTTTTCTCGGTTACAAGCGCTGTCTGCGTGCAGTTTTTTGTTAAATCCCATCTTCTCAGTCAAGAATCAAAAGCTTTAGCACTGGCGGTGAATGAATGTTCTAATATCGCAGAGTTGTACGATACGTCGGACAGTATTGAGGAGGCTCTTTCACTGCTTGAGGCAAATTATCCTGACGTCTCCGTAGAACGCGGTGTTCAAAGCACTGCCGTCATGTATTATGACGCTTCATTTTCACCCTGCAAAAAAGGAGCGGCCAGCTACTTTCTTAACGCAGCTTTTGCTGGGGATCATTCCATGCTGAAAGCCAATATCAGAGTAACGGATTCTGACGGCACTGTTATCTATGAACTGAATACTGACCATCATACACCAAGGAGGACAGACTATGAAGAAAGATAAAAATCAATCCTCTTTTACAGCCATCGGTTCGTCCTCGCTTTTAGTCGTTTTTCTTGTATTGTGTCTGGCAACTTTTGCCATCCTTTCTCTTTCGAGCGCCAAGAGCGACTATTCCTTTACAGAACGGCTGGCAAAGCACAAAAGCGATTATTACAAAGCATCTTCGCAGGCAGAACATACGGCTGCAGATATTGATCTTCTTTTAGAAAATACTTATAAGTCCAAAGCTATGACACAGGAAGAATATCTCGATGCTTTGAACCCGGCGCTTTTAACCTATGAAGCTGTTCCGCTGTCTTACAGCATGCAGGATAATGTACCTGTTATTTCCTATCAGATTCCGGTAGATGACAGACAGCAACTCTCTGTAGAGTTAAAAGTAACGAATCCGAAGGAAAGCCCGAATTATTATGAAGTACAGACATGGCGGATTTCCGCATCAAAGGAATGGGAAAGCGATAATACGCTGAACCTTATGCCGATACAATAATCAGGAAAGCAAAAAGGAGATTTTCATTATGAACTTACGAACAATCTTAGAACAGGCAATCGAAGAAAAAGCTTCTGACGTATTTATTGTCTCCGGTCTTCCAGTTTCCTTCCGAAAAGACGGAGTGATCAAACGCGTGAATGAAGAAAGACTTCTTCCGCCGGATACAGAATCCTTGCTGACGGAAATCTACCAGCATGCCGGAGAGAGAGAGCTGCGGATTCTGGAAGAGGGCGGAGATGATGATTTTTCCTTTGCAATTCAGGGTCTGTCACGTTTCCGCGTCAGCGCCTATAAACAGCGCGGAGCGCTGTCCGCTGTTATTCGGATTATCACATTTGACTTACCGGACTTTAAGACACTGGGAATCCCGGAGTATATCATACATCTCGGAGATACCGGAAAGGGAATGGTTCTTGTGACCGGACCTGCGGGCAGCGGGAAATCAACAACCCTCGCCTGCATGATAGACCAGATCAATAAGAATCAAAAGAAACACATTATCACATTAGAGGATCCGCTTGAGTATCTTCACCGGCACAGCAGCAGTATCGTAAGCCAGCGCGAAATCAACGTAGATACAGAAAGCTATGTGACAGCCCTTCGGGCGGCCCTGCGACAAAGCCCTGACGTCATACTCCTCGGGGAAATGCGTGATTACGAGACGATCAACGTCGCCATGACTGCTGCTGAGACCGGTCATCTTCTTCTGTCCACTCTGCACACAATCGGCGCCGCTAATACCATCGACCGTATCATCGATGTATTTCCGGCAAGCCAGCAGCGGCAGATTGCCGTCCAGCTGTCCATGACCTTAAACGCTGTTGTATCACAGCAGCTTGTTCCGACTGTGGACGGAGGAGTTGCTCCTGCACTGGAGATCATGACTGTGACTCCTGCCATCCGCAATATGATCCGGGATAATAAAGTGCATCAGATTGACGGTATGATCTACTCTTCTATGAAGGAAGACATGATCTCTATGGACGGTTCCCTGCTGAATCTGTATAAAGCAGGAACGATCAGCCGCGACACGGCAATCAAATATGCTTCTAACCCGGACATGCTGGGGAAAAAGTTATAAAACAGAGCAGCCGGCCCAAAATGGACCGGCTGTTCTGTTTTTACTCTTCCTCACCCTTAAACATCCGAAGTATCATATCAACGGAACCTTGGATCCCATAGCTTGCGCTGTTGACGCAGAGATCATAATTCATCGCTTTCCCCCACTCAAGCCCCGTATAGAACTTAAAGTATCTGACATGCTTTTTATCAAGCCTGTTTAACATCTCTCTCGCCTTTTTCTCACTGAGTCTTGGATTCACTGACATTACCCTTCTAAGCCTCTGCTCAAAAGGCGCTGTGATATAGATACTGATATGAGGAATCTTATTATTGGCAAGTATTACATCGGCGCACCTTCCCATAACGACAAAATCCTCTTTCTTTGCCATATCGCAGATCAACTGACTCTGGTTGAAAAAGATTGCATCCTTTTTGGGCAATCCATGATAGCGGCTGAATTCTTTAAGCTTTTGATGAAACGTCACCTTCTGCTCTGTTGCAAATGCCGGACGTGTATCTACATAGCGGTCTTTATTCTCCTGATCCAGAATATATGGGAAACCGCCTTTATCATGCACATGATCCTTCTCTGCTTCCAGACGCCTTAATACTTCACTGAAAATCTCTGCATCATAATAATTGATCTTAAGCTTATCCGCCAACGTAAATCCAATCTCGCTGCCGCCGCTCCCAAAAGTCCGCCCAATACAGATGATCGTATGATCCTTTTCTGAAAACCGGGTATGAAGATTTGTTTTATTCAGCCTTGACCTCTGCTCATTGAGAACATCTCCCTCCGCAAAGCTGGTCGGAAGACTCGTAACGTCTGAAAGAATTTTATCGTATTCGATCATAAGCTCCTTTTTTACCTGACGGTCCCGAATAGTCCGCGCCATATTACTGATCAGGGCAAGATCACTGCGCACGATATGCCCCTGATTGCGGGCAAGCATTTCCCACACAAGCTCTTCTACGCACCGCTCCCTGTCCTTGGTGAACACACGTCCAAGAGAAGAGCCGAGATGTTCATACACCTTCGTATCAAGTTCATAGATCCGCTCCGCCAGTACGCGAAGATCCTCCTCTTTGTACTCTGAAGGATGACGTTTTTCTGGAATATAATTCATCTCTCACACCTCCTACCTGAAAAACACAAGCGTATCCAGCAAAAATACCGGAACCAAGATACAAAATGACCACACGATATATCCGAAGAAGGAAGGCATATGAATACCATTTTCATCAGAAATAGATTTCACCATAAAATTCGGCGCATTCCCGATATATGTATTTGCTCCCATAAATACCGCACCGCAGGAAATCGCCGTCAGCATCCCTACCGGGATCTGCCCAAGCGTTGTAATAATTCCATTAGTAAATTCCATCGCTCCTGAAGTTGTCAGGAACACAAGATATGTAGGCGTATTATCAAGGAAACTTGAAAGCGCGCCTGTTACCCAGAACATCTGCACAGGTTTTGTAAGCCCAAGCTCTCCGCCCACGCTCTTAAGCAGCATAAGCGCCGGCTGCATTGTGATGAATATTCCTGCGAATAATACAGCGACTTCTTTGATGGCTCCCCATGTAAAATGGTTCTTCTTTCGAATCTCTCCACTGGTTGTCCGAAAGGATAAGTATGCCGCTAAAAGGATGATTGCCATCTCAATCATCACCGGAAAAGTCAGCGTAACCTCACCGAAGATGTGAATCCCCTTAACAGTCCCTTCTGATGTCTGAAACACTGGAAGATCCGGCAAGATTCCGCTTAAGATAACCGCTGCCACGATCATCGCAAGAAAAATCAGATTGTGAAGCCCTTTGATGGAAATCCTTGTTCCCGGCTTACTGATATCCGGCACGCGCCCTCTCGCAATCTCCCGGCAGTATTTCTTCCGGTCAATCCAGTAAAAGATGAACAAAAGAACCAACATATTAAAAAGCAGGATCGGCAGCAGATGCAGACTCCAAAAAAACGGCACCCCTCTGGAAAATCCCATCAAAAGCGGCGGATCACCGATCGGCGTAAGACAGCCTCCAATGTTTGATACAAGAAAGATGAAGAACACCATAATATGTTTCCTGTGTCTTCTCCATGAATTCATCTTGATGACCGGACGAACCATTAACATACTTGCTCCTGTCGTCCCAATGAGACTGGAAAGCAGCGTTCCGATTGTGAGCAGAATGATATTAACTCTCGGAGAGCCTGCAAGATCTCCCTCCATCGTAATATTTCCCGACACACAGAACAGACCGAACAGCAGCACGATGAATGAAAGATAATCTCCGATGATACATTCAAGCACTGTCTGCGCGGCCTCCCCGGCGCCAAAAACAATTCCAAAAGGAATGATGAAAAGCAGCGACCAAAACGCCGCCACAAGCGGCTGATGTCTCTCCCACCATTCGCCCTTAACCAGCGGCATTACCGCAATACAAAGCAATATCCCGATAAATGGGATGCAAAATGCTATACTCATATCAAAGCCCCCTTCAAAAAATCCAGCACTTATTTTAATCAGAAGGGGACATAAAATCAATATGAAAAACTATTAGAAAATTCGTCTAAAATCACGAAAAATGTTAAATAGTGCACAAATCTTTTTATTCCGCTCTCCTCATCCTTTCTACAACACTGATTTTACCGATTCTCTGGTAACACACAACCGGAACGAAAAGCACCACGATCATAATTGCGGGAATACATAGTATCACCGGAGCTACCGTAAGCTTCCATGTAAAGAAGAAGAAACCTTCTCCCAGATTTTTTACTGCCGTTACGCTTATGATAATGCTTAAGATGATTGCGCAGACCGTCGTGTACAGCGCGTAATACCCGCCTTCAAAACACAGCATGCTCTTTAACTGCCCGCCTGTCATTCCTACGGCCTCCATCATGGCAAACTCCTGCTTTCTGGATACTACAGAGGTCACCATCGTATTAATAAAATTGAGAACTCCAATTATCGCTAAGATAAATGCCAGCAGCCCTCCCACCAGTGCATACATATCCTTCTGGGAATCAAACTGCGCTACAATACTTGCCTTAGATGTATAGGCGAGGTCTTCATTTACATTTTCGCAGTAATCTGCCATCCACTGCTCCATCTTCTCTTCCTGTTCCTTCTCCACATTGAATATGGTGCGCATCGGCTGCTGCTCTCCCATCAGATCCAGATATTCCTCTTCCGGGAGGATATAATTACAGTTAAACAGCCCAAAATGCTTTATTCCGCAGGAATAAGGCATATCCGCGGCCGAAGCACCTCATATTCTCTTGTCGCTCCCGCTTCATTACTCACAGTCACCTTATCGCCCGGTTCAAAATAATTGATACCTTTTTCATCAGTAATCTCATACCGGGTTGCAATCACATATTTTCCGGTGGAAAATTTTTCCCAGTCAAGCGTTCCTTCTGGATTTTCCAGACTTTCCATAACCATCTTTCCTACTCCATAGACTTTACCGTCAATCCTGCCCTGTTCGCGGTAATTGTCTATGCATGGCGCATCATCTCCCTCCATTCCCGTCACCTCGTCAAAATTTTTCTTCACTTCCGGATTTCCAAAGATCCGCTTCTCCAACAGCGCAGCCGCCTCGTCGGTAAATGTAGGATAAATCTCTTTCATATAGATGTTCCCCACATCTTCAATACCCTTTTGTTTTTCAAGAGCAGCTAAAAATTCTTTCGTCACGCCATCCATTACGATCGAATCGTAATCGACAGAAAAATTATCAAGCGTCGCATCCGCGACTGAAAAATCGCTGACCGTCATAGAAGATACGAATTTATCCATATCAAACCCCTGAAGCAGGCTGTAGATGCTGTTCAGCATCACAAGAGCCATAGACAGAGATGCTACCACGACTACAATCTTTTTCCTGTTCCTCCTGATATTCTGAAATGCCATGGACCTGGGGCTCACCCGCTTTGTCTTCTTAGCTTTCTTTTTCTTCGCGGTCTCATTCTGCCCTTCCGTATATCTGACTGCCTCAATCGGCGACACCTTAGATGCAATCCGGCATGGCTTAATGCAGCTTATGAATACCGTAATAAACGAAAACACCGCCGCTCCGGCAAATATCCACACATTCAGCACAACCTCCGTATCCGCCGTCCTTGAAAACGCAAGCCTGCCCATCACTACAGGAAGGAGCAGCTTCCCCACCGCTGTTCCAACAATCACTCCTACCGGAATTCCATATAGAGACAGCATATATGCCTGCCGGCGTACCATCCTGCGCAGCTGCCTTCCCGTCGTTCCTATCGTCTTAAGCAGTCCGTAATACCGGATGTCATGGTATACATTGATATAAAAAATATTATAAATAATCAGATATCCCGACATAAGGATCACAAAAAGGAGCACCGCGATCAGCAGAGTCATCTCCATGTCCATCTCTCCGCCGATATACGCCCAGTTAAGCCCTGTATCGATACTTTCCGGAAATCCGCAGCGCTTCACAAGCTCTGCCGCCTGTTTTTCCAGTTGAAAGCTGCTCTTAAAATTAAAATCAGCCATAATCCTTCCTGCATAATCGGAAGCATCTACCGCTGTCTCCATAGCTGACGCCGCCGGAGTTGGAGCTGCCTTTTTAGCATATTCTTCCGATACCAGTGCAATCTGAGACTGCGCAACTGTATCCCCCTTAAAATATCCGCTCAAAGTAAAAGTTTTCTTAATGGGCTCATGATCATTTATTTTCAGGCTTAAGGTCACTTTCTCCCCGACCTTGCAGGGTATGCCAAGCTTTCCAAGCACCAAGTCGCTGGTTACGATCTCATCTTCCTTTTGGGGCATATGTCCGACCTCTGGATAGCAGAAAGAAAACTTTGCATCCAAATCCTCATAAAAGCTTACCTCTGTGTGGAGTTTAAGAAGTTCCTGATTCACCGCATCCGCCACAACGATTCTGTAAGAGACTTCCTTAAGCTCCTTATCCTTCTTTACGATCTCGTATTCTTCCGGGAGCAGATATTTAAACCCTGCGTGAGCGCTGCCTCCTACCTGACGCATCGTTTCTTCCTGCTGCTTTTTTACTATACTTCCGCCTACGGTAAACAACGTTGTAAAAAGAACCGTTGTCAAAGCAATCGCCAGAACTGCTATGATATTCCTTCCCTTCCCTGCCTTCCTTGTCCTGTCTGCGATCACGTTGACGACTCTCTGATTTTTAATCTTATTCATCTGCCTCACCGCCTTCTTTCGGGATTCTCCCAATATCATCCGGTTCGTACCCCTCTGATATCTTTCCGTCCTCGATCCGAATGATGCGATCAGCTAACTGAGCAATCTCCTCATTGTGAGTAATCATGATGATCGTCTGCGCAAACTTCTCACCTGTCACCTTCAAAAGTCCTAAAACATCTTGACTTGTTCTGGAATCTAAGTTCCCGGTAGGCTCATCCGCAAGAAGGATAGCCGGTTTTGCGGCAAGCGCTCTGGCAATGGCCACTCTCTGCTGCTGTCCGCCTGACAACTGGCTTGGCAGACTTTGTAATCTGTCTTTCAGTCCCAGAACATCAATCACCCTGTCCACATATGCCCGATCTACCGTATTTCCGTCAAGCTCAATGGGAAGTACAATATTCTCATAAGCATTCAGCACCGGTACCAGATTGTAGCTCTGAAACACAAATCCGATCTTTCGTCTGCGGAATACGCACAATGCGTCATTTTTAAGCTTCCCGATGTTCTTATCATCCACATACACCTCCCCTGAAGTTGGTCTGTCTAATCCTCCAAGCATATGAAGAAGCGTCGATTTCCCGCTGCCGCTTGTTCCTACAACAGCCACAAATTCTCCGCGTTCGACGAAAAGATTCACACCGTCTAATGCCTTCACCTGATTTTCACCGCTGCCGTAATATTTTTTTAAATTTCTTGTTCTTAATACTGCCATAACGACTCCCTTCTGCCGTCCGGAAAATGTAAAAGGACAGCTTTTTCTTACTGTCCTCATTGTACCACCCTGTTCTTACTGTAATCTTTCAAGAAACTAACAAGTGTGAAAGAATTCGTTGCCGCCCTACCTATGCTCTCTCTGCAGATACAGTATAAATTCCGCCCCTTTTCCTGCCCCTGACTTCACTTTAATATAACCATTTTCCCTTCGGATAATCTCTCTTGCAAGATACAATCCGATTCCCACGCCGTCTTCTTCGTGTACCTCACTAGCCCGATAAAACCGCTGGAATATCCTGGCGGTATCTGTCTCGCGGATTCCCTGCCCGAAGTCCTTCACCGAAACAGCCGTATACAGTTCATATTCTGTCACTGTCAAGATCACTCTGCTGCCAGAGGGAGAATATTTCACCGCATTATCTACAATGTTCCCCAGCGCTTCCTTTGTCCACTTCCTATCATAGTATGCTGTCCCCGAACCCGTATACGTGTTTATGATTTCCACATCCTTTTGCCCTGCTTTTGGCAGAATATCTCCAATCACTGCATCTAACAGTTCTGAAATACTCTGACTCTTCGGCTTTACCTCCACAATATTGCTTTCCAGCCTCGACATCTTTATAAGCGACTGGATCAAAAAATTAAGCTTTTCCACCTGCCTGTCAATCTCCGCAAGCATTTTAAGACTTTCCTGCCTGAGTTCATCCTCTTCCAATCCCAGTCCATCTACTTTCAGTTTTTCCTTTAAAAGTTCCGTATACAGCCGGATATTTGCCATAGGTGTCTTTGTCTGATGGGAAATGTCGGACACCAGTTCTTTGACTCTATTCTTCTCCTTCTCTACATTCTCTCTGGACAGTACGGACGCTCCTAAAAACTGCTTCCATTTGCATTCCACTTTTGACAATTTGGACTCATCGTAATCGGATTCCTCAAATGTACCTGCAATCGCTTCATCCAGCATATGGTCCAGACGGTCTACGATTTTTTGTCCGAACATGGCTTTTCCCCCTTCTTCCACATATATCCCTGACCGTATATGGTCCTTATATAAAAGATACGGTTTCTTTTATCCTCAAGCTTGCTCCTTAAGCGGTTTACCGTGACCGAAAGGGCATTTTCATCCACATATTCTCCGCCGTCACTCCACAGTCTGTCAATCAGTATATTCCTTGTAAGCACTCTTCCCCTGTTTTCCACAAAGAGCCTTAGAAGCTTCTGTTCATTTACGCTTAAAGAGAGCGGCTGCCCTTCCCGGGTAAATACAAAATTTCCGAAATCAAAAAGAAAGCCATCCTCTTCATACACATAAGCGCTCTGATTCTTGCCGCGGCGTATAAGCGCCTGTATCCTCGCGCGCAGCACCGCCAGACTAAAAGGCTTCGCCATGTAATCATCCGCTCCGAGCGTAAGCCCCATAACCTCGTCCATCTCCATATCATTTGCCGTAAGCACAAGTACCGGGATCTGCGAGCGTTCTCTCACCCATTTAAGATAATCATAACCGCTTCCGTCGGGAAGATTCACATCCAGTATGATCAGTTCAGGATATTTTTTTTCAAAGGATTCCTTTGCCTCTCTGACCGCCGCATCCTGTACAAATTCCAGATCAGGCCCCTTAAGCGCCAGCACGATTCCATCACTCAAAGCCCTGTCATCCTCTACAATCTGAATTATCATCCTTCTCCTCCACTCTGCATACAAACTGCTCACTTCAATACCCACATTATATCATTTTTATCAAACCAGACAATTACATTTTTCCAAATCAAATTTCTGTCTTCCAATAAAGACTTCTCTGTAGTATACTAAAGTATAAAATCAGAGAGTTCACGTATGAACTCTCTTTATCACCTACTTTTACCCTCAATAGACAAAAGAACTCACGCCCTTTGTTCACTGGAGGGTAACATAATCGGAGTTAGAAATGAATCGGAATAAAAATGCTTTTACAAATGGATTACGAGACGGTATCCCCATCGCTCTTGGTTATTTTGCCGTGGCGTTTTCACTGGGAATCGTCGCAAAAAAGGCTGGATTAAACCCTTTTCAGGGATTTCTTTCAAGCTTGTTAAATCATGCCTCTGCAGGAGAATATGCAGAGTTTACTGTGATTATCGCAAATGCCCCTTATGCGGAAATGGCATTTGTCATCTTAGTTACTAATATACGGTACATGCTTATGAGCTGTGCCTTAAGTCAGAAATTCCATACGGACACTTCCCTTATACACCGCTTTTTCGTCGGTTTTGGAATTACAGATGAGATATTTGGAATCAGCATCGGAAGAACCGGCACTTTAAATCCTTATTATACTTACGGCGCCATGGCCATCGCTCTTCCGGGCTGGTCACTTGGCACCGCCATCGGAATCGTGGCAGGCAATATCCTTCCGCCGTCCATTGTCAGCGCTTTAAGCGTTGCCCTGTACGGTATGTTTATCGCTATCATCATCCCTGCTGCCAAAGCGAACCATATTGTAGGCGGAGTGATTATCACAAGCTTTCTCGTCAGTTTCGCCGTGTCAAAGATTACTCTGTTCGATCATATGTCTGACAGCATGAAGATCAGTATCCTGACCGTGATCATCGCCGGATTTGCCGCCGCTTTGTTTCCTGTAAAAGACAACGAACAGCATACCGCAGAAGATTCAAATAAGGAGGCATCATAATATGACACATAATATTTATCTCTACATATTTGTAGCGGCGGCCGTATCCTGCCTGATCCGGACTCTGCCGTTAACATTGATCCGCGGAAAGATCGAGAACCCGTTCATACGGTCATTTCTTTACTATGTACCCTACGTGACACTTGCCGTGATGACATTTCCTGCGATCATTACGGCGCCCCAAGTTCCCATCGCAGGAATTCTTGCGCTTACTGCAGGGGTCATTGCCGCGTGGAAAGGCTTAAATATGATGGGAATAGCAGCACTGTGCTGTATCGTCGTATTCGTGTGTGAGACTGCCGTAAAAATGTGATTTCTCTCTTTTCTGACATTCCCAAGTCTTATGGAAGCAGCTCTTTTACCATCTTCGCATCAAAGGTTACGGCTTCCACATGGTTTACTTCTATCTGATACAGCGCATTTGCGGCGATATGTTCGGCAGCCTGTTCAAGATCGCGGATTCCGCTGGTATTTTTGTAGATATCAATAACCGCTTCAAGACCATCGGCAGTCAGAATACATTCATAATCATGCATGCCGATCCGCTTCATCACTTTCGGAAGGGCATACCTTGAAAAGATCACTTTCTTTTCCTCCGCCGTATAATCCGGAATCTCAATAACCGCAAAACGCGACATCAAAGGCGCACTGATCTGCGATCTGTCATTGGCCGTCGCAATCGGATAAACTCCTCCTGTCGGAATCATACATTCAATGTAATTATCAGTAAATCCAAGGTTATCAAGCAATGTCAAAAGGACGTCCGCCGGATTCCCGTTCCCTTTTCCTGCCGCCGCCTTATCCAGTTCATTGATAATAAAGACCAAATTAGACTCCCCTGCCATAGAGAATGCTTCCATAATAATTCCTGGTTTTGCGTTGGCATAAATTCTGGAACTTCCGGTAAGCTGCTCCGGGTCATTGATCGAACTCATATCCAAAGTCGTCCACGGCAGCTTTAAGATGCGCGCCACAGCATAAGCTATCTGAGATTTCCCGGTTCCCGCAGGGCCGATCAGAAGAAGTCCATATGCAGGCAAGGTATGTGTTCTATTGATCTGAATGATGGTTTCGATGATCCGCTGCTTCACCTTATCCATACCATAAAGCTCTTCATCCAGAATACGGCGTGCTTCCTCTACATCTATCGTCTCAAAATAGTTGTTCTTCCACCGGACATTCATCATGATAGAAAGCGCGCGCTGTGCATGGCGGCGCTCCTCTTGCGATACCTCATTAGACCTTGCTACCGCCAGATTTCTCCTCGCCCACAGACAGATATTATCAGGAAGTGTTCTTCCGGCACAATTCATAAAATCTGTTATGCTCTGAATACTGGTGAGCTTCATACTGTCTCCGGTTTCCTCTTTATCTTCATCCCAGACTTCTTCATCCGGCGCGTTGCTTGAAAGAAGACGTTCAATCATAAACTGCAGAAATCCATCCTCCGCGGAAAGTTTGGCCGCCCCGCCAAAGGCAATTTCCCGTATCTTATATACAATGTACCTATCGTCTTTTACTGCCCCGGAAAGACGTACATTAATGCGGTTTTCTCCCAGCCATCTAAGAAGGCTGACAAACCGCGCATCAATCTGCAGAATATCTGCACTCACGTTGCCTTTTTCCCCTTTGAATTCAAAAGCCGTTCTCTTGGCTGGATTGGTAAACATGCCGCAGGAATGATGCTGCAAACTCACTTGACTGTTATCCAGAATCAGAATCGGATGCTCAACAGAAGCAGCAGATTCATTGGTACGAAATACGGTATAAGTACATTCAGATACTTTTTCACTTTCCGGCGAATTCTTAAAATCAAACACTGGCATAAAACAGATCCTCCATAATTTAACATAATAAAATTTTTTCAAACCACCTACGGATACAAAATCTCTTTGTCATAAAATACAGATTTTTTGTCCAATTCCTCAAACATCTTCTCATATCCATACTTCTCCGCAAGCGTCTGTTCTTCCGAAAACAAGTTAGTACCCAGCCCCAATCTGTTTCCTTCAATCCGGGCTCCAATACATGCTAATGTGGTCGGGAAAACATCCATCGTGGTAAATTTTCTATTCTTTTCCTGAACAGGCTGCACAGAAGAATTAATAAAAGCATTATAGACTTTTCTCGTTGTCTCTCCATGATGCTTGTCATATTTTAAATCAGCATAATAATCCGTATCCATGCTACAGTGGTCTCCTATGATTACGATGGAAGTATTGTCATAGAAATCCTGCTGCTGAATCCATTTCACAAATTCATGAACTTGCGCCGACGCACATGCCCACACATTCGAATACTGCTCATTATATGTATCAGGACATTTCTTACAGATATACCCATCCTGATGGTGCGTATCCACTGTCAACATTGAAAAGTTAAAAGGCTCTTCTTTTTCTGCCATCGCCAATATCTTTTCTTTGGCATACTCATATAGCTTAATATCTTCAAATCCCCACCATACTTTATAATCTTCCGGCAGTTTCCCTTCTTCTTTTGCGGAATAATAATCCCATATTTCATAATCTCCATGTTGTGTAAAATACGAAGTACGACCGCCAAAATTAAAGTCGGAGCCAGCCATAAAGTAATTCTTATAGCCTTCTTTTTCCAATATTTCCCCCATGCTTATCGCTCCCGGCATAAAAGAAGCATAGTGCTTCATAGAGTTATCTTCCTCCTGGTCATTGCCTTTATCACTATAAGCAAATAGCTTTAACGGCAGTCCTGACGTTTCTGCCACCAGTGCTGCGATCGTCCATCCGCAGGCAGGCGCCACTACCGCTCCCTCAATCTTATCAGAATGAGAAAAGCTGACATTATCTTTCGCCAAAGCAGTCATCTCAGGAATGTAATTTGTGTCAAACACTCCTCCGTTCTTTTTATCCTGAGCAGAGGATTCTGCTGATTCCACATAGATGCAAATAAGATTACGTTTCTTCTTTGGAAAAGTAATTTCGACATCCGCAGGACTTACATATTCTTCTTTAATGAAATTAGATTGAGCGGCCTGGTTTTTCACGAAACCGACAAACCCAAACGTACAATCTGCAGAATATACAATCCCTCCAATCCACACCATAAAAAGCAGCATCCATAATACAATCGGTAAATGCAGCGGATAAATCTGAATTCTTTGTTTTTTTTCTTTTATCTTAAGCACAAAAAAGTACTTATATTTAGAAGGGAAATAAGCAATCGCCAGCTCCGCTGAAAACAGCAGTACCGCAGGACATAACGCTCTTTTTATAAAATCACTGATAAACTCATTTGATGTGCCTTTTAACGGCATATTAAGATGAAATACGATTTCCCCAAACCCAATATTTCCAAAATTATTTTTTGCCCACAATAAACTAAAAGAAAGAAGCAGACACAAAAATACAATTACCTGTAACAGGACATTTTTGCCTATTACTTTAGTTCTCTTTAAAATCATCCTTTGTATCCTTTCTATTCTCTTTTGTTTCTATTGATATTTCAACCCTCTTTTTCAGCATTGCAAACACGATACCGCAGATTACACTGACAACCACAGAAAAAACAAATGCTGTACTTCCATATTCAACAGTATTCGTTCCGTCCGGTAATGCAATAATTTTTACTTTGTCCAGCGGATACAATATAATTATTGTAAATACTGCGTTGAAAGCTCCATAACAGATCAGTTCAATAACAGCCGTATACCAATCCGGCGGACTAATCTTCGAACATTTTTGCGCTAATAAATAAGTAATCGCGGCCGGACCAAATATAAATAAAAATTGAAACATCTTCTTTCTTCCTCCCAAAATCACATTAAAATCTATCCTTGCTGACTAAACCACGGAATCTCATCCATCCCATTGTCCTATTTTCTTACCATTAATTTTTATATCCCCAAAATTATATGATATACGACGTTATTTTGCAATAATAAACCGACTTGATTTTTCGCTCTCCCCATGCTATACTCATGTTTGTTGCAAAGCCGAGTGTTCGAGACCTTCCACTTGTAAAACAAAACTTAAAGTTTCACCGTTTTATCGGTGCTTATCATAAGACAAACGCCTCGGAAATTCAAGATTTGCGGGGTGTTTTTGTTTATCTTGTTTCATTTTCTGCCGGACAGATTTGGGCAAATATATGGAATTGAAAAGGAGAATACAGATGATAAATAATTATGAATTGCAAGTACGCTGCATTGGATTAGAAAACAATGATATATTCCCGTTAGAAAATACGGGCAGAGGGAAAAATATATCACCAGCATTTGAACTTGAAAATCTTTCCCCTGCGGCAAAAACTATTGCCATTACGTTGGAAGATATTAAACATCCTCTTTTCAAAAATTTTACACATTGGGTTATATGGAATATTCCAGCAACGCAGAATATTATGAGGGCGATTCCTCACGGAAAAAACGTGGTAGCTCTTAATAATGCTGTTCAAGGAATTGCCTATGGCTGGCACAAATATGCCGGCCCGAAACCGCCCAAAGGAAAGCGACATAAATACTGTTTTACAGTTTATGTATTGGATTGCGAGCTTACTTTAGGGGCTAATTCGACAAAAAGCAGATTTATGAAACACGCTAAAAACCATATTCTTCAACAAGCTGCTATCATTGGATTGTTTGAATAATTTCTGATAATACAAAAGCGTTTTGGGAAATGATAATTAAGATTTACAAAAAGTGCCGGATTACATTACAGAATCCAAATCTGCTATCTTAATATCCAATCCTAAAATAGTCCAAATACGCTTTATATTTATCCTGTGCCGTCAGGCAGGTATCTGTCAGATATCCCCTCTCGTTATCCCACTCCTTCAATCCCCGATAATAGAATAATTTCAGATTATCCTCGATAATAAACGGAACAATGTTATATTTCAGACACTCTTTAAACATAATCAGCCTGCCCACACGGCCGTTGCCGTCCTGAAAGGGGTGAATCCGCTCAAACCTCACGTGAAAGTCCAGAAGATCATCAAAAGTCTTTTCTTCCTTCGCATGATACCCCATAACCATAGCCTTCATTTTACCGGCAACTTCTTCCGGAAGCGCAGTGTCCATACCACCTACTTCATTTGGCAGTCTCTTATAATCCCCCACTGCAAACCACTCTTTTTTAGAATCACTGGTTCCGCTTTTCAAAATCAGGTGCAATTCCTTAATAAACCTCTCAGTCAATGCAACCTTCGCACGGTCAATAATAAAGTCAATGCAACGAAAATGATTGACTGTTTCAATCACGTCATCCACATTGAGAACCTCGTTTTCCACACCAATCGTATTGGTTTCAAAAATATATCTGGTCTGGTCGTGGGTCAGGCGGCTGCCTTCCATATGGTTTGAGTTGTATGTGAAATCAATCTGCGTTTTATGGTAAATCCCACCAGAATATTTGTTTGCTTTCTGTTCCTGCAAAATATTCAGCAAAGCCGGCTGTTGTGCCCTTTTATTGGAACGCTCCGGTTTTTCTGCATTTTCAGGGATATTCCATGTCCTGCCGGTAAGAAATGCGCCGTTCACACGTCCCTTGGCGCAATAATTTCTTACGCTGCGCTCCGATAGATTCCATCTTTTTGCTGTTTCACTAACCGAAAAATATCGCATCTGGTTTCCTCCGTTTATTTCTGTTGACATTACATCTGCACACTGCATTTTCACTACTATATTAGTGTACCATATTATCGGCAATAAATACAAATAATCTTTTGTTTTCATGGCATTTATTGCCGATTTCAGAAATATACCCTGATCACGTCCTATCTCCAAAGCGGATGCACGGAATTATAAAAAACTTACAGAACCGCCAATTCAGGCAGGGCTTGATTTTTCTCTCTCCCCATGCTATACTCATATCTGTTGTAAAGTCCTCAAAAACCAAGGTCTTATGGGGCTTTCCGGCGGTCACCGCCGTTAAATGTGCCGAGTGTTCGAGACCTTCCACTCGTAAAACAAAACTAAAGGAGAATAAAAATATGAAAAACAAAAACACAGCATTCTTAACTCAGGCGGCTATGATTGCCGCTGCCTATGTAGTACTGACACTTCTGTTCAGGCCAATCTCTTTCGGAGAGATTCAGGTACGTATTTCCGAGGCGCTCACCATACTGCCGCTCTTTACCCCTGCCGCAGTACCGGGAGTTTTTGTGGGCTGTCTGATTGCCAACATCATCGGCGGAGCAATCTTGCCTGATATCGTCTTCGGCAGTCTGGCTACGCTCATCGGTGCTGTATTTACTTACCGCCTGAAAGAACTAAATCCGTTTCTCGGACCAATACCCCCGATTGTCTCCAATACCATCATCGTGCCATTCGTACTATTCTACGGATACGGTGTTAATCTGCCGATTCCGTTCCTGATGCTTACGGTCGGCATCGGAGAAGTACTTTCCTGCGGAGTTTTAGGACTTTTATTATACACCGCCCTGAAAAGATACCGAACAATCTTGTTCCGCCCAACTCCCATCTGAACATATGAAAAAAGAGCTCAAGATCTTTGATGTCTTGAGCTCATAAATATCCTCAAAATCTATCTTCGCTTCATCACCTCTTCTCCAATCCTTCCGTCTTTCACCCGCACGATCCTTGACCCGTACTTTGCAAGATTCGTGTCATGGGTCACCATGACGACCGTCATTCCCTGTCGATTCAATCCCTTAAGATACTCCATAACAATCCCCGAATTATAGTGGTCCAAATTCCCTGTAGGCTCGTCTGCCAGCAAAATGCGTGGCTCATTCACGACTGCTCTCGCAATTGCAGCCCGCTGCTGCTCCCCTCCCGACATCTGGGAAATATACTTTTTCTCCAAATGTTCCATCCCAAACTCCAAAAGCAGCCGCCGCACCTTCTTCTCCCTTTCTCTGCGGAGCATCCCCGCATATCCCAAAGG
Organism: uncultured Lachnospiraceae bacterium; assembly: GCA_946558695.1. Taxonomy (GTDB): domain Bacteria; phylum Bacillota; class Clostridia; order Lachnospirales; family Lachnospiraceae; genus MD308. Next base: position 59,178 of record CAMNTQ010000005.1, read on the forward strand.
AACAGCGATATTTTCCAGCACATTCAGCTGAGGGATCAGATGATACGCCTGAAACACAAAACCAATCTTCTGATTGCGGATTCTCGCACATTCCCTCTTTCCCAATCCGCCCACATCTTCATGGTCCAGCTCATAATGCCCCGCCGTCGCCTCATCCAGAAGACCGAGAATGTTGAGCAGCGTAGATTTCCCGCTGCCCGACTCCCCGTATATGCAGACAAACTCTCCCTCTCCGATTGACAGGCTGACGCCCTTAAGCACCTCTGTCTTTACTGTTCCATTGTGATACGTTTTCCCTATTTTATCCAGCAAAATCATAAAAATCACCTCTCCTTATCCCGCCGGAACCTCTTTCAGTGTCCATTTAAAAGTGTAACAGTTCAGTCTTCGATTTCACTGTTACTTAAAAGCCCCGCAATCTTCCTGTTTTTTAACTTCCGAAAAATCAGGAAAGAGACAACGCCAGTGATCGCGGCGCACACCATGCCGCCAAGCAGGCAAGTGCGTACATCTCCCCGGACATCAATATAGCCGATCATAATGCCCAGATCCGTGTGACAGGTAAGCGCCCACCCTGCCAATAAGCCCAGCAGCGTACCAAAACCGTTTAAAAACAGGATTTCCAGAAAAATCTCCCAACACAACTGCCTCTCGTCCGCCCCGCACGCAAGCTCAATTCCAAACTCCTCCTCCCGATGCTCAAACAAAAGCCCGAATATCCCAAGCATCCCAAAGGAAAATGTAACCATGCTTAAAGTCCCTGCTTTATTTATCATTCCGATAGAGAGTTTCACTTTATAAGAGTGATTCTTAAGCTCCGTTTCCGGTGCATAGACCTGATAATGGAATTTCTTTTCATGGGCGGCATACAGATACCTTTCTATCTCCCGGGAAACCGTTTCGGCATCCGACAGCTCCAACGATTTCCACTCCGCATGGATCATGGCATCCGAAATCTCATCCTGCATCTGCTCCATATATTCCACAGGCGCAGCCACACAGCCGCTCAGCACAATTTCCCCTGTCTCCGTCTTCCACTTCTGACTTTCCAGCTCCTCCGGCATCTTTTGCATCTGCAATTCCGGAAACGGATTTACCCCTTTCTCCCCGATTCCCTGTACTTCCCGCCCCCAGTAAGAAGACCCTTTCTCCAGCCCCGCCTGGCTGTAATCCAAAAGAATCACCAAAAACTCATAATTTTCTTCCTTCCCTGCAAAAAACTGCGGAACCGCAACATAGAAAAATGTCTTATCACCCGTCAGCCCTTGGAGCTTTTCATAATCTTCCTTCGTAAACGCCTGCCCGTCAGAAGCGTCCCCATCACAGTAAATCCTCAAGACCAGATCCCTGTCCTGTCCCTTTCTTTCCGCCTCTTCTCTCGCCAACGAATAAAACAAATTTGCCGAATACACGAACACACTCATTCCAAGGGCAATCTCCGCAATCATCAATATAGAGATCCGCCTGTTCCACCACAACGTCCGCAATACCTTCCCGACAATATACCTCATTGCATATCCCTCACTCTAAGCATCCTACTGATTGATTTCCTCCTGACCGCCCGCATCACCGCCCACGTCAGAATCCCGCACATGAGAAACGATATTACCGAAAACACAAGCACTGCCTCTCTGTCCAAAACTACCGCGCTGCCCAATCCAAAAATCTCCGCCAACGGAAAAGCAGTAAGAAGGACAAAGCCTACGGCGGCGGCCGTAATCATCAGCGTCTCAAAAAACAGACACAATTTCACTTCTCCTTCCGCTGCCCCCAGCGCCATATTGACCCCGATCACCTGCTGCTCATTTTCCAGTTTTCTCGTGAGAACGATGCTCTCATTCAGTATGAAAAACAAAAGCGCCGCTCCCGCCGCAGCTCCCCTCAGAAACCTCCATCGGGTCTTTGCCGCAAGCGCATTTTCATAAAGGGTTTCCCCTTGCGTAACTTCCAGTATCTTTGCCGTCTCATCCGCGCCTTCAATCTGCCGCGCGATGCCTTCCGCCGCACCTTTTTCCGCCGCAGCGTCTTTCTCCCCAGCCGCAGCTCCTTTCGGAACAATGCAGGAAAACTGTATCAGGCTCTCTTTCCTGTACGCCCTTTCCATAGCACGGTAAGGAAGGATAATCCCGGAGTACTCATCCTCCATCAGCCCGATAACCTCAAACTGCTCCTCCCGAAGCTTAAAAAAGTCTCCAATCCCGCAGGAATATTCCTTTGCATACCGCCGGTTCAACAGACAGACATTCTTCCCGTTCTTAAATTCGTTCTCCGCAAACGTCCGGCCAGAAACCTCGGGCAGCGGATAAAAATAATGCCCGTCAATCCCTTTTACCGTCACATACTGATGGTTCCATTCCGCCATATCCTCCTCATAATATGCGCTGACGGACATCCCTTTCACCGCCTCCGCATCTACAGCGTCAAACCTCTCCCCCAGCCAATCAATCTGCACGGCATTCTCCATCCCCTCAAACGTCGTATAATAAATCACCCGGTCCGCCGACCTGATATTCGCGATGCAATAAGCCGGAAGTAAAAGCCCCGCATAAAAGGAAAAAACGTACAAAACATACCGCCTTTTTTCAACCTTGACTCTCTGGAAAACCTGATGGAACAAATATCCGATCCTTCTCATAATCTTCTGCCTCCCCTTATTTGTCTCACTGTTTCTTACCGCATCGGAATATCTTCCCGGCCTTCGGCAGCACGATATAATACTCCCCTCCTGCGCCCTTTTTAATCTGCGGATATGTCTCATCCTCAAGCCCCTGTATATACGCGACTGTCTCCTCATACCGCCCGTCCATGCCTAACACCATAACGGCTCCCGCGGCCCCCGAACAGCACACTAGCCTTTCTTCATCTAGAATAAAATCCGTTATGTTAAATCCATAGGGCAGCTCACACACCTTTTCCAGCTCCTTCCCCTTTACCGCAAAAAGCCATTCCGGGGCATTGGTCGTGCCTCCAAAGCTGTCGTTTTCTTTATCGTAATACCGGACCATAGAATTTACCGCATAGATTCCATTCTCGCGTCCAAAAACAGAACCAATAAAATTCTCTCCCGCCTCTTTTTCCTTTCCATCCTTGTACCAGTCAATTACGGAATTTTTTAACGAAAGCCCTGTAACATATATCCCGTCTTTACTGACAGCCAAATCTTGCGGCAGATAATCCGGATCCGTCTCTTTTGTATTTTTCAGTTCTACTTCTCCAATATAAGCCAACTCCCTGTCAAGGATCTGTATTCTCTGATTCCCTTGGTCGATGATATACACCTTGTCCTGATATCCCGCAATGGCTCCCGGCGCTGAGAACTCCCCTTCCCCACTCCCAGTCTTTCCCACCTTTTTTACCACATTCCCTTCCCCGTCCGCCTTAACGACACAGTCGTTTTCCCTGTCCGTGATGATTATCCCGTCTTCCCCGCACAAAATCCCGCCCGGACGCAAGTCTGCCCTACATCTCCATTCTTCGCAGATATACTCCTGCCTATATACATCCTCCAGCGATGCCAACGCCGAATCCTGCGCTTTCAAAACATCCTCCTCATAAATCGGCAGCACCTTATCCTTCGACTACTCCATCAGCCGATAACTGTCACTCTTCTGGCATCCCACCGCACAGACAGATGCCAGACAGATAACACCGCATAAAATCATCCTCTTTCCCATATAAAACCCCTTTCCGCGAAAAACAACCGCTGTTGGCTCTGTGTTATTTATCCATTAGACGAATCACCTAACACTTTGTTACAACTTTTTTCAAATACACAGGGAGATTACCGTACACTTAGCAATCTCCCCGTATATAACAACAGTATTCAATATATATCGTGTCACCCCTTCTCACACCTTACACTGTGAGCAATGCCTCCTTTTCCATATATTATAGTACCCTCAGTGAATAAAGGACGGGTGTTCCTTTGTTCACTGAGGGTATCATTATGCGATATAAGTATGTCCGCTCTTCTCAGTCATCCTTTCCAGTTCCTTCTGCGAAGCCGTATGTCTTTCGCCGCTGCTGACATCAATATAGGTAATTCTTGTTTCCGTATAACCCACCAAAATAATAGCAGACTTGGCATCTTTCATTGCAATCACGGGCTTATCCCGATTAATAATATATAAAAGCTCCTCCGGCGTACATCCGGTCAGATCAAGCCCTATCCTGCTGTTAAGCTGTTCTATGACGTCCAGCGGCATTGTCCCGGCATTAAGCTGCTCTCTCATATTGTCAACCAGTACACTCTTTCCGCTGATGGTGTACCGCAAATCCCGGTTTCCTCTCTCCCAGATATATTCCTGTTCCGAAGAAACTACAACACCATTATAAGTATCAGCCATCTGCACCGCTTCCCCCGCCTTTTCAGTAATCCCCTTAAGTTCCCCGTATCCGTATGCCAGATAATGTTCACCTTTCGGCTCCTCATCGAAAGAGAACTCTCTTGACTTCTCAAACAGTGCCTGTTTCGGCGTAAGTATCTTCGGCTCCTGATTTTCAACACCGTCCCCAAAGACAATACGCATCTGTCTCTGCTTCAGCGAAGTAGTGTAAGAGCTGACAGAAATATTACTTTCTTCCTGCTTTTCATTATTCGTAATGTATTCTTCTATCACAGCATTATACACATTTCCTTTTTTTGCCACTCTGTTGAGTGTGATCATATTACCCTCAAACTGCGTACTGAGAATATAGACTCCTTCATTTTCATATGTCTTGACAACTTTTCCTTTTCCAGTCCGTATCTCAATCCGGTACATCGGGGTAACACTCTCGCCGGATACAGTGACTCCCGCATCCTCGATTCTGGAAAATCCATACACAAAGTCCGAGTCCATAAAACCAAGAGGCACGATACTCTGACCTGTCTCACACTCCACCGTTCTCTTTTTTCCGCTGGAAAATGTAATGACTGTCACCTCATTTGCCGCGCGGTCCCGCTTTCCGCTCTGATAGGCCATCCTCGTGCCATCTTCAGATATGATATACTGTCCTTCCTTCAGGTCTGATGCCAGTTCGAACATTCTGCCTTTTCCGACCTCAATCTGATACAATACCCCGTCCGCCAGCACATACATGGTATCCTGCTCCACACTGTAGCAGATCAGCTTACCAAACTCCAGTATTGCATGTGCATAGGATTTCTTTGTGGAGATAAAAGCTTTCTCCTCGACAAAATTATCTTCCGTATTATAATAATATACCGCAACTCCAACCTCTCCCTCATGTTCGCCGCGGTTCATATACCCGAATACCGCAAAGCAAAGATTGCCCTTTTTGTCCATGTCAAGAAGCTTTATCTCATGCTGTGCGGTCAGATACCGCTCATCCTCACCCTCGCCGGAATTAAAACTGAATACAAGGGACAATTCATCCGTCTCTTTATTATAATTCCACAGCTCATCCGCCTGAACAAATGCCACCTTCGTCCCGTCTTTATTCTCCATATTCTGAATATCCGGATCTGCAATGCCAAGAAGTATCCCTTTTTCATTCAGAACCTTCTTCGTAACATCAAATACCTGTTCCATCGTACGGTCATAATCCAGCAAAAGCACCTTTTTATTATCCGCCCGGTATCTGACACGGAAAAATTCTTTGACCTTGTACAAGTCCTCTTCATTTTCTTCACCCTTGCCGCGAATCTGATATTGAAGCTGAACAGAACAGGAGATATCATTGATCTCTTTTATCATCCATCTTTCATTACCTTCTATCTGCGGCTCCAAATCCCCCCACGTTACATGTTCATAATCCGAATGGATATTCACATGCCAAAGTGTAGAATTATCGCCCGTCTCATCCGGCTCAATGGCCGTTCCGATACCTACACCCTCCGCTTTTATCAGAGAATTTTCATGAAAATCCTTAATATAATTCAGATAATCCAATATATGCTTATCTTTTTCATCTACGATCCTTGTGTAATAGTAGACAGATTTTCCCTGTGAAAGCTTCAGTACGACCTCGAGCATCCTCTCCTCGGAGATTACCGACAGATCCTGTAAGCTTACCGCCGCTTCCTCGCCCGGATTGTCTATTTTTGACTCAAAGAGTTTTTCCTTTCCGTCCAAAGAAAATATCTTAAACTGCATACTGCTGATCTCATTATCGTATGAATCGACTCTGACATCTATCTGGCCATTTGCCACCGGAGTGATCGTATCTCTTAATGATGACGCATCCATCTCCTCCACATACCCCGGCACATAATTTACCGAATATCCATTACTGGAAAATGAAATCTGCGGCAGCGTTGCCGTGTCCATATCTGCGGTCATGCTCTCATTATCGCGATTCGTATAATAACCAAAGGCTGTCGCCATGATTATAAATATCACAATTAAAAGAGCTGCTTCCTGCAGGTACCTCTTTAACTTTCTCTTGTTCATTCTATACCCCTTATCTGTCTAACAGCCTGCCAATAGCTGGTGATATGTGAAGGAATTCTTCACAAGCCTTTATACTTTCCTCCGCGCGTCTTCTTCCCTCAGCATTTTCTGTCTTTACCGCACGGATCAGTATATTTTTCGGCGTATGCTCCATATCAATGAATTCCAGCACCTGCACGTGGTATCCTGCCCTCTCAAGATACTGCGCGCGTAATCCGTCGGTGACAAGCGCAGCCATACGTTCCTTCAAAAGACCGTATTTCATGACCGGCTCAAGCGCCAGAAGCCGGTTATCCTTACACTGTTCTGCCCCCTGCATCTGTGCATTTAACTCATGCTGACAGCAAGGTACAGACATAATAACCTTTGCATCCCATCCCACCGCTTTTTCAAGGGCCATGTCCGTAGCTGTATCGCAGGCATGAAGCGTAACTACCATATCCACCTTCCGGACGCCGGTATAATCTGCAATATTCCCCTTTAAAAAGGCAAGCTTTTCATAACCGTATCTGAATGCAAGCTCACCGCAGCGGCGAATCACTTCTTCCTTCAGATCCAATCCGATAATACGGACATCATATTTTTTCAGTTCATGCAGATAATAATACATAGCAAAGGTCAGATAAGACTTGCCGCATCCAAAATCCAGCACCGTAACCTCCCTATTCTTTGGAAGCTGCGGTAAAATGTCTTCTATAAACTCTAAAAAACGGTTAATCTGTCTGAATTTATCAAATTTGGAATGTACGATTTTTCCTTCCTTCGTCATCACTCCCAAGTCTATAAGAAACGGTATCGGTTCCCCCTCTTTTAAAATATAATGTTTTTGACGGTTATGCGAGAAGGATTCTACAGATCTTGGCGAAATATTCGGCTTCTTTTTTATCGTAATCTTCCCCTTTTTACTTACCAGTACAGAATACAGCACCGTGCTGGTCTCCAACTGCAGCTGCCGAAAATTCTCCATATATTCCGTCAATCTGCCCACTGCGCTTTCTGCATTCAGATTCTCATGAAATACCTGATTATTTCGGAATATTTCTGTCTGAAACAAAAGCTGTCCCTTTTTCTTTACTGCGCGCACCTTCACCTTTACGGCGCCTGCTTTATCTTTCGGGTTGCTCAAAACCGCTGATAAAAACTCTTCATTCAAATGATCCTGTAATACTTTTGTTAATTCATCCATAATATTAATATTGTAATGTTTTTTTCCTCAAGGTGCAAGTAACAATAGATACTTTTACACAATTTACATAATTAGTGCTATAATAGGCTTATATTCTTTTGAAAGCAGGTAATAATTGTGGATAAATTAGATATAAAACTATGGACACTCGCGGCAAGAGGGCAGATTGTCCCTGACCGCTCTCTTTTAAAATCTCCGGCCCAGATCCGGGCAATCAAAAAAAGCGCCGCTCTGAACACAGCAGTGCTCGATCATGTTGCAGGGCACATACGGGCCGGCATGAATACCGAAGAGATAGACCGGCTTGTTTATGACTTTACGACAAAACACGGCGGAATCCCTGCACCGCTTCATTATCAGGGTTTTCCCAAAAGTGTATGTACCTCGATCAACAATGTGATCTGTCACGGTATTCCTGACAAATATGAATTCTTGGAAGAAGGGGATATTGTCAACGTAGATGTCTCGACGATTCTCAACGGATATTATTCCGATGCGTCCCGCATGTTTATGATCGGCGAACCCTCCTCGGAAGCCAGACAGCTTGTGCGCATATCAAGAGAATGTGTCGAGTTGGGGCTTAAAGCAGCAAAGCCATGGGGACACCTCGGTGATATCGCTTATGCGATCAACACTCATGCCCAAAGGCACGGATACTCTGTTGTCGAAGATATCGGCGGCCACGGAATCGGCCTTGAATTTCATGAAGATCCCTTCGTAAGTTATGTTACGCCAAAGGGCAGCGAGATGGTCCTTGTACCGGGCATGATGTTCACCATCGAACCAATGATCAATGAGGGAAGCCCTGATTTCTTTATAGATGAAGATAACGGCTGGACGGTCTACACCATTGACGACGGATTGTCCGCCCAGACTGAATATATGGTTCTTGTAACTGATAACGGGGTTGAAGTACTCTCAAAATAATCCTATGGTTATATACTTACAAATTCAAAGTCATGCTTATTCATGCCGCCATGAATCGCATGACTTTCTAATCTGTCATCAACTTATACTCTCGACTACCAGCGCTGATTTCGCACCCATATTCACGACCAACTCTCCGCCGCGTATTAAATATACATCGGGCGATACTGTATAGCCTTTTTCATACGAATACATCAGCCTCTGCATCTTGCCCCTCATAGGCACTCCGATTCTCCACACCGGTACGATTACCTCCGCAAAATCACTGCGGTTATTAATGACCACAACGATTTGTTCATCCTCCGTGAACCGGCCATAAGCAAGTATATTGTTACTTCCGCACAAAAGCAGAATAGAGCCATTGCGAAGCGCCTGACTGTTTTTATGGATCGCTATCATATTCCGGTGAAATTCTATCAATTCCCGGTTCTCATACCCCCACGGATAAGTACGTCTGTTATCCGGATCTGTAAAACCGCATAAACCTGCCTCATCGCCATAATAGATAGTGGGCGCTCCTACCCATGTCATCTGAACTGCTACCGCTTCGCGCATAACCGCGGGATTCACATATTCTTCTGCCGCCCTCGGCCCTTTTTCCGCTACTCTGCCTACAATACGATTCGTTCTTGTCAGGAACCGGGAATGATCATGGTTTGACAATTCATTCATCGCCACCTCCAAAGACGGCGTCATCATCCTTGACATATAATGAGCCATGGTACTTTTAAAATATTCCGCATTCCCCAACAAGTCATCGTTTCTCTCATCACTATGCTTTTCCATGCCTGTCAAAAACCATGTGAGCGGTTCCATAAATGCATCGTAATTCATCACGCTGTCCCACTGATCTCCCTGCAGCCAGCTGCTGGGATCCCCGTAATGTTCCGCCAATATCAGCGCATCCGGATTCGCTTTTTTGACTTCTTTTCGGAATTTGCGCCAGAACTTATGATTATAATCGCTGCCATGCCCTAGATCCGCCGCCACATCGAGCCGCCACCCATCTGCATTGTACGGAGGCGAAACCCATTTCCGCCCGACTCTCAAAATATACTCTTCCAACTCTTCGGAGCCTTCATAATTAAGCTTCGGCAGCGTATCATGACTCCACCAACCGTCATAACTGCGGTTATAAGGCCACTTTCCATCTTCATTCTCCCGAAAATCAAAATAATTCCGGTACGGACTGTCTGCGCTTATATATGCCCCGGGAGCATAGTTTTTCTGATTCTCGTAGATTCTCTCCCTATCCATCCACTTATTAAAAGAACCGCAGTGATTGAATACTCCGTCAAGAATCACCTTCATCCCTCTTCTGTGCAGTTCTTCCACAAGCTTTATAAAAAGCTCATTGCTCGCTTCCAGATTCTTAAAGCCGGCAACCCTTTTCTGATATTTTGTCGCATGGGCATTGTCTCTGTCCCCTGCGGGAAGTATCTCCCCGCCGTCTTCGACGATCACGCCGAAATGCGGATCAATATAATCGTAATCCTGAATATCATACTTATGATTGGAAGGTGATACAAACAAAGGATTAAAATAAAGAACCTCCACGCCTAAATCCTGAAGATAATCAAGCTTATCCATCACTCCCTGAAGGTCGCCGCCGTAAAATTCCCGAACCCCCATTGTCTCAGGATATTTATTCCAGTCAGTCACCTTCTGGCTGTAATCTCCTATATAAAAATATTCATTTGTTTCTACATCGTTCGACTTATCGCCATTATAAAACCGATCTGTGTAGATCTGGTACATAACGGCGCCTCTTGCCCACTCCGGCGTAGAGAACCCTGGAACAATCTTAAAATCGTAAAGACAGGAACGGACATCTGATATACCGCACCGATTGTAATAACACACCTGATCCTTATCTGAAATCTCAAAGCAATAGCAAAACGGTTCATCGCCCAGTTTCCAGTCAATGGAATAATAATCGAACTCTCCTTCTACTGACTCTTTACTTACATTATATCTGTCTTCCCCTACAACAAGACAGACGCGGACCGCATCTTCTTTTGCAGTCCGAAACCTCAATGTTACTATCTGATTGCAGTCCGGCTCCTGCGGTGATACGTACCATCTGGAGCCGTCACAAAACAACGCCTGCTTATTCATGCTTTTTTTGTCCTCACAGTCCCCTTTATTATACTCGCACCATATCTCCGGCCTCTTTTGCTTCCCCGGACCGAAAAAGCGCCTCGAACTCTTCTCTGGAGATCTTTTCTTTCTCCAGGAGGAGGTCTGCGCACGCGTGGAGCACACTGTCATATTCCTGAATAATCGCTTTCGCCTTCGTATAACATTCATCAATAATACGCTTCACCTCCTGATCAATCACCGTTGCGATACTCTCGCCATACCCTCTTGACGCATGTGCAAGATCTCGCCCGATAAACACCTCGTCACTGTCATTATCATAATTGACAAGCCCTACCGTCTCAGACATGCCAAACTTTGTCACCATAGACTTGGCAATGCCCGTTGCCTGCTTAATATCCTGCGAAGCACCTGTCGTAATATCGTCAAATACCTCTTCCTCCGCGACGCGTCCGCCAAGAGACACAATAATATCCTGAAGCATCTTTCCCTTTGTATTGAACATCTCATCCTTTTCAGGAAGCGGCATCGTATATCCGCCCGCGCCTCCCGTTGGTATGATGGAGACACTGTAAACAGGCCCCACGTCCGGCAACACATGGAACAATATGGCATGGCCCGCCTCATGAAAAGCCGTAATCTTCTTTTCCTTATCGGAAATCACCCGGCTTTTCTTCTCTGCACCGATACCTACTTTAACAAAAGCTTTTTTTATATCATCCTGCTTTAAAAAAACGCGGTTATCCTTCGCCGCGAGAATCGCCGCTTCATTCAAAAGATTCTCAAGGTCCGCTCCTGTGAACCCGGCAGTCGTCTGTGCAATCTGTTTCAGATCGATCTCTTCGCTTAAAGGCTTACCCTTGGCATGGACAGCCAGTATCTCTTCTCTTCCCTGAACATCCGGTCTGCCTACCATAACCTTTCTGTCAAACCTTCCCGGACGCAGGATAGCCGGATCCAAAATATCAACCCTGTTAGTCGCCGCCATAACAATGATACCTTCATTCACGCCGAACCCATCCATCTCTACCAGAAGCTGATTGAGCGTCTGCTCTCTCTCGTCGTGTCCGCCTCCCATACCAGTACCTCTGCGGCGCGCAACCGCATCGATCTCATCTATGAAAATAATACACGGCGCATTCTTCTTCGCCTCCTCGAACAGATCCCTGACACGGGAAGCACCGACTCCGACAAACATTTCCACAAAGTCCGAACCTGAAATCGTAAAGAACGGCACGCCTGCCTCGCCTGCCACCGCCTTCGCAAGCAGCGTCTTACCGGTTCCCGGAGGGCCTACAAGTAAGACGCCCTTTGGGATTCTTGCCCCCACTTGAATATATTTCTTCGGAGATTTCAAAAAATCTACAATCTCCTCCAGTTCTTCCTTCTCCTCCTGAAGACCTGCTACCTTCGCGAATGTAACATTATTCTCCCCGTCCCTGCTAAGCTTGGCGCGGCTCTTCCCAAAATTCATGGCTTTCGTATTCGCGCTGCCTCCCTGACGGTTCATAAGCGTAAAAATCAAGGCAATACCGCCAATCATGAGAAGCATCGGCACGATTGTGTTCGCAAACCAACTTTCCTGCGGAACATTCGTTATCGTGTAGTTCTCAATATTCTCATCTTTCAGATACTTCTGAACCTCATTGACATCAGACGTATACAGATACTTAACTACCGTATCTGTCCCGCTCTTACCGCTCCTAAGCTCAATCTCGACACGTCCGGTCGGAACATTCTTATTTTGCGTGATATTGATCGATTTCACATTATCGTCTTTTATCACTTTCTCAAATTGCTTCCAATTCAGTTCATTGTCTCTCTGATCCATCTGATTCGTAAACCACAATGCCCCGAATAAAAATAATATGAATATCAGCACGCTCGCGCCGCTGATCCCTCTGGTCCTTCTATCGTTCAATTCTTAAGCCTCCTTCTACTCAACACCTTCTATAACGCCGATGTATGGTAGATTTCTATATTTTTGCGCATAATCAAGCCCATATCCAACCACAAATTCATCCGGTATCTCATATCCCACATAATCAACCTTTACATCCCTCACCCTGCGCTCCGGCTTATCAAGAAGAGTGCAGAGCTTTAAACTTTTCGGCTTCCTCTGTTTCAGGACATCCATGAGATAATAAAGCGTTCTGCCGGAATCAATAATATCTTCTACGATTATAACGTCCTTACCCTCCAACGTCTCGTCAAGATCCTTGGCAATCTTAACGATCCCGCTGGACGCGGTTCCGTCACCGTAACTGCTCACGCTCATGAAATCCATAGAAACCGGCACTGTAATCCTCTTCGCCAACTCGCACATGAAAAAAACTCCGCCCTTCAGAATGCAGATAAGATGTACCTGCCGTCCCGCATAATCCTCACTGATCTGTTTACCTATCTCCTCAATTCTCTTCGCAGCATCCGCCTCCGAAACCAGTACTCTTACCGTCTCTGCCATCGTCTTCTCCTCCGTAAAAACTAATCTCCAATATTTGCTTTGTATGATCTGTAATCTGATATGCCTGACTTTGTCTGTAACCTACTATCCACATAATCTCATTTCCATCCGCCGCAAGCCAGATACTGTCTCTTAATTCCTGAGGGATCTTAGCATTAATAAAGTACTGTTTCAGCTTCTGAGTTCTCCCCTCTTTATTAATAACGATATAGTCTCCCGGCTCTCGGTGTCTGATTTTTACAGTATTGCTAATTATAGCATAATCAAACCATTTCGTGTAGTTTTTTTGCGAAAATGTTGCCGATTCCGCACTTTTTTCAAAAATTCTCATGTGAACCAACGGCTTTTCCTCCGCTTTTTCCGTCTTTTCTTTCTCGCGGATATAAATTCCTTCATAGCATCTTACTGCCTCCATCCCATACGGAAGATCGATTCTGCGTCCCACCTGACGTTTCATAAGCTCCTGTACCGACTTCACGTGTGTCTCTTCTATATCCTTCTGTCTGCCGGCCGCTTCACAGATTATCCCGTACATGACCTCCGCCTTCAATGCACCCGGCACCTTTTCATACTCTTCCTTTATAACAACGGTTTTTTCGTTATCTTTTTTTCTGCAGCCTTTTATATATCTCGCCGTCTCTGCTTCAACATACCCCCAAAGCTTATTAAGTTTCGCGGCGCATTCCGCAATATGAATGACTGATCTCTCATTAATGTTTTTTTCCAAAAAGGGTAGCACATGATTACGAATCCGGTTTCTTGTATAGACATCCTCCAGATTCGTCTCATCTGTACAATAAGATATTCCCCCTTTTTCCAGATATGATTCAATTTCTCTACGCTCCAGACAAAGAAGCGGCCGAATCCATACGCCATTTTTCGGCGAAATTCCTCCCATACCTTTCAATCCTGTCCCCCGGCACAAATTCCACAGTACCGTCTCCGCATTATCATTCTTGTGGTGTGCTGTTGCAATATGAGTTCCCCCCTGCTCCCGAAACACCTCCAAAAAACACCTCCTTCTTACTTCCCGTCCGGCCTCTTCTTTTGTAAGGCCGCGTTCTTTCGCATACTGCTTCACATCCTCATGATACACAAAAAGATTCACATGCTCTTTCGTACAGACACTTCTTACATATGCTTCATCCCTGTCCGCCGTCTCCTTTCTGAGTCCGTGGTGGACATGTACTGCTGCAATATGAAATCCCATTTCCTCTTTAAGCTCTAAAAGCATAAAAAGCAGACATATGGAATCCGCTCCTCCCGATATGCCTGCAATCACTTTGTCCTCACGTCCAAGCATCTGCCATGTCTTTATATATTCTCTGACTTTCCTATACATTTTTCATCCTTTATACATCGTATCCTAATTCGTTTAATCTAAATATATAGAAAACTTACGCAAAATGCAAGTTTATAATTTCCACAGCCCCACAGCCATGATCGTCATATCATCTGTCGGCTTCTCGCCGCTCCATTCCAGCACTTTTCCAAGCAGATAATGCGCAAGCTCCTTCGGATTTACCGTATTAGCCTCCCGTATGAACTCCGTCATCAAAGTATCCTGCTCCTTCGCCGGAAGCGCATCCATCACGCCATCTGTAACCATGATAACAAAATCCCCGGAAGACAACTTTCGTTCTACAGACTCGATTTCTATATCCTTAAGCACGCCGATCGGCAATGTGGCAGAGGTAACCTTCTCCACTTCCTCCGCCCGCTTTATGAATGTAGTAGATGCTCCCGCCTTCACAAACTCACAGCTTCCCGAATACAGGTCAAACAAACAGATATCTACCGTAGAAAAACGGACCTCCTCACGTCCGATAACCAAAGCAGTATTCATGATCTCAATCGCCGTCTTCGCTGGAAACCCAGCCTCCAAAAGTTCCTCCAGCATCTCCACTACCATCGTACTCTCCCTGCATGCCTCCTCCCCGGAACCCATACCGTCGGAGATTGCCATCCCCTTCTTCCCGCCCGGAAGGTCTGCCATGAGAAACGTATCTCCGGAGGTCTGCTCGCAATCCTTCCCAATCTTCGCAATTCCTTGAAGTGTCTGATATCTTGCACTTTCAACACAGGCTATGGTACAATACTGCGCTCCCACGATCGGACGCTCCCCCTGCTGGGGCATCATAACTCTGCCGACACAGCCGCCCACCTCATAGGCAAGTTCCTTGGTAGCTACGCAGATTCCCTTCGCCGCTTTCACTGTCAGATGAATCTCATATTTCCCCTGAGCTGTAATATAAAATACTGAAGAAAGCATCTTGATACCGATTTTTTTCAGCTTATTCTTCAACTTCTTCTCCAGATGCTCGTCCTCAAAAATCCCTGCGTCAAGCTCCCTCGTCGTATACTGCAAAAGCTTTGCAAAGCTCTTTAGCTGTCCCGCAAACCCTTCCCTGTTCTGCACGATTTTATTATTCCAGAGAAGAATCTTCTTTGCATTTTCGTAGACCTCCAATGTCTCCCTAAGAAACCTCGGAGCAAAAAGACACCTTTTCTGCAGACTCCTCTTAAGTTCCACATTAAGCTCTGCGCCGTAGTCTTCTACAGCACAAAGAACTTCATACATCATTTGATACGTATAGATCCTGTTCTCCTGAAGACACTCTTCCCTCCGCTCACAATTCTCACATACTTTGTCCGTAACCTTGTGAAACATATCTTCAAATTCCTCTTTTGAAAACGTCCCTCTATAGCCTTCTAATGTAAAAAATGTCTTTGAAAGATGCACCATCGAATCTGCAAATTTATCCATCTGTATCACATATGGATTTAAGAATGCACCCTTGTCCTTAATTTCTCCCATCTTAATCCGCTCCCCTTATTCAATCGATTCATGTACAAAATGCTTGCCGCCGGCACCTATCTTGCATACTATGGTACAAAAAAGCTTTAGGATATACATCCTAAAGCTTATCATTCGTACCGGCATCACTCTGCCTTAAATATTATTTCATCTTTATATACCATGCCTAATTTTTCTCTGGCCATATCCTCTATATAGGCATCCGTACCCACATATTCTTCCAATTTGTCGATCTCTTTCGCCTTCTGCTTCTCTTCCTCTATCTGCTGTTTCAGTTCAATCTCCTGCTCCTGATATGCCTTCTCCTTCGCTTTCAACGTCATGCTATTCACAAACACGATAGCGCCCAGCAATATGATCACGGCGCTGACCACAAGCATACTTCTCTTGTGCTCCCTAAGTCGCCGTTTCTGCCTGCTGTTACTGCGGCGGCGTTCCTGTTTTACTTTTTTCATAATTTATACTCACCCTTGCTGATAGGTTCAAACCATATCGTTAACTAATCATTATCTTATCTTTTTTTTCAAATTTTCGCAACATTAAAAAAGATTAATTTCCAAAATTAACGTAGATTTTTTTTTACCCTTTTTGAAAACGTCTTATCAAAGCTTCGCAAAAAAACGCTCCAAATACAAGACCTAGTATAAAATACCATCGGATACTACCATCACTTGTATGGTAAATTTGCACAAACACATACAGCGCGGCTCCAAACCAAAAAATGATGTCCTCAATTCCGATAATAAACAGACTATGCTCTACTAATTGACGGAAAATACTGATACTCCTGTACACCAGACGCAGCATAATTCCAGTGACTACCGACACCAGAAATATAACAAGCTCTCCCCTGATCTGCGGCATCCGTCATCTGAACAGCTTAGAAAACAGGTTTTCTCCCTGCTTTGCTCCTGCATGGACATCCGAGTAAGAGATACTGTCAATATTACCTGACATATCCACCTCACCTTTCTCCAGATTCAGACGATTCACATGCAGATCTGTCCCTTTCACCATCATCATCCCCTGCTCCGTCTCCAGAAGAATCTCGTTCAGATCAAACGATAAGACATCCAGCACTCCTGTTGCCAGACTCGTCTTGCGGTTATTCACAACCAGTTTATGATTTTTTTGTACAGTCTTATCTTCCATACACATCACAACCTTTCTTAATAATCATATGAAAGGTTGTTCGCATTTATTACAAGTATTTAAAGAGACTGGAAGCCTCTTCCTTTTTCGTAGTATCCTTAATATCAAGAACCTCCGCCTTCACCGTCTTAGTTCCGAACTGGATCTCAATAATATCGCCTGTTTTTACTTTTACAGAAGCCTTTGCCACACTGCCGTTCACTGTAACGCGTCCTGCATCGCATGCTTCATTTGCCACTGTCCGCCGCTTGATCAAGCGGGATACCTTTAAAAACTTATCTAACCTCATAATCTCCTCCTCATCCGAAAAGAAGCTGCCATCGGCAGCTTTTACATACCATGGTATATAAAAAGCAGAGAGCACAAGACTCTCTGCCTGTTTATCCTTGGGAATTACTCATTTACAGCATCCTTTAAAGCCTTTCCAGCTTTAAACTTCGGAGCTTTGCAAGCCTCAATGTTCATAACTTTACCTGTCTGCGGGTTTCTTCCTTCTCTTGCAGCTCTCTTCGTAACTTCAAATGTACCGAAACCTACCAGCTGAACCTTGTGCTCCTTTTTCAGTTCCTCAGTTACAACATCAACAAAAGCCTTCAAAGCCTTCTCGGAATCTTTTTTAGATAATTCTGCTCTGTCAGCGATTGCTGCTACTAATTCTGTTTTGTTCATGGATAATTTCCTCCTCTTGTTATCATCTAAAATATAATTTTAGTCTTTCCTTTTCGAGCGGTCACGCATATCTATCCTACGCTTTTTTCGCCTCATGTTATAGTTATAACTATTTTCCCACTGTTTGTCAAGGATATTTCCCCTTTTTAAGCCTTTTTAAGCCTTTTTGTGATTTTGTAAATATTTACAGCCTTACAGGCTACAGCATAGAATCAATCATGGCAACAACCTTTTCGCCAAGACTCTTAGATTTTTCATCAGCATCCTCTAAGGAGGTTCCCTTAATACCATAATAGAACTTAACCTTCGGCTCCGTTCCGGACGGCCTTACACAAAGCCATGCATCGTCTGTCAGATCGTAATACAGTACATTTGATGCAGGAAGCCCTGTACCCGTAACTTCACCCGTCTCAAGATCCTTCATCGTATCCGCCTGATAATCTCTCGCTTTTCGCACCTTGTAGCCGCCGAACTCTGTCGGAGGATTCTTCCGTAATGTCTCAAGAATCTCCTGGATCTTCTGAAGTCCTTCGATCCCTTTCAGTGTGATAGACTGGATATCATCCTTGTAATATCCATATTTCTCATACATGTCCACCATTGCGTCCCACAGAGTCTTACCCTGTGTCTTATAATAAGCTGCCGCCTCACAAAGCGCCATGGTAGCTACGATTGCATCCTTATCTCTTGCATGTGTACCGATCAGGCATCCATAACTTTCCTCAAACCCAAACAAATATTCACCTTTTCCGGTTGTCTCAAAGCCAAGAATCTGCTGCCCGATATACTTAAATCCTGTCAAAACTTCTATAAGTCCTGCATGATATTCTTTCGCAATGGCGTCCGCCATATTAGATGTAACAATTGTTTTGATCAAGTATCCGTCATCCGGAAGTCCTTTCAGCGCTTTGCGCTGTCCGATCTCATAATCCGCGAGGAGACATCCTGACATATTACCAGTTAATGTATGATATACTCCATCCTTATCCTTCACGCGCACACCAAGCCTGTCCGCATCCGGATCCGTTGCAAGCACCAAGTCCGCATCTATCTCTTTCGCAAGCGCAAGTCCCAGTTCAAAAGCTTCCTCTGCCTCCGGGTTCGGATAAGAAACCGTCGGGAATTCACCGTCCGGCAGCTCCTGCTCCTTCACTACATACACATTCTTAAATCCAAGTTCTTTTAAAATACGCCTTGCCGGAACATTCCCCGTCCCATGCAGCGGGCTGTATACGATCTTAATCTCGTCTCCCACTGCGTCAATCGCATCCTGATGAAGTACCTGCGTCTTTAATTCTGCAATATATCCGTCATCAATATCCGCCCCGATCACCTGATAAAGTCCTTCTGCTTTCGCCGCTTCCAGATCCATCGTCTTCACCATATTATAATCCGTAACAGCCTTAACCTCATCCATGATTCCTTTGTCATGCGGCGGTGTGATCTGCGCACCGTCCTCCCAGTACACCTTATATCCGTTATACTCCGGCGGATTATGGCTTGCCGTAATATTAATTCCGGCGATACAGCCGAGCTTCCTTACCGCATAGGAAAGCTCCGGCGTCGGGCGGAGTGCATCGAACACATATGCCTTAATGTTATTTGCCGCAAGGCAGAGCGCCGCCTCGTCCGCGAATTCCGGCGACATACGTCTGGAATCGTAGGCAATCGCCACACCCTTCGCCGTCTCTTTCTTCGCAGTAATATAATTCGCCAATCCCTGTGTTGCCTTTCTGACCGTATAGATATTCAGACGGTTCGTACCCGCACCGATAATACCCCTAAGTCCTGCAGTTCCAAACTCGAGATCTTTATAAAAACGTTCTTTTATCTCATTATCATCGTCTGCAATCTTCTTTAGTTCCTCTCTCGTTGCTTCATCAAAATATGGATTATTCATCCACTCTTCATACCGCTCGCGATATTCCATATCTGTACCTCCTGTCTCGCTATTGCTGTTAACTATTATACACCAATAACCTACAAATGAAAAGCAAATATATTCTCCATAAATCGTTCTTTCTCTTCTGTCTGCCGGATTGCAGTATTCAATTTCTCTACATTCTTTACCGAGATCCACGCCTTATTGGAATGATAATAAGAATTGGCAATCTTCCAGAACTTTTCCGGATAAGCAAGACGTATTTTCAGGTATTCCATCTCTTCATCGGACAACGGGCTGATCGCAGAGTACGCGTTAAGCATATTGTCTCCGAGCCGTTCCTTCCACCCGTGCTTTTCCATTACCTTTCTGAAGAAATAATACAAATCCTCCACCTGAATATCCTGCTTGAATTTATCAAAATTCGTTGTTGCTAAGATTCCTGCAGCCGCGCTATAAATTTCATCGCTCTTCATCAAAATATTGTGATAGTTATACTCTCCGTGTGTCAGGCAGTTCTTTGCAATACTTTTCTGATAAAGCTTATCATAGCCCGACTTCGCCAACAGATCACCTGCAATCTGCGCCCACTGATACATCGAGTCAAAATATTTCAGAAATGCAATCTCAAACTCGCCCTTCGATGTCATAGAACGCACAAACCGGCGGACCTTCCGAAGCTCTCTGTCATGTCTTTCATATTCCTGAGGGAGCGGCTCTGCCTTTGTCTCCTGAGTCAGCTTTACCCGCATGATCATATGGAGCTTAGCAAGATTTCCCGATGCCTCTAAAAGCTCCGCCGGTTTTCTGAAATCGCACTCCCGCCCCTTAAACCAACGGCGCAGCATATAGTTCTTCCCATCTTCAAAAGCTGTAACAAATTCACCCTCCTCATTGGGCTCAATATAATCCACACTCTCATAGCCGTGCTTTGCCAGATGTGCGTACAACTCACACAGCGAGAGGATGCGTCCTGCGGGCGCCGACACTTCTTTCAAAAGAAACAGCCCCCGGCTTGTGTCGCATAAAACAGCACCCCTCACTTTACGGGTGCTGTTTATGTCAATTTTATATTTTTCCAATATATTCCTATCATAATCCTGCATTTTGACATCCCCTGCACTCTACATTACATGTTCTTTTTAAAGTATGATTTTAAAAGCAGAAATATGATTGAAGGCGCAGACTTTTTTGTCCGCGCCCCGATTATATTTTTTCTATTTTTCTTTCCATAGAAACTTTAGTAATTCCTTTTTCGTATTAAGCTCCGGCTTCTCAATAACCAGTTCAAGCAGCTCGTTAAGCTTTTTGCCGATCTCCTTACCGGGCTCCATGCCGGCTCCAATCAGATCTTTGCCCGTCACTGCCAGCCTCTTTAAAGATACGCACTGCTCCTTTTTCACAATGTCACGGTACAGCTCTTCTATCTCATCCAGATTCCGTATCTTCTCCTCCCTTCTATACATGCTCTGCGCAAGTACATCTGCGCGCCGCACTTCCATATAGTAAGGAAAGATGTCTTCGCCAATCCTGTTCACGGCTCTTCGGACATTCCCTGCTTCAGCAGGCATCCGGTAATCGTGGTAATATACGAGTCTTGTTACTTTACGAAGCGTGTCGTTGTCAAATTTGAGCCTTCTTAAAACGTTCTTTGCAATCCTCTCACTCTCGAACGCATGCTTTTTAAAATGCGCTCTTCCGCTTACGTCCACCGTCTTAAGCGCCGGTTTTCCCATATCGTGAAGCAGCATCGTAAGCCGCAGGATTTTATCTGCCCGAACATTTTCTATGGCATGTATCGTATGCTCCCCCACATTGTACATATGGTGTGGCGTCTCCTGCTCTGTCTTCATAAGCCGGTCGAATTCTGGAAGAAACTGCGCTGTAATGCCAAGCTCATATGCTTCTAAAAGAAACCCCGGCCTGTCTGACACCAACATCTTGACAAGCTCTGCCTGTATCCGCTCTGCACTGATCTTGCGAAGGGCAGGGGCAAGCGCTCTCATCCCTGCTCTCGTTCCATCTTCAATGAAAAATCCCAACTGTGCGGCAAATCGGACACCCCGCAGTATCCTGAGCGCATCCTCCAAAAACCGCTGCCTTGCATCTCCCACACAACGAATTCTCTTTTCTTTCAGATCCGTCAGTCCGCCGAAGATATCCACAAGACCTTCCTTCTCGTTATATGCCATCGCATTCATCGTAAAATCCCTGCGCAGCAAATCCTCCTTCAGGCTCCGGGTGAATGTCACTTCTTTCGGATGACGGCCGTCCTCGTATTTCCCGTCAATCCGATAAGTTGTCACCTCAAAGCCCTCCCTGTCAAGAACAACCGTAACCGTCCCATGTTCAATACCCGTGTCAAAGGTTTTCCCGAACAATGCCTTCGTCTCCCTTGGCGTGGCGGAAGTAGTGATATCCCAATCCTCCGGCTGTCTTCCAAGAATAGAGTCTCTCACACATCCGCCCACCGCATAAGCCTCAAAGCCCGCATTCTGCAAGGTAATAATTATCGTATTCACTTTTTCAGGGAGCCGGATATCAAAAATCTTCATCTTAATATGCTTTGCCCCAGTAAGCCATATGCTTTGCCGGCTTGCCGCACCAGATACATTTGTCTGAGATCATCTCTTCATCCTCTATCAGACACCTTGTCGCCGCGCCGCCTGTCACATATTTTACTTCACCCTCGCACTCCGGATCTCCGCACCAGCAGGCTTTTACAAATCCTCTGTTCTGTTTAAACTTCTCTTTCATCTCATCCAGTTCCGTAGCCGTGTCAATATGCGCATTCAGGAAATCCTTTGCCCTGTTGTACATATCCTGCTGAATCACTTCTAAAATGTCACGAAGCTTTCCTGCGATCTCATCCATCTTAACGATAATCTTCTCACGAGTATCACGGCGCACGACAACAACCTGATTGTTCTCAATATCCTTCGGTCCAATCTCGATACGTGTCGGAATACCCAGAATCTCCTGCTCAGCAAATTTCCATCCCGGACTCTTGTCAGAATCATCAATCTTTACTCTGTATCCGGCTCTCTTAAGCTCATCAAACAGTGCATATGCTCTGTCAAGCACACCTTCTTTATGCTGTGCGATCGGAATTACCCGGCACTCAACCGGCGCTACATGCGGCGGCAGAACAAGCCCGTCATCATCACCGTGAACCATGATCAATCCGCCGATACTTCTTGTGGACCAGCCCCATGAAGTCTCGTATACACTCTGAGGCTCATTATTCTTATCAATATATTTAATACCGAATGCATCCGGGAATCCGCTTCCGAAGAAATGGCTCGTCGCTGACTGCAGCGCCTTGCCGTCATGCATCAGCGCTTCTATCGTATAAGTATCCTGCGCACCTGCAAACTTCTCATGCTCTGCCTTTCTTCCCGATACAAACGGAATCGCCAGCGTCTCCCTGTAGCAGTCCTCGTATACATGGAACATTTGGATCGTACGCTCCTCTGCCTCCTCGTATGTTGCATGAATCGTATGTCCTTCCTGCCATAAGAATTCTCTGGAACGAAGGAACGGTCTTGTCGTCTTCTCCCAGCGCAGTACACTGTTCCACTGATTCCATACCTTCGGAAGATCTCTGTAGGATTTGACAGTTCTTGCCCACAAGTCACAGAACAGTGTCTCCGATGTCGGGCGGACACATAATCTCTCCTGAAGTCTCTCCATACCGCCGTGTGTTACCCACGCAACTTCCGGCGCAAACCCTTCCACATGATCTGCCTCTTTCTCAAGAAGGCTCTCCGGAATTAAAAGCGGCAGCGATACGTTCTCTACGCCCGTCTCCTTAAAACGCCTGTCCAAATCCGCCTGAATCAGCTCCCAGATTGCATACCCGTTAGGCAGATAATTAAGACATCCCTTTACGCTTGAATAATCACATAACTCTGCTTCACGCACTACATCTGTGTACCATTGCGCGAAATTTTCATCACGCGGTGTGATATTTTTTACTAATTTCTTGTCCTTTGCCATGTTTCCTTCTCCTTCTCTTTTCTTATTATCAATCAAATAATTTTTTTCAGGTAAAAAAACCGCCGAGATTTCCGCCCCAAAAGGGACCGAAAATCTCGGCGGTACCACCCTCCTTAACTGCAAACCTTACGCAGTCCTCTCTCTTATCACCATTAACGCTAGTGCCACGCCGCATTTTCACACGGCGGCTCCAAGGCAGGTTCATCACAGTTCCATACAAGAATCTCTCAGCCGCTGAATTCTCTCTCTGTAGAACTTCATCTGTACTACTATCCCTCTTCATCGCCAAACCTGCTTTTCGCAACCAACATTGCCAGCAGGGATTCAATTAATCGTAATTCTAATTGATAACAAAACATTTGTCAAGTGCTGAATTTTGTTTTCAGCCTAAAATTCAAACACGGCAACTCCATATGGAGGTAATTCATACGCAAAAGAGAACGGTCTTCCGTCGCATTCCTTCTTCACAGCCTTGTAAACCGACGGACGTTCCTTGCCTTCTCCGCCGTATTTTACATCATCGCTGTTCATAATAAGCTTGTACTGCTTTCTCCTTGGAACGCCGACACAGTAATCATCTCTCGCCATCGGCGTAAAGTTAATAACAAAAAGAAGATTTTTCTTCCGATTCTTGGAATGTCTCACAAAACTGTAGATACTGCGGTAACCATCATCCGCGTTGATCCATTCAAAGCCTTCCCAGATCTGCTCATCCTGATAAAGCGCCGGATTCTTCTTGTACAGATGAAGAAGGTCTCTCATCCAATTCTGGATTGCCTGATGCTCTTTCTCCGCCAATAAGAACCAGTCAAGCTCTCTCTCCTCACTCCATTCCCTTAGCTGCGCAAAATCTTGTCCCATAAACAAAAGCTTTTTCCCGGCATGTCCCATCATAAATGCATATCCGGCCTTCAAGTTCGCATATTTGTCAAATCCAAGTCCCGGCATTTTATTGAGCATAGAACACTTCAGATGAACCACTTCATCATGGGACAGCACTAGGATGTATTTTTCACTGCCCGCATAGCTCATAGCAAAGGTCATCATATGATGGTTATCCTTACGGAAATATGGATCAAGCTTCATATATTCCGTAAAATCATGCATCCATCCCATGTTCCACTTCAGACTGAAGCCAAGTCCGTCATCTTCTACATCCCCCGTCACCTTCGGCCATGCAGTAGATTCCTCGGCAATCATCATAGCGCCCGGATTTCTGCCAAGCACAACAGAATTCAAATGCTTGAAGAAATCAATGGCCTCCAGATTCTGGTTGCCGCCATACTTATTCGCAACCCACTGTCCGTCCTGTCTTCCATAATCCAGATATAGTATAGAAGCGACTGCGTCAACACGAAGTCCGTCAACATGAAACTGCTCAATCCAAAACAATGCATTCGAAATCAAAAAGTTTCTTACTTCATTCTTTCCAAAATCAAACACCTTGGTTCCCCAATCGGGATGCTCCCCTTTTCTCGGATCCGCATACTCAAATGTAGGCGTCCCGTCAAAATCCGCAAGTCCGTGCGCGTCTCTCGGGAAATGCCCCGGAACCCAGTCAAGAATTACACCGATCTTATTACGGTGCAGATAATTAACCATCCACGCAAAATCCTGAGGCGTTCCATATCTGGAAGTCGGCGCATAGTAACCAGTCACCTGATATCCCCATGAACCGTCAAAAGGATGCTCTGCAATACCGATTAATTCAATATGAGTATAACCCATATCTTTCACGTATTTTGCAACTTCCTTTCCGAACTCACGATAGGTATAAAATCCGTCATCCTCCCGTCCCGGATGCTTTTTCCACGAACCAATATGCACCTCATAGACAGATATCGGCTTTTGCATGTGGTTCCATTTCTTCCTCTTCTCCATCCACTCCGAGTCCGTCCACTTCAAATCACTGATATCTGCTATCTTAGATGCTGTTCCCGGCCGAAGTTCCGCATGATTTGCAAACGGATCCGCTTTAAACACATAATCTCCCGTATGCGTCTGAATACAATATTTGTACATATCATATTCCTTTACTCCCGGAACAAAACAAGTAAAAATCCCTACAGATTCCTGACGCTCCATCGGATTCGCCTCTATGTCCCACTCATTAAACTCGCCAATGACTGATACCGACTTTGCATGCGGCGCCCACACAGCAAAATACACGCCTTCTTTTTTGCCCTTTTTTACTTTGTGCGCACCCAGTTTCTTATAAATCTCATAATGATTACCCTGTCCGAAAAGATACTGATCAAGTTCGCTGATTTCATACGCTTTCTTTTTCTTTTCTGCCATATTCGTACCCTCTCTTGCTATGTTTATTTATAATATCATTATACCCCCCATAGCCGCAAAAAGAAAGAGTTTTGGCAAATATAACCTGCCAAAACCCTTTTTTAGCCTTTAAATTTTGAAATCTTCTTCCTTTAAGATAATCCTGTCAGAATCATCCGTACCTTTCCCGAATACTCTGCGCGCCAGATGCTTTACATTTACCCTCTGAGAATGGGAAATCGCTTCATCCATAATATCTTTTACTTCTGCAACCGACACGGCATGATCTTCTCTCTGCATCACATCAATCCGGCTGTACAATGCCAGAATCCCCATCTCATCCAGCTTGTATCCATTCTCCTTCGCGTACGTCTGACCAAAAGTTACCAACTCGTCATTAATGAAAATAGGCAGCTCCAGCTTTGAGGTAAACTTCTTCTTAAAATCAGGATTGGCTGTCAGTATTTTCTCTAGTGGCTTCCTCTGATCCTCAAGTACAAACAGCATCTCGCCGGTCTTTCTCTCCATTAGGTGGTTAAGCTCCTTCACCGTTCTGGAATTCAGCTTTCCGGCCTTTTCTACGATAATCGCGCCGCCTTTAAGCTTTTGAATGATGTTGGGCAGCTCCTTCTTATTTAAAGACTCACCCGTAACAATCGCAACCTTGCCCTGTTTCAGATTCCTCTGCTTCTGTATTGCCTTAACAATGTCTACGGCAAGAACTGTCTTTCCCGAACCTTTTCTTCCGATGACAAGAATATTTCCAGTCTTTGATGTTCCTTCTCTCTGAGCCCTGCGGTCATTATCAAGCGCCTCCACAATCTGTTCACTCATACCGCGAACCGGCACAAAGTAGGAGAACAGTTTCTTCTGCTCTTCCGTAAGCCCTGCTTTCAAGCCTATTTCACTGGTTGCGCTTAAATCATAACGTCCGGTTACGACAAAGCCCGTATCAAATGGAACTCCGCCGCCGCCTTTTGCTTTCTTAAAACGCTTTTGTATCTCCTCCTCGGATGGCTCTTCAATCTCGAGAGAAATCTCTTCTTCTAATTCCTCTTCTAATTCTTCTTCCTCAAAACCGTCCTCCGACAGCTCTTCTTCATCAAATTCATCCTCCTCGAAATCTTCCTCATCCGACTCAAAATCGTCTTCGTCAAAGTCGTCCTCGTCAAATTCATCTTCATCAAAATCTTCTTCGTCTTCTATAAAATCGTCTTCATCAAAGTCTTCTTCATCAAAGTCTTCTTCCTCGAAGCCATCCTCCTCGAAATCTTCTTCGTCTGATTCTTCCTCCATGAACTCATCTTCTTCGAACTCTTCCTCATCCGATTCTTCTTCTATGAACTCATCTTCCTCGAACTCTTCCTCATCCGATTCTTCTATGAATTCATCTTCCTCGAAGCCATCCTCCTCGAAATCCTCTTCGTCCGGTTCTTCTTCTATGAATTCATCTTCCTCAAAGCCATCCTCCTCAAACTCTTCCTCATCCGACTCTTCCTCTATGAATTCATCTTCCTCGAACTCATCTTCTTCCGGCTCCTCTTCTATAAAGTCGTCTTCCTCAAATTCGTCTTCTTCCGGCTCCTCTTCTATAAAGTCGTCTTCCTCGAAATCCTCCTCTGCTTCAGCAGGCAAATCTTCTTCAAAGTCCTCTGCTGCAAAGCCGTCTTCCTCGGAAACATTCTCTTCCTCTGCCGGTTCTTCTTCATCAAGTTCTCCATCTAAAAGTTCCTCTGCAAATGGCTCTATCGGCTCTATCTTTGCAAGGTCTTCTGTGACACCTTCTAACAATCCTTCTGACTCAAAATCATCTGATTCCGTCATATCCTCTTTCTGAGGCGCAGAAGTTCCGGCAACTCTGTTCTCAAGCTGCTCCACCAGCTCCAAAATATCGTCAGGAAGTTTCTGTGTCTTCTCTTCCAATATATTTTTCTTAATTTTTTTCGTCTTAGCCCCATTCCCTGCCGGTGTTTTCACCGCTTTTTGTGCAGCAGATGCCTTAGCCTCTTTTTTAGCCTCCTCTGCCGCCTTCTTTCTCGCTTCCTCGGCTTTCTTTGCTTCCTCCTCAGCTTTCCTTGCTTCTTCCTCAGCCTTCCTTCTTGCTTCTTCCTCGGCCGCCCTCTTCTTTGCTTCTTCTTCGGTTTTTCTCTTCGCTTCCTCTTCTGCTTTTTTTCTAGCCTCTTCTTCCGCTTTTCTCGCCGCTTCTTCTGCCGCCTTCCTTGACGCTTCTTTTCGCTTTTCCGCCTCCCGGCGTTCTTTCTTTAACCTCTCTTTATCCTCTGCCTTCTGCTTTTCAATGGCATTAGCATTTACTTTCTGCTTCTCCTCCCATTCCTGAAGAATATCCTCTATCTTCATCTGACCATTAACCTTAAGCTCCTCATCCCTGTCGGCCATTGCTTTTTCTTCCTTATTCAGTCCCGCTGCCATCGCGACACCGCTTGCCAGAGCTTCCTCAAGCGTCGCTCCTGTCACAATTCTGGTGATTGGAGCACGAGGTTTTTTCTTTGTTTCCTCCGGCTTTGCATCCTCCGGCTCTGCTTCCTCCGGCAAATCCTTTTCAGCTTCCTCTGCAGGAATCGCTGTCTGTCCGTCATCCTCTTCTTCCGGCTCATCCTTTTCTTTTAAAGTCTCTGATTTTTGTACGTTCTCCTTTGCCGGTTCTGCTTCACTCACATCCTCTTTACTATCCTCTTCATCGTTGGCATCCTGCCCGGGAATTACGATATCCTTCGTCTTCTTACCAGTATGTTTATCATACTTCTCCTGTTGGAGGGGAGTGAGAGGCTTATACTTCATCTTAAGCTCCATCGCAAGATAGACATACTTCCCCTCACTGAACCACAAGATCAAATCATCACATTCTTCCAGACATTCTCTCACCATGCCGGCCTCATGATACAGCTTCGCCAGTTCATATGCCCATTTTTCAATATATTCCGCCTTCTTAAATTCTTCAAGAGCCGCAATCTGCTCCTCAAGAGGCGCCTTCTGCGCCTTCAGAATTCTGTATTTCAAGATATACTGGTTCGGATCTTTCGGCGCCAGCTTAACAAATTCTTCATAACAATCAGAAGCTTCCTCCGGATCATTAACCTTTAGCGCCAATGTTGCAAGACGATAGACAATCTTCCTGCTCCCCGGAGAACGGTCAAACGCCATCAACAAAATATCACGGCTCTTTTGAAATTCTCCACAGTATTCATAAGCTTCACTGACAGTATTTAACATAGACACACTCTTTACCCTGCGCCAATCAATCGTATCCGCAATTTCCATCGCTTTCCGATACTGCTTTTTCTCCGAATATTCAAGGAGCTGCTCTGTTTTTACCCTATATTCATATTTATCCAAATTCCTCACCTCAAAATGTATCTTTCATATACTCTTATTGTTAAAATCGTTGCTATTAGTGTATCATAAGGCTCCCGCAATGTCAAAATATACACTTAATAAATGTTAAATTATTGTTACAATTTAGCGGCAATTAACATTTACGTAACGGTTTAAAACATATATGGCTGAACTGTCATAAGTTCTTAACGGCAAAACAGCCATCGGAATGCTTTACTCCGACGGCTGTTATCTTTTTATATTTAGTTTAATTTGTTTCTATCTTATAATTCGGAGGAATCATCTGGATTAACCGTTCCCAAATCTTTAACCATATCTATGTGGTATCCTCTTTCAATATGTCTGCAGATTACAAATCCTTATTTCCTAACCGGCTTTTACTTCTCCGAATTCTCACTTTTCATCCTATATCCGGTTTATCTCAAAACACTTGGGTTCAGGCTTATCCCTTGGGAACTTCCATCTGCCGTACCACTAACATATTGAACTATTGTCTCTTTCACTGTGTCCATTGGAGTAAGCCTCCTTCCTTTTATATTTAAAAGATTACTTTCTCTTTTTGTTGTTATTATAATATCATTGGCCTCCTTATTTGTCAATACTTTTTTGGTATATTTTTTTACTTTTTGTTCTTTATATTACTATCAATTAAATTGTCTGAATTTTATATATTTTTCTTTTAATGCGCACAATACTATAGTATCAAATCTTGTGTCTTCCTATAATCTTTAAGAGAATAAGCCTCTATCACATTTCCGCATACAATATACAGTGTATCTTCAATATAGATCCCTCTGGCGGCTCTTACAGAACGCCCGTTGATTTCCTCGGACATTCTGCATTCAAATCCGTTCTTCTCATCATAACTGAACAGATAATAACGCTCTCCGCCCTCCGTACTTCCTGCAAATCCAATGATATTTCTGTCCGCATCAATGAGCGCTGCCTTGTAATCATAGGACACATCCGTACTGTATACATTTTTTAGCACAAGCTTGTGCTCCTCTTTCACATCCGTATTATCTGAGATATCGAACATACTAAGCTTCACACCGTCTGTCACCTGCGCTTCTTCCTCCACATTCATCCCGATTCCAAGAAGCTTATCTTTTCCGTAAAAATGCAGGTAATCTGAAAATCCAGGTATCTTAAGTTTCCCTAAAATCTTCGGCTTCTCAGGATTCGACAAATCTACGCTGAATAAAGGATCTGTCTCGCGGAATGTCACAAAATATCCCGTATCTCCAAGAAATCTCGCTGAATAAACCCTCTCATCCTTCGCAAGCTTCTTAATCGAGCCGATCGTCTTAAGCTTCTTATCCAGCACATAGACAGAGTTCGTCTCCCCGACCGTCGCCACGATACGGAGGTTCCCCCTGTACTCATCAATGGAAAACGAATCATTGATATATCCCTTGATGCTGCCCTGTACTGCAGATGAGAGCCTGCCGCCTTTGTAGCCTATTTTACGGATGACTGTCTTTTCTGCCTCACCGTCATCATTCCATTTTGTCTCATAATAATAAATGTTCTCATTGCTCACATACAGCTCGCCGCCGTCAGTAAAAATCGCCTTACTGTCCGCAGTCTCCGATGGCTTTTCGATATCTACCGCCGTAACAACCTCATACATGCTTCCGCACTTGAAAGGCGGAAGGCTGATATCTTTTTCCCGCACCAGACCGTCATTTACCATTGGAATAAATGTCCGCGGCAGATTTCCGTCAATCTGACTTCCCACACGGTAATTGCTGAACAGATACAGGTATCCCCCCGACATTCTGGATGAACTGTAGTATCCGCTCTGCGTAACGCTCCCCAGCTTTTTCGGCTTCTCAGGATTTTTGATATCATAGGTTACTGCTTCCGTTTTTTCCTTCGTTTCTTCTCCATTTCCTAAAAAAACATAATCCTCTTCATAAATTTCTTCTGACGTTTCTTCCTGAACAGATATCCCCCTCTCATAAACGCCCGAAATGTAAACCAGTTTATTTTTATCCGGCACAAGATAAAATTCCTGTATTCTTCTGTCTTTCCCTGCCTTAATCTCGCCTGTTTCTTTCAAAGAGTCCTTCGTATCCACAATAGAGATCTGCATGCCGTTTTCCTTCAGTACGTACAGATATCTTCCGTCTGTCTTTACGATATCTCCCTCGTCTACTCCCTCCTGCCGTACATTGGTTTCAGAATAATCGCTGCCTGCACTTTTCGCGCTTCCCGTATCCGCACCGGCCGCAGACAGATCTGCCGTATCGCTCTCCTTCTGCATTGCCCCTGATGTTACAGTCTCGGCGCTTTCCGACGTCATATCAAAATACCTTTCTCCCCCCTTCTTCTGCATGTCAAGCTTCGCTTTAATATAGGAATATATTTTTTTATAGTCATCTTCCGTGCCGTTATCCTCTTGTGGGCTTTGTTTTTTTGAAGTGCCGCTCCCCTCATCTTCTGCTGCCGCAGCGCTGCTTTCATCTTCCATTATATCCTCTGCCAATTGTGCCGCACTCTCGTTTACACCTTTAGGTTCAGGATTTCTCCCGACATTTCCTGCGATCCCAATTCCTGCAGCCAGCACCAGACAGGCCGCCAGCAGACCGCCGATGCGGTATAGATTCGTGCGCATGATACTGCTCTTGTTTCCTTTATCCTCTAATAGCTTTTCCATCTTCTCTGGCATAAGGCTCTCCGGCACTTTTACATCTTTCGTCTTCTCTTCTATTTTTCCCAGAATCTCCTGTTCTCTTTTTTCCATAAAAACACCCCTTTCTTTATGCCAATACAAATTCCATCTTCTCTAGCGCGCGGCTTCTCTTTGAACGCACAGTGTTTGGATTCAGATTTAACGCACTTCCTATTTCTTTACTGTTATAACCTCCAAAGACAGAAAGCGCTATGATTTCCTGTTCTTCCTGCGTCAGGACAAAAAATGCCTTTCTCACATCCACTGCAATCCCATAATCCGGCGTTTTTGCCGTAAACTCTCTTAAACTCTCCGCCTCATTCGCTTCTTTTTTCTGCCTCTCTCCGGATTCCTTAAGCTTTCTTCTGCATGTATTCGCAAGAATCGTAAACATCCAGCTCTTAAATGCCGTCTCCTTTTGCAGTTTACGAATATTTTCGTATGCAGCAAGCACAGACTCACTTACTGCATCCTCTGCATCCTGCACATTTTTCATCCGGCAAAGCGCAAAGCGGTACAAATCTTTATAAATCTCTTCATACATCTGCGCAAATTCTTTTGCATCACATTGCATATCCTTTCCTCCCACCGATATACTTCTTTTTCATACGAGCATGAAAACCATGGCTTTTTTAACGCTTCCGACACACGGATTGTTCCGTGCTTTCGCACTCTCACAATCCCAAAACACCTCGATTCCGCTCATTTTCCTACAGAAAACGGCTCCTTCTCGGTGTTTTGTGTGTCAAAAAGTCATGCTTTTTCATGCAAGCATGAAACCTATGACTTTTTGACACTGGTGTTTCATATATATAAGAGTAAATAAATAAGGAAAATGTTGCAATAGAAATAAAGAAAATATGATTTACAAAAATTCGGCCCGGAATTCTCCGGACCGTACTTTTATCAGATAATACCAGATATGCTATTATGACAGCAATTCAATCATTCCATCCGCCATCGTCTGCAATATAATACA
>CAMNTQ010000006.1 GCA_946558695.1 uncultured Lachnospiraceae bacterium
CTCGATAAATCCTATGTTCTTCCGTTTATTTATTTTTCTTCATGAAACAACCCTATGAGCTTCTTGCTGAGGGTATTCATCTTTTTGATCAGTCTTTTTTTCTCACTTCCAGACAGTATCTTGGGCTGGAAATCATTGGTGTTTTTATGAGAAGAAAGGGAACAGGGTATGATCTTTGCATCGTTTTTAGTCTGCAGCTTCCCGTTTTTTAAAGTGAAAGTCTGTTGAAAGATCATAGTGTCCTTATCTTTAGGGTTGCTGTTTCCGCCAAAGCAGAAATTTCCGAGACTATATACGATATAGCGCCCCTTGTATTGCTCGATGCCCTGAAGTACATGAGGGTGATGCCCGAGTACCAGAGAAGCGCCGCAGTCAATGGCATAATGCCCCAAAGACTTTTGCTTTGAGTTCGGATAGTATTTTCGTTCTGTGCCCCAGTGGAAGCTGACGATTATAATTTCAGCATTATTTTTCTTTGCCTGACTGATACCGTTTTTCACTTGCTTTTTTGTAATTCGTTCCAGTGCATTAAAGCCGAGAAACGCGGTTTTGACGCCTTTTACTGTCTGATAATTGATTGTTGGGTTATAACAGTAGCCGATTTTGTTCTTTTTCAGTGTTTTCTGAGTATCTGTGAGGGAAGACTTGCCGTAATCCTTTGAATGATTATTTGCAAGATTCACGACTTCGACAGAACCTTTTTTCAGGATAGAAGCATACTTTTTCGGCCCTTTAAATGTAAAAGTCTTTCTGGCGCGTTTTGTTGAGCCTGTAAGCGTGCCTTCAAAATTAACAATCGTAATGTCATCCCGCGAAAAGACAGAACGTACTTTTCGCAGAAAATAGCTGTCACCCTTTTTCTTGTAATATTTGTTGAAGTTGTGACTGTATCGGGAATCTATTCCAAGAGTACAGTCCCCGGCGGCGCTGATGGTGATGGAAGTAGTCGGCCCTTGTATAGCCTTGGCATCAGCAGCTTCAGGAAGCAGATTAACGGCCTCCGGTGCATATTCGCCGGCATAAGTTGTCATCGCGGCATTGGTGCCAAGGAACAGGATAAGTAATATTGTCACAAGAGTTTTTCCGGCGGAATGTGTTTTCATAGCGGTCTCCCATATGGTTAAGATTTAAACTTCTTCTCCTCTGTTGTATCTTTCGACAATGTCTACAATTCGTTCACTTGGATTCAATATACTGTTAATGGAACCGTCGTGGTTCAGCGTATCGATCATCAGCGCAATATATTTGCTCATATCGCAGTTAATATAATATGGCCTCTTTAGAAGTTCCGGTGTCTGATAGATCAGATTTGAAGTCAGGATTCCGTCGATCAGCCCTTCTTCATACGCCTTGTCAAATTTAGAAAGCCCATTGGTGAACAGTCCAAAGGTTGCGGCGGCAAAGATACGCTTTGCCTTGCGGTTTTTCAGTTGTTTAGCGACATCTAAAATGCTGTCGCCGGAGGATATCATGTCATCCAGAATGATGACATCTTTCCCTTCCACAGAAGAACCGAGGAATTCATGGGCGACGATAGGATTACGTCCATCAACGATTTTGGTGTAGTCGCGTCTTTTATAGAACATTCCCATATCCAGATTCAGCACATTCGCAAGATAGACAGCACGTTCTGTCGCACCTTCATCCGGGCTGATAGCCATCATGTGGTCACTGTCGATCTTAAGGTCTTTGTGTGTGCGGAGAAGTCCTTTTACAAACTGATAAGTCGGACGGACCGTCTCAAATCCGCTTAGTGGTATGGCATTCTGTACGCGCGGATCATGTGCGTCAAACGTGATGATGTTGTCTACTCCCATCCGTACCAACTCCTGAAGCGCCAGCGCACAGTCCAGCGATTCGCGGCTGCTTCTTTTGTGCTGACGGCTCTCATAGAGAAATGGCATGATAACATTGATTCTCCGAGCCTTTCCCCCAATTGCGGCGATGACTCTCTTAAGATTCTGATAGTGGTCATCCGGAGACATGTGGTTGATACAGCCTGTTAAGGAATAAGTAAGACTGTAGTTGCAGACGTCTACCATAAGATAGATGTCCCGTCCCCGAACGGATTCAGCAATAATACCTTTGGCTTCCCCTGAGCCAAAGCGGGGGACTTTTGCGTCGATAAGATAGGTGTCCTTTTCATAACCGTTAAACACAACATCGTCTTTAAAAGCGTGTCCGTCTTCATGACGCCACTTTACGATGTAATCATCCACATGATGTCCCATCTCCTTGCAGCCATCCAAAGGGATGATTCCAAGAGCACCTACGGGGATGTTCTCAAGAACACGTTCATTACGGCGTAACATCATTTGTACCTCCCAAATTCAATAATTTCTTCTGGATTCTGATATCGTCTCCCGTCAGGCGCAGTATCATATAATTACTGCTGATGCGGGAAAATATTCGTTCCGAATAAATAGAGTTGATGTCGTCAAGTGTAAGATTGGTAGAAATAACAGTTGGTTTTCTGCGCAGAATCCGTTCATTTAAGCACACGAATAACTGTGACACTGTAAAGGAATTAGAAAGCTCTGTCCCTAAATCATCAATAATGAGCAAGTCACAGTTATAAATGTGGTCAAAAACATCGTTATCTGCTTCCTCCTTTTTTCCAAATGCATTTTTTGCAAAGTTTTCAAAAAGCGAAACTGCGGAAAAGTAAATAACGGAATAAGACTGATCCATCAGTTCTTTTGCGATGCAGTGGGTAAGGAAAGTTTTGCCGACACCGGTATCACCGTATAACAATATGTTAGAGAATTTCTCCGAAAAGGTATCCGCAAATTCGTGGCAGACCCGCAGGGCAGTCTGCATAGACTCCTGCGAAGACCTGCCGGTGAGCGGGTCGATGTAATTGCTGGAATAATAGTCTGTGCAGAAAGTAGAAAAATTCTCCTGTCTTAATATCTCCTGCAGATTAGACTGCTTGTATAATAAATCCACGATTGCCTTCTTAAGGCAGTGGCATTTATCAGCGCCTATATAGCCGGTGTCCTGACAATCCGGGCAGGTATAGTGAAGCTCTAGATAATCTGCGGGCAGCCCCGCAGATCTAAGAAGCTCCCTTTTTTTGGTAAACAGAAGGGACAACTGTTCCTTTAACTGCTTTAAGGCAGAGTCATCGCCTTCAAGAAGATGCCTTGCCTGAGCAACACTCAGAGAAGAGACAGTTTCATCCAATTCTTTCAGCTTTGGAATACGGGCGCAGGCGGACTCATACCGTTTCCGAAGCCCGTGTTCATTATCAAGTTGTCGGAGTTCGTAAGTACGCATCAACTGGTCGTACTGCGAATTAGAAAGTGCCATAAAAGCAGTCTCCTTATACTATCTGCTTACTGCTGCAGGAGCCTTCGCTCCAGATCGTCCATGTCGTAGGAACGGCTGTCGAAATTGTTAAACCGATTGTTCGTTTTTCTTGCGGCTGCAGCATTCTTCGGTGCCTTTGTGTTCTCGCGTTTCGTCATCTTCTGTTCTTTTGCTTTCAAATATTCGGAATCAACGGCGGCAATGTCCTCCGGTCCATGGACACCTTTCTCAAACCAGCGTTTTAAGATAGATTCTGTATAATCAAAGCTTGGCTGGTGAATCGTATCCATTGTGCGGTTGACTGCCTCTACAATGACTGCGGAGGAAAAGCAGTATTCCTCATACCACCTCTTTATAAAAGAAATCTCTGACGCAGCGGGGGCGCGCCCCTTAATTCCGTAAGCGTTCAAAACCGTGTAGTAATTCTTGTTGTAAAAAACCGTGTTGCACTTTGCCTGAGCCACGGTTGTAATATTCTGTTCATACCAGGACAACGCCACTTTTTTAATATAATGAATACTTTTATGATTATTCTCGACGCAGTATTCAATGAGATATTCAATCAAATCTGCAGACATTCCAAGTGACTCATAAAAATATGTAATGGCATCCATCTCCGTATGAGACAGTGTTTTTTGAAGATATTGCTCTGTTACATGAAGAATTTCCCTGAACTCCTTGCGTGACCGGAACCGCTCAATGTCGGATACGTCTGAGGCGGGAATCTCGGCAGAAGGAACTGCTGCCGGAGCCTCTGTGCGTATTTCGTAGTCCAATAACCCCTGGTTTTTCCAATAATTCAGTGCGCGGATAACATCCTTTTCTGTATCGTCGAGCGCATCCGCGATCTGTGAAATCGTCGGAATATTGCCCGGCCCTTTCAGATGGCGCAGCAAAAAAAGATAAACCTTTACATACTCCCCATTAGCTTTTGCCATGTGCTTGTCAATGAACTCGTTCTCCAGCACGGTTGTGTTCGTCTGCACATGGTTTGTAAGGGTTAACTTTGTCATAGTTTTGCCAGTCCTCCAAGACAGATAAATATTTATAAGGGGATGTCCTCCCCCGTTGTGCAAGACCTATTATAGCATTAACCGGACTGACAAAAAAAGAAGTTTTTGCGTCAAAAACAAGGTTTTTTGTGGATAAAATTCTGTGGAAAATGTGGATAACTACTGTTTTAAAAGCGCATCCCCAATGTTTACAACGTCTCCTGCGCCCATAGTTATCAACATGTCCCCTTTTTCACATTTTTCCAGACAAAATGCTTCGATTTCTTCAAAGGAGGAAAGGTAAAATGCATCCGTGTCCTCCCTGCATAGCGATTCGGCGATGTCTTTTGATGAAATCCCCAGCGTATCCGTTTCTCTGGCGGCATAGATGTCTGCCAGAATGACGTGGTCCGCATAAGATAAGGCATCGACAAATTCATGAAAAAGTGCTTTCGTTCTTGTGTAGGTATGGGGCTGGAAGATGCACCAGATTTCCCTGTGAGGGTAGTGTCTCGCCGCCATAAGGGATGCTTTTATCTCTGTGGGATGATGAGCGTAGTCGTCTATAACGGTAATGCCATTTACTTCACCTTTGTATTCAAAACGGCGTTTTGTGCCGCGGAATTTTTTGAGCCCTACACATGCTTCCTCAGCAGAAATGTTAAGCAAATCTGCGACAGCCAACGCAGCCAATGCATTGGATACGTTGTGGTCGCCGTTAACAGACAGGGTGATCCGTTTCACAAAGGTTCCTTTTTTAATAAAGTCGAAGGAGGCGTTTCCAAGCTCATTGTGTGAGATGTTAGCCGCGCTGTAATCCATATTCGTATCAGTTCCGTAAGTAACGACCTTGCATACGAGACCGTTAGTGATGATCTCCAGATGCTCGGTGTCCCCGTTGATGATCAGACAGCCGTCAGCCGGAAGAAGTTCTGCAAACTTGCGGAAAGAGCGGCGGATATCGTTAATATCCTTAAAAAAATCGAGATGATCCTCGTCTATGTTTAGGATGATACTGATTTTGGGAAAAAATTCAAGGAAACTGTTTGTATATTCACACGCCTCGGTTACGAATATCTCTGAATTGCCTACGCGGATATTGCCTCCTATGGCGTTCAGAATACCGCCCACAGAGACGGTAGGATCTGCGTCCGCTGCGAGAAGTATATGCGTCAGCATGGAGGTTGTGGTGGTCTTCCCATGTGTTCCGGAGACAGCGATAGGAATATCATAATTTGTCATGAGCTGACCAAGAAGCTGCGCGCGTGTCAGCATGAAAAGCCCTTTATCCGCAGCGGCCCTATATTCCTCATTGTCAGCGTGGATTGCCGCTGTATAGACAACTACGTCAATTCCGTCTACTATATTAGATGCTTTTTGACCATAAAAAATTGCAGCCCCTGCAGCTTCAAGCTGTTCCGTCAGGGCGGAATGCTTGTTGTCGGAGCCGGAGACGGTGAAGCCCTCTTTGAGAAGAACCTTGGCCAGACCGCTCATGCTGATGCCGCCGATTCCTATAAAATGTACGTGTATTGGCTGTTCAAAATTTATTTTATACATAAACACCTTCCTGTTCCATATACTGGCATGCATGCCAGTATTTTATACACATTTATTATTAATAATGTTATATGATATATCATATACTATATGCCCTTATTATACTATTATAAACAGATATCGTGAAAAAACCAAGATTAAGTTGTTTGGCATATTTCCATAAAAAGATACTATAAATGATAAAAATATTGTAAAAATCGTTCACTATGGCAAAAAAGTGTGCTATAATGACATTATAAAAACTAAGAAGGGGTGATAACATGAGAAAAAAAGAGATGATAGCAATGCTGTTAGCCGGCGGACAAGGCAGCAGGCTCGGAGTCCTTACTGCCAAAGTTGCAAAGCCGGCAGTTGCTTTTGGCGGAAAGTACCGTATAATTGATTTCCCTCTTAGTAACTGTATTAACTCAGGAATCGATACCGTCGGAGTATTAACACAATATCAGCCCCTACGTTTGAATACACATATAGGGATCGGGATACCGTGGGATTTGGACCGCAGCTTTGGCGGCGTATCTATTCTTCCGCCATACGAGAAAAGCGGAAGCAGCGAGTGGTACACGGGTACTGCCAATGCGATTTATCAGAATCTTGATTATATGGAGACTTTTAATCCAGATTATGTGCTGATTCTTTCAGGGGATCATATATATAAGATGGATTATGAAGTTATGCTTGACTATCATAAGGAGAATCATGCGGATGTGACGATTGCGGCTATGCCGGTGCCGATGGAGGAAGCGAGCCGGTTCGGCATTGTTGTTGCAGAGGAAGACGGGCAGATTTCGGAGTTTCAGGAAAAGCCTGAACAGCCGAAGAGCAATCTGGCATCCATGGGGATTTATATTTTTAGCTGGCCGATTCTTAAGGCAGCGCTCATTGCACTCAAAGAGGTGCACGGCTGTGATTTTGGAAAGCATATTATTCCGTATTGCCACGGCAGGGGCAATCGGTTATTTGCGTACGAATATAACGGCTACTGGAAAGATGTCGGTACATTAGGCTCTTATTGGGAAGCTAATATGGAGTTGATAGATATTATTCCCGAGTTTAATTTATACGAAGAATTCTGGAAGATCTATACGAACAGCGGGATATTGCCGCCGCAGTATATTTCTCCGAACTCTGTGATTGAAAAGAGTATTATCAGCAACGGCTGCGAAGTATATGGAGAAGTGCATAACTGTGTGATCGGAGCAGGGGTGACGATTGGAGAAGGAGCTGTTGTTCGTGACTCAATCATTATGCAGGATGTGCGGGTTGGAGACGGCTGCGTGATCGATAAAGCCATCATAGCTGAGAATACGGAGATAGAGAAAAATTGCACGATTGGTATTGGGAAAGAAGTTCCTAATAAGTTGAAGCCGTCGGTTTACTCTTTTGGACTTGTGACGATCGGAGAGAATTCTAAAGTGCCGGAAAGAGTTCAGATCGGAAAGAATACGGCGATCAGCGGTATTACGGAGAAGTTTGACTATCCGAACAATTTATTGGAAAGCGGCGAGACTTTGATAAAGGCAGGTGAGCGTATATGAGAGCAGTAGGACTTATATTAGCAGGCGGTAACAGCCATAAGATGCGTGACCTGACCAGAAAGAGAGCGGTAGCGGCTATGCCGATGGCAGGGAGTTACAGGGCGGTTGATTTTACGCTCAGCAATATGTCTAACTCCCACATTCAGAAAGTTGCGGTGCTGACGCAGTATAATGCACGCTCATTGAATGAGCATCTGAATTCTTCCAAGTGGTGGGATTTTGGGAGAAAGCATGGAGGGCTTTATGTCTTCACCCCAACGATTACGGCCGACAACGGGAACTGGTACAGAGGGACGGCGGATGCGATTTATCAGAATTTGGATTTTCTGAGAAAATGCCATGAACCGTATGTGATCATCGCTTCAGGTGATGCCGTATACAAGATGGATTATAACAAGATGCTGGAATATCATATTGCGAAAAAAGCAGATATTACAGTTGGATATAAAGAACTGGAATCTTATGAAGAAGCCAGTAGGTTTGGAACAATTAAGATGAACGAATCTATGCGTATTGAGGAGTTTGAGGAGAAGCCGATGGTGGCGAATTCAAGCGTAGTTTCTACTGGTATCTATGTGATCAGAAGAAGACTTCTTATCGATTTGATCGAGCATTGCGCAGAAGAGGACAGGCATGATTTTGTGACCGATATTTTAATCAGATATAAGAATCTGAAAAAAATATATGGTTATAAAATAAAAGATTACTGGAGCAACATTTCAACGGTGGAGGCGTACTATCAGACAAATATGGATTTCCTAAAGCCTGAAGTCAGAAATTATTTTTTCAAAGAGCTACCGGCGATTTATTCCAAAGTCAGCGATCTGCCGCCCGCAAAGTATAACCCGGGGGCAGTGGTTAAAAACAGCATTATAGCAAGTGGGAGTATCATCAATGGAACTGTAGAAAATTCGATTCTCTTTAAGAAGACATTTGTCGGAAACAATTGTGTTATTAAGAATTCAATCATTCTGAACGACGTCTATCTCGGGGACAATACGTATGTTGAAAACTGTATTGTAGAAAGTCGGGACACAATTCGTGCAAATACGCGTCACGTAGGAGAAAATGGTGTAAAAGTGGTCGTTGAAAAAAATGAGAGATATGCACTATAGTTCAACGATTGGACAGAAAGGAGCCATGAACAATGCAGATTACGGATGTACGTGCACGCAGAGTGGCAAAAGAAGGGAAACTAAAGGCAGTCGTGTCAGTTACTATGGATGGAGAATTTGTAGTACACGACATCAAGGTTATCGAAGGTGAGAAAGGCTTGTTCATTGCAATGCCGAGTAAGAAAGCAGTAGATGGCGAATATCGGGATATTGCACATCCGATTAATTCGAGCACCAGAGAGCGCATTCAGAGTATTATTCTCGAGGAATATGAGAAAGCGCTGTTAGAAGATGCAGTGTAATATTTATCGAGAGGTGGGGGATGCTCCGGGACTATATTCTATATAGTTCCGGAGCATTCTGGCGTTGTGCGGCAGAAGCGGATATTGCAGGTATTATATTGCAGAGAGAAGATCTTAGATAAAAGTCAAATAAACGAAAAGTTCATAGGCTTTTTTGTCTTGGGATGCGAGAATTCCAGCCGGTAAGAGCAGAGCTTTAGTTCCTGCCAGCCAGGATTTTCTGTGTTCTGAGGATTATATTTTGTGTCTCCGACGATCGGACAGCCTATGTTAGCAAGCTGAACACGTATCTGGTGGTGCCGGCCGGTGTGCAGATGGATATCAAGTTCTGTGAGGTTTGGACAGGCGGGATTGTTCGGAGTGCTTTGATTTCGGGTATTATAATCCAGAGTAAAAAATCGCTGGTCAGCGGGAGCGGTTCGGTAGCTTAACCTTGCAAGTTTCGCTCCGGGAACCTCTTTCGTACAGATGCGGGAGGTATTGTCTTTTCCATTTTTCAGTATATAGTCTTCCAAAGTATCGGAAGCCTTAGACGGCTTGCCGAAAATCAAGGCGCGGTAATATTTTTCGAATCCATCGGTCTGAAGCTGCCTGTTTAGTTCTTTGGCGGCGAAAGGAGTCTTTGCGAACACCATGATTCCTTGTACTGGCTGGTCTAACCGATGGATGACCGCAAGATACGGTTCTCTTACAGAATTTCCGGCCAGAAAATTTTCAGAGGCAGCGTTCTTTGCTATGTGGGTTTTTAATATGCTCACCATATCCGGATTTTTAATACTTCTGCTCTGAGTGGCTGTGCCGGAAGGTTTTACGCATACAAGAATGTGATGATCTTCATATAATATGTCTAAAGATTGCACGCTCATAAGAAATCTCCTTGACTTTATAATTATTCACTTTTATCATTTAACCATAGAGTGTAAAAAGATGCAAATAGAAGTTGATCTGTGGGAGGCTTTGGGATGGATTATATATTACTGATTTTAGGGTTTTTATTGTTAATTAAAGGAGCTGATTTTTTTGTGGGGGGCAGTTCCAGCGTGGCGAAGCTTTTGAAAGTTCCCTCAATTGTCATCGGACTTACGGTGGTTGCTTTCGGAACAAGTATGCCGGAACTGTCTGTCAGTGTAACGGCGGCGCTTATGGGGAACAATGATCTTGCAGTGAGTAATGTGCTTGGCTCTAATATCTTTAATCTGCTTGTGGTGCTTGGCTGCTGCGCAGTTATTTATCCTGTGGAGACAGAAGAATCTCTTCTTAAAAAGGAATTTCCTTTTTCTATATTTATCAGTGTAATATTATTGCTTTTAAATTCAGACTTTTCTGTCAGAAAGGTATTAAGCGGCGGCGGAACTTTTGTTTTGGGAAGATTTGGAGGGGCACTGTTTTTAGTGTTATTCGCAGTTTTTTTGATGGCTACGGTAAAGTCGGCTCTGGCGTCCAGAGAGAAGCTGAAGGAATCCGAAGAGGAATATGAGGTGATGACACCTCTCAAGAGCGGCATTTTTATAGTCGGCGGTCTTGCGGGGATTGTGCTTGGAGGAGATCTTGTAGTAGACAATGCCAGCGATATCGCGGAATATTTCGGATTGAGCCAGACATTTATCGGACTTACGATCGTGGCGCTCGGGACCTCGCTGCCGGAGCTTGTAACGTCTATGGTAGCGGCAAAGCGGGGCGAGAATGGTCTGGCAGTAGGAAATGTAGTGGGTTCTAATATTTTCAATATTCTGCTGATTCTTGGGATATCTGCGGTGATCACGCCGATCCATCTGGATATATCAGCCGTCTATGATACGGTGATTCTGATTGCCGCAAGCGTGATCGTCTATGCTGCGGCGCTCAGTAAACGGGAAATTGAGAGAAAAGAGGGATTTTTGTTTCTTTTGGCGTATGCTGTGTTTTTTGTGTATATTTTACTGAGATAATGGATAGCGTATAGTGACGGTAACGCATGTTGAAACCATAGAGGAAAAACGCATTATTATGCGTTGCGGATTTGCTGTCTGGTGATTATAATAAAATTAATGATAGGAAAGGACAGGTAGAAAAGATGAAGATTGGAATTGGAAATGATCATGCGGCAGTCGAGATGAAGAATGATGTCGCGGCATATCTGAAGGAAAAAGGCTATGATGTAGTAAATTATGGGACGGACAGCCATGAAAACTGCAGTTATCCTGAGTACGGCGAAAAGGTAGGCAGAGCTGTCGCAGATGGAGAAGTCGATCTTGGGATCCTCATCTGCGGGACAGGGGTAGGAATTTCTCTTGCGGCAAATAAGGTAAAAGGCGTCAGGGCGGTCGTATGTTCAGAGCCATATTCTGCAAGACTGTCCAGACAGCATAACAATACGAATGTGCTGGCCTTCGGAGCCAGAGTGATTGGAATAGAGATGGCGAAGATGATCATTGATGAGTGGCTGAATGCGGAGTTCATGGGCGGACGGCATCAGACAAGAGT
This sequence comes from uncultured Lachnospiraceae bacterium, assembly GCA_946558695.1. Classification (GTDB taxonomy): domain Bacteria; phylum Bacillota; class Clostridia; order Lachnospirales; family Lachnospiraceae; genus MD308. Next base: position 11,280 of record CAMNTQ010000006.1, read on the forward strand.
AGATATGATCATGGCGATAGAAGAAAAATAGAAATGAGTATGACAAGTGAAGGAGAATTGCAATGCAGGCAGTTGAATGGAGAAGGGATTATGAAGAATTTGAAGAAGTAGCGCGTCAATTTTATGCGGGAGAGATTCCGGCTCAGAAGTATAAAGGATTTTCTGGCGGCTTCGGAAGCTATGCGCAGCGGGGCGGGAAGGCGAGCATGTTAAGGCTCAGGCTTTCGGGCGGAAGAGTTAGCAAAGAAAAGCTTGGGTTTGTAGTAAAGGCAATCGAGAAATATAATATTGATAAAGTACATTTTACAACCTGCCAGACGATACAGTTTCACAATCTGGGAGTGGATGCGGTATGTGAACTTGCGGTAGAAGCATTGGATTACGGAATTATTACGAGAGGCGGCGGCGGAGATTTTCCGAGAAATGTTATGGTGTCCCCGCTGGCAGGAGTAGAGCGTGGCGAGTATTTTGACGTAACACCTTTCGCAGAGGCGGCGGCAGACTATCTGATGGGATTTATTAAGACTGTAAAGCTTCCGAGAAAGCTAAAGGTATGCTTTTCTAATTCTCCGAAAAATGTACCTCACGCAACTTTCCGGGATCTGGGTTTTGCGGCGAGAGAGGACGGGAAGTTTGATGTATACAGCGCAGGCGGTCTTGGCAATAATCCGAAGATGGGCGTGAAGGTAGCAGAAGCAGTTGAAGGCAGCAAGATCCTTTACTATATCAAAGCCATGGTAAATATGTTTGTGGCATACGGCAATTATGATAACCGCGCAAAGGCAAGAACCCGCTATATGCAGGATGTTCTGGGAGATAAATATGCGGAAACCTTTAAGGAAAAGCTTGAAGAGGTCATGCAAGAGGAAGAGCTTGATATCGCAGTAGAGCCGAAAGAGATTACGAAGCGGCCGGACGGTACGGCTGTAGAGGATAAGAGAGCGATTGCTCAGAAGCAGGAGGGACTCTATGCAGTAGAGTATCATCCGATCGGGGGATGTCCAAAGCCGTCAAAGCTGAAAGAGATCTATGAGGCTATGGCGGACATGGAGCAGACAGAACTTCGGATAGGGCCGGATGAGACCGTTTATATCATTAATTGTACCGGGAGCGAGGCAAAAAAGCTTCTCAAGGTTACGTCAGACAGTGCGGATACTGTGTTTGAGTCTTCTGTGGCATGTATCGGCGCAGCTATCTGTCAGGTTGGCGTGAGGGATTCCCAGAATCTCCTTCAGACGCTGGTAGCTGCTTCTAAAGAGTGGGGATTTGAAGACGGAGTTCTCCCGCGGATTCATATCTCAGGCTGTCCGTCATCCTGCGGAACACATCAGATTGGAAGGATCGGCTTTCGGGGCGGTGTGAAAAAGGCGGACGGTGCGATGCGGCCGGCATTTGTACTTACGATAAACGGCGAGGATGAAGAGGGAAGAGAGCGCTTCGGAGAACAGATCGGAACGATATTAGAGAGCGAGATCCCGGCATTCTTAAAAGAGCTGGGAACTGAGATTGAAGAATCAGGAATGAAGTTTGATGAATGGTATGATGGACATGCAGAACGGTTCGCTGAGATAGCAAAGCCATATGTAGAATAAATACTCGGAAAAAATTAGAATAAGAGACTCCACAAAAAAAGAGCCAGGAACCTGTTTTTAGATTCTTGGCTCTATAACTTTGCCTATGCGCTTCTATCCGCCTTCAGTTGTTTGACTTCCTCAAGAGAAAGTCCTGAACTTTTCCCTAAAGCGATCCACACAAATGCGAATATTGTCTTTACATCTAAATTACCAATTGAAAGCTAAACTTGAATCATTTAGGATTGTAACAACTGACCTAGATTTATAAAAGAATTTGTACAATGAACATATAATCAGCATAGGATATTGACAATTTTGTAGCAAAGTGTTATATTTGTACTACGGTATAGACTATAGTCTAAAATGTAATTCTGCACAGGAAGATAGTAGAAATGTAGGCTGTCATTAATAAGAGGAAGATGGAATGAATCATATTACGAACATACAAAAGTTTTCGATCCATGACGGAGACGGTATCCGCACTTCGGTTTTCTTTAAGGGGTGTCCGCTTAGATGTGAGTGGTGCCATAATCCGGAGACGCAAAGGTTTGAAAGAGAGATGCAGTTTGACTCGGGAAAATGCGTTGGCTGCGGAACTTGTGTGAAGGTCTGTCCGAACCATGCGCTTACTATGAAGGATGGAAAGCCGGTACTTGACAAAGAGACATGTACACTGTGCGGTAAGTGTGAGAATTTCTGTCCGGCGGGACTGCGGGAGATCATCGGCCGTGAATATACGGTGAAAGAGCTTGTGAAGGAGCTTGTGAAGGATCAGATGTTCTACGAGGAGTCCGGCGGGGGAGTGACGCTTTCCGGCGGAGAAGTTATGGCGATGGATACGGAATATATTCTGGCATTGGCAAAGGAGCTTAAGAGACAGGATATTCATGTTACGATTGATACATGCGGATATGTACCTTATGAAAAGCTGCAGGCGATTCTGCCGTATGCGGATACATTCCTCTACGATGTGAAGGTGATGGATCCAAAGCTTCATAAACGATATATGGGTGTGGATAATAAGCTGATTATGGAGAATCTTGTGCGTTTGTCAGGCGACGGGGCGCGCATCTATATCAGGATTCCGACGATCAAAGAAGTGAACGGCAATGAGAAAAATATGAAAGAGACGATAGCGTTTCTGAAAAAACATGATATTCATCCGCCTCAGATTAATCTGCTGCCGTACCATGATACGGGAAGCAGCAAGTATCCGAAGCTGGATATGGAATATAAGGGAAAAGATTTACATGCACCGGATCAGGCACAGATGGAAGAGTTCAGAAAGCTTTTTGTCGATGCCGGATTCCAGAACACCAAAATAGGAGGGTAATGATATGGCGAAACTGCGTGGTATGAATGAAAGAATTCAGAAGCTCCGTGAACTGAGTGTGACAACACCGGTTCATATTGACCTTGAGAGGGCGAAGATTGAGACGGACTTTTACAAGGCGAACGATGGAAAGTACTCTATTCCGGTTATGAGAGCAATGGTTCTCAAAGAGTATTTTTCTAAAAAGACGCTGTACCTTGGAGACGGCGAGCTGATTGTCGGAGAAAAAGGAAAAGATCCGCAGGCTTCCCCGACATTCCCAGAGCTGTGCTGTCACAGTGTAGAGGATATGGTAGTTATGAGCGAGCGTGAACTGGTATCCTTCCATACGACAGAAGAGGACAGAAAACTTCAGGCAGAGGAGATCATTCCGTACTGGACTGGAAGAAGCATGAGAGAAAAGATTCTTGCGAGAATGACTCCTGAGTGGCATGAGTGCTACAGTGCAGGCATGTTTACGGAATTTATGGAGCAGAGAGGTCCTGGACATACATGCGGCGGCGAGCAGGTATTTACTACAGGTTACTTAGATTATAAAGAGAAGATTCAAAAGACAATGGCTGCATTGGATTATATCAATGATCCGGATGCGGTAAATAAATGCGAGGAATTGAAGGCGATGGATATCGCATGCGATGCCGTAATGATTCTCGGAGAGCGTTATCATAAGCTTGCTCTTGAGATGGCAGAGAAGGAAGCAGACGAGACAAGAAAGGCTGAGCTTCTAAAGATCGCGGAAAATCTTGAAGTTGTTCCGGCGCATAGTCCTAAGACTTACTGGCAGGCGATTCAGATTTATTGGTTCACACACCTTGCCGTCACTACAGAACTGAATCCGTGGGATGCATTCAGCCCGGGAAGACTTGACCAGCATTTGAATCCGTACTATGAGAGAGACGTAGAGGCGGGAATCCTTGATGACGGGAGAGCATTGGAACTCTTAGAGTGTCTGTGGGTGAAGTTCTACAATCAGCCGGCGCCGGTTAAGGTCGGCATCACACTTAAGGAAAGCGCTACTTATACAGATTTTGCGAATATCAATACAGGCGGGGTTACGCCGGACGGACGCAACGGTGTTAACAATGTAAGCTACCTGATCCTTGACTGTATGGATGAGATGAAGCTGGTACAGCCGAACTCCAACGTAACCATCAGCAAGAAGACGCCGGCGAAGTTCTTAAAGAGAGCATGCGAGGTTTCCAGAGAGGGATGGGGACAACCGGCATTTTATAATACGGAGGCTCAGATCATGGAGCTTATTAATGCGGGAAAGAATCTTGAGGACGCAAGACGCGGCGGTTCTTCCGGGTGTGTGGAGACCGGAGCGTGGGGCAGCGAGGCTTATATTCTTACCGGATATTTAAATATCCCGAAGGTATTCCAGCTCACGCTGTTCAATGGGTTTGACCAGTATTCTGGAAAGCAGATCGGCCTTGAGCTTGGATACGCAAAGGATTTTAAGACTTATGATGAGCTTTGGGAGGCGTTCAAAAAACAACTTCAACATATTGTGAATATTAAGATCCGCGGCAACAATGTAATCGAGCAGCTTTATGCGCAGGAGATGCCGGCGCCGTGTCTTTCTGTTGTGACCAACGATTGTATCTCCAATGCAAAGGATTATAACGCAGGCGGCGCAAGGTATAATACGAATTATATTCAGGGTGTAGGTATCGGCACGGTTACAGACTGTCTTGCCGCTGTGAAATATAATGTATATGACAAGCAGAACTTTACAATGGAGGAGCTTATTGAGGCGATGGAGCATGACTATGAAGGATACGATGCGATTTACCGTATGGTTCATGACAAGACTCCAAAATATGGAAATGATGATGATTATGCGGATGATATCATGCAGGAGGTATTCGAGCTTTACAGAAGCGAGATCACAGGACGTCCCAATATGAAGGGCGGAAAATACGGCGTAGATATGCTTCCTACAACCTGCCATGTATATTTCGGTGATGTGATCCTTGCCACGCCGAATGGAAGGAAGGCGCACAAACCGGTATCCGAAGGCATTTCCCCGGAGAAATCCGCGGACAGGAACGGCCCGACAGCAGTGATCAAGTCCTGCTCCAAGATGGATCATCTTGCGACGGCTGGGACACTTCTGAATCAGAAGTTCACGCCGAATGTTGTCGCAGGGGATAAGGGACTTGATAATATGGCGAGCCTGATTCGTTCTTACTTCTCCATGGACGGACATCATATCCAGTTCAATGTCATCGACAGACAGACTCTGATCGATGCGCAGAACAACCCGGAAGATTATAAAGACTTGATCGTCCGCGTTGCAGGATACAGCGATTTCTTCCGCAATCTGGATAAACCGCTTCAGGATGAGATCATAGAGCGTACGGAACAGTCGTTTGAGTAAATAACAATTGTAGCGCACTCAACGGGCTTTGCATATACTGATAGTAAAAGAAAAAGAGAGTGTGACAGACATGCCTTATTCGGTTATGTTGGACGCCGGACACGGCGGTTCTAATCCCGGGGCGGTCTATAACGGCCGTCAGGAGAAAGATGATGCACTCCGGCTGACACTTGCAATCGGAGAAATCCTGCAGAATAACGGGATAGATGTAGAGTATACAAGAACAACGGATGTATATGAAAGCCCTTATGAAAAAGCGATGGAGGCCAATAACGCAGGCGCTGATTTTTTCGTATCCATTCATAGGAATTCATTCCCTACGGATAATCAGGTAATGGGAATCGAAAGTCTTGTTTATGATCTGTCGGGTATCAAGTATGAGATGGCGCAGAATATTGATGAACAGCTCGAAGCTGTCGGATTCGTAGACTTAGGGGTAAAAGCGAGGCCGAATCTTGTAGTTCTGAATCGGACGAATATGCCGTCTGTACTGGTAGAGGCCGGGTTTATCAATTCTGATACGGACAATCAGCTGTTCGATAATAATTTTCAGGATATTGCTGAGGCGATAGCGAGAGGAATCTTAGATACATTGTCCAATATCGGGGATATCAGAGAGCCCTATTACAGAGTGCAGGTGGGACTGTTTCGGAATAATATGAATGCGAACCGTCTTCTGGAAGAGCTTTTGGCTCAGGACTTTCCGGCATTTGTCGATAATGTAGGAGAATATAACAGAGTCCTCGTGGGAGGATATGATGATCTGAACACGGCTGTGGCTATGGAACAGAGACTTAAGCGGGCGGGGTACGATACATTGATCGTAAGCTGAAGGCCGGAGGATGATTAAAAAGTATATAGGAGCGGGATATCTGAGAAAATGAAGGAGGATGATACCCGCTCCTATTATTGTCCGAACTGCTAATCTGCAGGATCAGCATCTAAATAGCACAAAATCAAATTGCTTCCATATGAAACTGGAAAGAACTATATTCCGGTACTTCTCTCGGTATCGGAAGTCCGGCATTCATCAGCGCAGAGCCGGAAAGAGTATACTGCCCGCCATTGATCGAATACATAGTGTCTGCGTGAAGCCCCTTTGCGCGAATGTATTCCTGGGGGCCGTTGCAGGTCAGGTTTGTAACGACTACGCTTAAGAGAGACTCTTTTTTGTCTTTTGTTACATGCTGCCACGCGGTCATATTGCCTGTCTCAAAGGGATTGCTCAAGCGATAGTAATCGCCTTTGAAGATAATGTGGTAATATCTTCGGAACAAATCGCTTTGCTCCCGGCAGAGCTGCCGTTCTTCTTTTGACAGATGTGTTGCATCCAGCTCGTATCCGAAGGTGCCTCCCATAGCTACAACAGCTTTTGTCTTTAGCGGAACCAGTTTTCCGCTGTCTGAGATGTGCGCGCCCATACAAGAGGGCGGATAGACAAAGGATGTTCCATAGTGAAGCTTTAAGCGGTCGATGGGGTGGTTATTGTCGCTGACCCAGTATTGCGGATAGTAATGGAGCATAGCTGCGTCAAATCGTCCGCCGCCTCCGCTGCACCCTTCAAAAAGAATGTCGGGGTGGGTTTTTATGATGGCATCCATTGTACGGTAAAGTCCTAAAATATAACGGTGGTATACTTCGCCCTGACGCTCGGAAGGCAGTACATTTGACCATATATCAGTGATAGAACGGTTGATGTCCCATTTTACATAGTATATATTGGCATCGTCTAAGATAGCGTTAACCTTTTCAATCAGATAGTCCTGCACATCTTTACGTCCCATATCAAGGGCGATCTGGTTGCGGCTTCTCACCGCCGGGCGTCCCGGAATCTGCATAGCCCATTCCGGGTGCTTTCGGTATAGATCGCTATCCTCAGACACCATCTCCGGCTCAAACCAGATGCCGAACTTCATTCCTAAGTCGTTGATCTGCTCCACAAGCGCGTGGAGACCGCACTTAATCTTACTCTCATTGACCACCCAGTCGCCGAGACCGCTGTTGTCATCATCGCGTTTTCCGAACCATCCGTCGTCCATAACAAGAAGTTCTACACCCATGTTTTTGGCGGCTTTCGCAATGTCTACCAGTTTTTTGTCGTCAAAATCCATAAAGGCGGCTTCCCAGCTATTGATGAGTACAGGACGTTCCACCTTTGTCACAAATTTACTCCTGCAGAGGTTTGTGCGGTAAAAGTCATGGTACAGATGGGACAATCCGGTAAGTCCGTGTTCCGTAAAGGCCATCACAACTTCCGGACATTCAAAGACTTCCCCGGGCTTCACTTCATAGACAAACTGTTTTGGGTGGATGCCCATTACAAAGCGAAGCTGATCGTACTGGTCAAGCTCTGCTTCGGCAAGAAAATTGCCGCTGTACATCAGGGAAAATCCATAGCATTTTCCGAAGTCCTCTGTGGTATTTCTGTCACAAAGAATCACAAAGGGATTCTGCTGATGGCTGGAAGAGCCGCGCACGCTGCTGATGATGTGGATATGGTGCGTCATAGGCTGGCGCTCTACCTGCCGTTCCTGTCCGTACCGTCCCGGAAGACTGATCAAATCCATGCCGGAGCCGTTTAAAAAGTCCAGACAGAGAGACATGATTTTTTTCAAATGAATGGATGCCTTCCCGTTATTTTTTACTTTCACAGCTCTTGTGATAATGTCGGCCTCCTCAAATACGCTGTAGAGCAGGATCACATCGACGCCGCTGATGGTATCAGAAAGAGTTATTTCCAGAGTCTGAACGGTGTCCTCTTCATTTGCAAAAACAGTGGGAAGAGTGTTCAGAGAATATTTCCCTCCGGTAATAGAATAATGGGACGCTTTGCCGCTGAATGAGTAACTACCGTCACCGTTTACTACTTCAATACTTGTCGTGCGGAAATCTCCTTGCTGCTGGGTGGAAAATTCCTGCGGCTGCGCATCCAGAGAAAAGGTGCGTTCGTCTCGGGATTCGTAAGGATTGCCGGAAAAACCACGGTCATACTGCATGATCTGGTAACTTAAGTCCGCATCGTGCAGTGCGGGGCCGTAATAGAGGTGAAACAGGTAATCAAGATTCCCGATCTTCATCTGATAAGATGAGTTTTTCGTATGTAAAGAAAAGGTGCCGTTTTTCTTGTTGTAAACAATTCCCATGAATGAGTGCCTCCTTGTTATGCTAATAAAAAAATTATACCATATTTAGGCAAAAGAATATTTATTCAGAATGTCAGAAAAAAAGCGGGAACTATAGTGCATAATAACATGAGAAAAGAATGTTCGTGAAATGGCGCGGAAAAAGTTGCACTACCATCAAAAATGTGGTAACCTTGTAAACAAATGTTTGGTGCGCTTATTTGACATTATGTATAGAAGGAGTTGTGTGATATGCGAAAGAAGGAGCGGGCGCTTGAGATCATTGAGCGGCTGAAAAAGGAATATCCGGATGCAGGGTGTACACTGGATTATAATGAAGCATGGAAGCTTCTTGTCAGCGTGAGACTTGCGGCGCAGTGTACGGATGCAAGGGTAAATGTGGTAGTTGAAGGGCTTTATGAAAAGTATCCGGACATTGATGCACTTGCGGCGGCAGATGCGGCGGATATCGAGGCAATCGTAAGACCTTGCGGACTTGGAAAAAGCAAAGCAAGAGATATAAGCGCATGTATGAGGATGCTGAAGGAGGAATATGGCGGCAGAGTACCGGATGATTTTGATGCTCTTTTAAAACTGCCCGGCGTGGGAAGGAAGAGCGCAAATCTGATCATGGGGGATGTATTCGGGAAGCCGGCAATCGTGACGGATACTCACTGTATCCGGCTTGTGAACCGCATGGGGCTTGTAGATGGCATCAAAGAGCCGAAAAAAGTAGAGATGGCGCTCTGGAAGATCATACCTCCAGAGGAGGGAAGCGATTTTTGCCATAGACTGGTATATCACGGAAGAGATGTCTGTACAGCAAGGACGAAGCCTTACTGCGATAAATGCTGCCTTGCGGATATCTGTAAGAAGGCCGGTGTCGGACAGTGACATGGAGATAAGAAGAGCGAAACAGGTTTTAAAACAGTATTTTGGTTATGAAGATTTCAGGGAAGGGCAGTCAAAACTGGTCGAGGCAGTTCTTAAAGGAAGGGATGTTTTGGGAATCATGCCGACAGGCGCAGGAAAATCCATTTGTTTTCAGGTCCCGGCGCTTATGGCGGAGGGGATCACGCTTGTCATATCTCCGCTGATTTCCCTTATGAAGGATCAGGTGAGCGCCCTCAATCAGGCGGGCGTCCATGCGGCATATCTTAACAGCTCTCTGACGCAGGGGCAATATGTAAAAGCGCTTAAGTTCGCGAAGGAAGGCAGGTACAAGATCATCTATGTTGCACCGGAGCGGCTTGCAACAGAAGGATTTCTTGATTTTGCACGAAACAGCGGAATCAGGATATCCTTTATTGCAGTAGATGAGGCTCACTGCGTATCTCAATGGGGACAGGACTTCCGGCCGGGGTATCTCAAAATTGCTGAATTTATTCGGAAATTGCCGCATAGACCGGTCGTCAGTGCATATACTGCTACTGCGACAGAAGAAGTCCGGGGAGATATTATAGAGCTTTTAAAGCTTCGTGATCCTTTTGTGACAGTGACAGGATTTGATCGGAATAACCTGTATTTTGCTGTAAAGAAGCCGGTAGATAAATATAAAGATCTTGTTACATATCTGCGTGATAAGGAAAAGGAACTCTCTGGCTGCAGCGGAATCATATACTGCCTTACAAGAAAAAGCGTGGAGGATATCTGTTATCAGTTGCGGCTGGATGGATTTTCAGTTACACGCTATCATGCCGGGCTTACGGATGAGGAGAGACGTAAGAATCAGGATGATTTTATCTATGACAGGTATCAGATCATGGTGGCGACCAATGCCTTTGGGATGGGAATCGACAAGTCGGATGTCCGGTTTGTCATTCATTATAATATGCCGAAGAATATGGAAAGTTATTATCAAGAGGCGGGGCGCGCAGGGAGGGACGGCGCACCTGCGGAATGTATCCTCTATTATGAGCCGTCGGACGTACGAATGAACCAGATGTTTATCGGAAATAATGAGAATAATGAGATGCTTGACGAGACGGCAAAGGCGCTGATTACGCAGAGGGATCACTGGCGGCTTTCGCAGATGACATTCTACTGTTTTACATCGGAGTGCTTAAGACAGTACATTTTGAGATATTTTGGGGAGGAGGCATCCGGGTACTGCGGAAATTGTTTTAATTGCCTGACACAGTTTGAGCAGATAGATATATCTAAGGAAGTGACGGCGATCATCCGGTGTGTAAGAGAGAACTGGACTGCCTACGGGATCTCGACAATTATTGATATCCTGAGAGGTGCAAAGAACCAGAGGATTTTGAGTAAAAATCTGGATCAGAATTCTCAGTATGGAACGCTGAGTACACAGTCCGTGACCAGACTCCGGCAGATCATACAAGAAATGCTGTATCAAGGATACCTAGAGCTTTCAGGAGAAAAGTATCCGGTGATCCGGTTGGCCGAAGGTGCGAAGAAGCTGGCCGATTCTGAGACCGCGCCGATGATACTTAAACTTCCGAAGGAACAGGAGAAGAGAGAAAGTGCAGGAAGTATCAAAAAAGGAAAGAGAAGAAGGGCCGGAGCGGCATCTGCGCTCAGGGAACAGGATCTGGAACTTTTCGAGGAACTTCGGGCAGTGCGTAAAGAGATCGCCGCACAAGAAAAAGTACCGCCGTATATTATATTTTCCGACAAGACTTTGGTACTCATGTGTCTTGTCAGACCGAAAAATGCTGCCGATATGCTTAAAATCAGCGGAGTCGGAGAGTACAAGGTACAAAAATATGCGGAAAAATTTCTGACGGCAATCCTGCGGCAGTAAGAGAAAAGATGATTCAGAGATTGTAAATAATCAGGAAAGTGACGGTTCGGGAATTAGTTTAGACAGTAATATAGCAGGAGGCAGAATAGAAAGTATGGCAAATAATGAAAAGCAGATCGCGATGCGGGTGTCAGTAGTCAGCGTAACAGTTAATATACTGTTGTCTGTGTTAAAGCTGGCGGCGGGGATCATCGCACATTCGGGAGCAATGGTTTCGGACGCAGTGCATTCGGCATCAGATGTATTCAGCACATTTGTAGTCATGATTGGGGTACATATGGCAAGCAAGGAGGCGGATGAAGAACATCCTTACGGGCATGAGCGGATGGAATGTGTAGCGGCGATCGTGCTGTCCGCAGTTTTGTTCGCTACAGGTCTGGCGATTGGGTACAATGGATTGAATCAGCTTTTAGGAGGCGGTTATAAAGATATAAAGATGCCGGGAGTTCTCGCTCTTGCGGCAGCTGTCATCTCAATTGCTGTAAAGGAGTGGATGTACTGGTATACAGTTATTGCGGCAAAGAAGATTAATTCCGGGGCGCTTAAGGCCGACGCATGGCATCACCGCTCCGATGCATTGTCTTCCGTGGGAGCATTATTCGGTATTGCAGGAGCGCGGATGGGATATCCGTTTCTTGACTGTGCTGCCAGTGTGGTGATCTGTGCGTTTGTTATCAAGGCTGCATATGATATTTTTAAAGATGCTGTTGATAAGATGCTGGATAAGGCGTGCGATAAAGATACGGTAAAAAAATTGCGGAAAATAATATTGAATCAGACAGGAGTTCTTGGAATCAGTAAATTGACAACACGGATTTTCGGGTCAAAGATCTATGTGGATGTGGAGATAGAGGCGGATGGGAATATTCCGCTGAGAAAAGCCCATGATATAGCGGAACATGTTCATCATGCTATAGAGAGGGAGGAAAGAAACGTAAAGCACTGCATGGTACATGTGAATCCGAAGCGGGTGTGATGTTTTGATGCGGGCGCGTTCGGCGCCCGCATCTTTTATACGGTTGTATACATGTCAATCACTTGTCCTGTCATTTCTGCCGGCGAATCTGCAAGGAGATAGATAATTCCTTTTGCGACGGAATCCGAACTGCCCATAACGGCGTCATCCTGTCCTACGTTATGATTATAAGTACGCTGTCCCGGGGTATCCACGATTCCAGGAGCCACAGCGTTTGCCTTGATGCCGTACTCCCGCGTCTGGATTGCAGTAGTTTTTGTGAGGGTTACAATGCCTGCTTTTGCTACGGCATACCCTCCCATCTGGGAAGCGATTCTGCCCATGCGGGAGGAGACGCTTACGATATCGCCGCTTCTTTGTTTGATCATAACTGGAACGATTTTGTTAATGCAAAGAAAAGGGATTTTCAGGTTTGTCTTAAGAATCTGATCCCACTGCGCTTCTGTCCATTCCCAGATTTTGATTGCCTGCTGTCCGACACTGTCGTAAATTTCAGATGGATAGCCTCCGGCATTATTTACCAGGATATCGATACGCCCGAATTGCTTTACTACTGTATCAACCATAGACTGTACTTGGTCGATGTCTGTCAAGTCACGGGAGAGAGAGACCGCTGCTCCGCCTTCTTTCTTTATTAAAGAGACTGTCTCGTCAAGATCCGGCTGGGTCCTTGCGACAGCTACGACAGTTGCGCCTTCCGCAGCAATTGCCAGTGCGGTGTCTCTGCCGATTCCTCTGCCGGCGCCGGTAACGATTGCAATTTTTCCTTCGAGTTTCATGTGTTCATTCCTCCAATTATAAGTAACTGCTCCGCTTTTTATATGATCAAGTCGTTATACTTCTCAAAAAAGTCTATGGAAGTCGGATGTACGTAACTGTCTCCGATGTTGTGCAAAAGTACGATGTTCAGATGACCGCCGAGATTTTTTTTGTCCAGCTTAATGGCTTCGGTCAGTGCATTCATAGGAAGATTACATTCAGAAGGAAGACCATAGGTTTCCAGTACATCTAAAATACGCGCGGCGACTCCCTTTTGCGTAAGTCCTTTCATCTGCGCAAGGAGACTGATCTGGTACATACCGATGGCTACGGCCTCGCCGTGGCTTTCGCGGCTGTACTGAAAATATTGTTCTATGGTGTGTCCCAGTGTATGTCCGAAATTTAAAAGCATCCGTTCTCCCGTATCAAACTCATCGTGTTCGACAATGACTCTTTTAATATCTACACAGCGCTTTATGATAGTTTCAAGCTGATCTCTTAATGAATCAAAGGAGCCGTGTTTTTCCAGTGTTAGAAACAGTTCGTTATCTCTGATACAGCCGTACTTAATAACTTCACCCATACCATCGTTGATATAGCGTTTGTTTAAGGTGCTTAGTACAAACGGATCGATCAGCACGACGGACGGTTGGTAGAAAGCTCCTACAAGATTCTTGCCTTCCGGAAGGTCAACGGCTACCTTGCCTCCTACAGAGGAATCTACCTGCGCTAAAAGGGAAGTCGGAATCTGGATAAATTTTATACCGCGAAGAAAGCTTGCAGCGGCAAATCCTGCAAGATCACCGATAACGCCGCCGCCCAGTGCGATGACGGCATCGCTTCTGGAAATCTTTGCTTTCAGCATGGCGCTGTAGATTTCCGGAAGAGAGCGGAAGCTTTTGGAGGCTTCGCCGTGAGGCAGTATGAGATGATGACACTCGTATGAGCTGCAAAGATTCTTTTCTAAAATATCTCCGTATAGCGGGTATACATTATCATCAGACACGATCATGATCCGTTTCCCTGAGAATGTCTCTGCGATGATATCGCCGGCCTTTCTAAGTATGTAATTTTCGATATAGATCGGATAGCTGTTTTTTTCTAAATTTACAGTTAATTTCATTCTATTCTCCGTAATGGCGCGGGCTTGTGCGGCGCCGAGATTATTATTATGTAAGTGTCTTGCCTAAAACTTTGGCAATCTGTGCGACGTCCTGAATCAGCTCGTCATATTTTTCGGGCTTTAAAGACTGTGCGCCGTCGCATAATGCGCATTCCGGATTGTTGTGTACTTCTATCATCAGGCCGTCCGCGCCTGCAGCTACAGCGGCTCTTGACATAGAATCAACCAGCCACCATTTTCCTCCTGCATGGCTTGGATCAACGATCACCGGAAGATGGGTCAGTCTCTTAAGTACCGGAATACTTTGAAGATCCAGCGTATTTCTCGTATAACTTTCAAATGTACGGATTCCCCGCTCGCATAGAATGACATTCTCATTGCCGGACGCCATGATGTATTCCGCGGACATGATCCATTCTTCATAAGTAGCGTTAAGACCGCGTTTAAGGAGAATCGGGCGGTCAAGCTGTCCTAATTGCTTTAAAAGATCAAAATTCTGCATATTGCGCGCGCCTATCTGGATCAAGTCGACTTTTTCATTGAAAAGGTCCAGATGTTCCGGAGACATCAGTTCTGTTACGATAGGAAGACCTGTCTCCTCCCGGACTTCGCATAAGATATCTAAGCCCTGAAGGCCAAGCCCCTGAAAAGAATACGGGCTGGTTCTTGGCTTGAAGGCGCCGCCCCGCAGCAGATTCGCTCCGGAGGCTTTGGCGGCAAGAGCAATCTCAAGCACCTGCCCTGTGGATTCTACGGAACAGGGGCCGGCGATCATCGCCATGTTATTGCCGCCTATTCTGACACCGGATACATCTATGATAGAATCTTCCGGATGAAACGCGCGGTTCGCGAGCTTATACGGTTCCTGCACGTGCATGACTTTATCTACGGATGGATTGACTTCGAATAATTTTGCATCAATCCGGGTTGTATCGCCGATACAGCCGATGATCGTCATCTCGGAACCTTCTACAATATGGGTGTCTAGGCCCTTGCTTTTGATCAGATTAAGAACACGGTCAATTTCCTGTTGTTTTGTGCGTGGTTTTAGTACGATAATCATAGTATCAATCCTCCATGGTCACACTGTAAAATTTTAGCTGTTTAAAGTGCGAAAACCAAAAATATAGTACCGCTTTTAAATATGTTTGTCAACAATTTTCAGCCAAGAAACCTAAAAATTTTCGTCCAGTATTTTAATAATGTATCATATTTTGCGTTATAGATCTCGTGCTTACTGTCAGGGACTTTGATCAGCCAGGTAGGCGCCGTGTGATGCCGGTTGATTTTCTGGATGAACTGATATTGCGCCTTGCCGGATACGACATGATCGTTTTCTGCCTGAAATAGAAGCAGCGGGATATGAATCCGTTTCCATGCGGTACGCATAAGAAAGCGATGGAGCTTCGCGGCGCTTAAAGTCCAGCGGTAGGTGCCGCAGGTATTCTGGAACAGCGGCTCGGTTCTTCGGATCGCCTGCTCATAGTCAAAGCGCACTTGTGACACGGAGCTGCTTTGTTCAAAGTTCTCTGTGTCATCAAAGGGGTGTCCTCCCGGAAGATGGCGAATGGATTTCCCGAAAAGACAGGCAATCCTGGCGGCAAGCGACGCAAAACTCCACGGCAGAGGACGGGTGTCCGGCCGAATCATAGGAGAGGTAAGGACTACTTTTTTGAACAGATTTGGGCTGGCAGCAACAGCGGCGGCAGCAATTCCGCCGCCCATGGAATGGCCGTACAGATAAATCGGAAGTGTTCCGCAGTCGGATTTTGCATGGTAAGCGACGTTTAAGAGGTCTTCCACATATCTTTCGTACTTGTCAATATGGACTAGAAATAACTCATCGGCAAGACGGTAGCTTCGGCCGTGGCCGCAATGGTCGGGAATGTAGACATGATAGCCCATTTTCAGGAAGTAGTAGATAACTTCCCGGTATTTTTCGGAGTTTTCTGTATATCCGTGAGAGATGATTACGATGCCGCGGCACTTTTCTTCTGAGCAGCCGGAAGTGTATTTGGCGCAGTAGATCTTCTGCTTTGGATTATCCTCTCTTGCCAGCCAAAAGCCTTCTTTCCGGCTGTCAAGAAAAGGGAGGACGAGGCGGTCCATCTGAAATGCATATGTTTCGTCCTTTAAGATCAAAGTTTCTATTTTTTTCCGTAAAGTGTTCAATTCCATCAGCCTCCAGTTATAAAAATATGTGTTTGTTATCGGGAATATCAAGTGCAGAATCATCTGCAGAGATTATGGGGGAAATTACCTTTTGACCTCAATATTATAAAATGTTATCATAAAATTATGCAGACTGCAAATAAAGTGTTCATAAAATTAATCAAGACTGTATAAAAAGGTTACAGCATGAATCATGCGAAAATAAAAAGTTATATCAAGTGGTAGTGATAGGATGTATTTAAATAGGAAGAAAAAGTTGCCGGCAAGTACAAATAGAGGAAAATGCATCACCGGGAGCATTCTGCTCTGTGTTGGTTTGATTCTGATGTGTATTTCCCGGATTTCGCGTACATTTGCCCAATGGTATAGTACGCGCATTTATCCCATATGGGTAAATGTAACCGGAAGATTTATGAGTGTGTTCCCCTTTTCGGTGTCGGAGGTGCTGCTGTATGCGGTGCTGCTTGCGGCAGTTCTGACATTTTTGAGATTTATAATAAGAGCTGTAAGGAAATGCGCAGGAAAAGGGGAGTTTCTTTTATTGGGCAGTCGTCTGTATGTATTTGCAGGAGTGTTGTTTTTTCTATATGTAGTAAACTGCGGAATCAATTATCATAGAGAATCATTTTCGGAAAGTTCGGGAATACGGATAGAAAAGTATTCGGCAGAGGAGCTTGAAGAGGTATGTATGTGGCTGACAGAGGAAGTGAACAGCCGGAGCAAAGAAGTGCCGCGGAACGCATATGGCGTGATGAAGATTGGCGGGCAAAAGATGCCCATGGCACAAGAAAATGTTCAAGCATCGCTTATAAAAATACTGAATAAAGAGGCTGTACGGGCAATGGAGCGTTTGGGAGAGCGATACCCGGAGCTTTCGGGCTATTATCCGAATCCGAAGGCGCTTCTGGTTCCGTGGATATTGTCAGTGCAGCAGCTTTCAGGCATCTATTCGCCTTTTACGGCTGAAGCCAATTACAATGGCGATATGGCGGATTATAATATACCTTTTACCGCGTGTCATGAACTTTCCCATCTGAGAGGGTTCATGCAGGAAGAAGAGGCAAATTTTATTGCGTTTTTGGCAAGCACAGGATCGGAAAACATAGATTTCCAGTACAGCGGCTATCTTATGGGGTGGAGATACTGTATGAATGTGCTGTATCAGGCTGATTATGAGTCATGGGAGGAGATCAGAGGGAAACTGTCGGAGGAGGTTGAACCGGATTTTATAGCAAACCGTGAATTCTGGGACAGATATGACGGTAGAATTGCCAGAGCAGCAAATCAGGTAAATGATACATATCTTAAAGCAAACGACCAGTCCGAGGGAGTAGAAAGCTATAACAGGATGGTGGATCTGATCGTTGCGTATAAAAGGGCGCCTGACTAACTGTCAAGCTTAATCCCGGATAAAGCGGCTGCAAATGCATTGTTAACGGGCTCTTCTTTTTGTTTTTTTAGATATCTCTGTACATCTTTTTTGGTGACTCCCGCGCCTTCTTTTTCCCGCCTTGCCTTAAAAGCGGACAGTTTTTCCTTATAGCCGCAGGAGCAGACAAAGGTTTCCTCGTTCCCTTTTTTTATAAGTTCCATCTTTTTGTGACAGTTCGGGCAGCGCGCATTGCTTGTGCGCGCGATCGTTTCCCGATATCCGCATTCCCTGTCCTGACAGACGAGGAGGCGGGCGTTCTTTCCATTGACAGAAAGCATGCGTTTCCCGCAGCGCGGACATTTTGTGTTTGTAAGATTGTCGTGACGGAAAGTACCGTCAGCGGATTTGATCTCTTCCACAAGAGTCTGCGTGTAGCTTCGGATTTCTTTCATAAACTCAGAATCCCTGTGAGAGCCTTTTGCGATATCAGAAAGCTTCATTTCCCACCGGGCGGTCAATTCTGGCTTTTTCAAATCCTCCGGGACAAGCGAAAGAAGCTGTCTGCCTTTGGAGGTAAGCAGGATATTCCTGTCCTTTTTCTCGATCAGGAAGGAGCTAAAGAGCTTTTCGATGATATCGGCTCTTGTGGCGACTGTGCCAAGACCGCCGGTTTCGCCCAGAGTCTTTCGGGCTTTCGTATCTGTTGATTCCATATATTTTACCGGATTCTCCATGGCGGATAGAAGCGTTGCTTCCGTGAATCTTGCCGGAGGCTTCGTCTTTCCTGATGTCATGGATACATGGCTGATGGAGAGGGAAGCACCCTGATTAAAAGCTGGAAGAGACTGATCTGACTGACAGTCCTCAGAATCACTTTCAAAATAATATCCCGGATTTTTTTCCGTACTGCTTTCAGAACCGGGAGCAGCGGCACTGTAGACGGCTTTCCAGCCGGCAGCCTTGATGACTTTTCCGCTTGCGGTGAATAGCTCGTTGGCGGCGGCGGCTTTCAGGGTAGTCTGCTCGTATTCAAATGCCGGATAGAGAACGCTGATGAACCGCCGTACAACAAGGTCGTAGATTTTTCTCTCATCATTCGTCATATGCTCTGGCTGTACATATTCTTCTGTCGGAATGATCGCATGGTGGTCGCTGACTTTTTTATCATCAACAAATGCCTTGCTTGTTCTAAGCGGGTTCTTTAAAAGCTCTGGGATAAACTGCCTATACGGACCGATATTGCAGGCCTTCAGACGCTCTTTGATCGTTGGGACGATGTCTGTTCCGATGTAGCGGGAATCTGTCCGGGGGTAAGTAAGAACCTTGTGGTTCTCGTAGAGTCGCTGCATGATATTCAGTGTTTCCTTTGCGGAAAAGCCGAAACGCTGATTGGCGTCCCGCTGAAGTTCTGTCAAGTCATAAAGCCCCGGGGAAAATGTCCTCTTGGCTGACGTTGTAATCTCGGTGACAGTCAGCTTTTGATTTTTCAGAGAATCCCTTATATTTTCAATATCGTCCTTCTGGAAGGAGTAAAGTCTTCCGCTTGTCTTATGGTGCCAAGTCCATGTCACGCCGCCGGCATTACAAGTAAGACCATAGTAGTCTTTGGGTTGAAACGAACGGATTTCGTCCTCTCTTCTGGCAATGATTGCAAGAGTCGGCGTCTGCACACGACCGCAGGAAAGCTGCGCATTGTACTTGCAGGTCAGTGCGCGTGTGGCATTGATGCCTACCAGCCAGTCGGCTTCGGCGCGGCTTTTGGCTGCGTGGTATAAATGATCGTACATCCGCCCGTCTTTTAGATGAGTGAAACCTTCGCGGATTGCCTTATCGGTGACAGAAGAGATCCAGAGTCTTTTGATCGGTTTGCGGCAGCCGGATTTCTCAAGAATCCACCGGGCAACCAGTTCCCCTTCCCGTCCGGCATCGGTCGCAATGATGATCTGGTCTACATCCTTACGGAAAAGCTGCGCTTTTACATTGTGGTACTGCTTTGCAGTCTGCTTGATTACTACAAGTTCCCATCTCCCAGGGAGCATGGGCAGGCAGGAGATATCCCACTCCTTATATTTTTTATCGTACTCTTCAGGATCCGCGAGAGTGACAAGGTGCCCGAGCGCCCATGTTACGATATAATGATTCCCTTCGACAGCGCCGGAAATATTCTTGTGACAGTTTAAAACACGGGCGATATCCCTTGCCACCGAAGGCTTTTCAGCGAGAACTAACGATTTCATGTGTAAACTCCTTTCATGAAAATTGTTCTGACAGAAATTCAGAGGCCGTTTTCCATTATAAAAGTTCTGGGGAACCGTTCTGAGATACGGTCGATCTCCTTCTGAATCTGATTGACCTTTGTCTGAAGACGCCGGCGCTCAGCGTCTAAAGTGCCGTCCTCTGAAGCCTGTCTGGCAAGCTGGTCTAAGCGGCAGAGCAGAAGTTCCATCTGCTCTAACTGGGCGTCCATATATCTGACGATCTCTAGCTGTTCCTCTCGGGTGAATGCGTCGTTGTTGAGAATAGATGATATGTTTAACATGGCGTCCCTCCAAAGTCATGGAATTAAAGTATGTATAGTTCTTATATGTTTTCTTTCACAGTATTTACGGGGATGTCCAGAAGTTCGGCTTCGAGAATGTCCACATCTAATACTAATCCATCTCCCATCATATCGTTAAATCCTCCTTATAATAAACTCATCATAGTGAGCATATGGATGATTATATAGTTTCCGCGTCAGACTTCGGAGCCTGTTGGCATCAGACAGAGTAATATTCCCCATATCCTGATTATCTTGAATCAAGTTAATTATATCATCCAGAATCAGTGTTCGCAAGGCTTCCATGTTTTCAGGAGTTCGTTTTTTCGGATATTGTCCTTTCGTTTCAGGAAGAAAACTTTAATTGTCTCTGCGGGGATTGTTTCAAGATATCTTTCATATTTCTATTCAATGTGCAAAATATATGATGGAGAGGTTATGAATGATGATGAATAGCGGTTTGCGAATGCTACGCTATTTTGATTGAAATCATCTTATAAATATTAGCTGTCTGCCGAAATATAATATATAGTTTAAGTTTTTCAAAGATAGTTTGTTACTCATATAAATGATTGACACTTGGTCTGGTTTCAAGTTGAAGGGAAGGAGCGGTCTGCTTATGAACAGGTTTTCTAAAAAATTAAAATATATACTTATCGCTTGTGTTTTGGCTGTGTTGCCCTATAATACAATATACGCGGCAGAGCCTGTAGAAGGAGAGGTTAAAGACACTTCTCAGAAAGAGTCTATCGATGTCTTTTGCCCGACAGATTATCCTTTTCTCCTTTTTGATGATGAAGACGGCGGGAGACAATTGACGTCGCAGATCTTTCATATAGCGAATTACGGCAAGGAGGATGTAGTTCTTGATCTGTCGAATGCATGGATGGAAGCAAAAGAAGGGGTTGAGTGCAAAAAGCTGTCTCATTCGGTGGAGGCTGATTACAAGTCAGATTCAAAAGATATCTTTGCCTTTTTAAAAGTTGTAGATACTGCTTCTGGTAAGAAGCTTACCAAGGAAGCGCTCCAGAAAATTGATATTCCTATGAAAAAGGTTACTCCGAACAAGAAAGATTATATTCTGACAGGAGATCGTAAGCCGGAATCATATCAAGTTGTTTTAAAGGCGGCGAATCATGATAAGAACGGTAAGTTTGTTTCTTTTAATCCAGAAAGTGTGTTTTCTTTCTATATTGCCGGCAGTGCGACACCAAATAAAAAGTTGGATTGGAAACGCGGGGATATTACTTTCAATGTGAATATAAGATTTTGGAATCTTTCTGACGAGAACACATCGGAGACGATGGAAGAGAATGAATTGCCGGAGGGCGACCAGCCTTTAACTGCGCCGGTTGATGAAGAAGCGCCTCCATCGCAGCCTGAAGATACAAAAGGGGATTCTCAACCAGATTCTGAAGATGCTGAACATTCAACCCAGCTGCCGTCGGATGATACATTGCCTGACGATACAAAAGAGGATACGAAACCGGGTTCTGAAGATGCAGGGGATTCAGAGCCGTCGTCATCAGACGCTGCAAAAGATACGGATGATACACTTTCAAAGGAGAACCCATCATCTGATGGAACCGGAGATTTTTCAAAGCCGCAGCAAGGAGGGGAGACGCAGGACGATGAACACGCTTCCGAATAGCCGTAACAGTGCGGAAGATTATGAAGAACGATCAGATAGTTATTTGAAGCATGGCAGATAAGGAGCGGTATATAATGAGACCAGTTGGTTAAAAAACCGACTGGTCTCAATTTTTATGTTTTTTAGTCAAATATGTTTTTATTTCCTTAATTTATGTTGAGTAAAGCCGATAATATAATAAGATATATATACTTAGCAACGATAAAGTATATATACTGCTAATTTCAAGGAAGGAAGGTATATACCAATGCAGCACCATTCTAAAAATCCAGCAGCAGAACAAAAGAAGAAAAAGCGTCTCTTCATAATAATTTTAATTTTATTACTCTTGATTGCAATTGGTCTTGTCGTATTCTTTTTAACCCGAAAAGACGAAGATGTACGAGATACAGTTGTGACAGAAGAAAATGTAGAAAAAATCAAACAGCAGCTGCAAGAGCCTGTTGAAGATGGATACTACAAAACAAAGATGTCTGTTGATTGGACCTTTAAGGATGGGAAATCGGTTTCTTCCGATGCATATGTTGCCAATTCAAAGGACAATACCCGCAAGGTATACTTTGATGTGAATCGGTCTGATACGAATGAACTCGTATACTCATCGCCTTATCTTCCGGTTGGTACGGAACTGAAAGAGATTAAACTAGATAAAGATTTGCCAGCCGGTGATTATGAGTGTATTCTTACATATCATTTAGTAGATGACGATGACGAAGAGCTGACTACGGTTTCTGTCACGGTAAATCTTCATATTTTGAATTAGTTACAAATATTATATTTAGGAGGATGAACATGAGAAAAAATGCAAAAAGAATTATGGCTGTTGTAACAGCCGCAACGATGACTCTGGGTTCAGGGATTACAGCAATGGCTGCAACTACTGCACCGGCTGATTCAACGATTACAGGTGGCGGTGATCTCGATTATGTTGACACGTCCACGGTGTATGAGGTTACGCTTCCTACTGCGGGAGCGCTTGATTTTGTGATTGATCCACAGGGTCTTACATCATTAAAGGAAGGTGAGAGCGCAAAATTAGAAGATCTTCTTGATAGTAGCAGTATCGTATCCAAAGAGGGTGCAGGCGCTCATATCAAGAATGAAAGCAGCGTTGGAGTAAAAGTAACCGCTAAGATGAACATAACAGACACGAATGATACTAAGGTGACACCGGTTGATACAATGGAGGCTGTAACGGCAAATAATACTACAAATATTTGCCTATTAGCTATACCGAGTTCTAATTCACCGGCTGATATTTCTGCTTATGAAGCTTCTACTCAGGGAATCGTTATTAGCAGTACAGACGATACTGCTGCTACAGAGTTTAGTTTTGTTTTAGACAAAGCTTCTTATTCTATCAAGAAGGGTGACGACGGTACTCTCAGCTATGCAAAAGACGATACAGAAGGTAATTATGATGCTGCTTCTTTCAAATTAGGCGGAAAGGCTAACGGAAAGGCGGATTGGTCTGCTTATACGGGAGCAAGTAAAAAGGAAATTGGTGTTAATGCTGTATTCTCTGTAACAGATGCTGCTGATGCAGATGTTGTAGGAACTGATTATTCAGCTCATGGTTTGATGGATCTTGGCAGTGTGAAGTCAGTAGAGCTTGCTCCTGCAGGTCCGAGTGCTACTGCTAATGGTGACTTTAGCGTCAGCAAAAATAATACATTTGCTCTTAAAAATGTAACAAAGACAATTAAAAAGATTGAAGCAGCGGAGAGCGCTGCTGATTCTGCTACTGTGTATGGTCAGATATCAGCAAATTCTTATTCGGTAAATGCTGATAAGACAGTTCTGACTATAAATGGTGCAACTAATGGTATGATAGGTGCAGGCGGCATTGGTAAATCTCGTTGTCTTATCATTACACTTGATGATAATACGGTAATAAAAGTGACTGTTAAAGTAGCGGCTTAAAATATGTCTGGTTAATTTGTCACACAATAAAATATGGGAGTCGTAGCCTTATGGAAGGTTACGGCTCCCATATTTTATTGTGTGACAGCAGATGTATATAGTTATTTCTTTATACGTTTCTCTTGCGGTTTCGTAGAATTTATCATATAATTCATCTATTGAAGTTATCCGTATTTTATAATAGGTACTGGATTTATTTAATGGTTTACTTTTCTTATCAAATCGGTCCTATTATGTCAGTTAGGTGGAAAGGATAAAAGAATTCCCAGCAGGAAGTCATTTGTTGTCCCATGAAGATTCATGTTAATATCCGGCCGACATTATTTTTTTCTGTATTCAGCCGATAATAATACTGAAAAGCTTTGTATTGCCCAAATAAGGGATTTTGGATTAAATTAAGTATATATATCTTATTATATTAATTGTCAAGGAGGAGGCTGTTATGGTAAAAGTAATTACATATGGGACATTCGACCTCTTCCATGAAGGACATTATCGTCTGCTTCAGAGAGCGAAGGCGCTGGGTGATTATCTGATTGTAGGAGTAACGACAGAGAATTATGATAAATCAAGGGGGAAGATTGGGATTATAGATCCCATCTTGACTCGTATTGAAAA
Organism: uncultured Lachnospiraceae bacterium; assembly: GCA_946558695.1. Taxonomy (GTDB): domain Bacteria; phylum Bacillota; class Clostridia; order Lachnospirales; family Lachnospiraceae; genus MD308. Next base: position 35,592 of record CAMNTQ010000006.1, read on the forward strand.
TGTAAAAAAAACCGGGTTTGCGGATGAAATTATTATTGAGGAAGCATCCGGACAGAAATTTAATGATATTCAAAAATACGATATAGATATCTTTACGGTTGGCTCTGACTGGACAGGGACATTTGATTATTTGAGTGATTACTGTAAGGTAGTATATTTGGAAAGAACAAAGAATATTTCCAGTACGATGCTGCGGGCGCAAAGACAGCGCATTCAGAGAGTAGGGATTATCGGGACGGGAAGAATTGCGAATCGTTTTGTGCCGGAAGCGAAGCTGGTCAGCGGTATCAGTACTCAGGGTGTGTATAATCCCCATATTCATAGTTCCAGACAGTTTGCGGAAAAATGGGAAATAGAGGTATATGAAGATATAGAACAATTTTTTGACGCGATAGATATCGTATATGTCGCATCACCCCATGAGACACACTATGGATATGTCAAATGCGCATTGCAGCATGGTAAACATGTATTGTGTGAAAAACCTATAGTTTTGGAGAAGAAACAGGCAGAAGAATTGTTTGGATACGCGAAAGAACAGGGTCTGGTTCTGTTTGAAGGAATCAAGACGTCTTATTGCCCGGGATTCCAGAAGCTGCTGGGTATTGCCTGCAGCGGGATGATTGGAAGTATCCGTAACGTGGAGGCCTGTTTTACTAAGCTGGAAGACTTAGACAGCAGAGAGTTGACGGATACGAAGTATGGCGGCAGTTTTATTGAGCTTGGAAGTTATATTATGCTTCCGATTCTTAAATTATTGGGAACGAATTATGAGAATATTGTGTTTGATTCCATTAAGGACGAAAAGGGTTTGGATTTGTTTACTAGAGTGACGCTGAGATATAAAAACGGACTGGGGACAGCGACTTGCGGCCTGGGTGTTAAGTCGGACGGAAGACTTTTGATATCCGGCACAAAGGGCTATATTGTTGTGAATGCTCCGTGGTGGAAAACGACATATTTTGAAGTGCATTATGAACAGGCTGAAAAAGTAGATAAATATTCAGAGACTTTTTTGGGCGACGGACTTCGGTACGAAATCAGTGATTTGCTCGCCCTGATCAATCAGACTGAAAAGAATGATTTTAAACTGACGCGGGGAGAATCTGTTGCGCTGGCTGGGATCATGGAACAGTTTATAAAAGAAAACCGTAGTTGAGGGAAGTTATATGAGGATATGGGCACATAGAGGATGCAGCCAGAGGTATCCAGAGAATACCGTGTCTGCATTTACAAAAGCATCAGAAATAGAAGGCTTAACAGGTATAGAACTGGATATCCAGCTTTCTAAAGACGGGCATATGGTAGTTATTCACGATGAAAGAATTGACCGGACGACAGACGGGACAGGGTATGTAAAGGATTATACATTGGCGGAGTTGAAAAGGTTTAAAATTGCCGCCGGTCACGGAAAGACAGAGCGAATTCCTACAATAGAGGAAGTTTTAGATATATTGCAGGGTAAGCTGCGGGATAAGAAATTAAAGTTAAATATAGAATTAAAAAACAGTATCTATCCGTACGAAGGGATGGAGAGCAGGATTGTCAGTCTGATACACGGGCGGAATTTGGAAAAAAGTGTTATATATTCCAGTTTTTACGCGCGGTCTTTAGAAAAGATAAGACTGCTTGACCCAGAAGCAGAACTGGGGATTTTAGACACGAAATGTTCGGATTGCCTGTACAAATTAAAGGGCGGGTGCGGAGCGGCTGCCATCCATCCATACTGGCGTGCGATGGATTTGCCGTCGGAGGTTTTGAATGGATATACAGTGCGCGCATGGATGACAGGGCATCTTTATCCGGAGAAGCCTACAGGAACGAGATTGGATATGGAGCTGTTAGAACATCAGGGGATTACAGATATCTTTTTGAATGAGCCGGAAGTATACTTGTAGAACAGAATAAGCGGAGAAATAGTATGAGATATGTTCAAAAACAGAAAGTTTTAGATTTTATAGGCAGCCTGCATCAGGCTCATGAGGAGATAAAAAAGGCATTGGAAGAAAAAAACGCTGAATCAGTTCCTAAGATGCTTGATGAATGTCAGCAGTTTGCTTATGAACTTGGGGACTTTATTGAGAAGCAGGAGGGGGAAGGGCACATTACAATATCCTTGCTGGAAGAATATTGTGAGGTGCTTTTCCAAATTTATAGGGAGACGGCGAATGTCTGGCCTAATGCGGCTAAAGTATATAAGCGGCTGAAAAAACAGATGTTGAAGGTTGAGAGCAGCGCGAAAAATGATATTACGGCCAGAAAAGAGATTGCGTTTTTTCCCTACAAAGCTTCTATGTGGGACAGTCTTGAGAGTGTATATTTTGCGGCAAAAGAAGATCTGAACTGCGATGTTTACTGTGTTCCCATCCCTTATTATGATATTAATCCGGATCGAAGCTTGGGAAAGTACCATTACGAGGGGGACCAATACCCGCCGGATATAGAGGTGATCGACTGGCAAAGCTATCATTTTGAGGAGAGAGAGCCAGATGTAATCTATATTCATAATCCTTACGACGACTGGAACTATGTTACAAGCGTGCATCCTAGATACTATTCAGAAAATCTGAAAAAATATACCAAAACTTTAGTGTATATCCCATATTACAGTACATCAGGAGGTATGAGCGAGGGACAGAGATTATGCCCGGTGTATTTTCATGCAGATTATATCGTAATCCAGTCCCCGAAGCTTAGGAAATATTTTGATGAGAGGATTCCGGAGAACAAATTTTTGCAGTTAGGAAGCCCTAAATTTGATAAGATTATAAAAAAATGTAAGAATCCGGAGATTCCATATACCGAATGGAGAGAGAAAATAGCTGGGAAAAAAATATATTTTTATAATACAAGCCTTAACGGAATGCTTGAGGATACGGAAAGCTTTCTGAAAAAGATAAGGTATGTATTTTCATGCTTTGAAGGAAGAGAGGACGTATGTCTTCTATGGCGCCCTCATCCGCTGATGGAGGCGACATTTAGCTCTATGAGAATACAGTATAAGGAGGAATATCTATCGCTGAAAAGAGAGTTTATCGTAAAAGGGCTGGGAATATATGATACGTCGCCGGACGTGACGGATGCGGTTGCGATAAGTGATGTTTATATAGGAGATGCAGGTTCCTCGCTGACATCTCTGTTTGGGATTGCGGGCAAACCGATCTTTATCCTGGATAACCGTCTGCATAGCGCTCCGGATGAAGAAAGCTGGCGGGGAGAGATTAAAGTAGGATTTAATTATAGGGCAGAAGACAGATTTGTTATCGTACAAGGGAATCAGTTATATGTGTCTGAGCCATTTGCGTATGATTATAGATATTTATGCGATCTGCCGGAAGATATGTATGATGGAAATTATGGTACGGTTTACGAGATAGATAAAAAGTTCTATGTCTGTCCTCGGGCAAAACAAGATATTTTGGTTATTGATGAAAACGGCGATCAGAAGAAAATAGAATTAGAACAGGTAGAGGGAATAACGGAGGCTTTTAACTGGGCGGTCAGGTATGGAAAATATATTATATTGATGCCGGATAAGTATCCGGCTATTGTAAGATATGATACGGCTATTGGAGAAATAAAATATATATCAGATGATGTTGATGTCATAATTGAGATGAACAGCGGTATAGCAAAAATAGGAGGAAGCGTTATTAGGAACGGGAAGATTTATATGTCTTCGCCGACAGATGGCAAGATATCTTCATTTGATATAGAAACAATGGAGCATACTATTACTATGCTGCCGGTGCGGTCAGGATGCGGGTATAAGGTAATGTGGTCGTTTCAGGGCTGGATTTGGATGTTATCATGCGGCGGCGAACGCATGGAGATTGTGCGCTGGAATCCCGATACCGATGAAGTCGGGGTGTATGATCAGTTTCCCGAAAAATTTAAATGCATAAATTCGGCCTCTCCGACAGAACGGTTTAGCCATCCCTTTTCTAACGGCACATTTTATGGAAACTATCTGTATCTAGCGCCTTTTCATGCCAATATGTATATTAAGCTGGATATGATTACTGGAGAAATGACGGAATGGCTGCCAGGCTTTGTGAAAAATGTGAAAGAAAAATATCCTTATTCATCTGCGAAAAGTCTTTTTTTGTGGAAAACGTCTGATGCAATGGGGAAAGTAAAGATTTTTTCGTATCCTGATAGAAAATTATATGAAATAAATCCGGAAACAGATGAATACAGGGAAATAATAATTCGGTTTGATATAGATGAGTTAAAAGAGCATGAAAAAGGTTTTTGTTATTATTCGGAGAATCTGAGATATTGCTGTCGTGAAAATTCTTTCAATTCTGTTGACAACCTATTGGATGGAGATATGGCTGGAACGCCTTTTGATAAAGATAAGCAGATGGAAGTATATCGGGAAATCATTTCAAACGCCGATGGGACATGCGGCGCAAAGGTACACGAATTTGTAAGTAAGCTGTGAGAGGAAGAACTATGGTACAGATAGATGATCATATGCTTCGGCAGATACAGATGATCCAACTGGAACTTTTGGAAGAAGTAGATCGAATATGTAAAAAATGTAAAATTCAATATAGTATTATTGCAGGAACTATGCTTGGCGCTGTAAGGCATGGGGGATATATCCCATGGGATGATGACGCGGATGTGGCATTGTTAAGAGAAGAATATGAAAGATTCCGGCATGTGGTAAAGACAGAACTGGATGCGTCACGGTTTTACTTTCAGGATCATCGGAGAACGAGAGGATACCGTTGGGGATATGGCAAACTCAGGAGAAAACAGACGCTGTTTCTCAGGGAGTATCAAGAGCATATGCCGTATGCGCAAGGTGTTTTTATCGACATCTTCCCTCTTGACGGAGTACCGGACAATTATTTTCTGCGGTGTATGAAAAATTTTGAGTGTTTTTGCGTCAGAAAGATTTTATGGTCTAAGGTTGGGCAGATTGCGGATCAAAGCCATATAAAACGGCAGGTATATAGTCTGTTGGCGAAGATACCGGAAGACAAAATCCGGAGATATTATAAGAGAATGGTCGCCGGCGCAAACAGAAAGAAGACAAAGATGGTAAGAATCCTGATGTTTCCGACGCCGAACCGGGAGTATGGATATTATCGGTATTGGTATGAAGATACGTCGGACATTATATTTGAAGGAAAGATACTACAGGGGATCAGAGAATATGATGGTTATTTACATTTTAAATTTGGAGAGTATGAAAAACTTCCTCCGGCAGAAGAGCGAAAAACACATCCTGTGAGTGATATTAGATTATTGGAGTACAGATAGGATAATCAGCAGTTCTGGTAATAAATGTGTATGGAGGTAAGAAAGATGGAACGGATGTGTAAAAGAGGCAGAGACTTTGTGCAAGTGTATAATGCTGAAGGAGCGGTCAGATTATGTAGCTGGATAAAAGATGGCTGCGTTGGAAATTTGATTGACAATTCTTTGCCTGAGGTTTTCCATGGAGAAAAAGCAAAAAGATTAAGACAATGTTTATTAAGGCAGGACTATTCACAATGCCGTGTTGACGAATGTCCATATTTAATGACAGGTGAAATTAATGATCTTCAAACAGAGTTGGGAAATCTTCCGCAGTATCCGGAAGAATTATATTTGGCATTTGAAAATATTTGTAATTATAGATGTAAGAGCTGTACGATATGCCGCATGAACGCAGAAAAAACAAAAGAGGAATTGGAACAAAATTATGACATCATAGAAGATCGGGTGCGTCAGGCAATGCCATATGTAAAAAGGATTTCTGCAAATGGATTGGGAGAATTATTTGTAAGTAAAAGAATCTTAAAATTGTTATCTGAATGGAGACCAAAAGCGCCGGCAGCGGAATGTTCAGTTATGTTGGAAACAAACGGCTCTTTATTTGATGAAGAACATTGGAAGCAAATTAAAAATCTTGGGAAATACAAATTAAATGTGGCTATTACAATCATGAGTTTTGAAGAATCTGTGTATCAACATCTTTCGGGAGTGAATTATCCGATTGAGAAGATAGAAAATAATCTCAGGTATGTAAAAAAACTTCGCGAGAAAGGGATTATAGATTTCCTTACAATAGCGACGGTCGTACAGGCAGAAAACTTCAGGACTCTCCCTCAGTTTGCGTATAGGTGTATCGAGGAATTCGGCGCGGATTTTGTTCGGCTTCGGCCATATGATAACTGGGGCGGCCAGAATGAAATGGAGGAGTTCTTTATGAATATAAGGAATCCGAAGCATCCCTGGCATCAGGAATATAAAGAGACCATGAAGCATCCATATCTTTCCCATCCGAAAGTACATGATCAAAGCGGCGGGGAAAATTCGTATGGAATGCGGACTGTCCCTTATGAATTGTCGGATTTAAAATGGAGGATATTAACGGAAATAATAAACAATCCGAATCAGATAATCCAAAAGCTATCTGAAATGAATAACCCGGTAATTTATGGAATGGGCAATTTAACCGCTGCGCTTGTCAGAGAGATGAATTTACGGAATATGCCGCCTTTATGTATCATAGATGCGTATAAGAAAAGCGGTAATTTTGAAGGAATTCCAGTGTACAATATAAAGGAAGTTAAGGGGTTGGAAGAAAAAGCGGTTTCTGTCATAGTAACGCCTGTCGCAGATGTGCAGGAATTATATGAAACGTTAAATAAATATGGCATACATGGGAAGAGGATACCTATCTGGGATATCATTGGCGATAGAGAAACCGCGGAACGATTAAAATACATTAATAGATTGTGATTCAATTTGTGATATTTTATTTCAGAAGGGAATCAATGGAATGAATGAAATAGCCGTATCCATTATATGTCTTACATATAATCAGAGGGATTATATAAAAGATGCTCTTGAAGGATTTGTAACGCAGGAAACAAATTTTACATATGAAATTCTGGTTCATGACGACGCTTCGACAGACGGTACAACAGAAATCCTCAAAAAATACGAAAAACAATATTCGGACAAAATCCGTTTGTTTCTGGAAAAGGAAAATCAGTATTCAAAAGGAGTAAGTATCGCCCGAAAGATGGTTCTTCACGCAAAGGGAAAGTATATGGCTTACTGTGAAGGTGATGATTTCTGGATTTACAGCGGTAAGCTGCAGAAGCAGTATGAATTAATGGAATCAGATCAGGAAATTTCTTTATGTTATCATAATGCGTTAGTATATGGCGAAGAAAAGGATACGTTGAGATTAAATGTGCAGAACCATCCGTCGGGATATATAGAAGACAAAAATATTATATGTGCGTCAAAGGGATGGTATCCGACGGCTTCTCTGTTTTGCCGTACGGATTTATTTAAAGAATTGCCGGACTTTAAGGGAGCCACAGGCGATGTGGTTTGGCGGACATGTATGGCTTGCCGGGGGAAACTGTATTTTATCAACAGAGCATGGAGTGTATACAGGGATTTTTCCCAGGGATCCTGGAATGAAAAATATCGGCAGGACAAAAAAATAGCTGCCCGATATATTATCGATACAGTCAATTATTTTACGAAGTTTGATGTTTATTCAAAAAGAAGGTTTTCCGAATATCTGCATACAGTTTATATAGCTTCTGTGAGAAGGTTATTCAGGGTTAACTACCCGGACGGGTATACGGTGGAACAATTTGAAGATGAATTGAGTGAATTAAAGCGGCTATCAGATCATAAAGCCGATCGTATCATCGATGCATTTCACGATGAATACATTGTCCGCAGTGTTGATTATTATACTTTTACGGTAATTAATAAGATAAAAGATTTAGTTCTTCACGGGGAAAGAATATATATTTACGGAGCCGGAGCGGAAGCAATAAAAGCGATCGTTGCGTTGTGCAGCCATAATGTCCGTATAACAGGTCTTCTTGTTTCAAAGAAAAAAGCAGGAGTTAATACATTATTAGGATATACGATTTATTCAATAAACGAAATCGAGCCGGACAGCCATATGTTTGTGTGGCCATGTTTAATTGACGGAAGAGAAGAGGTATTAAATATTTTGGGGGAAATGCCATTATGCCGGATATGCTGATAAATGAATAAAAAGCAAATAAAATGTATCATGGGAGAAGAATTGTTATGTGGTCAGATTTACAGAAAGTTTATGATAGGTTACAGGATGAAGAATCCAGATTTATATTTATGAAGCGGCTGGCATTAAATTTAGGCCATAGGAATTTGGAAAGTTTATATTCATTGGCGATTCATAGGAATGATAATGGAGGACATAGCCTTTATTCGCTTATAAAAAACAGAGATCATTATTCTGAAGATCAGCCAATTATTATGTTTGGCGCCGGACATCTGGGAAAAATATATAAAAATTTCAGTGAAAGATATAAAGTGGGGGACTTGATTGCTTATTGTGATAATAAAAAAGAGCTGCAAGGTACGCTTTGCGAAGGACTCCCGGTATTGTCGGTAGAAGAGGCCTGCTGTCAGAATACGACTGCGTTATTTGTATTAGCCAGTAGAAAATCTGGAAAAGAAATGAAAGAACAATTAGAGAGACTTGGAGTGGAGAAAGAGCGTATCTTTGATTTTTCACATGAAAAAGAAATTTATAGAACGCAATATTTTGAGCCAAGAATCATTAGGAAGCATTCTGGAAGAGAAGTATTTATTGACGGTGGAAGCTTTGATTTGCGTGACACAGGTCATTTTATTAATATGTACCCGAATTTTGAAAAAGTTTATGCGTTTGAACCGGATTGTTCAAATTACAACATGATGTTAGAGAACAAGAAAAATCTTTTCAATGATGATAAAAGGATAGAATTAATCAATAAAGGTTTATGGGAAAAGGATGAAAGACTAAATTTTGCCGGAGGAAAAACCACAGCATCGCATTTGGCTGAGGACGGGGACATAACTGTTAACCTTACTTCTATTGATGAATTTTTCAGGCATAAGGAAGAACGAGTTACTTTTATTAAGATGGATATCGAGGGGGCGGAATTAAAGGCATTAAGTGGTGCAAAAGAAATTATTATGAGGGACAAGCCGGATCTGGCAATCTGTATTTATCACAAGAAAGAAGATATTATAGAAATCCCCAAATATATTTTAGAATTAAATCCGCAATATGAGTTATTTATAAGACATTATAGTGTCCTATCGCCTGAAACAGTGCTATATGCTGTCGGGTCAAGAACTGTTCCCTTTGAATTGTCAGATATAAAATGGAAGATTCTGACCCGGATATTAGATAATCCGGATAAAATTATAGAAGAAGTTTCTAAGTTAAACAATCTGATAATTTATGGAATGGGGAATTTAACTGTCGCGCTTGTGAGAGAAATGAATTTAAGGAATGTTTCGCCCTTATGTATTGTAGATGCATATAAAGAAAGCGGAAATTTTGAAGGAATTCCAGTGTATAACATAAAGGAAGTAGGGGGGGAGCTGGAAGATAAGGAAGTTTCTGTTATAGTGACGCCTGTCACAGGCATAAAAAGAGTGTATGAGGCATTAAACGAATACGGCATATATGGAAAAAGAATACCTGTCTGGGATATTATTGGCGATGGGGATATTGCGGAACAGATAAAATACATTAACAGATTATAGGTTTAATTTATGTATGTCGATCATTAACTTTATGGAGGGAAATGCCATTATGCTGGATCATATGAAGCAAAAGCAGCCTGCGTTATCAGTCATTGTCCCGGTTTATAATGTAGAGAAATATCTTGATAAATGCATAAGAAGCATTGCGGGGCAGACTTATACGAATTTGGAGATTATTCTTGTAGATGATGGTTCTACGGATCATTGCGGAGAGATCTGTGACGAATGGAGCCGAAAAGATACCAGGATTCAAGTACTCCATAAAAAAAACGGCGGCCTCGTCAGCGCCAGAAAAGCCGGATTAAAGACAGCATCGGGTCAGTATATAGCGTATGTTGACAGCGATGACTGGATAGAAGAGAACATGTATGAGCGCATGATGGAATTGATGTTATGCAATCATTCCGATATAGTGACCAGCGGGCTGATACGTGACTATGAAAATCATTCTGTGTCCGAGAAAGAAAAAATACCCGCAGGCAGATATGAGGGCAAATCGCTGGATGATTTAAAAGGACATATTATTAATACAGACCATTTTTTTGCTTCCCGGATCAACATGCATATAACAAATAAAATATTCAGAAAAAGTATGCTGGAAAAATATCAGATGCGAGTTCCGAATGAGGCGAAGATCGGAGAAGATGCGGATGTTGTATATCCTTATATCTTTGAATCTGAAAATATATCAGTGTCAGGATACTGTTTTTATCATTATGTAATGCGGAGCGATTCACTCATGGGAACACCGGCGCATACAAAAAGCAGCGGGATTATGCGCAGTATTTTTTCAGAATGCGCCGCCAGGAATGAGGGCAGGATTAAAAATATAAAGGAACAATTATATCAGGTAACGGTGTTTTTTATATGTATATCCGATCCGGGGTATCTGTTTCGGACAGAGACAAAAGAGTCTTTTCCTTTCAGGGAAATAAAAAAAGGCGACAGGGTCATCCTTTACGGAGCGGGAAGATTCGGGAAGGCCATAAAATCATTTTTGGAAAATAAAGAATATTGTGAGATAGCAGCGTGGGCGGATAAAGTAAAAGGCGGCGCGGTAATTTCGCCGGAACAAATTAAAAAGTATTCCTTTGATAAGATTATTCTGGCAGTTATAAATGCGGCGGTTGCGGATGATATAGAGGAAATGCTTGTTAGCCTAGGGACAGACAGGCAGAAAATATGCAGAGTAAAGATATAACCATACACTTATACTGAAGGAAAGGTGAAAAGCGTGTTAGAGACATATACAGTTATTGCATATGGCATGGGAAAAAGCTTTTATCCATATATTGAAAGACTGGATATCTATACAGATATTTTATACTTTGCGGACAGCAGCAATAAATATGTTGGACAAAGAGTGTATGGAGATGAGAGGATATGTATAGACGTAAATGAAATCCGCAAATTACAGAATCCGTATGTAATTATCACTGTTGATGATGAATATGCGGCTGCTTCTATAGGAGAAAAGCTGAAAGAATGGGAAGTTCCTTTCTGCCATGCAAAGGATATTCTTATGCAGAAGGGAGAACGGGATTTTAAATATTTCATTCAGTGGCCGGAAAAGATCCATAATCATAGTATTCAGCGGTTTATCGATATCAATATAAGCGGAACGACAACGTGTAATTTCCACTGCGAATATTGCTATGTGTGGAGAAAAGAAGAATTTAAAGAAGGAAATTTATTATCAGAGGAACACAGTGTAAAGGAAATTAGGGAAGGGCTTTCAAAAGAACGGCTTGGAGGCATTTGCTTTATTAATTTATGCGCAAGGGGCGAGACTTTGCTGGCTCAGAATATTGTAGAATTAATATATGCTTTGCTGGATGAGGGCCATTACGTCTCAGTTGTGACAAACGGTACGGTAACCTCTAAGATTAAGGAGATATTATCATTGCCGGACAAGCTGCTTGGCAGGATGTTTTTTAAAATATCATTTCATTATATAGAATTAAAAAGGCTGGGCGTTTTAGAAAGATTCTGGGATAATATTGATGAAATAAGCGGGAGCCGTTGCTCTTACACTTTAGAAATTACTCCCGGAGACGGCTCGGTAAAATACATTGATGAGATGAAAGATCTGGCGCTGAAGAAAACGAACGGGGCATTGCCTCACGTTTCTTTTACCCGAGATTCAAATAAAGCAGGATTTGATCTGTTATCAAAGTATTCTATGGAAGATTATCGGTCGATTTGGGGACAGTTTGATTCTAAGATGTTTGACCTAAAGAGCAAATGGTACGGGAAAAATATGCGGCAATATCAATGCTATGCAGGAAATTGGAGCTATCTGATAGATTTGAACTCAGGAAATGTAAGACCTTGCTACCACAGTGAAGTTATCGGAAATATTTTTGACCGGGAAATGAAAGCGTTTCCGGTCAGGCCTGTTGACCATAACTGCAAAGTTTCGTACTGCTTTAATAATCATGCTTTCCTTGCTTGGGGATGTGTTCCGGATATTTTGTGCGGCAGCTACCTAGATATGCGAAACCGTACAGATAAAAAAGGAAAAGCATGGCTGAAACCAGAGATGGCAGAAGTGATGTCTCATAAATTATCCGATCATAATTATCGTCATCTGGGAAAATGGGACGATTATGGAAAATTATATGAGAAAAACAGAAAACCGGCTGTTATTCTTTTTAACAGCCCTGATTATCCTAATTTAGGAGATCATGCCATTGCTTTGGGAGAAAGATTGTTTTTGTCGGAGTATTTTCCCCAATATGACATCATAGAAATATCGTGTTCGGAATATATGAAAGAGAATCTCCGTATAAAGAGCGCGGTAAAAAGCGATGATATCATCGCGGTCACCGGAGGCGGTAATATAGGAACTTTGTGGCTTCGGATGAATGACTTGTTTTGTCATATTGCGTCAGCTTTTCGCGGTAATGTATTAGTAGTATTTCCTCAGACGTTATTTTATGAAGATAATTATTTTGGGGATAAGGAGAAACAGAGACTTAGAAATATATTAAGCGCGCATAAGAAACTGATTTTTGCGGTTAGGGATAAAGAATCGGCGGACCGGCTAGATAAAATAAGCGGGGATAATATAAATAAAATATTAGTGCCGGACATGGCGTTTTTCCTGAGACATAAATATGCGCAATTGGATAAAAAAAGAACACCGATATTGCTTACATGCCTGAGAGATGACAGGGAACGGACAGCATATATGGACTTGCGGCCAGAGTTGATCGCAGAAGATCTTTCATTAACTTCGAAAGCTATATCGACGGTTATTGAGGGGGAAGTCACCATGAATAACAGAGAGAAATATCTGGATGAGATAATGTCAGAGATAGCCTCGGCGAAAGTAGTCTTAACAGACAGGCTGCACGGTATGATTTTTTGTGCATTAGCTAAAACACCGTGCGTGTTTTTGGATAACATAAGCGGTAAGTGTTCTGGAACAAAGAACTGGCTAAAGAACAATGCATATATTGAGAAATGTACAGAGGAAAATGTCTTTGAGTGTATAGAACGTGTGACAGATCAGCCAGACACCGCCCTTTTTGAAGATTTTATTGCTATAGAGAAAGGCTTTGAAAGGTTAGCTGACACCATAAAAAAAGTAGGGAATATATCATGAAGAAAGTATTGCTTTTAGGAGATTCTATCCGTCAGAATTATCAGGAATATGTGCGGGAAAAATTGTCCGGTACGGCAGAGGTCTTTTACCCTGATGACAATGGAAGGTTTTGTGCTTTCACTTTGAGATATCTGCATGATTATGTACGTATATTTACAGAGAACGATCACAAAAATTTTGATGTTGTTCATTTTAATTTTGGACTTTGGGATGTTTTGCGGCTGTCAAATGAAAACCGGACATTTACGTCAGAAAAAGAATATGCGGATCTGCTCGTCAGGCTATGCGACCGAATCAGATTTTTGTGTCCTGCGGCGAAGTTAATATTTGCATTAACTACCAGCGTTGTCGAGCCTGGATTTGCTCCGGGAGAGTCAGTGGGAAAAAGATGTAACGAGGACATTATACGGTTTAATGATATCGCAGGACAGATTTTAAAAGAAAGGGCAGATGCTATCAATGATCTGTGGACCATATCAATTAATCTGCCGGATACGGCCCGTTCTGACGGCGTACACTTTGGGACAGCCCTTGGAATAGAAAAGCTGGGAGGCAAAGTTGCAGAAAGTATTTTAGATTGTCTCGGGTGAAGGAGAAAATATGGCGGATATAAGCGTAATCATTCCGATATACAACGGCGAAAAGTATCTGGAAAGGTGCATGGACAGCATACTTAGCCAAAGCGGCGTGGAAGTGGAAGTGATCTGCATTGATGATGGATCTACGGACAGAACCGCAGATATTTTAGATAAATATGAGAAAAGGTATTTCAATGTTACGGCAATAAGGAATGAAAACAATAAAGGCGTTGGTTATTCAAGAAATAAAGGCATGGAGCTGGCATCGGGAAGGTATATACAATTTGTTGATGCGGATGATTATTTATTGCCGGGATCTCTTTCCCGTTTATATCAATATGCGGGCGGTAATAATGCCCAGATGTGCTTTTTTAAATTTGAAAACGACAGCAGGCAGCAGTCGGCCAGAAAAGGAATTGAAAAGAAATATTCCGGTGTTTATGAAGGAAGAGTATTGGCAGAACAATTTTTGTTTAACAGAGAATTTTTTTACTACGCATGGTGCGCAGTTGTTGAGCGGGATTTTCTGAAAAGGAATAATATAAAATTTTCTAGGCTAAAAATCGGAGAGGGCGGAGATTTTATCATACATGCATTAATGTGTGCAAAGAAAGTACTCATAATGGACGGCGTATGCTATCACTACTCTTATAATCCCGAGTCAGTGACCAATGCAGACACCGCGAAAAACAAAATTTTGCTGGGACAGATTTACCAGTATATTGAAATTTTAAAGAGACTTGCGCGTGACGGGAATATGAAAGGGTGGAAATTCTTTCTGGATTATCAATACACGAAGATCAAAGCGGGTATCAATACGTTGTCTTATGAGGAATGCGAAGAAATCAAGCAGTATTTTGAAGATGATTTTTCCGGGCATTTGGTGAAAACATTAATATCGGACATGTCTTATGATATTCGTTTGTCTTCGGAGCAGGCGGATATGATAAATCGGGCGAAAAGGATATTACTGTACGGCGCAGGTTATCTTACCTATGACGTCCTGCAGGTAATTTCGAGAATGCAGGCGGATATTATGGGAATTGCAGTAACAAAATTGGAGAATAACCCAAAGTCGCTTTTTGGGCATCATGTTTATGAAATTGCCGAATTACAGGAATACAGCGAAGAGACGCTTGTCATAGTAGCGGCTAATAAAAAATATAATCCAGTAATAGAACAGACATTGGAGCGTCACGGATTTCGTGATTATATATTTTTAAATGCGGATATATAAGCGCCGCAAGAAACAAACATTATGCAAAAATAAATTTGGAGTTATTATATGGGTAAGGAAAAAGTGTTTGTAACAAAAGCTTCTATGCCTCCGTATGAAGAATACATAGAAGCAATTAAGCCTTTATGGGACAGCCGTTGGATCACAAATATGGGATATTACCATAAAGAGCTTGAAAAAAAACTGAAGGAATATCTGGACGTGCCGGCGCTTTCACTTATGGTGAACGGTCATATGGCGCTTGAACTTGTTATACAGGCATTTGATTTCCCAGAGGGAGCAGAGATTATTACAACGCCTTTTACTTTTATATCTACGACGCATGCAATTGTAAGAAATCGTCTGGAACCGGTGTTCTGTGACGTGAAAGCCAGTGACGGGACGATAGATGAGACAAAGATCGAAGGGTTGATCACAGAGAAGACGGCGGCGATCCTTCCTGTCCATGTGTATGGGAACGTATGTAATGTTGAGGAAATTCAGAGGATTGCGGATAAGTACGGATTGAAAGTGATATATGATGCCGCGCATGCCTTTGGCGTAAAGTACAAGGGAATAGGAATCGGGAATTTTGGCGATGCATCGGTATTCAGTTTCCATGCGACAAAGATATACAACACCATTGAAGGAGGGGCCGCGGCCTTTTCGGATCAAAAATTATATGAGCGGCTGTATAATCTTAAAAACTTTGGAATCCGTGGGGAAGATCTGGTTGTATCTGTAGGGACCAATGCCAAAATGAACGAATTTGCCGCGATTATGGGGTTGTGTAATCTGAAGCATACTGCTGAGAATATCAGCCGGAGGAAACGATGTTGGGAACTATATAAGAATAATCTTGAAAAAACAGAAGGACTTCTGCTTTTTCAAGAAAATATAAATGTAGAAAAAAACTATAGTTATTTTCCGGTTTTAGTAAATGGAAGCTTTCACAGGGACAGGGACGATTTATATAGTAAGCTTAAAGAAAACAATATTTATCCGCGAAAGTATTTTTATCCCTTAACATCCGATGAAAAATGTTTTGGAGATAAATACAGGAAGAATGATTTAAAAACAGCAAGACGTTTGGCAGCGCAAGTAATAGTTTTACCTTTGTATCCAGATTTGAGATTCGATCAAGTAGATCGGATCATACATACAATAAAGGAGATGTGAGGATGTCTGTATTATGTATATATTGCGCGGGAGGGCTTGGAAGAGATCTTTTGGCGCTGATGCAGCCAGAAGATATGCTGCATTGGAAAGAGATAGTATTTATTGATGATGTCAGTACAGAAAAAGTGGTTAATCAAACAAAAGTTCTGACTTTTCAGGAACTTCTTGACAGAAAAAAAGATGATTGTGAGTTTGTAATTTTGAATGGTGAGCCGTTATACAGAGAGCAGCTATATCAGAAAGTAATAAAACATGGTTTTTGCATGGGCAAGATTATATTTGGTTCATCGGTGTCGGCCTCTGATGCAGTTATTAAAGAAGGGAGTATCATACATTGTCAGTCGATCATATCTTCCGGAGCTTTAATTCAGGAAAATGTATTTGTCGGGAAAAAAGCTATGGTGGGACATGATGTAACAGTAGGAAAGCACTCTGTGATAAGCGCGTGTTCTTATGTGGGCGGCTGGGTCAATATTGGCGAAGAGAGTTTTATAGGAGCGGGAGCAGCAATCAGGGACAGAGTAACGATAGGGAAAAGATGTATTATCGGGATAGGTAGTGTCGTAACAAAAGACGTACAGGATAATACAGTGGTGGCAGGCAATCCGGCCAGGGTTTTGCGTAAGAATGACAGCTACAAAGTATTTGAATAAGAGAGAAAGAATATAGATGAAAATTAAAAGTATTTTAAATAAATTGGACGAACAATCTGTAAAGTATGAATTTTTTGGGGATTATGATCAGATTATTAATAGTTATTCGTGTATAAAAAGGTGTTTGCCGGATTCGGTACTGACTATTTCACATCCCTCGGAAGCAGTATGCGCGGGAAATAAAGAAGTTCTGTTTGTGGCAGAAGAAAAAATAGAATATAGGAACGCATCGTGCTTAGTCGTGGACAATAAAGAAGAGGTATATTGTAAAATAGTCTGTCTGCTTTCCGGAGATAATTTTGACGCAGGAATAGAATCATCAATAGAGATAAAAAAAAGATTCCCAAATGCAGAACTGGAATTAGGTCAAAATGTATGGATAGCTAAAAGCGGCGTCACATTATCAGGAAAAATCAAGATAGGTAAAAATGTTATTATAAAATCAGGCGCTGTTATAGGTGAAGACGGTTACGAGTTTTTAAGGGATCATAATGGTATACAGCGCCGTATTCCGTCACAGGGCGGGATTATTATTGGAGATAATGTAGAGATTGGCGTAAATACCTGTATTGACAGAGGCGTATATGGAGATACGGTTATCGGAGATAATGTCAAGATATCCAATTTGTGCCAGATTGCGCATGATGTCTTAATTAAGAATGACACTATGATAGCGACAAAGGCTTCAGTATCGGCTTTTGCCGAAGTCGGAGAACGATGTATGATAAGCGCCGGAGTCACAATCAGAGATAATATTAAGATAGATAACGGTGTTTTTATTGGAATGGGTTCGGTTGTTACAGAATCGGTATTTGGCATGGAATCCGTATTTGGGAATCCGGCTGTTGAATATAAACGGAAGCAGAAGCTTTTTGAGGTAAGCCATATTAACAAAACATACGGGAAGGATTCGGATAAAACTCTGGATAATATTTCGTTTGAAGTAGCAGCCGGGGAATTTGTATCTATTGTCGGGCCGTCTGGCTGCGGTAAATCAACGTTGCTGAAAATCATGGCGGGATTGTTGGAGGCGGATGCAGGGGAATTGATTTCCAGGAAAAAGAACGGAATTAATATCGGTATGATATTTCAGGAAGATACTTTGCTGCCGTGGTTTACCGTAGAAAAAAATATTGGGATAGGATTGACAATTCAAAAAGAGAACAAGCAGAAAAGAAAAGAGAAGATCAAGTGGGCGGCTAAAGTAGTAGGCTTGAGCGGATATGAAAAATATTATCCGCACCAGCTCTCCGGAGGAATGAAAAAGAGAGTTGCAATTGCAAGAAGTCTGGTGCTGAATTCGGAACTTTTATTGATGGATGAGCCATTTAGTGCGTTAGATGCTGTGACAAGAGTTAAAATTCAGGAAGATTTGCTGAAACTTCAGAAAGAAAACGGATTCTCTGTATGTATGGTTACACATGATATAGACGAAGCGATTGCATTATCGGACAGGGTAATTATTGTGTGCGGGAAACCGGCGGAGATTAAAACAATTCTGCCTGTAAATATTGCGGACCGTACCAATCGCGGCAGTACGGAATTTTTGAATATGAAGCAGACTATCATAACGATAATAGAGAAGGGGTAAGCGTTAAAATATGATACGTAGCAGATTGACAGATTTATTAAGGGAAACAGCCAGAATAAGAGGGGAAGACCAATTTGTTACAGAGATTGCTTCCAAAAGTGTGTTAAGCTATGCGATGTTTTATGAGATGGTACAAAAACAGTCGCGTTTTATGAAACAATGCGGATTGGAAGCGCAGGATAAAGTGGGCTTAATATATAAAAACAGTATTGAGTTTATGGTTGGTTTTTTCGCGGTTTTAGAAAACCGGGCTATTGTGGTTCCGATTAATCCGAAGCTAAAAAACAGAGAGTTAAAATATATTATAAAAGATGCTGATCTAAGGTATATTTTAACAGATAACAGCGAGGGCAGAATAACAGAATCAGCGGATATCATCAGCAATAATAAATCAGGAAAAGATGCATATTTTATTGAAATCAACAATCATACAGCAGAGGATGTCAGATTTGATAATCTTGTGGACGGGACAGCTATTATTTTATATACCTCTGGTTCAACCGGAAGAGCAAAAGGGGTTATGCTGACTCATGTAAATTTATTAAATGAGATGATAAATATTAAAGAAGCGCATGAACTTACAGTCCATGATAAAGTACTATGTGTATTGCCGTGGTTTCATATCAATGGTTTGGTCATTACAATGCTGACACCTTTGCTTGCCGGTCATGAAATCGTTATTGCTGAAAAATTCAGCCGGCATAATTTTTGGAGATGGGTAGACGAGTATCAGATTACATGGTTTAGCGGAGTGCCGACAATTTATTCTTATTTATTGTCTGACATAGATTATGTACAGCATAAATCACTTAGGTTTGCGCGTTCTGCGTCTTCATCATTGCCGGTTGAGGTATTGAAAAAGTTTGAAGAGCGTTATCAGGTGCCGGTTATTGAATCATATGGCATGACGGAGGGCGGAAGCCAACTGACAACCAACCCTGTTCCGCCGGGAATCAGAAAACCCGGAGCGGTTGGACTACCGTATGGATTGCGGATGCGTATCGTAAACGATATGGGTGAAATATGCCGGGAGCATGAAGCCGGAGAAATCCAATTTTGCGGTGCAAGTATATCGGAAGGATATTATAAGAAAACAGAAGAAACAGAGCAAACGTTTGCAGGCGGATGGCTGAAAACTGGAGATGTCGGTTATCTGGACGAGGATGGATATCTTTATTTGGTTGGACGAAAAAAGGAATTGATCAATCGGGGGGGAGAAAAAATCTCGCCGAGAGAGATAGAAGAGATTCTTTATCAGTATAGCGGAATTAAAATGGCGGCAGCTATCGGGGTTCCAGATGAGATGTACGGAGAAAAGGTAATTGCGTTTTGCGTCCCGGATCCAAGTACGAGTCTCTGTGAGGATGAAATAATCGATTTTTGCAGAAAATATCTTGCTGATTACAAAGTTCCGCAAAAAATTATATTTTATGAAAAATTGCCAGTCGGAGGAAATGGAAAAATTCAAAGATTAAAACTGGCAGACGAATTTAAAGAAAGACGAGGAAGTAATAATGAAAAAGAAAATATTTAGGGTATTATGGATCATGCTGCTAACTTTATCTTTGTTATTAGCAGGAGGGTGCGCGGATAAAAGCAAAGAGGCTGTAAAAAGTAATAAAATCCGGATAGGGAGCAACAGAGCAATTGGCACGGTAACGCCTTATCTTGCACAGGCGCTCGGGTATTTTGATAATAAAGACTATGAGATAGAGATTCTTGAGTTTTCAGATGGCGCTGCGTTAATGGAAGCGATGGCATCCGGACAATTAGATATGGGTATTGTAGGGGTGTCCCCTGTCGCGACATGGAGTGATAAGGGATTAGACGTGAGGATCGTTGCATCCGCCAATGGAGGCGGCCATGTGATATTAACTACAAAAGAGCGCGGATTTTCCAGCGTATCAGACTTGAAGGGAAAGAAAGTAGCGGGGCCGAGTCCGGGAACAGTTACAGATACATTATTAAGAAACTATATACTTCCAAAGTATTCATTAAGCGGTGATGATATGACGTTTGTAACAGGAATGAGCGGAACGGATATGGTCACATCTTTAGTAAATACAGAAGATATAGATGCAATCGTGACATGGGAGCCATTTGTCTCTATGGCAGAGTTGACATATGACAACATACAGATTCTGTTTGATGCCTCGAAAGAATGGGCGGCGGATACAGGTAAGGAAGAGTTATATCCGGTAAACGCGGTGGCGGCAACAGGAGAATTTTGCGATGAAAATGAAGACGAGCTTAAGGATATCCTTAACACTATAAAAAAGACTGTGGACTACGTTGAGAACAATCCCGAAGAAGCATATGGAAAAATAGCAGAATTATTAGAACTGAAAACAGATGTAGTGGAGCGGGCGCTGCAGCGTTCGCAATTGACATATGAGGTTGATATAGATGCAACTATGGAGACATTAAATTGGGCTTATGAATCAGGATACTTATCTCAATTGCCAAAGGAAGAGGATTTATTTGATTTAAGATATATAACAAAGTGACAAGGGGTTTTAGCTGTGAAAAAATATAAATCATATATTTTGGGCGGCAGTATGATACTGCTTCTATTGTTAGTATGGCAGGTGGCATCTGATACTGGTATTTTTGGAAAATATGATATAGACAGAGGGAAATTAATGCTGCCAAGCCCTGTATTTGTATTTGTGAGGCTGATAGAGTTAATTACAAATGGTTATTTGTTAAAACATATATGGATTAGTTTCAAACGGGTTATAACAGGTTTTCTGATAGCGGTATTGTTAGGCTTTCCTCTTGGGGTGTTTATGGGCAGAAGAGAGAGTGCAAAAATGTTCATTCAGCCATTATTTAAGATATTGGCGCCGATACCCGGAGTAGCCTGGGTGCCATTATCTATCTTATGGTTTGGCCTGGGTGATCATGCTGCTGTTTTTATTATTGCGGTCAGCGCGATAACTCCGATTGTCACGAATGTAATCCAAGGTATTGAATCTATAGATACGAATCTGGAAAATATGATGAATATGCTGAAGGCTTCCAGATGGCAATTAATGAGATTCTTAATCATTCCCAGCGCGGTTCCTTATGTTATTACTGGATTTAAGTTAGGTCTGGGATATGCATGGCGGGTGGTCATCGCAGCGGAAATGGTAGGCGTGCCGGATGGGATGGGCTATGTACTTAACCTAGGACGCAGCACAGCGCAGACAGAAATCACATTTATCACTATCATCGTATTGGCAGTTCTGTTAGCGCTAATGGAAAAATGCTTATTTGCGTATTTGGAGAAGATTACCGGCGCATGGAAGACGGAAACAAAAAGCTGAGATTTTTTAATGCGGTAGGCTTGCTTTATGAAAACAGGGAGATGAGGAAGACAGGTTAACAATAAACGAACTGTACAAGGGTGGTAAAGTTATGAATAAAACAGATATTTCTGTAATTATGCCGATATATAATGGAGAAAAATATTTAGAAGAAACGTTGGATAGCCTGTTAAAACAGACATATAAGGATTTTGAGATTATATGTATTGATGATGCGTCTACAGATACGACACGGGATATATTGCAAAGATATCGGAGGACGGATGACCGGATACGAATATTGAAAAATGCAGAGCATGCAGGAGCTGCATTTTTGAGGAATAGAGGAATACGGGCAGCGGCGGGGAAGTATATTACTTTTTTGGACGGGGATGATATTTTTGAGGAGGATATGTTTTATGCAGCCCGCAATGCGATGATCGAGCATAGTTTGGATCTTGTGATGTATGAGATTAAAACTGTCTCAAGTGAACATATATATGAGAAGCAAAGCGTGCCGCGCAATGACAGATTTATAGAAAAATACTGTATGTCTCCATTTTCTGTCTGCGAGTGTGAACCGATAGAATTTTTAAATTGGAGCGATTCACCATGGAGTAAGTTGTATAGAAAGGATTTTATTATTAATAATCGGCTGGAATTTCAGTCATTGCCGTCATCAAACGACGTGTATTTTGTAAACATGGCGCTGTTTTTGGCAGAAAAGGTTCTTATGTTGAATGACAGGCGTGTAATGGTGTATGCCAGAGAACATAATGTCAGTACAAGAATTTCGAGCAACAGGGATCCGATGTGCGCATATAAAGCGATGGAAAAAATAGGAACAGAATTAGTAGGAAGGGAAATTTTCCCAAGAGCTTTTCAACATTATTATCATAAACTTTTTTTTGCGTTAATTTTTGCCGTTCGAAAGACTAAGGATGAAGAAAAAGCCATGGGATTTTATAATTTTCTGCAGCAGGAAGGAGTAGACCGGCTGACAAGGCTAACTCCCGATTATAGAAAGAAAATCGATCAGTATATATATCAATTATCGGAAAAATATAAGAAGGAAGATTATTTCTCGGGCTGGTATTGGTATGAAAATGTATTTGCCTATTACCTGAATAAGAATTGCCAAAAGGTTATCGCTTTGTTTCAGTTATACGAGAATCGTGGTATGCAGGCGGCGCTCTGGGGAGCCGGAATAAACGGCGGAGTATTTTTACGATTTTTGCAGAGCCATGGTTTAAAAGTGTCAGAAGTAGTTGACAAGGATGAAAAAAAATGGGGAAAAAGGATCAGCGGATATGAGATTAAAAAGCCAAAAGAAGTTTTAGGGAAAGTGAAAGCCGTACTGGTATGTACTCTCGAATTATACAGAGAAGTGGTAAAGGAATTGGAGAATCAGGAAATAGAAGTGATTAATCTTGAGGATATTATAGAAAGAGTTTAATAGTTTGAGATGTTTATTAAAGCAAACGGTGTTCTAATTAAAGTGAGGAAGAGAATATGCAGGATGCAATACTATTGGGAATAGGAAAGATAGGAATAGAAGCAATCCCCTTTTTGGAGAGAGATTATCGAATCCTGTTTTTGGCGGATAACGATAAGATGAGATGGGGGACGGTGTTTCAAAACTATACGATAGAGTGTCCGGATAAAATAAAAGACTGTACTTGCAAGGTAATTATTACCTCAACGAGATATGGGGCAGAAATGGCGGAACAGCTTGAAAATATGGGAATAGCGAGAGACAGGATCTATTTCTGTCATAAATGTATAACAGGAAATGTATTGAATTTTGAAGTATGTCCGTCAAAAGAACCATTGATCCAATATGATTTATTTCATGCGGAGGAATGCACGACAGATCGCAGGAAAGTACTGATATTTTGCAACGGGTATTCTGTATATACAAAACAATTGATTGAAAATATTTCTAAAAGATATGATGATATAGAATTCAGCCTGATAACCCGGACAAAAGAAAATAAAGAAAAAATAGCTTCAAAGTATTTGAAACACATATATTGCTTTAAAACTACGGTTGATTTAAGAAGTATTTTAGAGCAATTGCCGGTATACGATGCTATGCAGTTATTATGGATTGAACGAAACTGGGCATCTGTTTATAAATTAATAAGAAATCGAACAAAAAAACTTAACCTTAATGTGGGAGGCAGTGATTTTTATCGCGCTGACAAAAAAGAAAGGGATTTTAAAAGAAAATTAATTGCGTGCGCGGACAAGATATCGGCCGAGATTCGGGGAACAGTACAGGAATTTAAAGAATATTACAAAGAAGAAACGGAAGGAAAAATGGAACTGCTCCCATTCGGGGTGGAGGTATTAGATTATATTGAATCCTGCAAAGACCGAGATAAGAATGAACTGAAAAGAAAATATAATATTCCGTTGGGCAAAATTGTGATCACATGCGCTCACAATGCATTCAGGGAGAATCGGCATTTGGAGTTGATAGATACTTTGAGTGAACTTTCCGATAAGGTAAAACAAGAGATAGTATGTGTATTTCCCATGACGTATCCCGATAATATGGCAGACTATATCAGAGAAGTTGAAGGACGGCTTGAAGAAAGCGGACTTGATTATGTTATTATGACGGAATTTATGGATCTTCAGGCAATGGCGGAGTATGCGCTGATTTCGGACATTATGATCCGCGTACAGACAACCGACCAATTAAGTTCTATGATGCTGGAGGCTATGTATGCCGGAAGTCTCGTGATAGCCGGAAGCTGGCTTCCCTATCAGCCGCTACATGAAATGGGGATGTATTTCCTTGATGTTAATACGATTTTGGAAGTTACAGCAGTCTTGAAGGATGTGGTCGCCAATATAGAAGACTATAAAGGAAAATGCAAAAAGAACAGTGAAATTGTGTGGAATCATTCTTCATGGGACGTGTTAGCGTCAAGGTGGCATGCGCTGTGGGAGTGAGATTAAAGAATAGTTTTGGAGAGTGTGAAATGCAGGAAACAAATTATTGGGATGAATTTGAATACAGCAAATTAAAACTGCTTTTGAATAAGGAGAAAGTGAGTTCTATATTAGACGTGCGAAACGGTGTAAAGAAAATGGACGAGCGTTTCCCGATCAGTGTGGAACTTCATTTGACAGACAACTGCAATTTAAACTGTGAGTGGTGTACCGATAAAGAATTGAGACAAAACAGAGCCGTGCTTAATTTGAAGGTGATAAAAAAGTTATTCCGGGAGTTCTGGCATCATGGAACAGGCGTCACGCTAGAAGGAGGCGGCGAGCCGGCTTTGCATCCTGATTTTATGGAAGTGGTAGATGCAGGGATGAATGCCGGCATCGATATGGGGCTTATTACAAACGGCACAGTAGATATATCGGGCTGTATTGATAAATTAAAGTGGGTAAGAGTGTCTTTGGATTCCAGCACCTGTGAGGAGTACAAAAAAGAAAAAGGCGTAGATTGTTTTGAACGTGTTTTGACCAATCTGGAAAAAATGTGCAAAGCGAGAAAAGTGGAAGAGACATTTATTGGAGTAGGATATGTTCTGACCACCAGAAATCAAAGCAGCCTGATGGAACTGGTAAAAAGGCTTGAAAATATCGGAGTCGATTATATCTATTTAAGACCAGTAGAAGAAGCAGGGGATATCACGCCTTCTCTGGAAAGTCTTCTTGATTTGAGAAAAAAGCTGGCGGAATTGACGGCGGATACAAGGATCAAGTATATGCTGGCGATTTCAGACAGGGTAGTTGATAAAAATGCGGGGCTTCCCTGTATTGCACATTCCCTGACTTCCGTTATCCATGCCAATGGGGAAGTGGCGCTGTGCGAAAAGCGCAGGACGGACGGGATTATTCTGGGGAATGTATATGAGAATTCCTTTGAGGATATATGGATTTCGCCTTTTAGGGAGCGGATCAGTCAAAAGCTTCTGCGCCCCGAGTGTCAGAGCGGCTGCAGCGCATGCAGGGTTACGGGTTTTAATATGATATTTGAGCAGTTGGAGAAAGTGCATTCAAAACATTTTATTTGATAGGAGGATAAAAAGATGGTACTGCCTTTTGAGAAAGAATACAGAGAAAGATATTATCAATTATTGGATCAGGTTTTTGAGTCGAATTTCTGGTCTGACGGAAAAATGACCAGGACTTTTGAAGAGAAATTTGAAGAATTCACAGGTCTGTATTCCTGTGCGGTAACAAGCGGGGGCGCGGGGTTGTTATCCATACTGGAATATGCGGGGGTTAAAGGAAAAGAAGTGATCGTACCTGCCAATACCTTTTGGGCGACCGCGCAGGCGGCAAAAAAGGCGGGAGCTAAAGTCGTATATGCGGACTGTAACAGGGAAGACCTCTGTATGAATTATGAAGATATGGTAAGCAAGGTGACGCCGGACACAAAGGCAGTTATCGTGGTACATATCGGCGGGCATATTGCGTTTGATATAGAAAAGATCGCTTCGTTTTGCGAAGAACATAAGATTGCCTTGATTGAAGACTGCGCGCATGCTCACGGCGCACAGTGGAACGGCAAAACAGCGGGCAGTTACGGGCTGGCGGGAAGCTATAGCTTTTACGCGACTAAAACCATGCCGTTAGGAGAAGGAGGCATGATCGTCAGCAGAGATAAGGATTTGATTGCATGGATGAAAAAATTCCGCAATTACGGGAAAGAAGTCATCAATGGTAAGATAGTTACGTATCCGATGAAGGAAGGCTTTAATTACAGAATCAATGAATTTACAGCAGCATTAGGAGTTGTACAATTGGAACATATGCCGGTTATCCTGAAGTGGAAAAGGATGCTGGCGCGCAAATTTGACCAAATATTCGATAAGACGGTAATTTTTCCGGAAGGGATGCAGTCAGGATACTATAAGTATATTGTGTTTGACCAAAACTTAAGCGAGGAGACAGGGAAAGTCTTTAATTACACAGATTTTGGAAATGAGATAGAGGGAATAAAGCTTGAGTTGCCGAACAGCTACTGGGCAGCCGAACATCATAAATGCGCGCCGATTTATTACGGATGGGATAAGGCACAGATGTCTGTGGAAGAGATGAAAGCATATCTAATCAGTTAGCCTGATATAGGATGGAGGCAGAGCATGATTTATACAAACAGGGACAAATTGACGGTAATAGAGTTGGATGAGAAGACGGATAGAATTCGTTTGATAAACTTGCCCAGATAATACTTGAACGGCCGTCAAATATGATATATTGCGTAACGGAAAGAAACCAGTTGTTTGGAATTATTAGCATGGGAGATATCGCAAGGGCAAGGGAAGAGGGCATAGGAAGGGTGAAAAACATGGAGGAAATACAGTATTATAAAACGGTATACAGTAAATATTGGGCGGAGCAGACAAAAAAATATGGTTATGCGCCATATGAACAAAATCTTGTCAGGTTAATCAAAAAATCATCTCCTCAAAAAGTTTTCGAGGTTGGGATCGGCACCGGATGGCCCATAGGGGCAGCGTTAAAGAAAAAGGGAATAACTGTTGACGGCTGTGATATAGCAGAAAGTTCTGTTGTGTTGGCCAAAGAAGAGCTTAATAATGAAGACGGGATATGGGCCGGTGATGTATCGGAATACAAAGGAGATACGGAAGTTTATGATGTTGTATACTGCGTGAGGGCAAGCTGGTATATACCGGATTTTTATCGTACTGTTAAAAAAATGGTTTCCATGACAAAACCAGGGGGACATATCATATTTGATGTTATGGATAGGAGTAGTCTTTTTTGCGTTAAGCAGCGATGGAAATATGCGAAAGAGAAGTATTATAAATTCTTAGGAATCGATATAGATGAAAATTATGGACAGCATTTCATATCGCTTACAAGAATGAAGTTGTTCTTAAAAAGAAACAGATTGTCTTATCAATGTTGGGGAGAACGCAAACTGACACATAATAAAGACATCTATAACACGCCGAAAGTAGTATTTTGCTGCAGGAAGGAGAGATAACGGATGAAAAAGAAGATGATTGCAGGGTTGGTAAGCATGGCATCTTTTGCAGGGGGATTTTTCCTTGGCGGTAAAGTACTGGTTGGCATGGTCAATGATTATAAGAGGCGGATGAAACGAAATCTTTCTAATATGATGTTATTTAATGACTGGTTAGATTTTCTGTATTCCGGGGGAAAGATTGAACAGTATTTTCATAATCAGGGATATAAAAGGATTATGATATATGGCAATGGGTATATAGGAAAACGTTTACAGCAAGCATTAAAACAGACAGATATTGAAGTCATTGCGGTTATGGATAAAGCAGCTTTGCCAAATGAAGACGGATTAGTAATAGGGCTTGATTCCAAAATGCCGGATGTTGATTGTATAGTGATTACGCCTGTTTATTATTATGATGAAATATCCGCTATGCTTCGTAAGAAGACAGGACTTCCGCTTGTTACCATGCAGATGCTTCTAAATATGTCATATTGCTGCTGAATATGAATTTTAGAAGCAGAATTTGAATAAGGGGAACATATATTAAATGACAAAAATCAGTGTAATTATTCCGATATATAATATGGGAAAATATATTGGAGAATGTTTGGACAGTATATTGAACCAGACTCTAAAAGAGATAGAGATTATTTGTATTGATGATGGATCAACAGATGATTCGCTTAATATTGTAAAAAAATATTGTAAAGAGTATAAAAATATCATACTTATCTGTCAGGAAAACCAAGGCGCCGGATCGGCAAAGAACCGAGGCATAATGAGTGCGAACGGGAAGTATATAGCATTTATGGATCCGGATGATTATTACGCATGTAATGAAACATTAGAAAAATTATATCACTATGCTGAAAAGAATAATGTTTTGGCATGCGGGGGAAATTTGCTGCCTTTTGATGAGAACGGGGCTATAGGGAAGCGTACAGACTGGTTTGATGAAAACGGAAAAGTTTTGTTTCAAGATTATGGATGTTTTTGCAACTATACATGCTATATATTTAATCTGGAAATGATTCGTGAAAATCATATATTGTTCCCGTCATACAGAAGATACGAGGATCCGCCGTTTTTGCTGAAGGTTATGGCGCATATAAAAGAATTCTACGCAATAAATGAAACGGTATATATGTATCGTGTGGGACATAAAGAATTAATTTACACGTCTGAGATAGCAGGGGATATCTTGCAAGGGATAAGGGATTGTTTCCGAATAGCATATAAAATGGATGTTGTGAAGGTATATAAGGAACATTTAAAAAATACCTTGATAAATTTTCTGCCGTATTTCTATCCTAACTTGGTACAAAACAACGAAAAGTTATGGAACTTAATTAAAGAAATTAATCAGATCAGTCAGGAATGGATGGGAGAATATAATGAAATATTCTCAGACAAAGAGCATATGAATGCATACATAAATAAGATAAAGGAAGAATTTAATGATATGCTGTCTAAATGCCGTAAAGAAAATGAGACCGTTATTTATGGAGCAGGGAAAATAGGAAAACTTTTTTTGGAGAAATACGGAAGAGAATGTAGGCATATAGCCGGCTTTGCCGTGACCAGACAGGACGAATCGAATCGTCTGATCGAAAACTATGCGGTAAAGGATATTAGAAGTTATAGCAGGGAAGCATTTGTGGTTGTTGCAGTTGGTAAAAAATACGCAAAAGAAATACTTGAAAATATAAAATTACTGCAATTTCAAAATGTTTGTTATATACCGTATTCAGATATCATGCTTTTGGAGAAAATATCAAACAAAGGGACTCTTTAGGAAGGATGGAAAGGGACGTGCGGAAACTTATTTTTTACGGCGCAGGAAAACGCTGTAAAACATTGTGTAAATTATTAGAACAATGCAGAAATATAAAAATTGCAGCCATTTTAGATACTGATTCGAGCAAATGGGGAATGCGTGTGGGAGGATACGAAGTTGAACCTCCTGAGAGAATAAATGATTTTAAAGACGTGGATTTATGCATCACTGTTGCAGACGAAAAGGTTTCCAATGATATAAGAAGAGATTTGAAGAAGATATGGAATTATGATCTGAAAAAGGAAGTACATTATAATGAGCTGCGTCTGGAAGCCTTAAAAGCAGATGAAAAAATAAAGCAGTATCTATATAAAAACGTAAAAATCAATAATGGCGAAAAAGAAAATATATTGTTTGTTTCATATAATGGATTTTCATTGGGCGGTATTGAGGCATGGACAAAGGATATTTGCGAGGCTTTGATTAAAGACGGGGCAGATAATATTTATGTTGTCGCTACACGGGGGGATTATGAGGTTCCCTTACTGCTGCAGGATAGGATGATATACATTGACGAGCAGGAAATGTTTTCTGTGGATTCTATATTGAATGTAATTGAAGCCTTAATAGATAAGCTTCCATTTAAAATAGTCACAACGCAGCCCGATAATACAATGCTGGCGCCGTATCTGATACAATGCTGTTATCCGAAAATGGTTAAGATAATTACAACAATCAGAGGCGGCAGTAAGAGTATTTATAATGCATATATGGATTATAAAGAGATCCCGGATGTATTTATCGGTGTGAGCCAAGATATAATGAAAGCTTTGATTGAGATGGGAATAGAGCCAAAGAAGGTTCATTCTATGTGCGTTCCGTTTGAGTGTGAAGAAACACTTAGACGTGAATATACAGAAGATGAGTTATCTCCGCTTCGTGTCGGTTATGCAGGAAGAGTGGAATATTCTCAGAAGAGAATGGATTTACTGATAAAGTTAGTACAAGTTCTTGTGGAAAGAAAGATTTGCTTTGTGATGGATATTGCGGGAGACGGCGTGGCACGCCAAGAGTTGGAAGAGTTTATCAGATCCAATCATTTGGAAAAGAAAGTGCGGCTTTTAGGGGAAATAGACCGCTTGGAAATTCCTTCTTTTTGGAAAGAGCAGGATGTATGTATTAATATTGCAGATTACGAAGGCAGGAGCCATAGTATTATCGAGGCGATGGGAAACGGGGCGGTTCCGGTTGTCACGGCAACCTCAGGTGTGAGAGAAGATATCGTAGATGATGAGAACGGCTATATCGTCCCGATAGGTGATTACCATGCAATGGCGGAGCGGATTGAATATCTGTCAAAACACCGGGGGCGTTTGAGTATAATGGGAAAAACGGCGCATGATGTGGTATACCCTAAAAGCAGGATAGAGATTCATCTTGAATTCTGGAAAGACATTTTTGCAAATTATTAGATAGTTATGGGAGACATGTAAAGGTATGAATCATACAATAGGAATTATTGTCACCTCATTGCAGGCCGGCGGAGCGGAGAGGTGCGCGGCTGACTTGAGTATGTTTTTTGAGGGGCAGGGATACGATGTTATTATATTTACAGATTTGTCATGCAAAATAATGTATGAATTTAAAGGAACACTGGTCGATTTTTCTTTTTCATTAAAATATTTGAACGAGAAGACATCTTTAAAGAGTGCAATGGAGAATAAAATTGAAGAATTGGAGTGTTTAAAGAGGCAGTATCATATTGATATTGCAATTAGTTTTATGCAGTTTGCAAACTATCTTAATATAATGTCAAAAGGGAATGAGAAAGTTATTCTTACAACGCACAATGTAACATCTGAATATAAGAAATGCTGTCAATCCGTTGATTGGTCTGACCATACTTTTAAAAAGTTATATCAATTTGCAGATTTAATTACGTTTCCATCGGAATATTGCAGAAAGGATTGGACAGAGCATTACGGCGACAAAAATCATATTACAAGAACTATATATAATCCCGTTCATCCCATGTCTGTTAAGGGGAACGATAAAAAGGAAAATGTCATTATCGCGATTGGAAGAATGCACAGTATAAAGCGGCAATGGCATATTATACGAGTGTTTAAAATGGTGAAAGAAAAATGTCCGGATAGTAAGCTGATTATATTAGGCGAGGGAGAATTAAGGAACAGGCTGGAGAAACTTATACTAGAACTTGGATTAGCTGAAGATGTTGATATGCCGGGAAGTGTTGCTAATGTTGGGGATTATTTGGAAAGAGCAAAAGTATTTATAATAGCATCTCGACTGGAGTCATTGTCGTGTGCTATGCTGGAAGCGTTCAGCGCAGGTGTTCCAGCAGTAGCATGTGATTGTCCTGGGGGAATAAGAGAAGTGCTTAATATTTTATGTGAACAAAAAGACATAAAAACTCCTATACGAGGTGCAGGCGGAATATTAGTTCCAAATATTAAAGAGTATTATACGGATCATTTCACAGAAGAAGAAAAACTGATGGCGGATGAAATTATTCGCATGCTTCAGGATGATGGACTAAGATGTGAAATGGCAAAAGAGGGGTGTAAAAGAGCAGAATATTTTTCGGCGGAGCATATAGGGAACGTATGGGTGGAAGAACTATCTAAAATCGTTGTGAAACCTAAAAAGAAACTATCCGACTTCGATTTGGAAAAACAGAAAAGCATGGAAGCGCTGGAAACAAAAAAAATGAACATTGAGATGTATATTTCTTATTACCGGTTATTGGAAAAATGGATGCTTTTACATGAAAAAAACGGGAGCGCAGTCAAATATTTTGAAGAACAGGAGATAAGAAATATTATTATTTATGGTATGGGGAGGATGACTCATCATCTGTTAGAAGATATAAAGGACAGTGATATTGGCATTGTTTGTGTGATTGATAGAAACGCAATTAATATGAATAGTGATTTTCCTGTTATAACGGGAGACGAAGAAATACCGGAAGCGGACTGTATTATTATTACACCGGTGTATGACGCAGAATCTATTAAAAAGAAGCTGGAAAGGAAAACAACTGTGCCGGTTATATCATTATCTGAAGTTATAGAGCAGTCCGGCATCCGATATATGGAAAAATAGTTGTAATGTTTAGTAAGGAGAAGGTATGGTTATGAAAAGGAGTAAATATTTCATTATCACAATAGATACAGAGGGAGATAATTTATGGGAATGGAAAGAAGGGACTCCGATTGGAACAGAAAATGTGAAGTATCTTTCCAGATTCCAAGAG
Organism: uncultured Lachnospiraceae bacterium; assembly: GCA_946558695.1. Lineage (GTDB taxonomy): Bacteria > Bacillota > Clostridia > Lachnospirales > Lachnospiraceae > MD308. The sequence continues at coordinate 68,292 of CAMNTQ010000006.1, forward strand.
CTTTGCAGCCAATATCGGTTTAAACCGACGTGGATGTCTAACTGGGAAATGATAAATGACGACAGGTTTGTCGACTTTGCAAGGGATCATTTAGAAAAAAAAGAGTGTGAAATCGGTATGCATCTGCATGCATGGAATACGCCGCCCTTTTATGAATTGCCAAAAGGAGAGAATGCGGGTCTTCCCTATCTGATTGAGTATCCGAAAGATATCATGAAAGAAAAAATTATGACAATGACAAATGCTATAGAACAAAAATTTGGGAGAAGACCTGTTACACACCGGTCGGGGCGCTGGGCGATGAATGATTCATATTTTGAGTTGTTGCATGAGCAGGGGTACATTGCGGACTGTTCAGTGACTCCATACGTGGATTGGAGAACAAGTATAGGACAAACTCCGGATTTTGCGGGGCCGGATTATTCAAAAGAACTGCCGGTGATATCTGTCCGAAATGGAATAATTGAGATTCCGGTGACGACACTGTGGTCTGAAGAAAAAAACACGGCGCTTTGGTTGAGGCCGAACAGAAGGAATTTGGAAGAAATGCTTTACGTGATAGAGCAGAATTATCAATCGGATAAGGATTATCTTATGTTCATGCTGCATTCTTCAGAACTAATGCCCGGAGGAAGCCCGACGTTTAAGACAGAAGGCGGGATAGAGAGATTATATGAGCATCTGTATATTATATTTGAAGAAATATCCCGGTATTATACGGGGGTTGGATTAGAAGAATATATGATGCTGCATAATAATTTTGCAGATTTACAGGAATAGAATGCATATAGAGGGGAGATCTCGGAGAAATGGAATATTTTTACAGCATTTTAAAGCAGATGGATGACCGGCTGGAGTCTTTGATAGAAAAGGGAAAGATAAAGCGCTCCGACAAACTGGCAATTTTGGGTTTAGACGAGCATTCTTTTGCCGTCAGGACGTTGCTGGAGAACCGAGGATACAGGGTTGAATGTTATATTTCGGAAAAAGAGGAAAGAAGAGAACGAGTTTGGAGAAGCGTTAAGTATGCGCTTTCTCACTATTTTAATAAGACAGATTCCTATATCAGAATTTATTCAGTGGATGAGTGGAGAAGGGAGGCAGGCGAAAATTGGATCATTCTTTATGCATCCGAAGATTGTTCCGATGAAATAGACAAGATCGTTAACGGCACGCATATTTCCAAAGGGGGGATATATTGTCTGTATGATTGGGAAAATGCTGACTACAGGAAAAAGGCTGAAAAGCTTAAGAGAATGTCATTGAACGAATTAAAATCGGTTGAAAAAGAGATTCTTTCCTGCTTTGACCGGTTTTGTGAAAAGAATAATCTTCGGTACTGGCTGAGCGGAGGTTCCATGCTGGGGACGATTCGTCATAAAGGTTTTATACCGTGGGACGATGACATTGATGTCTTTATGCCGGATGTTGACTATGAGAGGTTTTTGGAGCTGTTTCAGGAAAATGATAAATTCATGTGTCAGATCGTTGACGATGAGAATGATGTATGGGGACATTATAAATTTGCGCGTCTGGCAGATAAACGCACAATGCTCATAGAGAAATACGCCTTCTATAATCATTTTGTCGGGGTAAATGTAGAGATCTTGCCGATAGTTGGACTCCCTGATGATGAAAAAGAAAGAATAGCATATATTAGAAGATATGAAAAGATAAACGCAAGAAGGCGTGAGGTGTTTTTTAAGAGCAGCGGGGATATGAATAAATTCAGAAAGATCTATGATGAGGAGCAGCCGTCTTTTGATACATACAGATTTGACGATTCGGAGTATGTGGGTGTTTTAGGCACAGGATATTATGAAAAGGATTGTACAACACGATCCGTTTATGAAAAAACTTTGCGAATGCCTTTTGAAGATATTATGGTGAATATTCCGCAGGGGTATCAGGAATATCTGGACAACCTTTACGGAAAGGGATGGGAAGAATGGCCGCCCGAAGAGAAGCGTACATTAGCACATAACATAGAAGCATATTGGATCTGTTAAATATAAGAGGAGAAGAAGAATGCCGAAAATATCAATTATTGTGCCTGTCTATAATATGGAGCGATATTTGCGCCGGTGTCTGGACAGTATTGTGGCTCAAACCATGAAAGACATAGAGATTATTTGTGTTGACGATGGTTCCACTGATTCCTCAGGTGAAATTATTGATCAGTATGCGGCGGAGGATGGGCGTATGAAAGCGCTGCATAAAGTGAATCAGGGTTATGGAGCGGCAATGAATGCGGGATTAAGACTTGCGTCGGGGCAATATATCGGGATTGTCGAAAGCGACGACAGGATAGCTCCTGAAATGTATGAGACGTTATACAAGGCTGCTGTGAATCATAATCTGGATTTTGTTAAATCGGATGCCTACTATTGGTTTGAAAAATTGAATTACCTGAAACGGGTACATGATAATAATCTAAATGTATGGTATAATCAGGTGCTTGGAGAAGATGAAAGAAATATATATTTTGATTTTTTTATGAATATCTGGACAGGGATTTATAAAAAAGACTTTCTGGTACAAAATGATATTTCTTTTAATGAAAGTCTCGGGGCTTCATATCAGGATAATGGATTTTGGATGCAGACATGTTTCTATGCCGGAAGGGCAATGTGGTTAAACGAGGCTTTTTATTATTACAGGCAGGATAATCCCGAGGCTTCGGTAAAAAGCAGGTCAAAAATGATGGCCATGACAAGAGAATATGAGTACCTTGAGGAGATAATAAAAGCAAGAAAACAGGAATATTTGCTGCCGTATGTCTATACTTTGCGGCTTGTCAGGTTAAAAGGGACGTTTTTTAGGATCGACGATAAGTATAAGTATGAGTTTAGCCGCCAGATCCGAGAGGATTATGGGAAGTATAAGGCTTATATCAAATACAACAGATACATAGATAACTGGATCCGGGAGCTTTTGAGAGCGCCAGAAGGGTATTGCGGCAGTCTGATAGAAAAGAAAAGAAAAGTGAAGACGCAGATTCTTAAATCGGAAGGAGTCATTATCTACGGGGCAGGTAAGCAGGGCGATATTGCAATGCGGATACTTTATAATGAAGGACTGTATGATAAGATCAGATGTTTTGCGGTATCAGATGAGCCAAAGGATGGTTTCATGGCAGATAAAAGGGTGGTAAAGATAGAAAAAGCCTGTGAGTGTTATCCCGATTCACTGTATCTGCTGGCAGTAGCGCCCGGTTCAAAAGCATATCTTGATATGCAGGAAAGAATGAAAAGTTTAGGTATTCGGGAATATTTACAGATGACAGACTTTTTAGAAAAGTTCAATTATATATAAGAGGAAGTGTTGCAGATGAATATAGCAATGATTATCGCCGGCGGAAAGGGAAATCGGATGAATCAGGATATCCCCAAGCAGTTTTTGAATATCCATGACAAACCGGTTATTGTGTATACCATGCAGGCTTTTCAAAAGCATCCGGAGATAGACGCGATATTGATTGTATGTCTGAATGGGTGGCAGGAGATTTTGAAAGCATATGCCCGTCAATTTAATATAACAAAGCTCAGGTGGGTTGTGGCAGGCGGAAAAAATGGACAGGAATCTATTCACAATGGATTGGCTGAGTTAAAGAAAGAATGTAAAGGAGATGATCTGGTGATGGTGCATGACGGGATCAGGCCAAATGTATCTCAGGAGATTATTTCCAACAGCATTGCAGAGTGCAGGATACATGGTTCGGCGATAACAGTTATTCCATGTGCAGAAGCGATGTTATTGCGTGAGGAAGAGAATGGAACAAGTGCTAGAGCATTAATCTCAAGAGATGCACTTGCAAGGACGCAGACGCCGCAGACATTTCTGCTTTCCAGATTATTGTGGGCGCATGAAGAGGCGGCGAAACAGGGGATTACTGATTCAATCGCTTCATGTACCTTGATGGTCGAACTTGGAGAGGCCGTGCATTTCTGCCCGGGTTCTGAGAAAAATATTAAGATCACGACAACAGAAGATATCGAAATCTTTAAGGCACTGCTCATGGCAAGAAAGGATGACTGGTTAAAATAAATGATGAGACAATGGTGGATTGAGAGTAAAAAAGCAGGGGTAATAAAAAAGAAAATCTATCATATGCTGCAGCGATATTATAATTTTGGATCATGGCATCTTACACCGATTAATGAAAGACTTTATGGTTTGGAAGTTGTCCGGACACTCAATAAACTGATCAGCAAAAATAAATTTTCTAAATATGCGCCGTTCGTCGAAGTGGGATGCGGGCTGGGTGAGATTATTGGCGGTGTAAGGTGGAGATACAAAAAAATAGGGTATGATATATCTGCAGAAGCATTGAAAGCGGGAGCCATTTTGTGTCCAAAGGTCATATTCCGAAAAGGGACATTTGCGGATATTGATTGTGGAGATATCAATTGCTTGATCATGCTAAACTTTATACATATGATTCCGCATGATAAATTAAAAAAAGAAATTGATATTGTATTAGAAAAAAATCGTGTTAAATTATTTGTATTGGATACGTTTGCAGATAATGAAGGTACTGAGTATAAGTATTCTCATGATGGGGAATATTTGTTTGGCGGCAAGTATAAACTCGCCAGAAGAAGCGATAGTATTCCGTGCGCCCATGGTGCAAAAAGATATATTGAATATTGGCAGATTTGTAAAAATAGATAAGAACTTTGAAGGGATAAATCGGAGGATCATATGAAGAAAAACAATTTTTTTTCAGTGTTGTCAGGCATGGTTATTGGGGCTGTCGCCGGGGGAATGGCAGTTGAAAGGATTTCAGGCAAGGCATTAGATAATTGCAGAGAATTAACAGATAAAAATCTTGACTTATTTTTGCTTATGAACAAGTGGATGACAACAAAGCAGGAAGGCAGACATATCAAAGAATACTTAGAAAAAAGGGGTTATAAGTCTGTTGCCGTTTATGGATTGAGCCATGTGGGGAAATGTTTATTGGAAGAATTAAAGGACTGTGATATTGAGATTAAATATGCGGTTGACAAAAATGCATCGGCTATTTATTCTGACTTACAAGTGTATTTGCCGGAGGATGATTTGCCAAAGGCAGATGTTATGATCGTTACGGCAGTTTATTATTTTGACGATATATATAATAATTTAAAGAATAAAGTCATGTATCCGATCGTATCTCTTAAAGATATATTGTATGGATTGGATAAATAACGCAGATATTTAGGGGGGTTTTTATGGCTTCAGATGAGATCATAAAGGATTTGCCCAAGGCTCTTATCAATTGGTATGATTTTCAAACAGGTTCAAAAGTACTTTTCATTTCAGGCGGAAGGCCGGAATGCGAAGTGCTTTTTGATGCGATGGAAGAAAATAGAATAGACACGGTTAGGGCGGATATGGGGAAACTGCATACAATCAGCGGTAAATTTGATTATATTGTGGCAGCGGGTATCATTGAAAGAAGTGAGAACCCTGAGGAAATGCTTGCGGCGCTTAAGCCTTTGCTTAAGCCTTTGGGAAAGCTTCTGATAGGAGCTGAAAACCGTCTGGCGATTCGTTATTTTTGCGGCGATAAGGATTCTTTTTCTGGACACGTCCTTGATGGGATTGACGGATATTTAAAAGTAAGTGACAAAAGAATGAAAATAAATGGGGGACGCTCATATTCGAAAGCGGAATATGAAAAAATGTTTTTCAAGGCAGGTTTTCAAAAATACAGATTTTATGCGGTTATGCCGGAACTTGTGCGCCCCCAGCTTCTGATTGCAGAAGATTATGTGCCAAATGAAGCAATTGATGTGAGAGTATTTCCGCAATATGAGAACCCGGGAACATTATTTCTTGAAGAGGAAAGACTGTACGAAACATTGCTGGAAAATCATATGTTCCACCAAATGGCAAATGCTTTTTTGATCGAATGCACCATTGATGGTGAACTCATGGGAGTTGACCAGGTGACAGTTCAGGGAGACCGGGGACGCAAGGAAGCATTGGCGACAATCATAAAGTATCCGGTGAAAGTGTCCAGAAAAGCCCTATATAGGGAAGGAATAGAAAAAATAGACGCTCTGTTTCAGAATACGGATTATTTGCGAAACCATAAAATTCCTGTAGTTGAAGGAAAACGGGAGAGCGATGCTTATGTGATGCCCTATATAAAAGGGCAGATTGCTACAGAATATTTCAGGGAAACGCTGCGAAGTGACAGGAAAAAGTTTATACAGGAACTTGAAAGATTTTGGAAGATTATATTATCTTCGTCGGAGCATGCCGTTTACGAGGAAGTGAACTGGAGGCAGTTTGAACCTCATTGGGAAAGACGAAAAAAAGATGATCCGAATATTGATCAGTGGCAAAGGCGTGCATTTGGAACGGAGGAAGAGAGAAAAAATATCGGTGTAATCTTAAAAAGAGGCTATATTGATATGGTTTCTATTAACTGTTTTCATACAGGAAACGGATTTGTATTCTTCGACCAGGAGTTTTATATTGAGGACTTTCCGGCAAATGCTGTTTTCATCAGGACAGTGGATTTTATATACAGGGATAATCCTGATCTGGAGAAGATATATCCCCGGGATGATATTCTGAAATATTTTAGTTTATATGAGTATCGGGATTTTTGGAGAAGAAAAGGCAATGCCTTTTTGGAAGAGCTTAGAAAGGAAAAAGAGCTTTCCGGTTATCATAAGCTCCACAGAAGAGATAACCAGACAATGATTTCTAACAGACACAGGATGGATTATAGCCAGGAAGAATACGAGCGCTTGTTCACAAATATTTTTAAAGGATTGGGAAGTAAAAAAATCTATCTTTTTGGCTCAGGGAGGTATGCGGAACAGTTTATAGAACAGTTTGGCACGTATTATGATATTGCAGGAATCATTGACAATAATGAAAGCAGATGGGGAGAACAGTTATCAGGTATAGAAATCTTTTCGCCGGGAATTTTAGGGGAGATAAAGGAACCTTTTAAAGTATTCATCTGTATTAAATTTTTTCAGGATGTTCTCCTCCAGTTGAAAAAGATGATGATCAAAGATATTTCCGTATATGACCCGCGGCTTGATTATGACAGGCCGTTAAAACTGACGGGCGGTTCACAAAAGAGCGCGCCGAAAAGATACCATATCGGCTATGTGGCAGGAGTATTTGATCTGTTCCACATAGGACATCTGAATATATTCAGGCGGGCAAAAGAGCAGTGCGATTACCTGATTGTCGGCGTAGTGACTGATGAACAGGTGATACGGGGCAAAAAAACACGTCCGTACATTCCTTTTGATGAGCGCCTTGCGATTGTTGAGGCATGCAAATATGTAGACGAAGCAGTTGAAATTCCAGTCGATAAGCCAAATACAGAAGATGCATGGTATATGTATCATTTTGATGTTCAGTTCTCGGGAAGTGATTATGCCGATGATCCGGTTTGGCTGGCAAAAAAGGTATTTTTGCAGCAGCATGGGTCGGACATGGTCTTCTTTCCCTATACACAGACGACAAGCTCAACAGAGATTAAAGATGTGATCAGCAGAAAAAGAGATAACAGTTGATCTGGAGGATAAAAAATTGAATCTATTATGTACGCCATCACATATTGTAGGCATAAAAAATCCGTATAAAGGTCTTCGGAATATATTTACAGCCGGATACAAGAATATGTTATTAGACTTTTCGCTGTGTTGTACATCCGGCGAACTGGAGCAGATAGGAAAAAAAGAAGCAATTAAAGAAATGACCGACAGGTTAAAAGTATTCGAGAATCCTGAAAAAATGAGTGAAGCAATGCTGCCCCTGTTAAAGCAATGTGAGGCCCAGAAAGTGCATATGCCGGCAGCGTATGCGCCCTATCTGGAACGAAATACTAAACATGACGATTTAAATGGATTATTGTTTCAGCTCGCAAAAGAAAGTATAAAAGTGTGCGGTCAGGCGGGGTGTAAAAATCTGGTTATACGCCCTTTATTTGCGGGTATATCATCTGAGAACTTATGGAAACATAACAAAGCTTATTATCTTGGTCTGGCAGAATTGGCAAGAGAGCAGGATGTATGTATTTTACTGGAAAATCAATGTAAGGACTTTAACGGGCATCTGGTTCGCGGAGCCTGTTCGCTGACAGAGGACGCTAGGCATTGGATTGATTGGCTGAATGAGACAGTAGGAGAAGAGCGCTTCGGATTTTGTCTGGATGTTGGAGTATGCAACCTGTGCGGACAAAATATGTATGATTTTATAACAGAGCTTGGAAACAGGCTTAAAACTGTGATTTTGCGGGACTGCAACGGGAATCGGGAAAGCGCTATGCTGCCCTTTACAAGCGTGTATCAGGGCCGGTCGCAGACAGATTGGCAGAACTTGATCCGAGGACTTAGGGAGATTGGATTTGACGGGGAGTTGATTATGGATATGAGGGATACTATTTCGGCATTTTCTCATCTTCTCCGTCCTGAAATTTTGCGTTTGTCCAAAAAGATAGGGGATTTTTTAAAGTGGCAGATAGAAATGGAAATACGGCTGAAGCAGTATTCATCAAGAGTGCTTTTCGGCGCAGGGAATATGTGCAGAAATTATATGAAATGTTATGGTAAAAAATATCCGCCGCTGTTTACCTGTGACAACGATAGAACTGTATGGGATACGGAATTTTTCGGGTTAACAGTTAAGAATCCGCGGTGTTTAAAAGAACTGCCGGAGGATTGTGCGATATTTATCTGTAATATCTATTATAAGGAGATAAGAGAACAGATCCTTGAAATGGGAATTAAGAACCCGATAGAATATTTCAATGATGAATATATGCCTTCTTTTTATTTAGAACGTCTCCCGATGAAAGAAGTGCCATTGAAAAAACAGGAATAGTGGCAAGCGATGAAATGTTTTGGAATAAAGGAGTAATAAGCGGTGGGATATATAGATTTAAAGAATAGAAGAATATTGGTTACAGGCGCCGCTGGGTTTATTGGAGCAAATCTGGTAAAACATCTTTATGCAGATATAGGAGATGTAATCGTCATAGGTATTGATAATATGAATGATTATTATGATATAAGGTTGAAGGAGACAAGGCTGGAAGAGATATCTGCAATTTCTTCATTTGCCTTTGTGAAAGGGAATATTGCTGATAAGGCATTAGTCACAGAGACTTTTGAAAAGTATAAACCGCAGATTGTAGTAAATCTTGCGGCGCAGGCGGGCGTCAGATATTCCATTACTAATCCGGATGCTTATATCGAATCGAACTTGATTGGCTTTTACAATATTCTTGAAGCTTGCCGCCATTCTTACGATAACGGCGCGGCGGGTGTAGAACACTTGGTGTACGCAAGTTCTTCCAGTGTTTACGGAGTTAATAAGAAGGTTCCGTATAGCACGGACGACAAAGTAGACAATCCTGTCTCACTTTATGCGGCCACTAAAAAAAGTGACGAGCTGTTAGCGCATGCTTATTCAAAACTTTATAATATTCCGTCCACCGGTCTGCGGTTCTTCACAGTATATGGTCCGGCCGGCCGGCCGGATATGGCATATTTTGGTTTTACGGACAAGCTGTGTAAAGGAGAGAATATTCAGATTTTTAACTATGGTAATTGTAAGCGTGATTTTACTTATATAGATGATGTTACGGAAGGTCTTTTGCGTGTTATGAGAAAGACGCCGGATAAGGTTACAGGAGAAGATGGACTGCCGTTGCCGCCATATAAAGTATATAATATTGGTAATAGTAATCCAGAAAACTTATTGGATTTTATAGACATTCTTCAGCAAGAATTGATTCGTGCCGGAGTATTGCCGGGAGATTATGATTTTGAAGCGCATAAGGACCTTGTTCCCATGCAGCCTGGTGATGTCCCAGTGACTTATGCGGACACCAGCGCGTTAGAGAGTGATTTCGGATTCAAACCTTGTACAAGCTTAAGAACCGGTCTTAGAAAATTTGCTGAATGGTATAAAGCATTTTATATGTGATCAGGACGATTAGGAAGCAATAGTGATATACCCCTAGAGTGCGAAAAAGGAGAAAAATTTGATCGAGAAAGATCTTAACCTGACGGCGACATTAGATGAGAAAGAAGCTTTGTCCTGAGTTCTTGCGTGAATCAAAGGCGCTCTATGATAACTTGTATCCCAGCAGAATTATCGTGGGAACATACATGGAGGATGCCTGCCTTGTAAAAGCGGCGCATAGCTTTGCAGAACTCCTGCAGGAGGGAGACGGGATGTTTTCCAACGGGATTAGAAAGCTGAAAGGATAGTGTTGCACTGGCAGTGTGTCCGCTGCCTTTGCGGAGTAGTTTGTTTTCAAAAGAAAAGTTTGGAGAGATGGGAAGATGATAAGGATAGGAGTACAGACAAAGGGAGTCGTTGGAGATACATCGCCAAGAGAAGGATTCCGCCTGTTAAAAAAGGCAGGATTTTCATGTGCAGATTTTAGTTTGAATGTATATTTGACAAATACTCTATTGTATCAAAACGAAAAAAACGCTTTCTTTAATCAGACGGATACCGAATTGGAGAGACATTTTGAGAGACATAAATATGCTGCGAGGGAGAGCGGAATCGCAATTAATCAGATGCATATGCCTTATCCAATGTATGTCCCCGGAGGAAAAAACCGGCTGAATGAGTATCTGCGTGATATTGTTGCGCCTAAAAGTCTTAAGATTTGCGCTCATTTAGAGTGTCCGTATATAGTGATTCATGGATTTAAGCTGCAGCATTTTCTTGGTTCGGAAGAACTGGAGTGGCAGGAAACAGAAAAGTTCTTGGATACGCTGGCTCCTGCGGCAAAGGAAATGGGAATTACTCTGTGCATTGAGAATCTTTATACCAGCATTGCAGGACATGTGGTGGAAGGTCCTTGCTGCGATGCGAAAAAAGCGTCAGAACGGATAGACCGATTCAATGAAAAATATCATGCGGAAGTTTTGGGATTTTGCTTCGATACGGGGCATGCCAATTTGGTGGGGATTGACTTTGAAGATTTCATTACTACACTTGGATTTAGGCTTAAAGTGCTTCATATTCATGACAATGACGGAATAGCGGATCTTCATCAGATACCATATACCTTTACAAAGACAAGGGAGAATAGAGTATCTACAGACTGGGAAGGATTTTTGCAAGGGCTGAGAAAGATTAATTTTAATAAGGTGTTGAGCTTTGAGACAGCTCCGGTCTTGTCTTCGTTTCCTGAAGAGATGGGGGAGGAAGCGCTTAAGTTTATCGCAAGAATCGGGCGGTATTTTGCAGAGCGGGTCGAAACGGTGTAACCGGCAGGCGGATAGGTTGTGCCTATACTTCTGCCGGTTACGAGGATTTAACTTTTAGTTATACTGCGAACAAAACGACTCTGTCCGGTATCGGCTTTTCACCATAATAACGCAGATAGAACCGATAATTAGGATTCCATTCTTTCAAAAGTTTTGGAACCTGCCATAAATGGTTGCAGTCACTATCTATACAGACCGCCAGTTTCGGCTGTTCTTTTTCAATGTGTTTCCGGCAGCCCGCAAGGAGTTCCAAAAGTCCTGCGGACACATCCATGCGGATCAGATCCAGCGGCTCCTCCACTGCTTTATCAAGTTCAAGGTCTGCCAGTTCCGTGTTTATGAAAGAGACATCCCGGCAGCCGGAGAGACTTTTTTCCAGTTCTTCCCCTTCTGCCCCCTCTTGCGTGAAGAAGTAAATCTTCTTATAGGTGTCGTCATAGGTATAAAGAAAACCATTCGCGCATTCCGTCTGATGTTCTCCTATATCCGCGCATGTCATCCCCTCCGCAGTCGGGATGATATCCATATCCCAGAACTCCAGTCCGTTCTCTCTTGCCATGGATATGATACGGCTCTCTTTGCGCAGCCACATTTCCAACAGTCCATACAGGCATTGTTTCGATCGGTAGTCAGCAAGCTTCTCATAGAATGCCTCTATGGATTTATGGTGTTCCTTAAGCATATCTGCCAGTCCTCTGATCAGAGCTTTCTCATAAAGCTTTTCTGCATCCATATCCCTAAGCTCATTCAGGAGAGAAAGGAAATTCATATCTGTCCGGTTTCTTATGGAAATATTGGGATAGGCTTCTTTCAAAGCTTCCTGTTTTTTTGCCCATGACTGACAGTTGTCAGACCATAGTTCTTTTATTTCTTCTTCTGACATGCCCGCCCGGATAAATTCCTCCAACTTCTGGTATCCCGTTGTCATCGTCATCTTTAAGATAAATAGCTTATCTTTCAGGCTGTCAATATCATAGATCTTCCCAAGGAAAGCGTACGCTTGCGCCGCTTCCGTGTTTCTGTCATCTTTTAAAAGTTCCAGAAGACAGGAGAGGGGAGTTTCCTGATATTTATCAACCCGCAGAGACAGGGTGCAATAATATACGCTTTTCTGCGCATCCTTTTTTTCGGAATAATACAGGGCGAGATAAGCGTATATATGGTCTAAACGCCCGGCCATCTTCAGGGTGTCAACCCCTCTATAATATTCAAGTTTCTGAAGCGCAGCCTCAAAAAATAATACAACTCCATCGGTATCTCCCAGTTTCTGCAGGTAGCATGCCATGCCGAATTCGATGTCGGGATAGGAGTATCCGGCTCTGCAATAACGTTCATAAAGCGCGTATGCCTTCTCTTTATACTGTTCGGGATTTCCGGTTCTGCCGCTGCTTGCCGCGGTGAACCAAGTCATCAGCGCCGTGTTGATCTGCGGCGGTTCTGCCTTATGAAGCCCTTCCTCAAGTACCTTTTCCGCCGTCTGCAGCGCTTCCGTATAATGCTCCTCCGCAGAAAAAGCTTCTGCCAGATAAGCCCATGAATCATAGTCGTCCGGATCATTGTGCACCGCCTTTTTTAAGAGCGGGACATTGCGCTTCCCCTTTTCTGCTATGACGGAGCGAAAATAACCGGTGTGCATGATCGACAGCGCTTCTGTAGCGTCCACTAACTGGAGATCCCGGCCCCGGGTAGACGCCAACACTTCGTGGATTGGCTTACGGTAACGGACGTCTTCCCGATTTCGGAAGATACGGTCCTGTTCACTGACAGCAAACACTTTGCCCTCATCGTTTAACTGCGCCCACGTAGCGCGGATCACATCGGGCGTTCCATTCTGGGAGAAGTTCTTCTCCGCAGTCCGGATCACTTCCGGGAGCTTCCTTGCATCTTCTGGGGTAAAATATTCGTCTGCGTCAAGAAATGCGATCCAGTCTCCGGATGCCTGCTCTATGGCATAGTTTTTTGCCGCTGAAAAATCATCGCACCATTCAAAGTGAAAGATCTTCGCTCCCATACTCTCTGCAATCTCTACCGTATGATCCGTAGAACCGGTATCCACGACAATCTGCTCCTGTACAATCTCCTTCGCCCAAGAAAGAGCCCGCCGGATATTCTTCTCCTCATTTTTCACGATCATGCATTGGGATATGTTTATTTCCTTAGCCATCAGAAACCTCCTTTTGTAAGCAGGCGAAACTTTCGCGCCGTCCGCCTGATATATTATGTGATGCTGGAGTCAAGAGGTATTTTGCCTTTAGCATCATTCTATTAAAAATAAGTGTCTGCCCCAGTGACGGGGCAGACACCTCATATCAAAACAATATAACCTGCCTTGATATCTCATACATTTTCAAAACTGTAAAAACAGTCTCAGATCAGAATCCAATTACTGGAGTAACTGCAATACGCCCTGAGGAATCTGGTTAGCCTGAGCGAGCATAGCCTGAGAAGCCTGAACAAGAATGTTATTCTTGGTGTAAGCCATCATCTCTTCAGCCATGTCAACGTCACGGATACGGCTCTCAGCAGCAGTCATGTTCTCTGTTGTTACACTCAGGTTGTTGATGGTGTGCTCCAGACGGTTCTGAAGGGCACCAAGATCACCACGAGTAGAGGATACTGTGTTGATAGCAGCCTTAACTTTGTTGATGGCATCCGTTGCACCAGCCTGTGTGCTGATATCGATACCGCTGATTCCAAGTGCGGAAGCGCTCATATCGCCAACAGCAACCTTTAACTGGTTGAAGTCATCAGATGTATCACCAATCTGAAGTGTAAGGTTAGAACCAGATATGGATGCAACACCCTTCTGGATCAGGTTTCTCCAATGTGTTGATGTAGCATTTACATTACCAACTGATCCGTTAGCGCCTTTACCGTCATCACCAGCCAGATTATTTACTTCGTAATCTACACCGCCTTCTTTTTCAGTAACACGGATCATTGTCTTACCAGTAGCTTTATCGTAATCTGTTCCAACGATGAAGTTCTTATTATTCTTAGCAGCAGCAGTCAAACGTCCTGCAGCAATACCAACCAGATTAGAAGAAGTTGCTGTCATATCTGTCAGGTCGATAACATTGGAACCACCCTTGAAGCTGCTGTTCTTGCCTACTGCAAATGTATAAGTTGTGTCGCCGATCTTAAGTGCGCCGCCATCTTTTACAATAGTAGTATCTAATGTAAACGCAGCCTCGCCATACATTCTCTGGTTAGCAGGTCCGACACCTTCCTGTTCTACCGTAACAGCAATCTGCTGTCCATTATTAACAACAGCCTTATCAGCTTCAAGTACAACATTCAATTTCGTAGTTGACGGAGCGTCTGCAGGTTTCTGAGCTGTCAGCGTAACTTTCGTTCCTGTAACTTTTACGTCATACTTAACGTTATCAATCTCAATTTCATTCTTAATCTTTCCGGCAAGATTCACGCCGCTAACCGGAGAACTGGAGCTAACTGTTTTGTCAGCGCCTGTTTTGAAGAGATCCTCACCGCCGACTGTAAAAGTCTTGATTGCAGCGCCAGCCTGTGTAGTCTGGATGCTAACCTGACTTAAATCAAAGCTGTAGATAGCATTCTGCGGATCTTTACCTAACTGTCCGTCAGCTACGATCGTCAAATCACCAGCCATATCTGTCATACCGATAGCGCTAACTTTTCCGCCGAGAGAGCCGTCTAACAGATTGATTCCGTTGAAGTTTGTTCCCTCAGAAATACGGTTGATCTCGTCCTGAAGAGCCTTAACCTCTGCCTGAAGGTTTGCACGGTCTTCATCCTGATATGTTCCGTTTGCAGACTGGCTAGCCAGTTCTACCATGCGGTTCAGCATGGAGTGAACTTCTGTAAGAGCACCCTCTGCTGTCTGGATCAAAGAAATACCATCATTGGCATTCTTCTGTGCTGTCTTAAGACCTGTGATCTGAGCACGCATCTTTTCAGAAATAGCAAGCCCTGCAGCGTCATCGCCTGCACGGTTGATTCTGTAACCGGAAGACAGCTTCTCTAAGTTTTTAGCAACTGCGCTGTTATTATTTGTTAAGTTTCTGTAAGAGCTTAATGCAGCTATGTTGTGTTGAATTCTCATAAATATACCTCCTTGAATTGTACCGGAGACCTCCTTGTCTCCTATAGTTATTAATAATTACTATTGCTGTATTTTCCTTATGGGCCCTTCATCCGGAAAACCAGCGATTTGCAAGCAGCGAATTGTGGATTTTTTCATCCATATTTTGTTGCTTATGTTCTTATTATCGAACATTTCCCGATAAAGTTAAGAGCACTTTTCAATTTTTTAAAGAACTTATAATTTATAGCTGTGTTTCTTTCTTTTATTTGTCTTTTTCTATAATATTAAAATATATTTCTTCATAGAAAGATTACATTATTTCCGAATATGATGTATAACGTACTTGTGTGCTGTGGCAGAATTGTCAAAAGACATAAGAAAGCGTATAATTAACAAGTTGGATAAGCGTACCTTGACAAGTATATAATTTTTATTGAATCTTTAAATAAATTTGTTGATTTAGCAGAAACTATAGTGTAGAATAAGATAAATTAAGGAGAAAAAATCAAGGAGGAAAGAGATGAAGGAAGGGAAAAAGATAACAGGTATTGTATTGCCCGTTGTTGTTGACACATTACCGGGAAGGGAGATGAAAACATCATATATAGAGAAAAAGATCTTTCATTCTCCCAGAACAAATAAGGGATTCCATCTGTTGTCTCCTTCTCATATTAAACGGATGAAAAAATTACCTTTTTGATAAAAAGATAAAAACCAGTTCTGAAATTAACAGAACTGGTTTTTTGCTTTTAAAATATAACAGAAGAGTATGTAGGAGGAACAATTGTGGGAAAGATAAAAATGCTGAATTTGTTTCGTTGTAGTTCGGCTGGAGACAAGTTAAAAGAAAACGATATACATTTTTTTGTGACAGATTATTTCGACGGAATTAAAGTAGAAGAGCTGAGTTCTGAAACTACTACGCTGGCTGAATGTATGGGGATAAAAAAGAAAGCAAATAAAGAACATGCCGGTATATCTCATCAAAGGTACTGCTTATATTCTGAGGCAGAACAAGATAATGATATTTTTAATTTTAATCTCGACCTTCCTATATTAACAGTAATTCAGGTTTTTATAAATCCAGATATTTATCAGTCGGATAATTTTATGGAAGACGGAAAAGAGGTATCTTGTAGTAATTGTATAAAAAGAATGGAAGAATGTATTCAGGAAGAGTTTAAAGAGACTGCAAATCTTCAATGGCAAGTTTATAGACTATTGACCGCAGGGGATTTCGCCGTTATTGTACGAAGCAGAAATATACATGATGCCTATGATATTACTACCCTTATTAGAAATATTCATATAATTCCAGAAAGAACAGATAAAAGAGTGGCTGTATTTTTTACTTATAGTATAGCAGGTATACCTAATATAAATAATTACAATACATGTGGACCTATAAACTGGAATGAATATCTGAATAAGGAAGACAGGGTTATTGTGCGAATCGTTTATTCTCAGTCAGGGAAAGAAGGGAATAAAATAGAAGAACAATCTCTGACATTTGGACACCGGCTTTTGGGGAGATATGACTTCCAGCAAGAATATAGTTCTTCAGAGTTTCAGGAGTTATATCCGTATATACGGGATTACAAGTTTGGCGAAGGGAAAATTACAGAGGAAATTTTGAACGCTGTTTCTGCGGATAAAACGAAAAGTTTATTAAAGATGATAAAAACAGGACAAGTTTTACGGATTAATGAAAAAATCCTTCTCTATTATGAAAGTGAATCTTTGTTGAAAGAAAGCTCAAAGTATGTCTGGAAAGTATCCAATGAGAAAGAATGGATTTCACTGTATGAAAAGAATGCTCAGACTCTTCTTAAAATAAAAGATCTGGTGACAAAAGAACTTGAAGATAAAGACAATGAAAATAATATAGAAAAGTTTTATCCCAGAGAACGCAATCTGAAAGAGTATGTACGATTACTGGGACGTTTTTGCCGCGTCCTTTATGAAATCAACCAAATGCGGGAACTGCGGATCAGCACTGCAAATCTGACTAGACAACTGGCAATTATGTTGGAGTCTCTTCTGGACTATATAAAAAATGCCAGAATAAATAAATGTGATATTCTGGAGACTGCAAACAGAATTGATGAATATCTGCATTTAGGGATTGGTTCTCTGGAGATTTTCGCGAGATATATAAGAAATATAAACTTACAGACATTACAGACGCCAAACTATGATCTGCAGACAAATATGTGTATAGAAAAGATATTACTGTCATATAGTCAATTCTTACAGCCATTTTTAGTGAAACAAAAATCAGATATAGATAATAAGAGACCCTATTATCTTTCGAATACATTATATCCCATTGTAGTGCCCAATATGGGAGTAAAGGATATGTCGGTCTGTGTATTATTTGATGATTATCATTTAGAAGACAAGATTTTAAAAGACGAGACACATGATAAACTGATGGTAGTGAACAGTCCGACTTTTTCTTATTTGTGTGAGACCTGTTTTTTGCTTCCGACAGCGTTTCATGAGATTGCTCATCAATTTAGGTATGAATCTCATGAGGAGAGAAATGCCTGCTTAGAAGCGTTTCTCCTGAAGGAGTTCATATATATTGTTGTTTTTGAACTGATGGAAAAGGAGTATGAATTTCAGGCGGAAAAAGAACTTGAAAAAGTAGTGGATGCTGTATATCAAAAGATAAAAGGACAAATTGTGTCTGATAAAATCAAAAAAGGCGGTTTTCAATTATTTAAGCTGAATTTTGAGATGGAGATGCAAAAATTTCTGGCATCAGTAAACGAGCAGCAATCACCCGCATATATTATCAGTCAGTATCTGGAAAAAACCAAAGGAGATGTAAGGTATTTTGATGAAAATATATTGTGGTTAATTGAAAGGATAGAGGAGGAAATTGAAAAAGCTCAAAGTTGTTTCAGAAAAGACAATATTTATGATACAGAAATATTGATTCAACTCTTTAAAGAATATTTTTTGATGCAGGAAAAACAAATACTTGAAGAAATTGAAGGAATTTTGATTAAAATAAAGGCTGAAAGGAAGAGCGCAGGGAAATGGCTGGCAGAGGATTTAGAAAAATTCTGTCTGGAAATATGGAAAGATATCCCTCGAGAAGAAAAGGGCCGGGAGCTGTTTAAATTGTGGGAAAATTTAGAGGAAAATAGTTTAGATTTTGTCATGCGGGAAGATTTGAAAAATTTATTAAAACATTATCATAATCTATATAATACATTTAGTTATACAGAAGATATTTGTGAAACAGAACCAGACCAGTTAGAGCAGGAGATTCGATACCAGAATGTTTTTAAAAATATGTGTACTGCTATGTATGAAGAGTTGCTCCATTTATTAAATGAATTAGAAAGAGAAAGGAATGAACAACTCAAGTGGGACACTATGCTTATAAAAAACGAGAAATTAGAATATATAAAACGAAAAATAAAATTTGAAAAGAAAGAAGGGATGGAAAAAAGATTAAAATCTATTTTTTCTCATTATCAAGATTCAAGGATCAGGGAGTTTATTACAAGTCAGATGGAATATTATATCGAAGTGACTTCCGACATTTTTATGTGCTCTATGATGGGCTTAGAAATATTTGGTTATCTTGTAGTAGCTGCAGAAAATTTTGTGTTTAATAATGAGAATGAATTAATGCTGTATAAACGGATGTCTTTAGTTTTGCAATGCCTAAGCAAAGAACGCGCAGGGGAAAATCTGACAACAGAGATTTTCTCAAATGAACTATTAGATACTTTGCGCAGAGAAATCAACATATTAAAAAGACAATGTCCGTATACTTCGTATAAACATGATATCGGAGATAATTGGGAAGAGGAAATAGATTCTATTGTGTATTTTTTGAAAGAAATGCGGAAAAGGAGTGATTTGACTACGACACAGGATTGGATTTTACGAATGCTACTACAGATTTCTTATATTATTTACAATATCAAAGATACAATTGTAGCAAGCGAAATAATTGGAGAAAAAGAAGTATGGAAAGATATCGTATCAGAAAATTCTTATATTACAAAGAAGGAAATGCTGGTAGAACAATTAAAGGACAAAGAGGGGACTACTTTGCTTAATAGTATCGCAAATATATTGAATTCTCCGGCTTCTTATTTTGCCAGTAAGAAATATTTGCTGACGGAAGAAATTGAATTTGTTTTATATTATTATGAAAAAAACTGTAAGGAAATTTTCAAATAAAATATGGAAGGAAAATAAAATGGCAATCCATCAATATAAAGTATATCATTTCCACCAATACATCGAAATCATAAAATGTATTGGTGAAAACGAGAAAAAAAGTCAGGAGATCCCTCCGGTATTGTGGTCCAGAGGGCATAGAAGTCAGGCATGGAATCTGCGTCCCACTTTATTGCGTGACATTGAGTTAAAACCAATCGGGAAAAATGGTAATACTTCTAAAAGGGCTATGGCAGAGGAACTGCGTAAACAGCATTACATTGCGAAAAATTATCATTTTCTCGAAAAAGAGCCAAGTACATGTTTGGAATGGTATGAGGTCATGCAGCATCACGGAGTAAAGACAAGACTATTGGACTGGTCTGAATCAGTGATACATTCATTAGTGTTTGCATTAGAATGTTTTTTTGACAATAAACAATACCGCTCTTCGGACAGAATTAACAGTTCGCCTTGTGTATGGGTATTTAATCCTGTAGAATGGAATATGAAAGCAATTGAACTCATAACTGGCAACACGGCTCTCATAGACTCGTGTGTGGATTCTTTATATAAAGCCAGTATTTTAGAAAAGCATAAAATAAAAGCACGAATGAAACAGTTACAGGGTGTTTTCAAGAATTATATATCAGTAATTTCGTCTGAACATTTAAAGGGAATTTTTAATATGAGCAGT
Organism: uncultured Lachnospiraceae bacterium; assembly: GCA_946558695.1. Taxonomy (GTDB): domain Bacteria; phylum Bacillota; class Clostridia; order Lachnospirales; family Lachnospiraceae; genus MD308. The sequence continues at coordinate 88,495 of CAMNTQ010000006.1, forward strand.
ATTATAAATACTCTGCAACTAGATTTAATACCGCTTTTGCAGACAGGGGAGCTATATTATTGCCTCTTTTATATGTTATTATATATTTATATGACAACAGAACAGCAAAAACTTTGTCATATTTTGCCATTATCTATAGTGGAATCTTATCATAGTGAAAGAATAAGAGCGCAAAAAGGTGCATTTACTATTTTTCCCTATTATAAAGAAGACTCTTTGTTTTCCAGCGCAGCAAAAATGGGTGTGCTTTTAGATTCTATGGAATATATGCATGATGCGAATTCCATGATACATAAGATTATATTATGTAATCCTGATGAAATTGCTTTTGAAGTAATGAATGCCGGAGTAAATGTTAGCTGGTTATATCCTGAAATGCCTGTGGTTGCCAATGCAATTGAGCAAAGAAAAATATTTTACTAGAAATTTAAAATGTACTATTTCCAAAGAGTGGCCGTCACTATTTGGCAGCAGTGACGGCCTAATATCTATTTCATACAATGTCTATCGTCATGTCAGCGTCCCTAAATTTTATGATACAATTTGGTTTTCACAAAACAAGCCCCAGCAAGTCCATTTTATTCCGTGGATGCATACTTTGCAGGATTTCTGCCTGCATTTTTGCGGCTGCGTGGATATAAATCTGAGTTGTTTTTATAGAGCTGTGTCCGAGAATCGGTTGTACACAGCTTATCTGAATTGCTGCTTTGTTAGCGCTGTAGTATCTTCGCAGTAATTTCAGAACAGACGGGGCTGTAACACTTAGATAGCGCTCTTTATTGCCTTTCCCCATAATGCGTATTGAGCCGAGAACCGCTGTCGATCATGCACACCGGTTATTTTCGCTCCGTCATAGCAGAAAAGGGGAA